>JAEEGQ010000014.1 GCA_016280395.1 Lachnospiraceae bacterium | reverse complement strand
GGCGGGTGCAAGTCCCACCTGAAATCCCACTTTCCCTGCACTTACAAAGATTTTGTCGTACGAAAGTGCGGTTTCATGGATAAATGTCGAAAACTGCTTTTTCATGCCCACAGGCGAGCACCCGCCGTGAACATATCCCGTAAGTGGCAGCAGCTCCTTTTGTTTTATCATGCTTATATCCTTTTCACCCGCAGCTTTTGCGGCCTTTTTAAGGTCAAGCCCTTTGTTTACGGGTACTGCAAAAACGTAATAAGCACCGCTTTTCCCTACCGTTACAAGGGTTTTGAACACGCGATCAGTTTCCTCGCCAAGTATCTCTGCTATGTCCTCGCCCGTGAGTGTCGGATTGGCTGTGTACGACCGGCTCTCGTAGGGGATCTTTTTGCTGTCAAGGACACGCATTACATTGGTTTTTTCTTCTTTTTTCATAACTTAATCTCCATGCTGCGAGCAGCTAATGGTTGCATTTTGTTCCTTTTCCGCGATCGATGAATACAGCTCCTTTGCCTGCTTGTTTTCAAGGCACAGTAACAGGCAGATCAGTATATCAAATCCCACAAAAGCAAAACAAACAACGGGCTGACCGAAGTTGATGCCCAAGATCAGCGACACTACGGGAATAATGATTGACGCGTAAAAATATGTAGGCGAAAAATAGATCCAGTAGTACGGCAGGAAATGGGCTCCGACAGTGATAGCATATGCCATGATCATCTTTTCCGGAACTGTATACATGACCCACAAAACGACAGGCAGATACAGAAGCTGATTGAGCGCCGCTACGATCGAAAGACCGCTCAGCGGATTTTCTTTGCTGAATATGTCGACCCTGATAAGCTTGCCGAAAAGTATTCCGCAGGGCATCAGCAGCGCAGAGCAGCCCATGGCTATGATGTTTTTTGCCATCAGATTCAGATCTGTCAGGAAGGCTATCAGCATAACGGTCCACAAAACTGCAGATGCCATAATAAAGGGCAAGCCCTTCTTTTGCTTAAAAGCAAATTCGATTCTCAATCGGTTCAACGTTCTTGTTTTCTCATTGGTTTCAGTCATAACTATTGTTACACCTCCCGGTCTTCCAATGCACGAACAGGGATGCCTGTATGTTCTGAGAACTCCCTGCTTGCTTATTTTGATCATAATACCGCAAAATCCGGTTCTGCGCCTGTTTCTTTGGTTCTGCACCTGAACAGGCATTCTTCGTATTCTCCAAAAAGACCATCCCCGGAGCTGGTTATGTATAATGTCCCCATATCCTCATCTCCAAAGCAGCAGGAGCTGACGTGAAATGCGGGGATGTCTATGATGTCCAGCAATTTGCCCGTTTTCCCGCACCTTTTTTCGATCCTACTCCCACCCCAGATCGCTACCCAGAGATTATCATCGGAATCGATGGTCATACCGTCGGGCACTCCGTTTTCGACCTTAAAAAGTACTCTCCGGCCTGATGCTCGTTGTCCTTTACGGATGCACCGAACCATATCCTCCCGCGGGGGTCCGCTTTTGCGTCGTTTGAGTGCCAGTACGGCTTGTATACCTGCCTAAGGTCTTTATATAGCTCAACCTTTTTGTCTTTGCAGGTGTAAAGGCCGTCCTCCAGGGCCAGCAAAAACCCGTCGGTTTCGGCCAACGGTATTGCAGCTCCCGCATTTTGCGGAAGCGTGACAGCCATTTTTTTCCTTTAGAATTCATTAGCCAGAGTTTACTGTCTGTGATATCGACCCAGGAAAGCGTTGAGCAAAACCTTGTCACCTGCTTCAGCGTCATAATCTACGCGAAACTTACCTCTTGCTAAGCTTAGAAATATCGATCATAGTGTATATAACTCTCCCATAAAATACTGTTCCTGAAAACTGATGGCCTCCAGAATATCCTCTGCCTGAATTGTTTCTCCATTTAAGCTGACAATCCACTTATCTTCGTTATCGTTCAGGCGATGATATACAGCAATGACCTTGCCGGTATATGTTTCCAGTGGCTGATCCGCACCAAATACATACACATCCTGTTCAGCTCCATCTCCGGCAAACACTCCGTCAACATACCCATAATTGATGGGATATACCATCTCCGGATGTCTTGGATGTGCACTCCCCAATGGCCTGTCAATCGTTCCGCTCACTGTTGTTCCAAGTACTTCACTGTAATCCTTTGAGACAATATCTGTTTTATACACACGACTGTCCTCTCCATGGACATCCTTCATGATTTTCCAGAATTGATATCCGTACTTCTCATAAAGCCCTGTTTCGCCCGTGGAGATGTAAATATGCTTATGTCTGTCATTCTTTGCAAGCATATAAACATATTCCAGCAGTTTCCCAACACGTCGTTTTCCTCGATACTCCGGGAATGTATACACAAAGCCGACCCAAGGTGTCAGTGACGGCTCCCGTACATCATCCTGTTCAGCGTATGTACAAAAGGAAATCAGTTTATCACCATCAATAAGAAGGAGCGCTTTGGTCGATTCGCCGCACAGCTCCTTCAGTTTCTGATCACGAAGCAGCTCATACAAATATTTCCCTGCGCCCCAGTCGCTTTTTTGTATTTCGGAAAGCCAGTGGTTTTTGTCATCACTGGCATAAAAATCAATGATTTCCATCAAATTTCTCCTTCAGCAGCCCGGTCATACAAAGATCATAAATTTTATCACCCTTCACTCTTGATCCTATGATAATCCATATCAACATCAAGAGTAACTTCTTTCGACCGGGTGTTGCTCATTCGCTGTAAAAGGCTCACGACCTCAACATGCATCGAAACGAAAAAATGAATATAAACCGTCTTACTAAACTGGTCATATTTTGCCAGAATAACAAAACAAATCTACTAATTGTCCCAGGTATATGGCATATGTGGAATTATACCAGCTTGGTTTCTATAATCTATAACCTTATTTAGCCTCTCAAAATAAGTTTTCCAACATAAATCATCCAATTCTTTATACTTATAGTTTTCTATCCTATCCTGACAATTAATCATGGATTGTAGGTTTTCTATCGAAATATCTACTTCACCAACAGTACCCTTATCGAAAAAATCAGCTGAAAACATACATTCTAGTTTCTCTGATTTTATCCATTGCTTAACATTATAATCATTATTATTGAAGTATGGCCTAATAGGGCTACCATCTTTTAGGCAAAAATAAAGAAATTGATCTATCTTATCTTCACAATATGTAAATTTATCCGGATTCAGATTTCTTCTATTCGCAGTATTTGTCGTGTTTGGCAGTAACAATAGATTTCCACGCGATGCATAGTTTTGAGATAAATGATTTAATAATTCAAAAGCTTCTTGCCTTCTTTTTTCATCTTTATAATTTAAAATTTCCTTAATACTCTTATTGTTTTTTTGTATTATCTTCCCATCATTCATTCCTAAGTAATAAGTTAATGGAGTCCATATCGATGTCATTATATCGCCTCGCTCTGCACAGTCACAGCGTTCTTTTTCCTCCAATCTACATATTACCTCATCACAATTGTAGAAGAATACAGCATCTGCATCATACATATAACGCGGATTATTAGGAATATCCTCCATATAGAATCTTAATTGCAGTTTTATTGAATCAAAAGGCTTCTCAAAAACAGGCGTGTCATCCTTTGTTGCTTGTTTTATTATCTGTTCAAAAATGTCTTTCGTATTCATTTCTCCCCTCAATAATGCTTTTTTCTTCGTCAGCATTTCTATTGCCTCGACCCCTCTTGAGACATTAAGACTACTGATTCCACATGTGTCGTCTGACAGAAGGCATCTACCGGCTGAACGGCTTTAATGTTGTATTTTTCCGCACACAGTATCTTAAGATTCCTTACAAGCGTGGCGGGATCGCAAGAAACATAGATGATCTTTTCCGGTTCTACTTTGAGCAATGTCTCAAGGAGAGCCGGATCACACCCTTTTCTGGGCGGATCAATTACAGCCACATCTGCGGTCTTATGCTTTTCTTTCACAAGCCCCGGCAACACTTCTTCTGCGGGTCCGCAGTAATATTCTGCATTCTGTACTCCGTTCAGCTTTGCATTTCTTTTAGCGTCCTCAATTGCTTCAGGAACTATCTCTATACCGATAAGTTCCTTTACTCCGGATGCAAGATAAAGACCGATTGTTCCCGCTCCGCAGTAAATATCCCACAGGGTTTCGGAACCGGTAAGACCGGCATATTCTTTTACAGTATCATATATCTTTTTTGTCTGTGCGGGGTTTACCTGATAAAAACTCAAGGGTGAAACAGCATAGACCACATCCCCGAGTTTATCGGTGATGAATTCTTCTCCAAACAGTGTGATAACCTTTTTCCCAAGTATAACATTGGTCTTATCGGTGTTGATATTGATCGCAAATGTGGTTAATTCGTGTTTTAACTTTTCGCATTCCTGCCGTATCATGTCGCATAACTGCTCCCATTTCGGCAGTTCATTCCCGTTGATCACCGGACAGACGCAGACCCGGTCCGTTCCAAAGCCGGTCCGGATAAGTATATGCCTCAAAAGTCCTTTCCCGGTCTCCTCATCATAAGCCGGTATCCCATATTGTTCCACATACTGTCTGAACACCTTCATGACCGCGTTTATCACAGGAGCCTGGATCATACAGTTGTCAATATCGATAACGGCATGTGTATGGCCCGCGTAAAATCCAAGTTTAACTTTTTCTCCGGTCTGAATTGGGAACTGGGCTTTGTTTCTGTAATAATACGGATTATCCATTCCGATGGTGTCTCGCACTTCAACACCTTCAAAACCGCCGATCCTTTCAAGGCAGCCTTTGACCTTATCCTTCTTCCATACAAGCTGTGCCTTATAATCGAGATGCTGCAGCGTACACCCTCCGCATTTTCCGGCAACGGGACATAAAGGTTCTCTCCGGTCTTTCGAAGAGGTTATAAGCGTCTCAAGCTTTGCATACCCATAAGTTTTCTTCCACTTAAGCACAGTACATTCCGCTTCTTCACCCGGCAGCGCGCCTTTTACAAAAAAGGCCGCACCGTCCCCGGCACGACCTACTCCTTCGCCATCCGACCCAATGTCGTTAAATCGTATTTTAACTTTCTGGTTCTTCTTGTAATCCATTTCAAACCTTCGTTCTTCTGATGTTAGAGTCAAAGCTCTTCTGGAATCCCATCCATTCCGCGCCCGCATTCGAAGCATTGGAATTAAAGAGTTCAAGCAGAGTCTGCATCTTTGCATCAATATTATCTGCAAAGTTGAGCGCCATTGCTTCCGCAAGCTCAGGTTTCTTAGGAGATCCGAACTCCAGCTCTCCATGATGCGCCAGTATGCAATGATTCAGTTCATCCAAGAGGAGCTTCGGAAAATCGGGTATGTTGACAGCTTTTTCATTAACCATTGTAACACCCATCACGATATGTCCGATCAGGTTTCCTTCGTCACTGTAATCATTTACCGGGAAAGCTGTCAGTTCTCTTGTCTTTCCGATGTCATGAAGAAGCGCCGCAGTAATTATTAAATCATGGTTTAATATCTTGTATTTCTCAGCAAAGAACCTGCAGTTCTGCGTTACACTCAGTGTATGCTCAAGCAGGCCGCCAAGAAAAGCATGGTGCATCACCTTTGCTGCAGAGCTCTTTCTGAATGTTGAGATGAATTCCGTATCCTTTATAAAGAATTCTTCAAGCAGCGCATGCAGATGCGGCTCCTGAACACTTTCCACATAGCTTAGGAGGCTCTTGTACATGGTGTCGATGTTATAGGTCGAGGTCGGTACATAATCTGATTCAATGTACTCGCCCTCCTTGCATTTCTTCACGCCTGTTGCGCGAAGCTGGAGCATATCCTTGTAACTCTGCACTTTTCCTGACACGCGTATATACATGCCCGGCTCGATATCCTCCACACCCGCATTAAGATCCCATGCTTTGGCGTCCATCTCTCCCGTTTTGTCGGAAATCTTGAAATCGAGATATTCGTCACCGTTCTTTTTTTCACGTATGGAAGCCGCCTTGCACAGATACACTTCGTTGACGTCTTCACCTTCGGTCAGATTCTGGATATATTTCATTGGTCTTTTCCTCCCTTAGCCCAGTTTTTCTCTTAAAAACCTTGCAAAATCCTCTTCAGCTTCACCAAGCGGCAGGTCGTTCCTGTAATACAGATCGTATTCATAATCCTCTACATCATCATCCGATGAATTGCCCCAGTTTTGCGAGTAGCTCTTCCTTGTCACAAGAAGCGACTTGCATTTGCCCGGAAGCACACTTTTAAGCTTATCTATCTCTTTTGGTTCCCTTATATGCACAAACAGGATCTCTTCGTCTGTTTTCAAGAAATCCTCGTACTCGTCGCACACATATCTTGTGGGAAGCTCGTTATATTCCGTAAATACTTTTTTCAGGTCTGAAAGCATCTTACGCGCTTTGGCGTCCTTTTCTCCCTTCCATCCGCCGGCTTTCGCGATCTCCTTGATGGGTGTGACAGAAGAGATGTTTCTTGTCTTAAAATGCCTTGCTGCAAAGTCACAGAGCGTATCCTTGCCAACCCCACCTTTTCCGTTTATAACGATCAATACCTTGTTCATTTTGATGTTCCCCTATTCTATATCCAGTTTATTGTTCATACGAGGCAGTTCAAAGATCACGAAATACAGTCCGATAAGCACCAGCGCAGCCCCAATCCCGCTTGCAATGATGATCTTTCGCCTGAAAGCGCTGATCTTTTCCGTATTTTCCTGTTGTTCGGTAAGTGTCGGCTTGGGCTCATCCGTTGGCAGCACAGCCTGTGTCGGCTCCTGCACCGGTTCAATATGGTCTTTCAGATATTCCGCATGCTCCGGTGAGAAGACCGTATCTATCTTAAACAGGTAGGGAGGCCACATCCTGTCAAGAACTTCGTTGTTCAGCGGATAACCTTCATTGTAGTAGATAATGTCAGCTGAACCGACGAAAATACCGCCGTATTCGTAATTAACGGTTCCGACACGGTTTTCCCCGTGATAATACTCCTTCATGTCGTTAAACGTGACCCTGCGTGTGATCTCGCTGAAAGGAACGCCTTTGGGGACTACCGCTACATTACTCCCTTCGAACCTGACTATGGTATCCGAATCCTGCGCGCCAAACCGCGGTGCCTTGTCAAATAGCGAAGCAAAAGCGGAACTGCTTGCAAGTTCGTATTCCCGGATATCATATGCCTTATAGTTCTCAAAGCACCAGTTGCAGATCTTCTTTGTTTCGTTATACATGCCGTCCCTGGTGGCGGCACCGAGAACAACGCAGATGATGTTCATCCCGTCTTTCCTGCAATACGTTACTGCAGAATACCCCGAAGGCGCGCTGTAAGCCACTTTCCCGGCCACGGCCTGTTCATATTTCACATCGCCCTTTATCATCAGATGCCTGTTTGTGATAGGTCTTGCTTCTTTAAGATTCGACTGCGGGATAGTGTATCTGGCCGAAGATGTTATCTTTAGGAATTCCGGATTTTTATAGGCTTCTCTTGCAATTATCGCAAGATCCGAGGCGCAGGTGTAGTTTTTATCGTCATCCGAGCCTTCCGGGTTCGAAAAGTGGGAATTTGAAAGCCCAAGCTCACCAGCTCTTCTGTTCATGAGGTCCACAAACTTGTCCCTGTCTCCCGAGACATGCTCGGAAAGTCCGTAGGCGACCTCGTTGCCCGATGCCAGCAAAACCGCGTACAACGCAGATTCAACGGTAACCTGTTCTTTACGCACAAGCCCGACGCGGCTTCCTTTGGTTGCGGTCTCCGCCTTTGTGCTCATAGTCATGACATCCATAAGCGAGCAGTTCTCCATCACAAGAAGCGTAGTCATGAGCTGTGTCAGATTGGCGGGCTGGTAGGCAGTATAAGCGTCCTTTTTATAAAGGATCGTGCCTGTATCGGCCTCAATGACCATTGCTCCTTTTACCGCAATGTCCGGGCCCACCGGCCACAGGGAAGTATCCGCCTTTACCGGCAGTGTACCGTTCACGCCCTCAGTAATCGAAAGCAAAACTGCCAGAACTGCGAACAACGCTGCGGAAAGCCTCAAAACACTATTAAATTTGCTCCTTCCGGAACGTTTTTTCATACAGATCTCCAAACTGCGAACATAGCAGGCGCCGGGACAGTACCGGTTTAAGGTTGTCACGCCTCCTGTCACTCGATCCCAAAATATTTCGCGATGCCCTTTGCATCCGCGATCGCAAGCCGTCTGATGGCCTCTTCGTCGGCAAAATACTTTGTATCATCTTCGCTGTCGATAAAGCAATGCTCGACAATGATCCCCACAAGGTTCTCATTTGCCGCATTCCTGCATATCTGATAGTATTCCTTGGGGTTTCCCTGGTCATCAAAGAAATCGGAGCTGTAGCGGATATAGAGTCCCTTCCTTACCCCGTTTGACATCGCGCGGCTCTTGATGCCGAGCGCCTCGAGCTGTTCGAGGATGAGTGTTCCGAGCCTTGCGGCATCATCCTTTACCTGAGGCTGATGCTGTGTGCAGATAAGGCACCCCGACGACTTCCCGTTAAAAGCATTAAGATGCAGACTCACAAGCACATCCGCATTCTTTTCCTTTGCAAAATAGATGCGCTCCTTAAGATCTGTGGGCAGGTCGTTGGAAAATGTCTTGTTTTCTGTCCTTGTCATATATACTTTGATCGAAGGATATGTCTTTTCGATATATTCCTTGCAGTAATTTGCTATCTTAAGCGTGATCTCCGCTTCAACGTAGCCTCTTGAGGTCGCGCCCGTCCATATCCCGCCGTGCCCGGGGTCGAGTACCACAACGATCTTTCCGTCGTCCCCCGGCAAAGGGGTGGGCGTAGGAGCCTGTGTCGGTGTAGGTGTAGGTGAATTTTCTGGTTTCATGGTAGGTGTCGGTGTTAGAGGCTCCGTTGCCGGAATGTCAGTCGGGCGGTCTGTCGGTACCGTTCCCGTAGGCTCCTGCTTTGATGTCGGTGCATTAGCGGAAGGCGTTGTATTCCCCGGCATTGTCGGTGCAAGGATCGCACCGGTGACACGTCCGCAGGCGCAGGCGCAAAACGCAAAAGCAAACAATAATACGGCCAAGATACATTTTTTCATTTTATTTCTCACATTCTTCAAAGAATTCGCCAAGGATCTTTTCGTAAAGAGCCTGATCCATCGTCCACGAGAGCGCATGGCCGGTGCCATCAAAGAGGACAAGCTTCTTCTTTGAAACACATTTTTCGTAATTTGCCAATCCCATGGCAGTAGGCACAAAATCATCCGCATCACCGTGGATGAACAGCATCGGGTATCGCTCGCGTGCCATGATATCGAGCGTTGAAACTTCCTTCATCTCGAAGCCCGCAAACAGCTGACTGTAGATGTTGGATATATCAAGTATCGGGAATGTAGGCATTTTAAAATTCTTCCGAAGTATATATGCAAACTGATCCCATGCAGATGTAAACCCGCAGTCCGCAACAACGCCTTTTACGTTCGACGGCAGGTCAAGATCGCTTGCCATAACGACCGTCGCACATCCCATGGAAACACCGTGAAGATAGATCGGCAGCTGTTCCGGAACAAGCTCACTGTTGATAAACTCTGCCCATTTCTTTATATCAAACCGCTCTTTTGTACCATAACAGATGTGTCTGCCCTCGCTCCTGCCGTGAGCGCGTTCGTCTATCAGCAGCACATTCGTCCTGTTTTCGTGGTAATACCTGATGATCGGCCCAAAATCCTTTAAGTAGCTCACCCTGAAACCATGAGCGCAGATGACGGTCCTAACCGCATCCTTAGCCGGCAGGAAATCCGCAGCCAGCTTAAGGCCGTCAAAACTTGTAATATTAACTTCACGCAGCTCCTGGGTTTCAAGCCACTTCCCGGCTTCGGCCATCATTTCACGATGCTTGAGCCACTGCTCGTTAAGCGTTTCCTCTTTGGTCTTGACGCCCTTTCTCGTGATCGCCATCTTATACAGATAAAATGCGACCAGCGCACACCCGATCACAAGTACAAGCGCAAGTATTGAAAGAATGATAATAAATACTTTCATCAAACCCCTCCCTTTTTTAGCCCGTTCAGATCCCCGGGCATTCATGTTTATTCACATCTTTTTCTTCTCTCGTATGTAACATAGTCATACGGGATCTCCCCGTCGAAATGCTCTCGTGAAACCTCTTCAAATCCGAGCCCGTCAAAATGCGGGAAGAAAACATCACCGTCAACTTCGATATCGATATGGGTAATGATCAGCCTGTCGGCGTATTGCAGGGCTTCCCTGTAGATACCTGCGCCGCCCGCCACAAAGACCTCGTTCCGAAGGGGATCCGAAACACGCAGCGCTTCCTCAAACGAGCTTACTGTCACGCAGTTTGCATCATTCCAGGAATACGTGTTTGAAACAAGGACGGTCCTGCGGTTCGGAAGCGGTCTTCCTATCTCTGCGAAGGTCCTTCGTCCCATTATCACGGTGTTCCCCGTGGTAAGCTCCTTAAACCTGCGCTGTTCCCCCGGGATCTTCCACGGTATCTTCCCGCCGTTCCCGATACAGTAATTCTTTGAAATCGCAACGATAATAGAAAGCATCTTTTAATCCGTCACCGTCAGCACAAGGTGACATTCCTCCGCATAATCATTGTTTATCTCAAGTGTGTACAAAACATCCGCTTTAAGCAGATGGTCTGTTTTAGTGACCGTAAGCTCCCGCACGTTCGTTGCAAGCGACAGCTCTCCGAAAGCCGTCTGATAGATCGATACGCTTGGATTTCCCACCGCGAGCACCATATCCGTGTTCACAGCCCCGTGCTTTATCACTTCGACACTGCTGTCGGTTATCTTCAGTATGCACTTCGTGTCGAGCGTTTTCCCTACCTCGTCTGAGCTTTCGTCATAAAGCACATAATGACATCCGTTTTTGTAAAAATACCGGCCCGGATACATGATCTCAACGCCCTCGGGGACGCCGAAATTCTTTCCGAAACCCCCAAGCTTTAAGAGCACGTCTTTTTCAAGTATCCTGCTGTCTTCGTCCTGTCTGTCCAATTCATACCTCCGCGCCCATGACGACCCGTGTGACATCGGCTGTCTCAAGATGCACGCTGTCAAGGATGGAATTTGCAAAATCGCGGAATTTTTCTTCGCCGTCGCTGACATAGAACCTGTGCTCGGGAATACCGTTCCCGCTGCAGCAAAGCCCGAGCTTCAAGAGAGTCTCCTCGAGGGATTTGGCCGTTTCAAGTGCGGGATTCACAAGGGTAACACCATCTCCCATCACATTCCCGATCGTCTTCTTTAACAGCGGGTAATGCGTGCATCCGAGCACCAGTGAATCTATCCCTTTGTTCTTAAGTTCGTCGAGATAAACCTCCGCAACCTCGGCGGCTATCTTCGTATCTGCCCAGCCTTCCTCAACAAGATGCACAAATAAAGGACATGCCTTGCCGTAAACTTCGAAGCCCCTGCCGGATTCGCTTATGACTTTGTTGTAAATGCCGCTTTTTATAGTACTTTCCGTGGCGATCACGCCGATCCTGCCGTTTTTCGTGGCTTCAATTGCCGCCTTTGCGCCGGGTCCGACTACCCCTGTCACAGGGACCGGCGAATCCTTTGCTATGGTATCAAGCGCAAGCGCGCTCGCGGTGTTACATGCAACGACAACAGCCTTCACCTTCGGTTCACCGTCTCCGAGCAGAAATCTCATTATCTGCCTGCAATAAGTGATAACGGTGTCCCTGGATTTGTTTCCGTAGGGCACCCTGGCTGTGTCTCCAAAATATATTATCCGTTCGTGCGGCAGCCTCTTCATGATCTCTTTAACCACCGTCAGGCCGCCAATACCCGAATCGAACACTCCTATCGGTAAATCATTTTTCATCAAAAACTCCGGTCAATACCGCATCATTCTGCGGCAGTATAGCTTCTGCGGCGTTCAAAGGCCGATTCGATCAGCTTGTCGAGAAGCTCTTTTTTGTCGATCCCTTTTGCTCCCCAGAGCATCGGATACATGCTGATGCCCGTAAAGCCCGGGAAGGTGTTGATCTCGTTAAACACTATCTCATCAGTGTCTTTTTCCATGAAGAAATCCACTCTCGAAAGTCCGAACCCGTCAAGCGCCTTGAAAATGCGAAGCGCGTCCGTGCGGATCTCTTCTTCTTTGCCTGCAGGGAGCATAGGCCCTATCACGGTACGGGATTCCTCGTTGTTGTACTTTGCATCGAAATCGTAGAATTCCGCAGCAGCAAGGATCTCCCCGACACCCGATGCTTTCTGGTCTTTCCCGCCAAGCACCGCACACTCGAGCTCGCGCCCGGTGATGTTCTCCTCAACAAGGATCTTGCGGTCGTTCTTTGCGGCAAGGAGCAGGCCTTCCTTAAGCTCTTTTCTGTCATGTGCCTTGGTAACGCCCACAGAAGAGCCGGCATTTGAAGGTTTTACAAACACCGGATAAGCAAGCTTCTTCTCGACGCGGTCAGCACATTCCTCAAGATCTTCAAGTTCATCATACATTATGGGCACATACTCCGCCTGCCTTATCCCAAGATGCTTTACGATCTGCTTTGTATAGAGCTTATCCATGGAAACGGCGGAAGCAAGCACTCCGCATCCCACATACGGGATCCCGGCCAGTTCAAACAGGCCCTGGATCGTGCCGTCCTCTCCGTAAAGGCCGTGCAGGGCAGGGATGACGACATCCACCTTCCTGTACTCCGCTTTTCCGTCCTTTATAACAAGCACGGAGCCCTTTGTCTGCTCCGGGCTTATAATGGCGGTAACGGTGCCCTTTTCCCACTCGTTGTCCTTCAGGAGCATTCTGTCCTCTACAAGCTTCCACTCGCCTTTTTTTGTGATCCCGATAAGGATCACATCATACTTTTCTTTGTCGATATTATCAAGGACAGTAGCTGCGGAAACACAGGAAACATCATGCTCCGAAGACTGTCCGCCAAAGATAACGGCAACAGTTTTCCTGTTCATATCATTCTTTCTCCCCATTGCAATTTTTCATGAAACCGGATCCGGCTTTTACAGCGGACCCGGATTGTTTTCTAACATATAAATATATCATACCGGTACCCTTCCGTCAAGAAAACAGGAGCCTCTGTTTTGTACCGTTTGATGTGTTTTTTGTGCCGGTTTCCCGCCGTTTGCATTGATCCCGGCGTTTGTGCCCCCAAAAAACACGGGCAGTGTCTTTTACACGTATTTCAGGAATTTCCCGTGGGAAGTCCCCTTCTTTCCGGTATAGGCTATCCCCTCATATCTGAATTTGCCCGTTCCGCGGACAGATATCACATCTCCCGGAGCGATCCTGTCTGAGCCTTCTTTGCACTCGCGCCTATTGATAAACACCTTTCCCTGTATGATGAGCGCCACAGCGGCACTCCTTGAGCACTTTGCAAGCCGTGCCACAGCGACATCGATACGCTCTGAAGCAAGCGGTTCCACGAGTTCCTCGAACTTTGCGTCCGTATCCTCCGCTTCACCGGTCCCGATCACCCTGCATCCGACAGTCACCCTTCCGACGCTTGTACAGTTTTCCGCGATAAACGGAGCTATCTCCTTAAGGCAGAAAACATAGGCATATCCGTCCTTTACCACTATATCACCAAGCCGGTCCCTCTCTATTCCGAGTCCCATTAGCGAGCCGAGGTAATCCCTGTGTGTAAGCGTTCCCTTAAACTTCATGTTCACAGCCTTTATCTCGACAGCAGCCAAAGGATAGTCTTCCGGTTCTGTTTCCTTTGCATCAAAACATGCCACAACGCGCTCCGCTCCGTCAAACCCTCCGTAAAGCCGGAACGGAACGGGATATTCCGCACTTCCCCGCTGCAAAAGATCCTGCTCCGCCATATCAAGGAACGGTGTAAAGCACGGTATCCCGCGTTCATAACTCCGGAGCGCAAGATCCTTAAACCTGTTTACTTTCAAACTTTCATCATTGTTCATAAAAAAACCCCCGGAAAATACATTCCGGGGGAATTATATCAATCATTGCGGGATTTAGCAAGCATATGCCTGAAAACGTTACTCTCAGGCTTCCTTACCGTCTCTCCAGTTTTCAAGCTTTTTCAAAGTTGCGTCAAGAGTCTTCCTGCTTATCTCGGGAAGCTCGCCGCCCCATGCCTCTTCAGCCTGCTTAAAGCCTTCTTTTACGGCATCGATAAGCTTGTCCGCATACTCGGGATTGCTGCCCGAAAGAGCCTTTGCAAAAGATACAAGGCGCTCCGAGGTCTGCTCAACGCCCCAGTATCCGTCTTCGGATACATCCTCTTCGGCCTGCTTCTGAACTTCGGGATCTATCTGTATCTCGCCGTCCTTTACCGCCGTAAGCAGCTCCTTAAGGCTTGTGTAGGTCTTGCTCTGCTTCGAGAGCATCTGCTCCACAAGATTGCGAAGCTGGGCTTTGCGCTGCTCAAGATCCGCAGTCATCCTCTTTATTGTCTCATCATCGCGCTTAACGACCTTTTCGCTCTCACCGCTCTCGTAAACGGCTGCAGCGGTCCCGTTATTGTTTGCCGCATTGGCAGCATCCTTCGGGGCGGTCTTTCCTTCTTTTGCGATGGCTGTGCTGTTCTCGTAGCCAAGTACGCTCGTAATGTTATTGATATCCATAGTTAACCTCCTTGTTGACATTATCATGCCGGTTCCGTCCGTGTCAGGCAAAGAGCCGGTAAGCCCTTTGCGTATATTTCTGCTTTATATATCGGAGGCTTTTTTCAAAACCTTTATATCGGTTTTGTAAGAAACGTCTCTGCCCCGTAAGTGCCGGATTTAAAGGTATCATATGCGTTTTTGGCATCCGCGTATTCCTCAAAGAAAGCAAATACCGAAGGTCCGGACCCGCTCATGAGCGAGAATGCGGCTCCGAGTCTTTCAAGCACCTTTTTGAACTCCTCTATCTCGGGATGGAGCCTGCAGGATACGCTTTCAAGCACATTTCCGCCAACCTCGCCAAGGGTGAAGAGCTTCCCTTCCTCAACGGCCTTTATCGCTGCCTGAATGTTCGGATGGCGCGTCCTCTCATCAAGCACGAGATTGTTATAAACATATTTCGTCGGCATCGGGAAGTCGGGTTTTACGATCACACAGTGGCCTGCAATGCCGCTCTTAAGCGGTGTCAGCTTTTCTCCTATGCCTTCCGCAAGCATCGTTCCTCCGTAAACACAGAAGGGAACATCGGCTCCGATACCGCCCGCAATCTCGCAGAGCACTTCCTTTGGCGCATTTATCTCAAACAGCCTGTTCAATGCCCGCAGAGTCGCTGCCGCGTCCGCGCTGCCGCCTGCGAGACCTGCCGAAATAGGGATCTTTTTCTTAAGGCTCACTCTTATGCCTTCCTCGATGGAAAACCTGTTTTTGAAGGCTTTGGCGGCCTTTGAGACCAGATTCCCTTCCATGTCCGTCAGGATGTCCGAATCGGTCGTTAAGTCGATCCTGTCCTCCGGTATCCTCTCAAACACAAGAGTATCGCACAGATCCACGGTCTGCATTATCATTCGGACCTCATGGTATCCGTCCTCCCTGCGCCTTAACACGTCAAGGCTTAAATTGATCTTTGCATATCCCTGCTCGGTTATCTGCATATGCTCTCCTCCGGAACTGCAGCCCCGGCCTTTCAGCCGGCGGTCACACTGTATTCCGTTACGTTTCTGATGGTCTCGCCGTCGATCTGCATGGCGGTGGGCCTGTCAAATTTCACTTTTATATTATGTCCCTTGAATTCCTCAACCATCTCGGTATGCTTTATGTGTTCGCCCTTAAAGATCGAAGGGAACACCATCAGTGTCTTAAGCTTTAAGGGGCAGTGCATTACCATGAGAGTCACGGTATGTTCGGGGTTCAGCCTGTCCTGATGCGGCGCGAGCATCATGCCGCCGCCGCAGAACCTTCCGTTCATGGTAGGCGCAAGCCATACATTCTTAAATTCCTTTGTCATCCCGTCAACCTCTATAGTGGCATTTACGCGCTTGAAGCCGCCGAGCAGTCCCTTTATTGCAATGCTGGTGTAGTTGATGCTCTTTGCGCCCTTTTCGCGCATTGCGTCGCCAACCTCGCAGCAATACCCGTCAATACCGAAGCTGGCGTTGTTAAGGTAATACCTTTCGGTGCCGTTTACACGGACCTTCGGAAGATTTGCCACATATCTGTTGAGCGGCACGAGCTTTCTTGTTTCCCTGTCTTTTATGTCGTTCCAGAAATCATTTCCTGTCCCCGAGGGATAATAATATATATCTATCCTCAGGTTAAGGTCTGCGACATCATTTATAAAACGGTGCATGGTTCCGTCTCCGCCGGTAACGACAACGCGTTCCCCAAGGGCTATCTTCCCGAAAAACTCCTTGTAGGAAGGGATCGCGGTCATATCCACGATCTCGTTGTCAAACCCCGGGATCTGAAGATCTTCGTTGTTCTCAAACTGTTCGCTTGTCGAACCGCCGCCCGCGTTCGGATTAAATAAGATGTACTGTTTCATTATTGTGTTCATTTTTCTTCCCCGTCCCCTTCTCTTTTTTCGTTTTCTTCAGGCAGGTTGTCTGCCATGATTTTCTTTACCCTTTCCGAAAGCTCTGAGGTCTTTGTTGCTTTCACCTCATCCGCCGGGATCACATCAAGTATATCCAGTTTTACCGTCGTGCTCTTTAAGGGAAAATGCCTGTGGATGAGCTCCGTTCCCTGTACCGTGACCACAACAACGGGAACTCCGGCCTGCTGTGCCGTCTTGAAGCTTCCCGCATGGAACTCGGAAAGCCTGCAGTTTTTGCTCCTTGTCCCCTCGGGGTAGATCCCTATGGAGACCTCTTTTTCTTTCAAGAGCTTTACCGCCTTTATTATCGTTTTAAGACCTTCCCTTGCATCTGTTCTGTTTATTCCGAGGAAACAGCATTTTCTGATTATCCTTCCCCATATGGGCACCTTGAAGTTCTCAAATTTTGAAATGTACGCGATATCGTACTTTTCAAGCACGTGCCAGGTCACTATCGGGTCAAAGTTCGAACGGTGGTTGCTGACTATCACAAAACGGCCTTCCGGCATCTTTTCAAGACCCGTGACCTTTATCCGGACCCTTGCGAAAAACAGCGCTATCGAGGTCGGATCGTACAGCAGCCTTCTGTAAAAGCGGCTGTTCTTCAGATATTCCTTCTTCGGATCCACAAAGCAGTAGGCGCAGACCGCAAGAAATGCAAGATATAGCAGCGCAAGGCCAAATAACCCGCCAAGCACGTATAACACGATTTTTAAGACTATTTCCATTTTACTCTCCGGAAGTACGGTTTCCTATTTGCAAACGCATTAGAGACAGTATATCAATCCCCGCAAAAAATGTCAATCAGTGCGAATAAGTGAGTCGGCGAGGGCAATTCGCGGTGTCCCGGTCTGTATGCCGTCGGGATGCCGCCTTGCACTACGGCTCGTTTCCTACTCGTCGCAAGTCGCTTATTGCGGATGCTTTGGCGCTCTCGGGGCATAGCCCTCGTCCGCTTCGCGGAACGCGCGTCGCATCCGTAGCGAACTTGCGACTCCCTACGGAAGCCTCGCTCGTGCCCGTGCTGCGGGGCATCCCGACGGCATACAGACCGGGACACCGCGAAACGCCCCCACTGACGCACAAAATAAGAGCCGCATCAAAAGATGCGGCCCATAGGAGAAATGTTGATCATTGCAGGATCCTTGCTTCGGTCTCCCCGTCAAAGAGATATACGGAACCTTTCGGTACCGCAAACTTCAGCTCCGAATCGATCTTCGGAGTATCATGGGGATCTATCTTAAGTATAAGGTTTATACCGTCTATATCAATATATACGTTCGTGTTGTCGCCAAGGAGCTCTGTAAGCTCAACAACGCAGGAAAACTCTATTGCATCCGGGACAGCTTTATCCTTGACAAGTACGGCATGCTCGGGTCTGAATCCGAAGCAGACTTCCTTCCCTTCGTAGGCTGCAGCTGTCTTTTCGCTGACAACTGAAGACAAGGCCACATCGGTCTTTCCGATCTTAAGGCTTCCGTTTGTCACGGTCCCCTTTACAAAGTTCATGGGCGGCTCACCGATAAAGCCCGCCACGAATACATTTACGGGGTTAAAGTAAAGATCGTACGGCGTTCCTACCTGCTGTACATAGCCCTCCTTCATTACAACGATCCTGTCCGCCATTGTCATGGCCTCTGTCTGGTCGTGTGTAACGTAGATGGTCGTTGCGCCTGTCTCACGGTGTATCTGCGTTATTTCGGAACGCATTGTAACACGCTGCTTTGCATCGAGGTTTGACAGAGGCTCGTCCATAAGGAAAACGCCCACTTTACGGATGATGGCACGGCCAACCGCAACACGCTGGCGCTGTCCGCCGGAAAGCGCTCTCGGCTTTCTGTCAAGATACTCAGTAAGGCCAAGGATCTTTGCGGTCTTCATAACCTTCTGCTCGATAACATCCTCATCCACTCCCTGTAAAGTAAGGCCGAATGCCAGGTTGTCATAAACAGACATATGCGGATAAAGCGCATAGCTCTGGAAGACCATGGCGATGCCTCGCTCACGCGGTCCTTTTTCATTAACTCTCGTACCCTCGATAAGGAATTCACCGGAGCTTATATTTTCAAGTCCCGCAACCATGCGCAGCGTAGTGGATTTGCCACAGCCCGAAGGCCCGACAAATACTATGAATTCGCCCTTCTCAACTTCAAGATTGAAGTTGTGTACGGCATGGAAACCGTTGGGATAAATTTTGTTGATGTCTTTGAATGTGAGGTATGCCATCGCAATCTCCCTTATTTTTTCCGGACAGTCCCTTGGGATGCCGAACTCTTTGCATCATTGATTATCTTTTTTATCAGATTCTTTATCGATATGAAAAGCATATCCGCCGCGGTAACAATGACACCGAACAAAAGCGGCTCAACTCCGAACCCGGCTACCGCTTCATTCCCGGCCGCAGCAGCGATCGCGAGCGCGATCAGGTTGTAAACATACATTGTCACGCCAAGGAGCAGAAATCCGTACATAACATCAAGGAAAAGCCCCCAGAACTGCTTGTATTCCACAAGCATGAACTGCCTGCTCTCGCCTTCGGTACGTTCCATGAACCTTAAGATATTGTTCTCAAGAAGGTTCTTTATTGCACCGAGAGCCACCGCAAGCGCAAACAGAAGGTCTGTCTGCTGCAGCACGGCTCCAAGCCCGAAGTAGAAGAAAAAGCAGGTGGCGCCGGCAAACCAGAACTTGATAAAAACGGCCTTTACCGGGAAAGGGATGCGAAGCCTCTTCTTCCCCGCCACTTTTTCTATCTCCTTTTGTGAGACCTCAGGCGCGTTTTCGGCATTTGCGTTAACGAGCCTGTCAACCGCATCGCTATTCAGTTTATAGTAATCCGCCGTGCTCTTTCCGTGTTCTTCAGGAACAGCGGCATTGTTTTTCTTCTTCTTTGCCATAAACAAACGGATCAATGTACCGTACGTACATCACTCCCCGGAAATATCTATATCCGTGATCTGAGAGTTCTCTTCAACGTCTATCGAAGTCTTGATCTTGCGTAACAGCTTTGAATAAACGGGAAGCATCGCCACAAGTATACCCACAAAGGCCACAGCCCCGGCATGTAAATATACAAGGAACTGGGATTTAAGTATATACGGGAAGCTATCCCTGAATGTGTTCGCGGGATCTCTCTCGTCAATAATGGAGAGCATCTTCGTTACGGTGTTGCCGTAATAGATGTCTGCAACGATTATTATCGCAAGCATCACGAAAAACAGTACCAGCAGCGCAACCTTTGGCTTCTGGCGTTTCGGGAACGCATTGAGATATACAACGAAAATAAGGATAGAGGTAAGCATGGTCACAAAACCCGCAAGTCCCATATTATCTCCGTAAAGCTTAAGCGACGTATCCGAAACGAACGCTGTGTTGAGCGAATAGATCAGAAACGCGACAACAAGGAAGAAAAGCGGGATATTTGAGGGTCTGCGTTTAAGCGCCACTATTCTTTTTCTAAAAAATTCAGCCATCTTCAGTCTCCCATTATGGTTTAGAAATTCGGCAAACGATTGTATGACCTTTTATCATCTTATGGCATTTGTGGTCTCTTTATCAAAGAAATGCACATTTTCAAAGGTGATCCCAACCTCGTCGCCGCGCTCGTAATCACACCACTCGCGAAGCTTCGCGGTAAGCTTCTGTTTGCCCACCGTGCCGTGTACAAGTGTGGTCTGTCCGAGATTCTCGTTAAGGGTAACCTTCAATACCGCATCATTTCCCTTTAATATGTGCTCGGGCCTTATTCCCGCAACAACCTCTTTATCGCTGTAAGCGGCAAGAAGCGTCTTCTGGGCATCATCCAGGGCAAATGACAGGTTCGGGGAAACGAACCTTCCGTCCTTAATACGGCCTTCTATGAAATTCATGGGCGGAAGCCCGATGAAGCTTGCTACAAAGAGATTGTTCGGCATATCGTACAGTTCAAGGGGTGTACCGATCTGCTGGACATGTCCCATAGACATGCAGACTATCCTGTCCGCAAGTGTAAGGGCCTCTGTCTGATCATGCGTTACGTAAAGCATTGTCGCTTTAAGGCGCTTATGAAGGAGCAGTATCTCGCGCCTTGTGGCGCCTCTGAGCTTTGCGTCGAGGTTTGACAGCGGTTCATCGAAGAGGAATACCTTCGGAGTACGCACGATCGCGCGCCCCATGGCAACTCGTTGGCGCTGACCGCCGGAAAGCTGTGCGGGCTTTTTGTTGAGCTGGTCGGTAAGACCAAGGATCTCAGCCGCAGCAAGCACCTTCTGGTGTATCACGTTCTTGTTCTCCTTGCGGAGCACAAGTGAAAACGCCATATTCTCATATACCGTCATATGGGCGTACAGTGCGTAGTTCTGGAATACCATCGCAATATCGCGGTCTTTGGGCGGCATCGTTGTGATATCCTTGCCGTCGATGATAAGCCTTCCGGCCGATATATCCTCAAGACCTGCAACCATTCGCAGAGTGGTGGATTTTCCGCATCCGGAAGGTCCGACGAGAACAATGAGCTCGCCATCGGCAACGTCAAGGTTGAAATCGTACACGGCCTGGACGTTGTTATCATATATCTTATCCAAATGTTGAAGTTTTAACTCTGCCATATCTTTCTCCGAAAGTTATTTGGGATTTATGCGGAAAACGGCTGTACAACCGGGTCATGCCGTCTTTACAAGAGTCTTTTTGTAGCTTTCAAGCTTGTTGTGCTTTATGATGCCGATTATACCGCCTGCGATAAGGAAAAACGCAGAAACCGACAGGAATATCACAACACGCAGGTGCTGGGCCGGCAGCATTGCCGCCCTCTCTTCCTCGTTGACTTTAAGGATCGTGGTCGAGGCTTTGAGCGGGATGATGAATATCCTCGAAATCTGCAGTACCCCGACAACTATCATGGTCACCGAATAATTGAAATTGTAGCTCTTTACGCCTTCCGAGCAAAGGAAGACAACGAGCATGAAAACAAGGTTATAGATGATCGAAAGGCCGATAAGCCATGAATAATAATATGTTCCGACATCCGATCTGTATATGCTCACAAAATAAAATACATTGAAAAGAATAGCGAGGAGCGCAAAGCCGGAAGAAGTTCCGTTGTTGGTGTAGCGCATCCTGTCCAAGCGAATAGTTTTTTCGTCCATGGGTCACGCTTCCTTTCTGCTCGCAAGAAGCTTCTTTTCTGCATTCATCATGTTTATTTTCCAAATAAGGTTTAATACGAGGAGCACAAGAAGTGCTATATAGATGCCGAGCACGGCATATCCGAGATCGAACCAGAATGTGTGGTTGGCATCATAAAACGCGAATTTAAGGAGTTTTGCCAGTTTTTCAAGCTTTTCAAAATCGACCCATGCCTGATACGTTGCTTTCCAGGACATGATCTCCATGATCGCCCATACGGAATAAGCTGTGCCACCGGCAGAAACAAGCCCTATCGCTATATAATTCGATATATAATAGCGTCTGCGTGTATGGGTGTTTGTTACAAGGAGAAATACAGCAAGGAGCACAAGAATAATGGCACCTCTTGTAAGGAGCTTGTTAAAACCCTGTATATCGTAGAGCAGACGTGCGCCTTCAACCTTAGGCCCCATTCCCGAAGGATCGTTTGAATCAAGGATCTTCGGATCCGGAACAGCCTGACGAAGACCGTCATACAGATCGGTCATGAAGCCGAGTGAATAAAGAAATACCACGGCGGAGCCGATCAGAACGACATAACATATTATTCTTTGAAAGAGCATCTGTTTTTTATACATAACGTTCTCCGTGCGCAAAAAATGCTGTAAAACGCGTCCGGCGCTTCTGCCGGAAACATGGGCCCTGCGGGGGCTTTCGGCCCCCGCGCCCATAAGCCTTACGGCTCCTGATACTTATTTCTTAAGCGTATTGTAGTAATTTACAAGACGTGTCCAAGCTTCCTGCTTGTAGTAAAGGAATGTCTCGATGTTCATCTTCTCGTCTGTCTTAACAGCGTTGATAACAGCATCTGCGCTGCCAAGCTTTAACTGGTTGCCCGAGTATCCCTTCTGGATAAGGTCAACAAGAAGGTTGTACTTGCCCTTCGAACCGCTGAAGTTGTCGGAAAGTCCGCTGAGACCCTTGATCGTGGTAGCCTCTTCCGTAGTGTTCGGAAGAACTGTAGGAATGGATGTATACCACATGTTGTCTGCTACTGCAAGGAGCGGGTGCTTGATGGTGCCAAGACCGATAGCTGTTGAGATATGGCCTGCGCCTTCACGGCCTACTCTTGTTGTGCACTGATACTCAAATGCCTGGCTCTTAAGGAAGCTTAAGGTCGAACCGAGGTACATACGCGCATAGTTGGTGTAGTTGCCTTTTGCCTTGCTCCAGAGCTCTTCATATGTAGCGTCTGCGATAACAGGCATATCCTTGCCGTTGAAGCTGAATGTTACATAAGAACCGTCAGCATTCTTCTTGATGAATTCATCGGGACCGTAGGACATAAGGATCTGTCCTTCGGGGCTGTATGCGTAGTCGATGATGGAAAGGGCAGCTTTAAGCTTGTCAGTCATCTTGCCGTCGCCCTTGTAATCAACGCCGCTCTTGGAGATTGCCCAGCCGTCGGTCTTAACCGAACGCCAGGACTCGGTAAATCTCATGTAAACGCCGTTTGCGTCTGTGCCGTCATACCAGCGTGCAACAGGAACCATAACAGCCATGTACTTCTCGCCGTTCGCACTGTCAAGTGCGCCGTTCTCGTTGTAGATGGTCTGTGTCTGGTTGTAGTCGTAATGCATGAAGCCAAGGTCTTCCTTGAGCATGTTCTCTGTCTTAACAGCTTCGCCGTTCATGAAGGAAGTAGCAATGATGCCTTCTGCTGCCATATCCTGAAGTCTCTCGATGGCTGCATAGGTATCCTTCTCGGCACGTGCGTCGTGAAGAACGCCGTTGTTGTCGAAGTACAGGAAATCAGCGCGGGATTCAAGACCGCGAACACCAAAGAGTGTGCCTGCGAACCTGAACATATCGATCTGACGCTGAAGGTTGTCGTTTTCACGTGCGAAGAGACCTTCGATGGTATCTTTTCCGTTAAGTGTCTGGGAGTTTGCAACTACGCAGCGA
The DNA here is from genome assembly GCA_016280395.1 of Lachnospiraceae bacterium. Taxonomy (GTDB): domain Bacteria; phylum Bacillota; class Clostridia; order Lachnospirales; family Lachnospiraceae; genus SZUA-448. Next base: position 16,315 of record JAEEGQ010000014.1, on the reverse strand, counting down.
AGAAGAGCAACAAGCTCATCTGCATCCCATGCCGCATTCTGGCCGATGAAGAGGTTCGAACGGTTCTTGCCGTAGTATCCGTTGTAAGCTGTGTCGATGTAGGTACGGAGCATGTTGACTGCTTCAACGCCTGTAAGCTTACCGGATGCGAGCTTATCGTTCATAGCCTTTACGATGTTGCCGGCCTTTCCGTAATCCTTTGTAACCTTCTCAACCTTCTTGCCGTCAAGGCTTACAACTTCTACCTCAACAGTGCCTGTTGTAGGCATATAAGGCTGATACTTGGCTGCTGCAAGATCCTTGCTGCTTGCGGCTGTGAACTCGCCGTCGCCGTCAAGAAGCTTTACAACCCAGTCGGTACGCATAAGAGGCATACGCTCGATATCGTCAACACCGTCGAAGTAAGGGCTGAAGTAGATAGCGCCTGTCGAGGTGTTTCCTGTGATGGAAAGACGAACGATGGTATTGGACTCAAGATATGCTTTGAAGTTGGGCATATACTGAAGGAACTCGGCAATGTTTACAAGGTAGCCTTCTTCACCGTACTCGGAAAGAACGGCAGCAGAACCTGCAACCATATCAACTTCGCCAAGCTTTTCCTGCCAATACTTGAACTCGTTGCCTGCGCTGTTGCCCTGGTACTTGTCTTCGAACTTCATGCCGAAGAGCTCTTCCATGCGAACCCAGGTAGGCTTTAAGTCGCCGGTATTGTAAGTCTTGCCGTTTGCAAGCGTGATACCTGACTTTGCGGTATCTGCATCAAATGTGATACCTGTCTTTGCGTTGTTGTAACCACAAGCCATTCTGAGGATCGTGCCGGGTGTGAACTTAAGCTCTGCCACATCCAGTGTCTTCGGAACATTTGTGATCACGGGAGCTTCTGTAGGTGTAGCCCCATTCGTCGGCTCTCCTGCCTTCTGAGTGGGTGTAGGTGTTGAAGGGTTAGCTGTGGGAGTTGCCTTCGGCTTACCGCAGGCAGCTAATGAAAACACCACACTTATGACAAGAAGAAGAGCCACAAGTCTTTTTTTCATAAAACGTCCTCCTTAAGGAAATATATTGAACCGCCAAAGCGGTACCAACCTGTTTTAAGCGCCCGAAAGGATCATTCCTTTACGCCGCCCATGTTTACGCCCTTCGCGAAATACTTCTGTATGAAGGGGTAGATTATGATGATCGGAACGATAGAGCATACGACAAGCGCGTAGATAACGGAATCCGTTGCGTAAACCTCATTCCAGCCCGTCATCTGATCGGGATCGGTAAACTCTTCGAGTTTGAGTCGTACGAAAACCTGGAGAGGATGCTCGTTCTGGTTGGTTATCATCTGCCTTGCCCAGAAATATCCGTTCCATCGGGAGATACCAAAGAACAGTGCAACCGTTGCGATAGTCGATTTGCTCATCGGGATATAGATCTTTGAAAGCACCTGCAGCTCCGTTGCCCCGTCCACGACGGCCGCCTCTTCTATCTCGGAAGGCACGCCCTCAAAGGCATTTCGAAGGAGTATGATGTTCATCGCGCCCATACCCATTGCGATAACGACAAGCCACTTGTCATCCGTGATGCCGAAGGTCCTGAACACCGTCTGCGTCTTAAGGTAGTTAAGATACTGGGGTACAAGGCCTGCGCTGAACCACATGGTGAACACAAGATAGAAATTGAACACCTTCCTGAACATCAGCCTTTTCTTCGAAAGGGCATAGGCACCGAGGATCGAAACGCCAAGAGACCAGATCGTACCGTAGAAAGTAAGGAACAGCGTGTTGGAATAGGAATTCCAGAACATGTTATCCTTGAACATCCTCTTGAACGCTTCAAACTGCACAGCCTTCGGGAACAGGATTATCTCGTTGTGTTCCACCGCGTCTATTCCGCTCAAGGACGCGGAGATCGCATAAACAAACGGGTAAAGGCAGCACAGAGCGAATACCGTCAGAAAAAGATAGCTTATGATCTTGAATATCAGCTCGGATATTTCCAGTTTACGTTTCATGAGTCCTCCTAAACAAGGAATACTAGAGATTCACGACTGTACTGCGTTAATACAGCGATACGTTCGAAGCCTTTCGCGCAATCGTATTTGCGCCGATGACCAGCAGCATGCCCACGACATTGTTCATCATCTCCGCCGCGGAAGCAACGCTCTTGATGTTATTCTCGATACCGAGACGGTACGACAGCGTCGAGACAACGTCCGCGGTAGTGTAGGTGTTGGGATTGTAGAGAAGGAGCACTTTCTCATAGCCTATGCTGAGCAGCGAACCAATTCGCGTTATGAGCATGATGACTACGGTCGAAAGGATGCTCGGAAGGACCACGTAGCGCATCTGGGCCATCTTGCCGGCTCCGTCGATCTGGGCGGCTTCGTAGCTTGTGGGCGATATCGCGATTATGGCAGCGAAGTAAACGATACTGTCATAACCTGCGCCCTCCCAGATACCGGTTATCTGATATATGGCCCTGAAAAATTCCGGATTTTTAAGGATACCGCTGTATGCCACTTCCTCCGAAACTATACCGATCTTTGCGAGGAACTGCGATACGATACCCATTCCGCCGATGATGGAACCCTGCTTTAAGAGAAGTGTAACGAGAGTTGTCATAACGACCGTCGACATGAACTTCGGAAGATAGGTAAGGACCTGATATGCGCTCCTTGCGATGTTCGAGCGGATCTCGTTAAAGAAGAGAGCCACTATGATAGGCATCGGGAAACCGAAGCACAGTCCGTAAAAGCTCAAAAGGAAGGTGTTGCGCAGTGCCATCCAGAAGCGTGTGGATTCGCTTCCGACGATAAGGATCTTGAAAGCCGAAAAGCCCTGGAAATTCTGCTTCGCAACAGGCTTTACGACGTCGTATACCTTGAAGGAGCCAAGCAGCTCATACATAGGGAAATAACGCCAGAAAAGAAATACGAGGATCATCGGTACGAGCATAAGGTAAAGACGCCAGTCCTTGCCTATGGTGCGCAGCACGTTCAGCCAGTAATGCTTTTCGACGTCATCCCTGACTGCCTGCTCGGGATCTTCGGTGTAGATGCCTGTAGTCTCATCATATTTGAGATAATCAGATGCTTTCGCTTTCATACAGCCTCCGTAAGAACTGAAGATAAAGGGATATGTCCCTTGAAAGACTTAGTTTTGGATCATCAGATCCTGTCTGCAAATTCCTGTTCTGTTTCTTTATCCTTTTCCTTCTCTGCCTCAAGCCGGAGAAGGTATGTTTTCTGATCCTCGAAAAGGCCTTCGGTCTTTCTTATCACGAGTACCAGTATCAATGCGAACACACCGGAAAGCACATCCGTAAAGACAAATGCGGAAAGCAGCGTGACATCCCTTTTAAAAGCAAACGCAACCGCAAACCTCCCAAGCTCCGTAAACAGGTAAACACCTGTAACAAAAACCACGGTAAAAAACGGCTTTGTCCTGATCTTTTCCCTGCCAAAGGCCTTAAAAACAAGCACACCCAGCAGCATAAAAAGATTTCCGATGCAATATATCGCGAAGGTTTCGGTCTTTACTCCCTCTTCCATAAAGACCGCCGAAGCAAGGCAGTGCACAAGGCCGCCCACAAGGGCAAATACCCATGAATGCATGCTCCAGCGCATAAGTCCTAGGCAGAAGAAGAATACCGCAAGGGAAAGGGAATAGGGCTGTCCCTTGAACCACTTTCCGCCGGCTACCGTAACGATCGTCTCTGTAATGACAAACAGAAGGGAAAGCAACCCAAGATCGATCAGTTTGTACTGTTTAAATGTAAGTGCTTTCATTTATCGTTACCCTTTGCCGAAACTATCAAACATATAATACTTCATTTTTAGATACATGTCAACAAAAATAAATGCGCATGAATCAAAAAAATTGTCTATACTTAACAATGCCTTTGATCATGCGCATATCTTTCATTTGTAAAATTGTAAGCGTTTAACTAAATTTGAGTTTTCACTGCTGTCCGTCACTGCCCGAATCATAAGGCTCGTGACCGGATCTGAGCTGTATCTCGTACAGCTTCCTGTAGATACCGTTCTGTTCGAGAAGCTCGGCGTGAGTTCCGCTTTCACGTATCTTGCCCTTGTGCATGACCATGATGCAGTCACAGTGCTGGATAGTTGAAAGACGGTGGGCAACCATGACCGTCGTGCGCCCCTTCATGAGTCTCGCAAGGGCTTCCGTTATCAGCTGCTCGGTCTCGGTATCTATATTTGCAGTAGCTTCGTCCATTACAAGGATCGCCGGATCATACGCAAGCGTCCTCGCAAAGCTCAAAAGCTGGCGCTGGCCTGCTGAAAGCGTGCTCCCGCGCTCCATAACAGCCTCCTCGTAACCGTGTTCAAGCCCCTTTATAAACGAATCCGCATTTGCGGTCTTTGCAGCGCGGTATATCTCCTCATCGGTGATCTCGTCATTCATAAGGCTGATGTTTCCGGCGATCGTCCCCGTAAACAGGAACACATCCTGCTGAACCTGCCCTATTGCGCGCCGAAGGACCTTTTTGTCCATATCGCGCACATCCACGCCGTCGATAAGTATCCGTCCCCTGTTGACATCATAATAACGGCCGACAAGGCTTAAGATCGTGGTTTTTCCCGCTCCCGTCACACCAACGAAAGCAACGCTCTCGCCGGGCTCGATCACAAACGAAACATCCCTTAATACCCAGTTTTCGCCCGTATATGCAAACCAAACATGGTCGAATTCGATACGCCCGCGGATCCCGTCTGTGGGAACCTTCGGGTCTTCCGGATCCTTTATCTTCGTTTCTTCATCAAGGATGGTAAAGACTTTTTCCGCGGAAGCGATAGCCTGCTGCAGTGTACCGATCATCTCGGACAGCTCCTGGATCGGTTCAAAGAACGACGAAACATACTGGATGAAGATATACAGCGTTCCGACGTCTATCCCGCGCAGCGGATCCGCCGCGTTCTCAAACACAAGTCCGCTGCCGCCCCAGATTATGTTTATGAGCGCGAGCACACTGGTGAGGTAAATAAGCGGACGGAATACCGCAAACACCATGATCTCACGGAAATACGCGTTATACAGTTCCCTGCTCTTTGCCCTGAACTCCCTGTTCTTCTCGTTTTCCTTCCTGAAGATCCTGATAACGCTCATACCGGAAAGATGCTCGGAAAGATAAGTGTTTATTGCCGTAAGCCTGCTGCGGCTGAGTCTGTAGCACGCTCTTGCGACTTTTCTGAAGAAATAGGTCAGGAGCGCTATAAAAGGCAGGAGTATGAATGCCCTTACCGCAAGAGTCGGATTGAGCACGAGCATTATCACCACAAGTGCAGCGATCTTGACGACATCCCTTATGAACTGGACAATGATGTTCGAAAACAGCTCGCTTAATGCTTCGGTATCATTCGTTACGCGTGTTACAAGCTTTCCTACCGGCGTATTATCAAAAAACGAGAGCGAAAGCTTATGGATATGTGCAAACAGCTCTTTTCGGATATTGTATACGATCTGCTGTCCCGCGTGCTGCAAAAGCCACCTCTGCGCCATGGCAAAGATGAGCATAAGGATGAGCACCGCTCCGTACTCGATCCCAAGCTTTACCACCTCGCTGTAAGGCGCCATATTGTTGAACTTTCGCACTATATCGCCAAAGATTATCGGCACGGTAAGCTCAAGTCCCGTCACCGCAAGTGTTGCAAACAGCGCTATGGCAAGCTCTCTGCTGTAGGGCTTTGCGTATCCGAGCAGCCGCCCGAAAGTATTCTTTTTTTCGTTTCGATCCGCTCTCATACTGCCTCTTCGATCATTTTCTCAAGCTGCTGTTTTTCGTAAAGACGCGCATATCTGCCTCCGAGGGCAACAAGCTCGTCGTGGGTCCCGTATTCCGCAACCCTGCCGTTCTCAAGTATCATAATGTGATCCGCATTGCGTACCGTGGAAATCCTGTGCGCGATGATCACTGTCGTCTTTCCCTGTCTTACCCGGTTGAGATTGTCGATTATCTTCTCTTCCGTGTCCGTATCCACCGCCGACAGCGAGTCGTCAAGTATAAGGATGGGCGCGTTCTTCATGAGCGCCCTTGCGATGGATGAACGCTGTTTCTGGCCGCCCGACATCGTTACGCCGCGCTCACCGATGACCGTTGAATAGCCCTTCGGGAATCCCATGATATTATCATGCACCACGGCTGTCTTTGCCGCCTCCTCAACTGCCTCAAGATCGTTCTGGAGCTCGTCGTTCTTTGCGCATCTGTCATTCATCTGTCTGTCAAGGTATTTATTCAGTTCATCCTCTGATTTGTTGATCAGGGCCATGGACAGCTTCTCATCGGGAAACTCAATGAATTTCCTTGTTCCGAAGGCGATATTGGCCTGAACGGAATCGGAGAACAGGAAATTATCCTGCGGTACAAGGGCAACACTGCTCCTTAATACATCAAGGGGTATGTCCTTAATGTCATGGCCATCAAAGCTGATCTGCCCGTCCCCTGTCTCAAAAAGTCTTAGCAGGAGGCTTGCGACGGTCGTCTTACCGCAGCCGGTCCTTCCCATTATCGCAAGGGTCTCACCCGGTTTTACAGACACCGAAACGCCGTCGAGCACCTTCATATCCGTTCCGGGATATGCAAAGGAAAGGTTGTTGAGCGCAAAACCGCCTGAAAGCTCCGTAATGCCGCTGTCCTTTCCGGTATCGGTTATCTCCGCTGTGGCGCCGAATATCTCGTTAAGCCTTCTTACTGCCGCTCTTCCCTGTGAGATCATGTTCAGGCTGTCCCCCGCTGCGATCATCGGCCATACGAGCATTGATACATACTGGTTGAATGCCACGAACTGGGCAAGGGTGATAGTCTGCCTGTAGTACATGTATCCGCCGAGAAATACGGTGATCAGCTTGCAAAGACCGATAAGAAACTCGAGTGTCGGCCAAACAACGGAATTTGCCTTCGCAACCTTAAGTACCGAGGCCATCTTGTTTTTATTTGTAACGTCAAATGCCCTGTTCTCCGCGTCTTCGCGCACAAAGGCTTTGATGACGCGAATTCCGGAAAAGCTCTCCTGCACCTTGTCGCTCATGTCTGAAAAGGTGTCATTTATCTCTTTGTACATTGGCTCTACCTTCACGGCGTACCAGATCGCCCCTCCGAGAATAACGAGCATCGGGATGCAGGCGATAAGTGTCAGCTTAAGATCCACATAAAGTATCATCTTTGCTATGACCATGGCGCCCATGACTACCGCGTCAAAAGCCGTGATGATGGCAGGTCCTATCGCGCTCCTGAGAGAATTCAGGTCATTGGTGAAATATGCCATCAGGTCGCCTGTCTTGTGTTCGCTGTAATAGCGGTCGGAAAGCGTCGTCAGGTGCTCGAACAGGTCATTCCTGATCTCCATCTCGATCTTTCTTGCGCTGCCGAACAGGAAAAAGCGCCATCCAAAGCGCCCGAGGGCCATACCGCTGCCTACAGCGAGTATGGAGATAATGCTCCTGATGATATCATCGCGCGTAAAGGTTATGGCCCCGAGACCGTTCTGGCCCCCGAGCCCCTCTATAAGTTCGCCTGTGAGCTGCGGAATAAAAAGCCCGAGGTAATCCACCCCGAACAGCACCAGCACACCGGCTATGTAGCCTGCTATATGTCTTTTTATATACTTTCCAAGCATAGTTTTCCCGATAATGTGATCGTGTATTTTCTTTTTTGATATTGGTTTTAGCGCAACCTCGAAACAGTATAGCACATCCCTCCTTCTGTTTTCAACAGGAAACCGTGACAAAGCAAAAAGAAAAAAAGCAGCCTGCTGTGGCTGCATCTCTTTTACTGTTTCCGGTCGTACATCCCGTGGCCGCAGGGTGCCCTGCAGGGCCGGCTCGCGCCTTAGGTAGCGCTGCGTAGCGGAGATCCTGCGCCGAAGAGCGGCGCAGGAGCGCTAAACTCATGCTGCGCTTTCAGCTTGCATTCGTTAAGCGCCGACGGCGCTACATATCCCTGCAGGACACCCTGCGGCCCCGGGATGTGCTCTGGAAAGCCATTGAATAAAACACAGGACCTTTTGGGTCCTGTGCAGATCATTTTATCCTTCTGTTGAACTCTGGATGTCTTTTATAATAATCGGCTTTGTCGGCGTACATGTTCATATCTGCGACTTCTATCGCGGCTCTTATGTCGTGTGCCGAATCGTCGTAGAAGCTTCCTACCGCAAATCTTGCCTTTTTGTTGGCCTCTTCTTTGGTCTTAAGTTCCTTTATCCGTCCTTCGAATTCAGCCTTCTCGATGCCCGGCGCAAGTACCATGAATTCGTCACCGCCGGCGCGGTATATCTCGTAATCCCCGAAATACTCCCTTATCCTGTCGGCAACGGCTTTTATCATGAGGTCGCCCGCAGCATGGCCCTCCTCGTCGTTTACCTGCTTAAGCCCGTTTACATCGACAAAGACTACGCCAAAGTCGCCTTCCGAGGCATTCCTTCCTGAAACCCACTCGTCAACGCGCGTATTCATCGCGTTTCTGCTCAATGTTTCCGTAAGCATATCATAGCGGCTCATCATCTCGAGTTTTTCGAAAAGCTTATGGCTCGCTATCTCGGCCGATAGGAAGAAGGCTGTCAGTTCCATGACTTCCTTGATGAAGACCGTCTTGTCGGCATTAAAATTCGTTGCCCATATATAGCCGAGTATCTTGTCCTTGACCCGCAGCGGATAAAGAACCACATTATGGACACCCGAGGATCTGAGCGAATCGGTCCATATCCTGTCGTGCTTTTCTGCCTCGTTCATGTCATCCTCATCTGCTATGATATAGCAGTTGCTGCCTGCCATCAGATTGCGCCAGGTCTCGGCGATCCTGAAGAATTCCTTGGAGAATACCACGTCATTATCTCCCATCTTGAAGGATCCGTCATTATCCGCGCTTAATATCTGGCAGGTCTTTTTCTTAAAATCCGTGAGCAGAACGGCGCAGCCGCTGGAATCGCACATCTTTCTTATGTCCTTGATGATCGAGTCCATAGCGGTCTGAAAATCCGATGACTCTCGAAGCTTTATGCAGGTCCGTAAGACCTGTACCGCTGTATTTGACGAAACATCAAGAAGCTTCTCTGTATCCGCCTGACTTGTGAGTTCATAGGTAAACAGGCAGTATTCCTTTTCGCCGGGAACATCCATGGGGATCATGTAAATATCAAGCCATGCATCATAAAGACCGGCATTCACATATTGATGCTGAATGCTCTTTGTCTGCACGCATCTCCTGACATTTGACTCAAAATTCAGATCCTGATGGATGTAATAGGTATAGGGACGTCCGGCCGCGAATTCTTCGTTTTCCTTTCCTACAGAAGCAAGGTAGGCTCTGTTTGCGGCTTCGATCGAGAAAATACTGCGCTCCCCGTCTGTACCGGGGCGCACCGAAATAACACATGCTATCCCATGAATTTGTTCTACGATTGTGGAAAAATTCATCTGTCTGCTCCCTTTTTTGTACTGTAAACCCTATGATATCAATACGATTATACAGTAATTTTGTGGAAATGTCAATAAATTATACCCTGCCGTCCCTTGAAAGCCTCTTGAAAAGTGCCGATTACGGTTGACAACCGCCGGCATTTGGAGTGTAATTACAGTAACGGCATTTCCTTCGGATATGCCCCGGGAGGTATAAAAAATGGGGAAATTAAAAGACATCTTCAACCCGCACGACGGCAAGCTCTCTTTTAAACAAAAGCTCGCCATCGCGCTTCCGGGCCCTGCTTCAGTCATCGGCCCGATCATCATTCACAACACGCTGATGAAGTTCTACACGGACGTTATCGGCCTTGATCCGAAATTCTACGGGATCCTCTATCTGATCTACAGCATCTGGAACGCAATAAACGACCCTCTGCTCGGCGCCTATATCGACAAGATGCCCTTCAGCAAAAAACGCGGCAAATATGCCTATCTCATGCGTGTCACGGCACCTACAATGCTCATTTCGGTATTCTGTATGCTGATGTCCCACCCTTCATGGAACGACTGGCTTATCTTTGCGGTGCTGCTCGTTGAACTGTTTGTATTCGATACCGCTTATACCGTCTTCTCGGTCGCATACCAGTCCTATTTCCTGCTTGTTGCGCCGGACAAAGAAGAGCGCGTCGATATCGAGATAATCCGCACCTACATAGGCAATGTGGTCGGGACCGTTGTGACTATCATCCCCACCATCCTGCTTGTCGGCGATATAAACAGAACACTGGTCATTGTCGTTTTCTCGTGTGTCATACTGATGAACGCAGTCCTTTATATCCTTGCCTTCCGCGGTATAAAAGACAATGAGCAGCTCTATAAAACGACCGTTGCTCCCGAACACAAGAACTTAAAGGAGCTCTGGACCGATGTCCGGAAGATCATCTTCTCGAGACCGTTCATAACCTACCTGCTGTTCTACGTCCTTGCGCGCGGCGCAATGGCCGAATACTACAACCCGTTCCTTTACATGATGGATAAGGTCTTAAGATCGGGCGAGCTTGTGGCGACCCTCGCGGATGTGATCCCCGGGCTTATAATGCTCATCCTTCTGCCTTTTGCCGGGAAGCTCATAAAACAGCACGGGAGCAAGCTTATCACGATCCTCGCCCTCATCCCGGGGGCTTTCGGCTTCTTAAGCCTTCTCTTTATCACAAAGGGGTGGCATGCGATATTCAGCTATACACTTATCGTTTTCTCGCTCAATGTTGTCCAGACGGCAGGCGTTGTGCAGAACGGCGAGCTGATCGATTATGACGAGATGCGCACCGGCACAAGAAAGACCGGCCTTTACGGTGGTCTCTTCGCTCTCATCACCACAATGCTCGTAAGTCTCCATACAACGCTGTTTTCAAGTATTTTGAGCATTTTCGGGTATGACGGCGGGCTCGAAACGCAAAGCGCACATACACTGTGGGGCATCCGTGTCGGCGCAGGCCTTGTTCCGCTGCTACTTGTTCTCGTAGGCGTGATCCCCTTCATCTTCTTCCCCATCAATAAAAAGCTGGAGAAGGAGATCTCGGACTTTAACGTGAAAGCAAGAGAAGGTACAGAAAGCGCAGAAAATCCCGGTGACGCCGGGGGTTCCGGCTCTTGAACGGCTTTAAAGACCTAAATACCGAAACGGAGTAAAATGATGGTACAGGAAAAGAAGATAAAAATACAGGGAAAACAGTTTACGGATGTTTCCGGAAGCCCCTTTATCCCAAAGGGTATCAACATGGTATGCAAGGAAAAAGAACGGAATTACACAGGTGATTATACCGATGAGGACTTTGCCTTCCTAAAAGAGCACGGCTTCAACCTCATCCGTCTCGGGCTTCAGTGGTGCGCGGCCGAGCCAGCCCCCGGTGTTTATTCGGAAGAGTATTTCAGCGGCATCGATAAGATCATCGCAAGAGCCGCGTCCCACGATATCCCCGTTTTCCTTGATATGCACCAGGATCTCTTCGGTGAAAAGTTCGAAGACGGAGCGCCTGTCTGGGCAACTCTTGACAAAGGCGCTGAACACATACGCACGGAGCTCTGGAGCGAATCATACCTGCTCAGTCCCGCGGTACAGACCGCCTTCGATTCTTTCTGGGCCGACGAAACGGCGTCCGACGGGGTCGGTATAAGAACGCATTTTGTGAACCTCTGGAAATATATAGCCGGGCGTTACGGCAAGGATCCTTATGTGATCGGCTACGACCTGTTCAACGAGCCGTTCCCCGGGACTGCAGGCGCAAAAGTCGGCCAGATAATGGCTGAATTCTCAAACGGCGGTACGGACCTGTCGGCTTTTGAAGACGAAGATGCCGTAATGAGGCTTATAGGCAGCATTGCTCCAATTGCTGCCGGTTTTGAAGAAAACAGCCTTAATCCCTTCTATGACGAAGCCGCTGCCGCCATCCGTGAGGTTGATCCCGAAACCATCATCATTCTTGAAAGCTGTTACTTTGCTAACGCCGGTATTCCCTCGGTGATCCGTCCTGCGTTGGACAGCTTCGGAAAGCCTTTTGCAAACCAGGCCTATGCTCCGCACTGCTACGATATTCTTGTGGATACCGCGGATTACGGGCAGGGCGGCACAGAACGGATCGATCTGATCTTTTCTGTTTTGTTTGAAAAAGCAAAGGCTCTTGACATCCCCATGTTTATAGGGGAGTGGGGATGCTACCCGGATGCCGGCGAGCCGCAGAAAGCGCAGGCAAAACACCTGCTTTCGCTTTTTGAACAGGCCGGGATCGGACAGGTATATTTCGATCATTCACACATTAAAGACGGCGGTATCATTGAAGTTTTACGGTAAGACTCCTCTGTCGCGCCGGAGCCGCGTATACTTGCATTCCCCGCCCCCGCGAAAAATCTTACGTGGTAGCGAGTGGCCGAACCCGCAGTTATCGTATCCCCGGCCCCGGTATCCGTACAAATATCACCGTGGACTCCGCTATCGCCCGGATACGCACGCAGCGGTACTAAGCTCATGCTGCGCCGTCGCTTGCATTCGCTAAGTACCGGCGTGCTTTAGGGTCCCCGGTGATACCTGCACGGCCACCGGGGCCTTTTTGCAGACATCGGTTTCGAGGCCCGAGCGCTAGTTCAGCAAAAATCGCCAGTGACGCTTTTTGCTGAACTTTCTAAGGTGCGAACCGGCCCCGCGAAAAATCTTACGTGACAGCGAGCGGCCGAACCCGCAGTTATCGTATCTCCGTCCCCGGTGGCCGTACAGATATCACCGTGGACTTCGCTATCGCCCGGATACGCACGCAGCGGTACTAAGCTCATGCTGCGCAGTCGCTTGCATTCGCTAAGTACCGGCGTGCTTTAGGGTCCCCGGTGATACCTGCACTGACCACCGGGGCCTTTTTGCAGAAATGCAAAGAGACTGCAGACGGAACAATGCCGTGCTGCAGTCTCTTTTTTTACATTCCTGCGATCTCATCGATCAGAAATTCATTCCCCGTAACAAGGTATGTGCGGCTGCTCCCGCACAGAGGACATATTTTCCCGTACTTTATGGTGTCATACTCCTGTTTGCAGTCCTCGCAGAAAGTAACCGCTTCTATTGGTTTGATGATGAGTTCGGCCTCTTTTAACATTTCTGTCCGTTTTACAGCCCATTTCCAGCAGTCCAGCAGATATGACGGGATCACGCCGGAAACGGTCCCGAGCTGCACAGTCACGCTGAAGATGTTTTCAATGTTGTTCTCCCTGCCTGCGGCCGTAACATCATCTATGATATGAAAAACAACACCAAGTTCGTGCATTACGCTCCTTTCCGGGGTGTTGACAGCGACGGCTTGTGCCGCCCGGTACAAGCCGTCCTTGCTGATATTATTATTCCCAGTCCTGCTGTTTTTTCGGCTTTAACCTGACCTTGATGGCCTGTTTAAGGCCGTTCGGAAGGATATATTTCAGCTTGTCCTCACTCTTTCGCATTGTCGAAGCGGCAGGAACATCCCTCTTAAGGTGGATCGCGTCAAATTCACAGCGTGTGGTGCAAAGGCCGCAGCCTACGCAGCGGTTGGCATCCACGATGGTCGCTCCGCATCCGAGACACCTTGCGGTCTCCTTTTTGACCTGCTCCTCCGTAAAGGTGAGCTTTGTATCCCTGAAGGATCTCCCTGCTTCGGGTTTACGGCCCGGTCTCTGGCGTTCGGAATGATCGTAATCCTCAACGAGGATATCGTTCTTGTCAAGCTCTTTATAGTAATTCTGATTGCGCCCTATAGTAAGCGACGAATGCGGCTGTACAAACCTGTGGATGGAGGTTGCCCCTTCTTTTCCTGTAGCAATCGCATCGATAACGAACTTCGGTCCCGTATAGACATCACCGCCTACAAAGATATCCGGCTCGTCGGTCTGGTAGGTCTTTGCATCCGCCAAAGTGCCGTTCCCGCGTCCAAGCTTTACTTTTGAACCCGCAAGAAGATCGCCCCACACGATAGACTGTCCTATTGCAAGTACCACGTGCCTGCATTCGATATCCACGGTTTCATTTTCATCATACTGCGGAGCAAAGCGTCCCTCCGCATCCTTAACGCTCGTACACTTCTTGAACGTGATGCCGCAGACTGCGCCGTTCTCATCAAGCCGGATCTCCTTCGGGCCCCAGCCGCCTTTAAGCTCAACACCGTCTTCAAGCGCTTCCTCGATCTCTTCTTTTGAGGCCGGCATGATATCCCTCGTTTCGAGCGATACCTGGTAAACCTTATTTGCGCCCGCGCGCACTGCGTCTCTCGAGCAGTCGATCGCAACGTTTCCGCCGCCTACGACAACCACATCACCTTCAAACTTAAAGGCTTCGGTCTCATTTATCCCGCGGAGGAAATCAACAGCGGAGATAACTCCCTTGCCGTCTTCGCCGGGAACACCGGTCTTTCTGCCGCCCTGGCATCCGATGGCGATATAAAATGCCTTATAGCCCTGTTTTCTCAGTTCGTCAATGGTTATGTCCTTTCCCACTTCGACTCCGCACCTGATCTCAACGCCCATTTCACGCATAACGTCTATCTCTGCGTCAATGACGTCCTTTTCAAGTTTATAAGACGGGATGCCGTAGGTAAGCATGCCGCCCGGTCTCTTGTTCTTTTCGAAGATGACGGGACTGTAGCCTTTCTCCGCAAGGTAATAAGCACAGGAAAGCCCCGCGGGACCCGCGCCGATGATGGCTATCTTCTCGTCAAACGCGCCCTGTACCTTCGGGATGACCTTCTTAGGGATATAACGCGTCTTTGCGTTCATATCGCGCATCGCGATAAACTTCTTTACTTCATCTATTGCGATGGCCTCGTCAACGTTTCCTCTCGTGCAGGCATCTTCACACCTGCGGTTGCAGATATGGCCGCAAACTGCCGGAAGCGGGTTGTTCTTCTTTATAAGCGCGAGGGCATCATCATAGCGTCCCATGGCTGCAAGCTTGAGATATCCCTGGATCGCGATGTGCGCAGGGCATGCCGTCTTACAGGGTGCAGTACCGGACTCATGAGTCTCTTTCCTGTTATCGTCACGGTAATCCCAGTTCCAATCCTCCTTGCTCCACGGCTTGTCGGAAGGCAGGAGCTGCTTCGGATACTTTACTGCGGTCCCGTCCTTTTTGCAGAGCTTCTGTCCAAGCGACAGTGCGCCTGCCGGACATACCTCGACGCAGCGGCCGCAGGCAACGCATTTCTCTTTTTCCACATGGGCCCTGTAGGCCGATGCCGACATATTCGGTGTGTTGAAAAGCTGGGAGGTGCGGAGCGCGTAGCAGACATTCACATTGCAGTTGCAGATGGCAAATATCTTGTTTTCTCCGTCGATATTTGTTATCTGGTGAACAAAGCCGTTCTCCTCGCCTTTCTTAAATATCTCAAGTGCTTCTTCTTTGGTAATGTAGCGGCCGCCTTTTCCGGTCTCCACAACATAATCCGCCATATCTCCGACCGCTATGCACCAGTCGTTAAAATCATCGGCGCATCCTTCCTCGAAGGTCTGGCGGGAACGACGGCAGGAACACGGCGAAGCAGCGTATTTTCCTTCGTATTTGTCGAGCCAGTAGGATATCTTTTCGAGCGATATGGCTTCATTGCACATATCCACTTCCTTCTGGACGGGAATAACGTGCATTCCGATACCTGCGCCTCCGGGAGGCACCATCGGGGTAACCTTCTCAAGCGGCAGTCTTGTCATATGTTCAAAGAAATATCCAAGCTCGGGATGCTCATCGATAAGCTTAAGATTCATGTTTGAGAACTCGCCCGAACCCGGAACAAACATCGGGAGCACCCACTGCTTCTCATGCTGCGGGTTTTCCCAGTTGTATTCCACAAGCCCGGTATATGATATCCTGTCAAGGATCGCATTCAGCTTGTCGTCCGGCAATCCCGAAGATTTCTTAAGCTCCGCAAAGGTCTTCGGTTTGCGGATAGACTTGAAATTGTCGATAACGAATTTCGCGAGGTCATCGTCATCATCAACAAGGATCCTGACTGCCCAGTACTCCGGATCGTCCTTTGTGACCTTCGCCAGCCCGAGTTTTATCGGGATGCGGTCTGTGATGAGCTTGCCAAGTCTGGCAATGTTTTCTTTCATTGGCCCGTCCACATTTACGTAATCCGGACGAAGCGGGTAACCGGGGTCTTTTCCTGCCATACCTTTACCTCCGCAATGTATACTTGTCTTGTCACGCCATGTTCCGGCGCGACTGTTATCTGTTCTTTTTTATTTCTTCCCTGAGCCAGTCGGCAAATCTGTCTATCCCTTCGCCTGTCTTCGCGCTTATAGGTATTATCTTCGCGTTCGGGTTTCTCATCAGGATATTCTTCCTGCACTCCTCAAGATCGAAGTCGAAATACCCGCATACATCCATCTTGTTGATGAGCACGAGGTCGCAT
>JAEEGQ010000136.1 GCA_016280395.1 Lachnospiraceae bacterium | reverse complement strand
TTCCCATCATATCTATGATGGAAAGCCCTGCGGAAATGCTGCCGCCGGGTGAATCGATGTACATCTCGATCGGACCGGTGCCCTGAGAATCCAGATAGAGCAGCTGAGCGTTCACACTCATCGCCAGCTCCGAGGTGATGGGGCCCTGTACTATTACTATACCCTGGTTAAGCAAAGTAGAGAAGATGTCACTGTATGCTTCCCCATTAAATTTTACTGTAGGTATTATCATTCAAGTTCATCCTTTCTGTAAACACCGGCTCTGAATCAGAGCCGCACGTGCGGCCCTGATTCATGCCGTATAACCTTATTTTATTATGTTACCCTATGAGGCTTATCACACGTGCTGCACGTCCCGAACGCGTCTGTTCCATCTTCCTGAGGGATGCGATAGCACTGCGCACGTCAGACGCTGTCATAGTCTTCAGCTCCTCTTCAGATACTTCGTCCAGATTTCTGCCATCCATGATGCCCGAGTGCAGACGCATTGCTTCCGCCAGCAAACTCTTGCCTTCCCTCGCGTTACCGAACGAAGGATCCTGCGTCCTCTCCGAGAAGTATGCCGCCACGTCAAAC
The DNA here is from genome assembly GCA_016280395.1 of Lachnospiraceae bacterium. Taxonomy (GTDB): domain Bacteria; phylum Bacillota; class Clostridia; order Lachnospirales; family Lachnospiraceae; genus SZUA-448. The sequence goes on along the minus strand of JAEEGQ010000136.1, from coordinate 5,328 downwards.
TTCAATGCAGGCACTTCCGCTTCGTCAAATACGTATCCGGCATTCGCGCACTGCTTCATGAAGATATCGGACATCTGTGCCCCGTCATACGAGGGGAAATCGATGACCGTTGCTATGCGGCTCTTGATTCCGGGGTTAGAGTTGAGAAACGTCTTCATGAGGTTGTCAGACTCTCCGGAAGATGATCCGCCGTACCCGGCAAAAATGTAGAACTTGTCGTTTTTCTCGGACGCTTCCGAAAGAAGCATGCACAACTCTGCAAGTGCTTCGGATGCATAGGGTGATCTGTGCTCAGCACTCTGTCCGAGTGAGTAACACTCATCGACCATAAGCACGTCAGCATTGTCAGCAAGTGCGCGGACTTTGGCGCTCGTCTGTCCGACGTATCCGGCTTGCAAACCACTTCCGCTAACAACTGTAAAGCGTCTCCCGGGCAGTAAGGACTCCTCAAAGAGAATGTCAGACAGTGCCTGTCCTATCGTGGACTTACCTACTCCGGGAGGTCCCGCGAAGAGAACTGCGGTGATCGGTTCACATTTGAGTCCGCGCTTCCTGCGGGCCTTGTTGAGCTTCATTGCGTTCACGAGCGCTCTGATCTCCTGCTTGGTGGACTCCATACCTTCAAGCGAGTTAAGAAGATCCCATCCGCGCAGTCTGGTACTCTCGCCGGTGTTCAGACGTCCGAGAAGTTTGAATACCTCCATGCTCAGTTCTTTGGACTCTCTCTTGGTGGCCTCGCGCAGGAGCAAGTCATTGAGGAACGTAGCCCTTAAGTCGCTCATCGACTTATTGAGACGCTGTATGAACTCCTTACGGGGGAACTCTGTAGGGATCGAAAGGCCGTGAACATCGCAAAGCCCCTCAAAGACTGTCTCGTAATAAGCCGCATCATCCGCAGGTGCAATATCTACCGCAGACGCATTGTACTTGACCATGGCAAGAAGGGACGCCGAACTTCCTGAAGGTGAATAATCATCATCGTCCGACTTAAAGCTCGCATCAGGCTCAAACGTAAGCACAAAGATGTGTCTTTTGTTATGGATAACCCTGCCTATAGCGTCACTGAGCATCTCTTCATTCATGTAGAATCCGTTTGTCATGTTGAGGATGATCATAGAACCGCAGTGTTCCATAAAATAAGGTGTCTTAGGTGTCGCATTTCCCACCCCGGTTAATGTCATGTCACCGAGTCCGAATCCGACATCCGGCTTATTGAAGAGCAGATCATCGAGAATAGCAACAGGAATAACATTGGCAATACTGGGTTCTTCCGTGGGATCGTAATTCTCCAGTTCGAATTCGTCCGGATCCGTATAGATCTCATTTACAGCGATATTCTCCTTTGCGTTCTGCTTGATCGCCAGATACGATGCCGCCTGAAGTCCGAATTCCATCTTTGTGGTTCTGATGAAGATCACCTGACTTCTTAAGTCGGTCTCCGTCATTTTCATAAGAGGTTTAAAGGGATACGCGCCCTTATCGATATCATGCTCAAGTGTGTTGTAAGCACATATCCTCGGGAGCACTACCGCCTGTCTTAATGTACCGTCCGCCCCCCACGCACGCCTCTTATCAACAGAAAGAAGAGTAATGTTCTCATCGCTCCTGACATTGAAATCACAGGGGAGTGTGAGCTCTTCCTCGGTCCAATAAAACGGATCTTCGATGGGTTCGTCAAAGTCCTTCCCTTTATCCTTATACTCCTGTATCATCCTGTAGATATAGTTCGCCTCAAGAGTCCTGTTGAACTCTTCTTCTGTGGTATTCGCGCGAAGCCTGCCGACATCCGTAAGCGCCCACACTGACTGGTCAAGAAGGATCTCGTTCTCTGCATCGCCTTCCTTCTCGAGTGCGATCAGGGTCTCAAGAGTCTTCTTGCTGTTTGCCTTCTCGGTCACTGCAAAATTGGTCTTGCTTGCAATGTCCGCGAGTGAGCGGTACTCACCCTTCTCGTCCTTCGCAAGAATGCCGAGAATGACATTCTTACGCTTAGCAAGGTCATCTGCCTTGCTTGCTGTAGTGGTCTTTTTAGCCATACGCATTACTCCTTTTCTTTATACTTCACAGCGAAACGGATCGCTGCTCTGTTCCTTATTGCCGTTGTCGTAAAAGCGGTGTGTCTCCGGATCAATCCTGAAGCTAACTGTGTTTCTTATGGGCAGCACGCCGCCCTTTTCGATGATGAACTCCGCGATGCCCTTGTCCTTGCTGCAGGAGTCGTAATACTCATCCCTGTACAGGAAACCCGCTATATCCACCCCGCTGTCTCTCGCGATATTCATGTCCCCGCATCCGATCATAGGTCTGTGGTCGGCCCTTTTCGTCTCAACCTGTTTTCCGACCTTATACGTTAGGATGACCGCAACATTCTTTCTTTGTGCAATGTCCTTCAGGCAGTAGCAGGCATGTCTGGCAGGGCTTAAGACCTTATCCTTGTAACAGCCGAGATCAAGCCCCCTGAAACTGTCTATGATCACCACCTCTGTCCCCTTAAGGTCTCCGTCGAGCTTGGCCTCGATATCCGCGGGAGTGACACCGTAACCGTTCTCTATTGAGATGTTTCCGTTGCACATTTTCCCGGCCGCCTCATCGAAGCGTTCCTGTTCATAAGGCCTCAACTCTCGAAGACGGATCATTTTCTGGGGAACCGCCGCAGCTATCCCGATCAGATGCTCTGCAAGAATATCCTCCCTTCCGGGCGGGCGGTCACCCCAGAAATATGCAACCTTCTTAGTCTGTCCGAAGGCCAGCCTCCCGACAATATTGAGGCATAACGATGTAAGCCCCATCTTAGGCCTCGCACCGATCATCATGACATCCCCTTTTCTAAAGTTCACCTCCTTATCCAGCTCCGCAAATCCCGTCTTGATCTGCTCTTTGCGGATCCTCACCGTTTCTTTCAGTACATCTGCCTGTTTCGCGTCAAGTATCATCATTACCGGCGACCTCTTTTCTCCTGATCGCTTCGGCGACTATGCCGTCGGCCGGGGCGAACATGATTCCGTCGAAATCATCAACGGTAATCCATTTCGCGTTCAAATGCTCAGTAAGCGTGATACTGTCCGAGATTAGCCTGCAGGCGAACACCTGCATATGCAGGTGGAACGTCGGATAGTCATAGTCGATCGTATCGATCAGCTCTCCGACCTCGATCTCCGCCTTAAGTTCCTCGCGTATCTCGCGCCTTACCGCATCCTCTGCCGCCTCTCCGGCTTCGATCTTCCCACCCGGGAATTCATAGAAGCCTTTAAGATCTCCATGATCGCGCTGCGCGGTGAAGAACTCTTTCCGTCCGTTCATGCCGTTCCTTTCGATCGCAGCAGCCACCACATCGATGCATGTTTTCTCATTACTCATACAGTTACCTCCTTATTCTCTTTAAGTTCCTGCAGGTATCTCTTGATCAATTCGTAATCACTTGCCAGGAACTTATTCTTTTCATTGATAAGATCAACGAGTGCTTCGTAACCTTCTATGGAACTTTTAATTACCTTTCCGATAAAGTTAATATCCGTTCTTCCGGGTTCCTTAACCGGGTCCACTTTTTCGTCCCCAAATATCCCCCAGATAGGCTCCCCAAGCCAGATCCCGCCATGGTATCTCACCCAGTCTTCGATGAGAAACTTGCCGTCTATGGTTAGCCTTTTCTCCGATGCGTTTACTATCCTGTGCAGGTAGGCTTCCCAGAAGGGACCGCCGTCAAAATAGACATATTCGAGATTTTTACAGCCCTCAAAGCAATCATTTAGGCCCCGGTTCTGAATATAGTCTTCACAGGTAAAAATGCAGTTGCTGGGTCCCGTTTTTAGATAGAGGCGCTTAAGGTTACTGCAGCCTTTAAACATAGCTCTAAAGTCTGTCTTATCAAGCCATCCCCGCTCTTCTGCCACCGGGAACTTAACTCCTCTCATGTCGATCTCTTCCACGGTACAGTTCTTAGTAAAAAGGTATTCAACATTGCTGCAATCTCTCAGATCCCAGCCGGATATATCGATCCGTTTCGCATCACTGTACGAGAAGGTATTGTATAATTGAACCACATTAAAGGGTGCTTCCGGCTTTACATCATCCCCGAGACCCGTTCTGAGCCTGAAGTATCCGTAACCTACCTCATCAGAATGTCCGAAATTCATCTTCCTTTCGTACATCCCGGCCGGCAGCACGACAAGGTTCAAGCGTTCATTGCGGAAATCCACGTCCGCGCCGCTGTGTATGACACGGCTCCTATCTTCGAAGGCCACTTCATAACCCGGATTGCGCTGTCCGAATCTGGTGCAGTTCTCGTCAGTCCAGGTGGAAGGATCTTCAAGAACTAAGCCACACTCCGCGAGCTTACAAATCTTCTCCTCTCTGTCGCATTCACCAAACCTCTTCGGAGATACTCTGTTCATTGCCTCAGCACTCATTCTGTTCTCCTCTCTTTCCAAAAGAAAAAGAGGCTATCCGGCAAAGGTTCATCACCTGTACCGTATAGCCCCTATGGCTGTCTCCCGAAGCCCGATCGCTCCGGTCATATTTAATTACCGTTGTGTTACTGAAGCCTTGTTCTGCCGTGTTCACAGATAGTCTGCTTCCTGACTGTCATGACCTTGATCCCGCCGTTGGGAGCACATCTGATCTCGACATCGTTACCCTTTTCGATCTCAGTTGCGATCATATCGGCATTTTGGATCAGCTGTTCTTTTAACAACTCACCTTTCTTGCTCATACGCTCACCTCTCACTTCATCTCCACCGGCCGGCCCGTGCTTTGATGATATGACTATAGCAGGTTTTTTCGGATTTTTAAATTCGCAAAATAGATGAAATTATTCCGGAGAAAACCGGGTTTTTGAGTTGTCAGACAATAGCATATGCCACACATATGGAACAATGTGTCATACTGTCTGTCCAAGACATGAGCACTTCCCTTTTGTACAAAATGCCGAAGCGGTAATCGTACAAGATTAAAAACTTCTTAACGCCTTTAAAATCAAGGCTTCCGGGCCTTTCGACCGCACTAGGATAATAGCAGGTGGCCGCCGTGCTGTCAAGGGGGTAATCTGAGAAATCGGATTCGTTTTAATTCTTTTTCTTGATTTTTCGCCTTCAATATTCATAAACGTGTTGATTTTTCGCAGCGTTCATGTTATAATTTTACAAATTCGAGCAGCAGTTACACGTTTCATGGACATAATAACATCCGGTGCGCTCATTATCGTGTATTTTTGCGGTTTTTGGTTGTATTTGCCGCATATAATCACTATAATGTATATGTAGATTTATTTTCTCCGTTACGGAACTTGTGTCGGTGCCGAATTGTATTATCGTAAGATGATGCATCTTATGT
>JAEEGQ010000135.1 GCA_016280395.1 Lachnospiraceae bacterium | reverse complement strand
CTCCCACCGTTCCGTCATTCGAGATGCCCGCATAAGCGCCGTCAAACTCGACCACATATCCGTCCGTCCCGACCTTATAAACGTTTTTGATCTCACCGAGATCTTCAACAAGGAATACCTTTTCAAAGTCCTTGCCTGCTGCTGCGGGAAGCACCTCCGCGATGCTGTCCTTCAGTATTTCTTCGGGTGTGCGAAGGTCTACCGTACCGCCGCCCAGGATGATCGATGCATTGAGCGAGTCCTTGACAGCCTGTCTGAAAGCCGTTGAAGTCTTTGTTGCTCCGGCAACGGTATCAAGGCCGTCGATAGTAGCGACTGTCTGTCCAATGGTCGTTGCGCCGTATGTATTTTCAGCACCGAGTGTTTCGGAAGAAGAGAGAACCTTTGTTCCGGTAACCTCTCCCGCTCCGTTTACACCTATCATGATCTGAAGTCCCGACGAATAACCGGTCACTGACGTCTTGAATACGTGTCCTCCGTCTGCCCTGTAAACGCCTGTAACTGATGAAGGAAGTGTGTATTCCGAAATATCAAGTTCTTCAAATCCCGTTCCACCGGGAAGCACTTCCGCAAGGGCTCCGTTTGCCTTGGCATCTTCGGCCTTTTTGATGACAGGAGCCGTAACCCCGTTAACCACGGCAAGAAGTCCCGACATAACAAGACAGATTACGGAAAGTACGATTATGCTTGACCATGAAAACGATCTTTTCATTTCACATCACCTCCAAATGGCTTCTTTGCCGTCCAGCGGTCAATGTAAGGTGTAAGGATGTTCAGAAGAAGTATTGCAAAGCTTACGCCTTCGGGATAGCTTCCGTAGAAACGGATGAGCACGGTAATGATACCGGCAAGGACACCGAAGATCACCTTACCGAGAGGCATAACGGGTGTTGTGGCATAATCCGTTGCCATGAAGATCGCTCCGATAAATACACCGCCGCCCATAGTGTAGAGAAGTGCGGTATAAGGATCACCGGTAAGGATGAGCGTGAACAGGAACACTGTGGCAATAAAGCATACAGGAGTATGGAACATGATCACTTTTCTTGCGATAAGGTAAATCCCTCCCGCAACAAGCGCCAGTGTCGCAGTCTCGCCGATGGCGCCGCCGTGTGTGCCTATCAGCATATCCACAAGGTCAAAACCGGCCTTTCCGCCCTCTTCGAGAACCGCAAGAGGTGTGGCCGAGGAAACCGTATCCACTCTGGGGAATGCTCCCTTTGCCATCTCGCCGAATGCTATAAGCATAAAGATACGGCCTGTGATGGCGGGGTTAGCGAAGTTCTGGCCGATGCCTCCGAACACTCCCTTTATGATAACGATCGAAAATACTGCTCCGACGCCAACCTGCCAAAGCGGGATATTGGCCGGAAGAGTAAGGGCAAGTAGAAGTCCCGTTACCACTGCCGACAGATCGGAGATCGTGTTTGGCTTCTTTACGGCAAGATCAAACAAAAACTCGGAAATAACGGCACAGCAGACACTTACCGCGATGACTGCAAGAGAACGTAATCCGAAGATCCATGTTCCCACAGCCGTGGCAGGAAGAAGCGCGATGATGACATCGAGCATTATCTTCTGTGTATTCGTTTTTGAATAGATATGCGGAGAAACCGAAATATGAAGCTGTTTATTCATTTTTTCTCGGCCTCCTTCTGCTTTTCCTTTGCATTAAGCTCTCTTACAAGCACCTTTGAAAGCTTGTTGATCTCAACGAGAGGACGTCTTGCGGGACATACATAAGAGCATGTGCCGCATTCAAAGCAGATGTCCACACGAAGATCCCTGATAAGCTCGACATTCTTGTTTTCGTAAGCTCTTGATATCTCCAACGGAGAAAGGTTCATAGGACAGTGCAGCGCGCAGCGTCCGCAGTGAATGCACTGCGTTGCCTCCGGCTTGTATCCGTCCTTTTCGTTTAATACGGTAATACCGTTTGTTGTCTTAAGAACAGGCGCTGTATCCGGATCGGGTATCGCGATGCCCATCATGGGCCCGCCGTAAAGTACCTTTCCTATCGCCTCCTCGTCCGCCTCACAGAATTTCAGCAGTTCGGAAACAGGAGTTCCGATCGGTGCTATGACATTCTGAGGCTTTTTGACAGCAGTACCGTCAACGGTGACGCATTTTTCGACAAGCGGCATACCTGTCTTTACATACCTGGCTATTGTTGCTATGGTCGTAACGTTGACCACCACACAGCCGACATCAAGAGGAAGCTTGCCGGCGGGCACAACACGCCCTGTCGTCGTATAAATGAGCACTTTCTCACCGCCCTGAGGATAGGACTCGGGAAGTGTCTTGACAGTAACGCCCGCGTCATCCGCAAACACTTCTGTCATTTTTTTTATGGCCTCGGGCTTGTTACCCTCGATACCGATGATGATCTTTTTTACATCAAGATACTTTTCGAACAGTCTGACGCCTTCTTTAATATCGTCGGGCGTATCAAGCATAGTCCTGTTGTCGCTGGTTATAAACGGCTCACACTCAGCTCCGTTAAGTATCAGGTATTCGATCTTTGAGGT
>JAEEGQ010000134.1 GCA_016280395.1 Lachnospiraceae bacterium | reverse complement strand
GGATCCTCTTCAGCAAGCTTTGCCAGAGCCTCGCCCATCTTGTCCTGACCTGCTCTGGACTTGGGCTCGATAGCGACATCGATAACGGGTTCGGGGAATTCCATGGACTCTAAGATTACGGGATGCTGCTCGTCGCAGATCGTATCACCTGTTGTGGTAAGCTTGAAGCCTACTGCAGCGGCGATATCGCCCGAATAAACCTTTTCGAGTTCCATTCTCTTGTTTGCGTGCATCTGAAGGATACGTCCTACACGTTCCTTCTTGTCCTTTGTTGCGTTGAGCACATAGGAACCTGCATTGAGCGTACCCGAGTAAACACGGATATATGCAAGCTTTCCTACGAAAGGATCTGTCATGATCTTGAATGCAAGAGCTGCGAAAGGCTCTTCATCCGAAGACTTTCTCGTAACTTCGTTTCCGTCAAGGTCAACGCCCTTGATATCCGGAACGTCGGTAGGAGCGGGCATGTACTCGATAACAGCGTCAAGAAGCTTCTGAACGCCCTTGTTCCTGTATGCGGAACCGCAAAGTACGGGAACGATCTCGTTTGAGATGGTAGCGTTTCTTAATGCCTTCTTGAGCGATGCGGTATCGGGCTCTTCGCCCTCAAGATATTTCTCGATGAGGTCGTCGTCTGTCTCGCAGATGGACTCGATCATCTTTGCCCTGTATTCTTCAGCCTCGTCCTTCATGTCGTCCGGAACGTCTTTGATCTCGATCTTGTCACCCTTATCATCAAGATAATAGTAAGCCTTCATTTCGAAAAGATCGATAACGCCCTTGAACGTGTCTTCCTTACCGATGGGAAGCTGTACGGGAACGGGGTTCTTTCCGAGTCTGGTGCGGATCATATCTACAACGTTGTAGAAGTTTGCGCCCGAAATATCCATCTTGTTAACGAATGCGATACGGGGAACGTTGTATTTATCAGCCTGACGCCAAACGGTTTCCGACTGGGGCTCAACACCGCCCTTTGCACAGAATACACCGACTGCCGAGTCAAGTACGCGGAGCGAACGCTCAACTTCAACAGTGAAGTCTACGTGGCCGGGTGTGTCGATGATGTTGATCCTGTACTCCGGAGCGCCGGGAATCTTCTTGTGTTCGAATTCCTGGGTCCAGTGGCATGTTGTAGCTGCGGATGTGATCGTGATACCTCTTTCCTGTTCCTGTTCCATCCAGTCCATGGTGGCGGTTCCTTCATGGGTATCACCAATTTTGTAGTTAACACCGGTATAGTACAGTATACGCTCGGTAAGAGTGGTCTTACCTGCATCGATATGTGCCATGATACCGATATTTCTTGTTCTCTCTAACGGGTATTCTCTTCCTGCCAAGGATTTATCCTCCTGATTACCAACGGAAATGCGCAAATGCCTTATTAGCCTCGGCCATCTTGTGCATATCTTCCTTACGTCTTACTGCCGAACCGGAGTTGTTAGACGCATCAATGATCTCGCCTGCAAGACGCTCGATCTGTGTCTTTTCGCTTCTCTTGCGGGAGAATGTTGTCATCCAGCGAAGTGCAAGAGCCTGACGACGCTCAGGTCTAACCTCGATAGGTACCTGATATGTAGCGCCGCCGATACGGCGTGCTTTTACTTCGAGGACAGGCATTACGTTGTTCATAGCGGTCTCGAATACTTCAAGAGCATCCTTGCCTGTCTTTGCGGCTACCTCATCAAAGGCGCCGTATACAATCTTCTGTGCAGTTCCCTTTTTTCCGTCAAGCATGATGTTGTTGATGAGCTTTGTAACAACCTTGCTGTTGTATACGGGATCTGCAAGTACATCTCTTTTGGGTGTATGTCCTTTACGTGGCACGTTACTTCCCTCCTTAATATGGTCGGATTTCTTTTCCGGCCTTAATTCTTAGGTACTCACATATTGTGTTCATGCCAAGGTAAGTCATTCTTAAAACCGTACATGCAGCAACCACGGACCATGGTGTTTCGAATGAATAATACCTTGCATAAGTCAATTATGTTAGGTTGATTGGTTACTTAATTACTTCTTGGCGTCTTTGGGACGCTTTGCGCCGTATTTGGAACGGCCCTGACGGCGTTTTGCAACACCTGCTGTATCGAGGGTACCTCTGATGATGTGGTAACGGGTACCGGGAAGATCCTTAACACGGCCGCCACGGATAAGAACAACGCTGTGCTCCTGAAGGTTGTGGCCTTCACCGGGGATGTAGCTTGTTACTTCAAGTCCGTTGGAAAGACGTACTCTGGCGATCTTACGAAGAGCTGAGTTAGGTTTCTTGGGAGTTGCCGTTCTTACAGCTGTGCAAACGCCTCTCTTCTGAGGGGAGTTGCTCTCAACCGACCTCTTCTGAAGTGAGTTGAAGGACTTCTGTAATGCAGGAACGGCCGATTTCTTCTCGATAACTGCTCTGCCCTTACGAACTAACTGATTAAATGTAGGCATTTAATTCATTCACCTCCTGATTTTTTCCTTTTAAGGTTTTGGTAAATGTGGTTGCTGGTACAGATGTGATCTGTATTCTTTATGCGCTGCCAAAAATGCGGTATTTACCGTGTTTTCATGCTGTTTTGCATGGCACACAAAAAAACGCACTTTTCGCGCACGCAACAGGTATTATAAGTGCGAAAAGTGCGTTTGTCAAGTATTTTTTAATCCCTGCAGGCCGGACCCCGGGAAGTTATTTTGTTAACAAGTGCAAAGTACAAGATTCCGTGTTATAATGAACGCACACCTTGTCGCGGAGGCAGATCATGACAGAAAAGAAGAACATTGAAAAGCTCCGGAACATCTCACGGGAAAACAGCTCCGATCCCGGACGCCAGATAAAAGAACTTAAGAAGCTCCTGAAAGAGGCCGAGGACTCCGGGAATGTCCACTATACCGGCTGCTGCTATCAGGTGCTTGCATCCGCCTACAAGAACATCGGCAACAACAAAAACCTTTTTTCAAGTTCCATAAAAGCCCTCACTCTCTTAAAGCATACAAACGATCACAAGATGATCGCGAATGCTTACACAGGGCTTGGCGTGGCCTATTTCGACCAGGAAAACTACCAGCTTGCCCTGTCCAATTATGACAAGGCCTACGAGATCATCAGGCGGCACAGGATACAGGGGGTGAACAGGATCATCGTCCTGAACGATCTTGCGACCGTTTACAGTGCCCTTGGCGACTATAAAACAGGGAAAAGCTATCTTACGGAGTGTCTGGAGCAGATAAAAAAAGACACACCGGATAATGTATCGGTACTCACCGCTGTCACGCTTAACCTGGCCGATACGTTCCTTAACGATCACCGCCCTGCGGAAGCCGAAAAAATACTAAAAGAAGCAAAAGACGCAGTGGCAAAAGTAAACTACAAAACATACATCTGTGCCTATAATGTAAAATACGCCATGGCCGAAAATGCGCTCAGGCATACTAAACAGTTCAACAAATACCTGGATACCGCACTGGAACTTGCAGGCGAAATGTCGGATGCATACTGGGTATATGAGGATTTTGGCCGGATCATGCATATCCTGCTTGAAAAGGGCGATCTTGTACGGGCACAAAAAACCGCAGACCTGATAACCGCGTACTGCAGCAGGAACACGACCACCATGGACCGGCTGTTATTAAACAGCACCATGGCCGACTTTTACAAGTCCACGGGTAAGCCCGAAAAAGCACTGATATATTACGAGCGGCTCGAAGCCCTGTACAAAGACCGGACCAGAGAATTAAAGCAGATACAGCTGGATATCCATAAAAGCATTAAATCAGCGGATTCTTCCATTAACAAGCTGAACAGGATGATACTTGAAAGCGAAGACCGGGCAAAAAAGGATTCCCTGACCGGACTTCTCAACCGTTCCGCATTGATCCGTACCGGCGGAGAGTTCATTGAAACAGCTTACCGAAAGAAACAGAAGGTTGGTGTCATCTTCATCGATATAGACCACTTCAAGGAATGTAACGACAACTACGGACACGCAAAAGGTGACGAGATCATTAAGGAAGTAGCCGACATCTGCAGAAAAGAGGAATCCGACACGGTCCGCTTTGCCCGTTACGGCGGTGACGAATTCCTCGGAATGACTCTCGGGCTTAGTGATGCCGATGTTGCCGGAATTGCAAGCAGGATAAGAAAAAGGATCCTCGAAGCGGAAATACCCAATATAAAAAGCCCGTACAGCAGCCGTCTGACCATTTCCGCAGGGGTTGTAAACGTGCCGGTCACAGACCGCCAAGATACTATAATCCGTATAGCGAACTATGCAGACAAAGCCGTCTATCACTCAAAAAGAGCAGGGAAAAACTGCATTCACATGCTGGACTACATAAGCACGGCGAATGACGAAAAAGAAGGCTCGTTCGTAAGGATCGAATAATTACCTGTTCTCTACCAGATACCTTTCTGCGCTCGTTACAGCATTTGCGCCGTCTGCGGCTGCAGTTATCACCTGGCGGAGCTGTTTTGTCCTTACGTCACCTACCGCGAAAATACCGGGTGCGGACGTCTCGCAGGTCTCGCCGGCTTTGATCCAGCCGTTTTCGGTCTCAACAACGCCTTCGAAAACGCCGGAATTAGGCTCGATCCCGACGGCGATAAAGACACCGTTTACCTCGATGTCCTTCTCCGCTCCCGTGTTCTTATCCTTGACCGTAACACTCTTTACAAGACTCTCGCCATTGATCTTTGATACTGTGGCATTCAGCACAAATTCCACGTTTTCACAGGCCTTGAGCGCGGTAACAAGAGACCGTGCGGCGCGGAACTCGTCGCGTCTGTGGATTATATAAACCTTCTTGCAAAGCCTTGCAAGGAAGATGGCATCTTCAACGGCAACATCACCGCCTCCCACAACCGCAACTTCTTTATTCCTGAAGAAAGCACCGTCGCAGGTAGCACAGTAGGAAACGCCCATTCCCCTGAATTCTTCTTCTCCTGGGACGCCAAGCTTCTTGTTCGCCGCACCTGTCGCGATAACGACCGTCTTAGATTCGAGGGTCTCACCGTTGTCGAGAACAATGCGCTTCACCGCACCGTCATTCTCAACCTTTGAAACCTCTCCGTCCTTGCGCTCAACCTCAAGCCGGTTGCAGTGTTCACTGAACTTATCGGCAAGTGTAAAGCCGTCAACTCCGGGGATCCCGGGGTAATTATCCACTTCATAGGTATTGATTATCTGGCCGCCTGCAGTCGCTCTTTCAAGAAGGAGTACCTTAAGCTCTGCCCTCTTTGCGTAGATTGCTGCAGCCATGCCGGCAGGACCGGCTCCGATGATTATCATGTCGTACATATCAATTCTCCTTTGCAAGATATTTTTCTATTTCCGCAAGCGACTTTGCCCGGACAAACCCGGTAAGTTCGTCTACGGTATCAAGAACATATTTTGCTCCCGCCCTTTCAAGCTCCCCCGGTTCGGCGAAGCCGTAATATACGCCCAATGTATCTATACCGCATGCAGTTGCGCCCTCAACGTCATACTTGCGGTCTCCTATCATGATCGCCCTTTCCCTGTCGTTTTCTATACCTGCACGTTTAAGAGCGGTATTCACCACATCGGTCTTTGTCGACGAATCGTCAAGGGCACCCGATAAAACATCAATATACTTATCTATTCCGAAATCCTCAAGAACCTTCTTTGCAAACTTCTCGGGTTTAGAAGTGGCAACAGCTGTCATCTTTCCGCTTTCCTTAGCCGCAGCGAGCATTTCTGCGATACCCGGAAACAACTCGCATTCCTTTATTCCCTTCGTCTCGTAGCGTTCACGGAAAAAGCCCACTGCTCTTAAACAGCCGTCATGGTCGAAATACTCCGAAAAAGACTCCATAAGGGGCGGACCGATATATTTCTTCAAAGGTTCCCTGTCCTCGCATTTGACACCCATCGAAACAAGTGCATATTGAAAACTCTTTGTCACGCCCTCTTCTGTGTTCGAAAGTGTGCCGTCAAGGTCAAATAAAAGCCAGTCATACATAGATTTTCAAGTTTCCCTTTTCTGTAATCACAGGATATGTTATTATATTTATGGAGCATGTACCTTATGCTCATAAACAACGATATACAAGATTATTTTATCATATTTCCGGAGAATAATAAATGATTTATTTAGGAAAACGCCAAAAATTAACAGCTTCCCGTGAAACGCAGTTCGGGTTTTACCTTTCGGGTCCCGACCTTCCAAAGACCGAAAGCTCGCTTCCGGTAAACGAAGTCCTGCTTCCGCATGGTCTCTGCCCCGAAGGCTTCAAAAAAGGCGACACTGCGGAAGTCTTTATCTCAATGGACTCAGAAGACAGGCCCGTAGCCACTTTCGATGTTCCGCCGCTTGAGCTTGGCGGCATCGCAAGACTTACGGTAAAAGCAGTTACAAAGATAGGCGCATTTCTGGACTGGGGACTTGCAAAAGACCTGTTTCTGCCCTATCGTGAGCAGACCCACACAGTTAAAGAAGGCGACTCGCTCCTTGTAGGTCTCTATGTTGACAAAAGCGGAAGGCTGTGCGCAACAGAGCGCATTTACCCTTATCTTTCGCCGGATGCCCCATACGGGCAGGGAGCGTGGGTTGACGGGCTTTTATACGAATACGTTCCGAATTTCGGCGCATTTGTTGCCATAGATGAAAAATATCAGGGTCTCATCCCCAAAAAAGAACTTGCAGAAGAGCCAGAAGCAGGCGTTACCGTACACGGGCGCGTTGCACGCAGGCTTCCCGACGGGAAGCTCGAGCTGTCCCTTAAAGACCTGGTTGCGCGCCAGATGGGCACCGATGCGGATGTGATAATGGAAAAGCTTGAAGGTGCGGGAGGCTTCCTGCCCTTTAATGACAAGACCGCCCCGGAGCTCATAAAAGAAGAATTCGGCATGAGCAAAAACGCCTTCAAGCGCGCCATCGGAGGCCTCTATAAAGAGCGAAAGATTGAGATAACCGAAAAGGGAATAAAAAAAGCTTAAAAAAACAGCTGCCCCGCATGTCGCGTGGCAGCTGTTCCGGACTTATCGTGCGGTGAAGCCTTTGCGCGATATTTCACTCAAATCTTATTATTTCTTCAATATTCTTTTTGCTCAGATAAACCAGCGGAAAGATCGCTGCCGACAGGCCAGTAAACATTGCCAGCAAACCCGCGAGCAAAAGCGATCTTCCCTTTACAACAAGCCTTATACCCGTCGGGAATCCAAACACCCCGGAATAATTAAGTATCAGGAGTGTTGCTGTCAGGGAGAATAAGACCGCAATGACGAAAGCAATGATCGTATAAGCAATAACCTCAGCAACAATATCCATGGCCACATCTGCTGCTCCGGCACCAAGCGCTCTTTTTATCCCAAATTCCGGAAGCTGTTCTTTTACGGAAAAAAGGAGTGTCTGTCCTATCATAAAAACAGAAAGTAAGCCAAGGATAGCAGCAACAAGACCAGCAGCGGTCTTTCTGCTCCGATTCGCATCCCGTATGATCTCGCTCACGGTGTCGTAATCAGAATATGACCCGACATAACCATCCCACTTCAGATAGTTCAGCTGGTCCGGCTCAAGCTCATCAACATTCCCGAAAACAACCGTTGCTGCTGTCACATCTTCATTCTTCTCGGACAATGACACATTCCACGGTATATAGACACTTTCCGTAACAATCCTCATACCGTTTGTCTCAACCGGCAAAAAGTCGGGAGTGTCATCATATGTTCCGATAATACTAAAAGCCTGCTTTTTCTCCATTCGTTTTAATACGCCGGGCCGTTCTTCTATAAACGTTATATATGGCAATTCCAGTGTCTTTCCGAGATATTCTTTTCCATGCAGAGCTTTTGCTAGGGAATTCCCTATGATCACAACACAATCCCTGTTCTCAATGTCTTTTCTGTCGAATCCGCGCCCGTCTATCAGCCGGCTCCTGTCTATCCCGTTATTCCTTAAAACGATCGAACCGTTATAATTTATGTTCGACGAAACTATCTGCAGGTTTATAAAGGTGTCCTCACCCTTGATCCTTACCGGATATTCGAGAACAGTATATGCTCTGTTCTTAAAGCCCAAATACCTGTCTCCGAAAAAATGTGTGAGTTTTGCAAACTCATCCGATCCTTCGCTGAATTCACGGATGTTGACGGTTAAGATCCCGTTTTCCTTAAGCCACTTATTGTCTTCAAACTCTGAATAATATGCCGAATCGGCCAGAATATATATTGTCAGGGTAAGAAAGATCGGAAGAAAGATCCCGAAAACCGACAAAAAGAAACGCAGTCTGTTACGGAACACCTGGCCAAAGATCATTTTTATCCTGAAGCCCGCACCATTATTCATCCGACACCTCCGTAAGCCTGCCCTCTGACAGCAGGTAACGCTTTTCTGCTTTTGCGGCAAGATTATGGTCATGGGTCACAATCAGTATAGATGTGCCGTTTTTATGCATGCTTTCAAAGATATCGCTCACATATTTTGTGTTTTCTTCATCAAGATTACCGGTGGGCTCGTCTGCAATGACTAAAGTCGGATCATTGATCAGGGCACGGGCAATACTGACACGCTGCTTTTCTCCTCCGCTTAAGACCCCGGCCTTTTTATCCAGGATATCAACGATACCGAGTTTATCTGCCAGTTCCCTGTATTCCTTTTCCGAAACCTTTTTGTGTGCGTAATGTGTCTGCATTAGGATGTTGTCCCGGACAGAGCATCCGGCTATCAGGTGATATGCTTGAAAAATATACCCTATATCTTTTGCTCTTAACCGGACAATATCATTTTCTTTCAGTCTTTTGACATCTATACCCATAAAACGGTACTCTCCGTCAAAAGTATTATCAAGCAACCCGATTATATTGATAAGCGTGCTCTTTCCGGACCCGGAAGCTCCCATTATCGAAACAAAGTCCCCTTTGCCCATAGTAAACGACAGTCTTTTGAGGACCTCCAGACTTCCGAAAGCACGACAAAGCTCATTGATCTCAATCAATGATGTAAGAGAGCATTCCATTTAAATATTCCTCACCAATCTCTATTATGCTTTCATCTTCTCCCTGCAGAACCACCTTAATGTAAATCTTTTTTGGCTCTGTTCCCTCCGGATACTTGGCTGCGTCATCATATAAAAATGCCCCTGAATTATCATGCCCTATCACAAAGTTCTCCACGATCACAACATCCTGATACACTTGTTTTACCACCTTTACAGGAACATCTTCCCCCGGCAGATATGGCGCTTTACAGGTTGCTTTCACATTCAGTGTCCCATTGTTCACACGGTATCCTGTTTCCCTTACATCTACAGGATACTCCGTCCCGTTATATTCGGCACTTATCTTAAGATCGTTTATTTTTCTCACGAGATCAGCCGAAAGACTGAAAAACAGAACAATATCATCGGTGTTTACACAAGACAATAAAAATTCTTTGCCATCATCGGCCGTGTTGACGACATAACCGTCAAACGCTGCCCTGATGTCTTTTCCGTCTGACACGGCAACGATATCCCCCTTGTTAAACGGAGTGAGCGTCTTTACAGATACCTTTACCGTGTCCGTGTATGCGATCCTGATCTCTGTCAGTGGCTTTTCCAAATCAGCTACAGCATTGACCTTCTCAAAGTCCTCATAATCTCCTCTGGCAATCCAATAAGCACAATACTGTTTAGCGGGCTGAAAAGACACTTCAACATCCCGATCCGGTGTTTCCAGATTGTTTTTCAGCATGATCAGTATAACTACCAGCAGCACCAGATTTATTACACCAAGTGCGATTATTACTTTTTTCATTACATCCCCTACTCACATTTCTCATCGATATATTTTTTCATCATCTTCATCTCATCGTTATCTGTAAGGATCATTGAGTATTCATTGATCTTTTCTCCCGTTGCAAGATCAGTACCTTCCAGACAGGTTCCGAATTTATAATACTTATGCTCCTGTCCATTCAGTTTCATTTGGATGTCGATATGATCGTCAGGAGCATATTTCCTGTAATATTTTTCAACAGATTCTTCAATAACTGCAATCTCATCCGATGAGAAGGATATCCTGTCAAGAGATGCGGTTTTGTATACTATCATACTGCAAAGGTTTTCCGTAAAAACAGCAAGCGGTGCCTGAGCTACTGTCCTTGAAAAGAAAAACAGGCGATTTTCAAAAGTCCCGTAATTTTCCTTATGTTTGCTATACAGTTTTCCAAACCTGTACTCAATAATCTTGTCTCCTGCTTTAAGAAAAACTGTGTCAGCACTAATCTCTTCCCCGGGGCTGTTAAATATCAAAAAAATCGAACCGAGACTGATACCTTTATACTCTTCATCCAAGAATACTTCTGCTGTTAATCCCGGTATCTGCAGATCCTTGATCCCTGCAAAACTCCACTCTTCAGTTTTGTTTTTTACCATAAACGGGATCGATATGCGAATTTCCTCGCCTTCTTCAAAAAAAAAGCTGATATCCGCAATATCGCTCCCGATCAGCTGATCTTTAACAGATGTATCAGTTTGAGGTGCCTTTCCGCATCCGCCTAACAGGATGATCACTGCAAGCACCGCAATAATTGCTGTTTTTCTCATTACAATTCCTCTTTCGTATTTGATTAAGAACTAACCATCTTGTATATTATCTATGATCCTGGTATACAAATTGAATCCAAGCGTCTTCATGTAAAAAAACTAACACAGTGTCATTTGAAGTGGTTGTTTTAGCTTTTCCAAAGAGGGGTTGTTCAACCTTCCGTTTCTCAACTTCATAAGCGTCAAAATCCATAATGGCCGCGAAATAGTACCAGCCTGTCGGTGAATTCTCTGAAAGTGTATGCTTATATTTTTGAGCTTCTTTATATTGAACGGTATGTTCATTTACTCTTTGATATCCACCTACAAAATTGACTATTTTTTTGATATTAAATTGGAGACCTGCATTAAACTGTTCAGCTGTTCTGCTCCCCCAACTTTCATCTACAGATACATCAAACGTCATAAAATCTAAATCGAGTCGTTCTCTCAGTTCCTTATCATACCAATATTTGGCTCCTAATACGTGATAGTCAAAAGTATAAATTAATGTGCTATCAGCATCCCAAACATGCGTATATTCATACCAACTGTTAAAAAAACCATCACCACTATCAAATAACAAGCCCAACGATTTACGATTGTCAGGATCATTACTATGATAGTATGAATTGAAAGCTGCTCTGGCAAATATTGTTGTCCCACAAATAACCACTACGGTCAATGCGATCAAAACGCCCACTAATACTCTTTTTTTCATTTTTTCTTCTCCTTGTTTTATATTGTTTTTGTTCCGACTTATCCTAAATTCTCAAATTCTTTTAATCTTCCCCGGGGTGTACAAAAGATCACAAAGAACAAAGAAATCATCACATACTCATTCATTTTTGTCAATAGTTTTTCAACTATTGACAAAAATAAGTGAGAGCCGCGACGCGGCTCTCATCACACTTGTTTCCATTAGGTGTCCAGGAATCTCATTCTTGCCTGTTCTCTCTGCTTCTTCTGTACTTCCACCTTCTTTACGGGAAGGGCACCGTTGATGTCCATTTTAAGCTTCTGCTTGCAATCGTTGCAGAAGCGTCCGGTCTTGATCATCTTACCGCAGTTCTCGCACTCGATACCGATATCGGAATCGTCGGAGAAGGAAAGTCTCTCTTCGCGTACCCAGCGCTGGATCTGCTGTACGGAAACATCATTGTCCTCCGATACCTGGTTGATGTTGCAGCGGGGATTGTCATAGATATACTTCTTTACCTGCTCGTATTTTTCGTCCATAGCCTTAAGACATGCGGGGCAAACAGGAGTAGAGGGTCCAAGATAGTTGAATAACTTACCACAGCCTTTACAGTTTCTGAATTCCATTTCATTACCTCTCTTTTCAGTTTATTTTGTTTCCGGTTGCGATGTTGAGCACATAAACGCGTTCTATGCCGTTCATCTTCAGGATATCGGCACAGGCCTCAGAGGTTGCGCCGGTCGTAAAGATATCATCCACGATAAGTACGCATTCCGGCTTGTAATCCGCGTTTACGAACTCTTTTGGTTCTTCAAACGACATCGCGTCAAAAAGGTTCTTTCGTCTTTCTTCGGGGCTTAAAGTCTTCTGCGGCGCGGTCTTCCTCTGCCTTTTTAGGCAGTCATACACCGGCAGGTCCAGCCTTTTTGACAGTTCCCTGCAAAGCAGCTCAGACTGGTTATAGCCTCTGAAACGTTTCCTCGACGGATGGATCGGAACAGGCACAAGAGCCTTGATCTGGCATCCCGGATAAAAATGCTTATAGCATATCTCAAGCTCGTCAGCAAAGAAATGAAAATAATCCCTTCTGCTTCTGAACTTAAAATCTCCTATCATGCGCTGCAAGAGCGCTGTGTACGAAAAAACCGACACACTCCGCTCAAACGCGCGCTTTCTCCCGGCACATGAATCACAGTACTCATCCGTGTCCTTTGAAACAGGCTGCCCGCAAGAGAAGCATACAGGACCGTTAAGATACGGAAGAACGGCTTTGCATTCCCCGCAGATCCTGCGCCCCCTTGGCACCACCACATCCTTGCAGACAGGACAGGTGACCGGGAAAAGAATATCTGAAAAAAACTTAAAACTCAAATCTATACCTTAACTCCCTTAAAACAGCTTCGAAGGATACTCGCCGGCCTTTACGAGAGCGGCTATCGAATCGATAACCTTCGGCTTGTCCTCGGCATAGGTTACGCCAAACCACTTTGCATCGGTAGGAAGCACCTTTACGGTAGCCTCGCCGTTCTTTAGCATGTCGCCTACAACGCCGGGAAGAAGGTATTCTGCCTTGGGCTGGTTGATGTTCTCCTTTAAGAAGTCCGCAAACCTGCCCTCAAGAGCACCAAGGAAATCAGGTGTGAAGCCCCACATGTTCATGGAAACGGGGGTGTTAGGAGCAACGCGTACTTCCGCGCCTTCATATGTAGCACCGACTACTTCGTTACCGTCAAGATAAAGGTCGTATGTTTCCTCAACGCCTGTAAGGAAGCCGTTTTCATCAACGCTGCATACGCCGCGTGTTACCTTGCCGTTATCACTTAAGGTGTTGCCCATTGAAAAGCCCGCCATGCAGTACTTTGCCTTGTTTCCTTCCGAATTGACAAGGAAATCGTGGATCGACTTGTAGGGGTGACGTCCGTAGAAATCATCCGCGTTTATTACGAGGAAAGGCTCGTTTACCTTGCCAAGGCAGCTGAGAACGGCATGACCTGTTCCCCACGGCTTCTTACGATCCTCAGGGCATGTAAACCCGGCAGGAAGCGCCGTAAGCTCCTGATAAACATAGTCTGTCTCAACAAACTTCTTGATGCGGTTTCCGATGATCTCATCAAAAGCATCCTTGATATCGCGTCTGATGATGAACACGACCTTGTCGAAGCCTGCCTGTACGGCATCATAGATAGAATAATCCATGATGATCTCACCCGAAGGGCCAACCTTTGCAAGCTGTTTGATCCCACTGCCAAAGCGGCTGCCAAGGCCTGCCGCCATGATGACGAGAGTAGTCTTCATTTCTTTTTTCTCCCATAAAAAACTATTTGAAGATACAATGACGCATTATCTTCGCGCACATTATACCACCTATTTTATGATTTTGCACTATAAATTTTTAAGCGGTCCGTTTTGCCGAAAACTCCCCCGCGCTTCGCTTTTCACGCGCCTTCACGCGTATATCTCCTGTATACGTTCGCAAAGTGTGGTGTAGCGGATCTGTTCGCGGACATTGTCTATCATGCCGGTAACGGTCTGAGGATCGCCGATTATCGCGACGCTCTTTTTTGCCCTTGTTACCGCCGTATACAGGATGTTCCTGTGGAACAGCTGGCGCGGGCCCGTAAGGAGCGGCAGGATCACAGCGGGATACTCACTGCCCTGCGATTTGTGCACGGTCACAGCGTATGCAAGCTCTATCTCTTCAAGTCCCGAATACGGATAATCCGCGAACCTCCCGTCGTCAAACTCTATCGTTATCGTTGAGGTAACAGTGCTTATCCTTCGGATTATCCCCATATCGCCGTTAAATATCCCGGTCCCCTGCTTTACGATAAAGCCCCGTTTGTTTTTCTCGTACCATTCGATGTCGTAATTATTCTTGATCTGCATGACCTTGTCGCCGACACGGAACTTAAAGCCGTGGGATTCGACCTCGGGCTCATCCTCCCGTTTCGGGTTCATGTAGTTCTGCAGAAGGCGGTTAAGCGTTTCGACGCCAAGCTCGCCCTTGCGCATGGGCGAAAGCACCTGGATATCAAGAGGCTCGCAATGCAGATGCTTCGGAAGCTTCTCGGTAAGGAGCCTTGCTATCACTCCTTGTATATCGGCAGTTTTGTTCCTTCGGATTAGAAAAAAATCCGGATGCCCCGTTTCAAGATCCGGATACTCGCCGGCGTTGATCTTGTGGGCATTTATGATTATATGGCTTTCCTCGCCCTGCCTGAATATTTTTTTAAGCCTGACATTTGCAAACACTCCGGCTGCAAGGATATCGTGCAGCACACTTCCCGGCCCTACCGACGGAAGCTGGTTCTCATCTCCCACAAGGATCAGCCTTGTCCCGGGCGGAACAGCCTTAAGCAGGGCATTCATCAGGGATATATCCACCATGGACAT
>JAEEGQ010000133.1 GCA_016280395.1 Lachnospiraceae bacterium | reverse complement strand
AGGAAGCGGTAAAGAAGGCAATGGAATTAAGAAGAAGCGGAAAGAAATGCGAGCTTGTAAAGGAATAAAGGACGGAGAAAATGCACTCGCAGCATGGAGGTTAAACAATGGAAGATAACAGAAGATATATAACAATAGCCCTTGCGAAGGGGCGTCTTGCAAAGAAGACCATGGATCTGTTCGAAAACATGGGGATACTGTGCGAGGAAATGAAGGATCCCGAATCCCGCAAGCTCGTTTTCACAAACGAAGAATGGAAGCTTAAGTTCTTTCTTGCAAAAGCAAATGATGTGCCGACCTTTGTTGAGTACGGTGCGGCAGACATAGGCGTTGTCGGCAAGGATACGATCGATGAGGAAAACAGGAGGCTTTACGAGGTTTTAGACCTTGGCTTCGGCAAATGCCGCATGTGCGTTGCGGGACCCGAGTCTGCAAGGGAGCTTTTACAGCACGGGGAGCGTATCCGCGTCGCGTCAAAATATCCTGAGATAGCAAAGGACTATTTCCACAACAAAAAGCACCAGACAGTTGAGATAATAAAGCTCAACGGATCTGTGGAGCTTGCGCCGATAGTAGGGCTTTCCGAAGTTATAGTCGATATCGTGGAGACCGGCTCAACGCTTAAACAGAACGGCCTTTGCGTACTCGAGGAGATATGCGATCTTTCGGCACGCGTAGTTGTAAACCGTGTCAGCATGAAGATGGAGCAGGAGCGCATCCGCACCATCATCAACGGCCTGAAGGATGAACTTGCAAAGAAGGAACAGGCATAAAAAACGAGAGGAGCTGTGAATATGAAGATATACGATATAACCCCGGAAACGATAAAAGAATTCGAGAAAAAGCTTGCGGCGCGCAGCCTTACCGTTAATTCCGAATATGAAGAAAAGGTTAGCGGAATACTAAAAGACGTTGCGGCCCGCGGCGACGAAGCGGTTTTCGAATATACCGCAAGATTCGATAAATGGGATATCGGCAGGGAAAACATGAAAGTGACCGAAGATGAGATAAAGGCCGCTTACAGGGCAGTTCCGGACCGCTTTACGGAGATAGTCCGGAAGGCTATCGCCAACATCCGTTCGTATCATGAAAAACAGCTCAGGAACACATGGCTTGACACAAAGCCCGACGGTTCCATCCTCGGAATGAAGTTTACGCCGTTAGAGTCCGTCGGAGTCTATGTTCCCGGTGGAAAAGCCGCTTACCCGTCCTCAGTCCTGATGAATGTCATACCCGCAAAGGTTGCGGGCGTAAAGCGCATAGTCATGACAACGCCTGCGGGAGCAGACGGAAAGGTGTATCCCGCGACGCTCGTTGCGGCAAAGGAAGCCGGCGTCACCGATATCCTCAAGATAGGCGGGGCACAGGCCATAGCTGCGCTTGCATACGGCACCGAGAGCATAGGGAAGGTCGATAAGATAGTCGGCCCCGGCAATGTTTACGTGGCACTTGCAAAGAAGCTTGTTTACGGCCGTGTCGGGATCGATTCCGTTGCGGGACCGAGCGAGATACTTGTCCTTGCGGACGGGACGGCTGATCACCGCTTTATCGCCGCAGATCTGCTTTCGCAGGCCGAACACGACGAAATGGCTTCCGCAATCCTTGTTACAACGGACGGGAATTTCGCAAAGAAGGTGTCAGAGGAGGCAGAACGCCTTGCTTTAACACTTGAACGCTCCGCAATCATCAAAAAGTCGCTTGACAGCTTCGGAGCGGTATTTGTTGCAAAAGACATGGACGAAGCAGTGGATATGGTAAACCGCATCGCTTCGGAGCACCTTGAGATCGTGACGGAGAATC
The DNA here is from genome assembly GCA_016280395.1 of Lachnospiraceae bacterium. Lineage (GTDB taxonomy): Bacteria > Bacillota > Clostridia > Lachnospirales > Lachnospiraceae > SZUA-448. Next base: position 5,492 of record JAEEGQ010000133.1, on the reverse strand, counting down.
CCTTCGAGATCATGCCGCGCATAAAGAACGCAGGCGCGATCTTCCTCGGGCCGTGGTCTTCGGAGCCTCTCGGGGACTATTTTGCGGGGCCTAACCACGTTCTTCCCACATCGGGAACGGCAAGGTTCTTCTCGCCCTTAAATGTTGACGATTTTGTAAAAAAGAGCAGCATAATCGCATATACAAGGAGCGGCCTCGAGGCTGTTTACAAAGATATCGTAGAATTTGCTGATTTTGAGGGCCTTACGGCACATGCAAATTCCATTGCGGTAAGATTTGGCGAGGGAAAATAAAGGTTTACAGTCCCAAAACCGTGTGATATATTATCTTTGAGGATATCTGCGGTTGTGTCAAAAGACATTTCCACAGCCTGAAACAGGAAGAAAGGGCGGACAGCCGCTAGAATAATTATGGAAAAAAAGACAGAAAAAAGAGTCGCCACAGTTAACAGAAAGACAAAGGAAACCGAGATCGCGCTTTCTATTGAGATTGACGGTGAGGGGACAAGCGACATCGCCACCGGCATAGGTTTTTTTGACCACATGCTGACAGGCTTTGCAAAGCACGGCTTTTTTAACCTGAAGCTCCAGTGCAAGGGCGACCTTTATGTTGACGGACATCATACGGTTGAGGATTGCGGCATAGTGCTCGGAACCGCGATTAAGGAGGCACTGCGCGACAAGGCGGGCATCCGCCGTTACGGTTCCTTTACGCTGCCGATGGATGACGCTCTTGTTACCTGCGCGGTCGACCTTTGCGGAAGACCGTACCTGAACTACGGACTGAAGTTCGATGTGCCTTCGATAGGATATCTCCAGACAGAGCTTATCAAAGAGTTCTTCTATGCGGTTTCTTATTCTGCGGGCATGAACATACATCTTGTCCAGATGGCCGGCGAGAACAGCCACCACATCGCGGAGGCGGCATTTAAGGCCTTTGCGAAGGCGCTTGACGAGGCCGTACAGTACGACCCCCGTGTGCGGGGCCAGCTGTCGTCAAAGGGAGTTCTTGCGTAACGCAGCTTTTGCGGGCTGCCCGAATGATAATTCCCCGTATGGAGGATCAAAATGATATTATACCCTGCTATAGACATTAAAGACGGCAGATGCGTCCGTCTTTCGATGGGTGATTTCAACAGAGAAAAGGTGTATTCCGAAAACCCTGCGGACATTGCGGTGTCCTTCGTTAAAGCGGGGGCGGAGTACATACACGTTGTGGATCTCGATGCGGCCCTGCTCGGACACGGCGTGAACGAAGCCGTTATCCGCGGCATCGTGGCTGCGGCAGGCATTCCCGTGCAGACAGGCGGCGGGATAAGGAGCATCGCGGATATCGAAACAAAGCTGAACATGGGCATCGAAAGGGTGATCATCGGAACAAAAGCCGTTGAAGAACCCGGATTTGTGCAGGATGCCATTAAGAAATTCGGTGCAGGACATATAGCGGTCGGGATCGATGCAAAAGACGGTTTTGTGGCCGTTCGCGGCTGGGCCGAAGTGAGTGAGGTGAGATCCCTCGATCTTGCCCTTCGGATGCGCGATCTTGGCGTACGGACCATAATCTATACAGACATAAGCCGCGACGGCATGCTTTCCGGACCGAATGTTACAGCAACAGCAGAGCTTGCAAGAGACACCGGAATGGAGATCGTCGCTTCCGGCGGCATCAGCTGTATCGAAGATCTCGAAGCCCTTAAGAACGAAGGCGTTCCCGGAGCCATAATCGGCAAGGCGCTGTACGAGAATAAAATAAACCTGAAGGAGGCATTGGAGAGAACAAGATGAAAAAAGAGATCATCGCGTATATCAACGCAGAAAACGAACTTGGCGCATCAGTTGTCTCGAAAGCTGAAAGATATGAGAGAAACGGGCTTGACGCGCTGTTCATCTACAACTATTCGGCAAATGACCTCGAAAGGGACGAATTCCTGCATACCTGCAGGACCGTCAAGGAAAATGTGGACCTGCCGCTGTTCATCGGCTTTCGCATCAACCGGTTCGAAGACGCCAAGAAGGCCTTTTATACCGGCGCGGAGAAGCTTGTCATCCCGTATGCATCCTGCAGGGATATGAGCGTTATAAAGAGTGTGACCGACAGGTTTGGCAAGGACAGGGTATTTGTCGAGGTAAACGCAAGTCCGGAGACCGGCGACGGCCTGCTCTCGGATCAGGAATTCATTAACGAATGCAGTACTATCAAGGTAGCCGGCTTTGTGATCAAGCACCTTGACCTTTCCACGCCGGCAGAGCAGAACATCGCAGCGCTGCCCTTTGGGGCAATGGTGCGCGACAGCCTTGTGAGAAACGACATCATGTCTCTAATGTCGCTTGAAAATGTATTCGGTGTTGCGACAAATTATTATGACGGCAAGGATGTTGCGCCGGTCAAGCAGCAGATGAAGCGCGACGGCATTGATGTGGCCGTGCTCGACAGCGAGATAAGCTTTGCGGACCTTAAAAAGGATGCTTCGGGGCTTGTGCCCGTTGTTGTACAGGATTATTACAACAACGAAGTATTAATGGTTGCATATATGAACGAAGAGGCTTATAATGCTACTCTGGCGACCGGACGTATGACATATTACTCGAGGAGCCGCAAGGAGCTGTGGGAAAAGGGCCTGACTTCGGGACATTTCCAGTATCTCAAGGAGCTGCTGCTCGACTGCGATTCCGATACACTGCTCGCAAAGGTAAAACAGGTAGGAGCGGCCTGCCACACAGGCTCAAGATCCTGCTTCTACAAGCAGCTTGCAAAGGCCGACTATGTTGACCTTAACCCGCTCAACGTGCTTTCCGAAGATTATAAGACCATCATCGACAGGAGGGAACATCCAAAGGAAGGTTCCTACACAAACTATCTTTTTGACAAGGGCCTTGATAAGATCCTGAAGAAATGCGGTGAAGAAGCGACGGAGATCGTTATTGCCGCAAAGAATCCGGATAAAGAGGATATCAAGTACGAGATAGCGGATTTCCTGTATCATATGATGGTGCTGATGGCGGAGTGCAACGTTGACTGGAACGATATAGTCCGCGAGCTTGTAAACCGGAGGACCTGAATCGCGCCACAAGATTAGGAGGCTGCCCCGCAGGGGCTATCCGCTTTGAACGATAAAAAACAAAAAATCATAATCATCTCGTTAGTCCTGGGAGTTCTGATACTCACAGGACTTATCGTGGTGATATCGGCCGTAAAGAGGCATAACAGCCGTTCAAACGATCCTACGGGCACACCTACGCCTACAAATACAAGCGCGCCGACTCCGACAGAGTTCCCAACACCGACAAAGGCGCCGACCAATACCCAGGCACCGACCAATACCCAGGCGCCTACTAATACGGAGACGCCTACACCTACGCCGACTTCTACGCCAACACCGACATTTACGCCAACACCTACCCCGACGCCGACGCCTACCCCGCGTCCGACATCAACGCCAACACCTACGCTTTCCCCGACGCCTACGCTTTCGCCAACACCGACGCTCTCGCCGACACCGACACCGAGCCCCGGGCCCGATGAAGTTGTGATCGAATGGACAAATCCCGTTATCGAAGCAAAGGTGAGGGAGATATTGAATAATCCGGATGCGGATGTTTACAGCGGAAGGCTTCTTGAGATCACAGAGCTTGACCTGACCGAAACAGACCTTGACAGCCTGCGTGATATAAGCTATCTTACTGAATTGAGAGTACTTAAGGCGGGCTGGAACAATCTGAAGAACACGGAAGGGCTTACGGGCCTCGAAAAGCTCGAGATACTCGATCTTTCCTGCAATGTCCTGACGGATATCACGGGATTGTCGGGGCTTGCGGCACTTAAGGAGCTGAACCTTTCCTGCAATTACCTTACGAGTGTCACGGAGCTTGGCTCCCTTGCCCTTGAAAAGCTTGATATTTCGTATAACCTGCTCAAAGACATCTCGGCTGTTTACGGCCTTGAAACGCTGACAGAGCTTAAATATGCGGGGAACAGGCTGCCGGATCCGACGCCTACTCCCACACAGAATCCGGAGGAGCCCACTCCTTCGCCGACAGAGGGACCGGACGGCCCGACACCGCCCGAGCCTTCACCTACATCAGGAGCAGAAGACGTAACACCCGGTCCTACAGGAGAACCGGAACCTTCAGACACGCCCGGACCAAGCGTCTCACCCGAACCTTCGGGGACACCGGAGCCAAGCAATCCTCCTGAGCCCACAGGAACAGGTTCTGCAAGCATTTTCACGCCGGAAACACTTGCCCCTGCCATCATAAAAGAAAAAGAGTATCCGGCATAAAGCCCCGACACGGCAAAACTTCTAAAACGGTAACGATGAACTATACACATAAAGGACGGTAAGATTATGGACTACATGGAGAACTACAAGAAATGGTGTGAAGATCCTTATTTTGATGAGGCAACGAAACAGGAACTCAAAGCTATCGCAAATGACGATAACGAGATCAAAGAGCGCTTCTACAGGGATCTTTCCTTTGGTACGGGCGGACTCCGCGGCATCATCGGAGCAGGTACGAACCGCATGAATGCGTACACGGTAAGAAGGGCTACGCAGGGACTTGCAAACTTCATCAAGAAAGAACATGCTGAGGCCAAGGGCGTTGCTATCGCCTACGATTCACGCCGCATGTCGATAGAATTCAGCGAAGAAGCGGCTCTCTGCCTTTGCGCTAACGGCATCAGGGCATACCGTTTCGAGTCGCTGCGTCCCACTCCCGAGCTTTCCTTTGCGCTCCGCGAGCTTGGCTGCACAGCGGGTATCGTTGTTACCGCAAGCCACAACCCCGCAGAGTACAACGGCTACAAGGTTTACTGGGAGGATGGCGCCCAGATCACAGCGCCAAAGGACGAGCAGATCATCAACGAAGTAAACTCCATCTCGGATTTCTCCACGGTTAAGACAATGAGCCGTGTTGAAGCCATCAAGGCCGGCCTGTACTTTACCATCGGCAGCGAGATCGACGACAGATACATGGAAGAGCTTAAGAAGCTTTCCCTTTCACCTGAGCTTATCAAGGAGCATGCGGATGACCTTACGGTTGTCTACACGCCTCTCCACGGCACCGGAAACCTGCCTGTAAGGCGCGTTCTTAAGGAACTCGGCTTCAACAGGGTTTATGTTGTTCCGGAGCAGGAGCTTCCGGACGGCAATTTCCCGACTGTTCCTTATCCGAACCCCGAGGATCCGAAGGCTTTCGCCCTTGCGCTTAAGCTTGCAAAAGAGAAGAAGGCAGATGTGGTTCTTGCCACGGACCCCGATGCAGACCGTCTCGGCGTATATTCCTACGACAAAGCGACCGACGATTATGTATCCTTCACGGGAAATATGTCCGGCATGCTTATCTGCGAATATCTTCTTGAGCGCAGGAAAGAGCTTGGCCTGATCCACAATGACGGAGTTCTTGTAAAGACTATCGTTTCCACAAATATGGCCGATAAGGTGGCAGAGAGCTACGGCATTGAGCTTCGTGAAGTGCTCACGGGCTTTAAGT
>JAEEGQ010000132.1 GCA_016280395.1 Lachnospiraceae bacterium | reverse complement strand
TCGAGGACCTGTAAGCGGCACAGTCGGTGACAGGCACCATGGAAGGGTACGTAGAAATTGATATCGGAGGTTTACGCATGAAAAGAATAAGACTTATCATCGCAGCATTATTAACGCTGGCTCTTACAGTCGGCATGTTCGCCGCTCTCGGTGGAGAGAAGGCACAGGCAGCGACTAAACCCGCGAAAGCAAAGGTTACCGCAAATGCAAATGACGACGGCACGAGCGTTACACTGACCATCGCAAAGACGAAAAACGCGCAGGGCTATAAGATCATGGTAAAGAAGCCCGGCGCAAAGAAGTTTACCAAGCTTGCTACGATCAGCGAAGACGGAACGGCGAAGAGGACTTATACCGCAAAGAAGCTGACCGAGGGCGATTATCAGTTCAAGGTTCGCGCTTATCTCAAGAACGGAAAGAAGACCGTCTGGGGCAAGTACAGCAAGGTCGCAAAGGTAACCGTAAAGGCAGTGAAGGGTGATGATACCGGAAAGGACGACAAGACTTCACAGGATGACGGTTCGGTGAAGTACATTTCCACTCAGAAGGAACTCGCAGCAATTGAGGCAAAGAATAAAGATGCCAAGTATGTTCTGAAGAATGATATCGACATGACCGGATGGAAGCCTCTGGAAAACGTATATTGTTCGATCGACGGAGCGGGACATACGCTTAAGAACCTTTCAGTGCCCTTTGTTGCCCAGTTGGCAGGCGGAACCGTAGAAAACTTCATCTTTGATGTGAAGATGACGACCATTTACGAAGGATATGTGGATTATAAGCTTGTTGCGCCCATAGCATTTTTGTGCGGCGGAAATAATCTGGAAGTCGGAACCGTAAGGAACTGCAAGACGACCGGATCGATAGAGATCTCCGGCAAAAAGGGATACACATTTGATTATGAAGATCGAAGTGAAGTTGATGTCGGCGGTATTGTCGCAAAGAACCCTAACAATCTCGGATATATCGAACGCTGTGTAAATGAAGCTACTATCACCGTTAAGGACATTCCGAGGGCTTATATCGGAGGAATTGCGGGAGAAGCCGGCGGCGGTACGGTAAGAGACGTACTGGTGCAGTGTAAAAACGCCGGTAATATTTCCGGAGAAAACTTATATGTTTCGGGAATAGGCGGAATATGCGGAGCACATAACGGACTCATGACCATTAAGGACTGCCTTAACACCGGTTCGGTCAAGAATACCGGATACGGAGAGGAATATCCCAGAGGCGGCGGAGGCATTTCCGGCTCCATTAACAGCCCCATTATGGAAAACTGCGTTTCTCTCGGTGCTTCCGACTACGCGATAGCAGGTTTGAAGATACGTGAGCAGGTAATTACAAACTGGTCTTACTCGTCCGCACATTTGACTAATGTATATTATGCTTCTTCGATCGGCGACGGCTTCTTCTGGGAAGGAAATCCCGTGGAAGTGGAAGGAACCAAGGCAGTTTCTGATATTACCGACAAGTCTGCATTTGCGGGTCTTGATTTCACAAATGTCTGGAAGATGGGTGAGAACGGACCCGAACTGAGGAATATTCCGTAAGAAATAAGTGGATTGCCGGGTGCCTGTCGCCCGCATGACGGTGACAGGCACCGACACAACTGACACACTTCATAGATTCTTGGAGGTTTACGCATGAAAAGAATAAGACTCATCATCGCAGCATTATTAACGCTGGCTCTTACAGTCGGCATGTTTGCCGCTCTCGGAGGAGAGAAGGCGCAGGCGGGAGAGAAAGCTGCAAACGGCCAAGATGTAACTATGACGACAGAAAGCGGCCTGCAGCTTAGATTCAGGACTGATGCAGCTGATTCATGGGCAATTGTTGTGGGTTATGTAGGAAAGAACCCTGAAGTTGTGATACCGGCTTATATCGGTCAGCATCGTGTGTACGAGATCGCGTCCAGGGCTTTCGAAGGCAATAAGACCGTTAAGTCCGTCGAACTGCCTTATGCATTGAGAAATGTCAGCTATTATGCGTTCAAGGACTGCACATCGCTTGAAAAGGTCACGTTCGGCGATTATTTCAAGTTTATTGAGGAGCAGAACGGCAAGGTAGCCGTAACGGATTCCCCGACAGCCTTCGAGCCCGGAGTATTTGACGGCTGTACCGCGCTTGAGGAAGTAGTCTTTCCTTACGGCGTTGAGTATTTTTGCAGGGATAAGAAAGAGGGTATGTTCGAAGGCGCCGGAGTAAAGCAGGTAACGGTCTGCTGGACGTACTATACAAGTATCGGCCATATGTTCAAGGGCGCTGACAAGCTCGAATCGATCACCATTAAAAGGAGAGACGACGGCAAGTATTTCAGATGGGTGATAATACATACCGATCTTATGATAAATATACCTGCACTGAAGGAAATAAACCTTTATGACTGCGATGAAATAATCCTTGGAAATAATTCGGCTTTCTATACCGATAAAAACGGCAAGTTCGTGGAGACTTTCGCCGGCTGCCCTAACCTTAAGAATATCAACATGTACTATGACAGAACCGATGATACCGGCAGATATATCGGTTTCTACGATGACAGCTCAAACAAGGTACACTATGAGCCCAGAATTTATATCCTTTCTTCGGCTGCGGACGGCTCCGAGGAAAAGTTGGGTAAGACTTATACTGCGGTTTCGTCCGACCCTTCGGTTGTGAAGGTTACATCTGACGGAAAGGGGAATAAGTTTGAGATCCTTGACGCCGGAAAAACCGTGATCAGCCAGCCGAAGATGCCTTTCACGATAACGGTCACCGTGGGCGACGGTGCTTCGAACAAGAAGAACATTGCCGACTGTAAGCTTACTGTTCCCGACAAAGACCTGACCGTCAGCGGCAGCGAGATCGTGCCTTATCTCTATCTGCAGGACGGCAAGACTCTGCTCGAAGAGGACAAGGACTATACCGTAACGGCCACGGACAACAAAGAGGTCGGCGCCGCGAAGATCACAATCACGGGAATCGGCAATTACACAGGCAGTATTACTGATACTTTCAGCATCATTCCGACCGGCACCTCGTTAAAGAAGGTAAAGATCGGCAAGAAGAGCAGCACCGTGGTCATCAATGAAAACAAGGCCGCCGACGGTTACCAGATCTATTATTCCTCGAAGAAGGCGAAGGGCTATAAGAAGCTTTATTCGGGCAAGGATGTGAAGGCCAATGTTTCGGGCCTGAAGAGCGGTCAGTACATAAAGGTCCGCACGTATAAGAAGGTCGGCAAGACCACGTATTACAGCGAGTGGTCCGCACCTGTACAGGTGAAGTAAATACGCCTGTCGAGGACCTGTAAGCGGCACAGTCGGTGACAGGCACCATGGAAGGGTACGTA
>JAEEGQ010000013.1 GCA_016280395.1 Lachnospiraceae bacterium | reverse complement strand
CTTGTTCTGACCGACAATGATCCTGATCTTGTAGCTTGCCTTTTCGCATGTGATCTCTGCGGTACCTTCACCTTTGACGCGATAATAATATCCGCTCGTTTTATTTCCTTCGATCAATACAACGGAAGGATCGGACGATGTCTGTTCGGTATTTGCGAATGCATTAGCGGTCACCCCGACAGCTTCTGCACTGTAATAAATATTTACATATTCCAGCGAAGGGCAGTCTTCCTTCTCTATATGGTCGGAAGAGCTGCTTCCGTAATCAATTCCCAAAGTTCCGTTATTTTCGATGCCGTAAACATTTATCTCCTTAAGTTTGGGCAGACCGGTCATCGAATTAAGTCCCGGACGTTTTGATTTTCCGGGTTCATATGATTCACAGTCAATATCCACAACCTCAAGTTCCGGACAGTTGTTAAATATTTTCGGAACAAGCTGTGTCCATCCGCAGAGAACGATCCTTATGTGTTTCAAGCCCGAGTCCGCAAATATATCCTCACCGGACGTAACATCTATTCCATAGGGTATTTCAAAATCGGTCAATTTCGTACAATCGGCAAACGCCCTGTCTCCGATAGTCAGATAAGTGCTGCTGTTCTTAATGTTGTCCAGGGCCCACCGGTGATTATCACCTTCGAGAATTGCCTCGGTCAGCGATGTGCATCCCATAAAGGCTTCTTTTTCAATACTGGTCACAGATGCAGGAATTGATACCGATTCGATATTCTTATTATCCTTAAATGCACCTCTTGAGATCCTCATTACTGGTCTTCTGCCGTATTTCTCATTGTCAACATACTCAGGGATCACAACCTTCGGGTTATTTCCCGTATATCCGGCAAGGTCATAAACAGAGTCGTTATAATATCCCTGCGCCCTGAAAACAAAACCATCGTCGGTAGTAAATTCCTCATTTACGGCCCGGGCCTTTACCGAAGGAAGCACGCCGATCACCAGCGTCAGTGCGGCAAGCAAAAGAAAAAACCTTAATTTCCTTATGTTGCGTTTACAAAAGTTCATATTTCGTACCTCCTGAAACTTTTTATTCAACCAGAATATCATTCACCCGTGATGAGCGCTTCCTGAATTTCGGAGAACGGTCCGTATACCTTTACGCCGTTGACTTTATAATATGCCCTGACTTTGTAGAAATATGTGGTTCCCTTATACAGATACTTATCCAGATATTCGGTCACATTTGCGGACTTGATATCTTCCTCAAGTTCGTATTCGCCGTACTTGTTCCCGACTTCCCTGTATCTCCACTTTGCGATATAAACCTCATAGCCTTCGGCCTTCTTGACCGAATCCCATGTGATGGTAACCTGCTCGTTCTTCACATCGATCTTGACCTTCTTGATCTTAACCTGACCGGGTGTGGAGAATTCCTTTACCTTCAGTTCCTTCTGGGTCATGGGGAATTTCTTTTTCGCATTGTATGCTTTGGTCTCGTTCTCAAAAATATGTGTGTACTTGATATTCAGATTGGAGATCACGGTCTTGTTCCTGCCGTCGGGATTGCCGCCAGCGACCAGCTTCTTGACGGGATTCTTCACTTCCTTGATCGTGTCTGCAGATAAGCCGTGGTGGCTGACCCATCTTTCCTTCTTCTCTTCAAGCAGCCTGGCGAGATATTCTTCATTGTTCGAGCCGTTGATCTCCTTTTCGGTAAGTTTGATATCGTCAAGCTTGTATTTGAGCGCTCCTACATTGCCTGTGGCATTCTCGGGGTATTCGCTGCTCGAGTATGAACCCCAGATCGAACCGATATCTCCGAGCTGTTCGGGATCCTCGGGCACGTACAGCGATACGCAGTCGGTAATATAAGCCGAAGAACTGTTCATATATCCTGCGATGCCGCCGATATTGGGATGGTTGTCAGGCTTTCTCTTCGTAACTGTCAGATCCGCAAGGCATCCTGAAATGGTTCCCTCGTCATTGCGTCCCGCGATGCCGCCGACCGTTGTATCCGTTATCACGTTGAGCTTTGCGTAACAGTCCTTGATCGTGCCGAAATTACGTCCCGCAAAAGCTCCGGATTCAGCGTACGCACTCAGCGTGCAGTCAACAACCGCACAGTTCCTGATGATACCGTATTCTCTGTTCTCTCCCGTGACAATACCCAGTGAGAGTGAATTGGATGCTGCAGAGTTATATACTGCGCATTTTTCTATGATGCCCTTATTTGTCTCGCTGATCAGGCCTGCGATACCGTTGTTAGCCATCGTATTGTCCGCGTCAACAAGATATAAGTTCCTGACAATGGCCGTAGACTCAAGGTTGTCGAAAAGATTTCCCTTAAGGCCGCGGATGTTCTTGCCGTTTCCGTCAAATATACCATAGAAGGTAGAACCGTAGCTTGTTACTCTTCCGGAATAAATGCTCTCATACAGATCGATATCCTGCATCACCTTGAAATACTTGCCCTTGTAGTCCTCGCCGGTATATTCGTCCATGTTGAAGAGGTGTCTGGCGGTCCAGATCTGATAGGGCTTCTTCTTTGTTCCCTTACCTGCGGGGAAATACTTCGCAACCCATTTCTTTACGGTAAAAGGTCCGTAGGTATTGTGAGCCGGATCCTCGAATACGATATAAATATCGTACTTCTTGCCGACCTCGATCTTGTCCAGCCAATAGATATGGCCGTAGGCTTCGGTCTCTTCGTTAGCCGTCACAAGCGTCTTGTAGCCGCTGCCCATGATATCCTTGACCGAAGGCTTGTCCTCGCCGGCATACCTGACATAGATGTATACCGCGCCGTCAATACTTGACATGACCTGAACCGCAACACAGTCGGAATTGCCCTTGCTTGCGTCCATTACATCCACTCTGTACGCGAAGTACTCTGTGGTGGTCATCATTTCGGTCGCCGAGGTCTTAACCGTAAAAGCCTCCGCCGTGGTAAGGAGCATGGCAAGCGCCAGCACCAGCCCCAATAACCTGCTTACATGTTTCCTTAATTTCATTACATAGCCCTCCTCTTTAGTTATCGAACTCGCGTGTTGACTTCAGGGTATAAATCTCTCTGTACTGTCCGGATTCATCCTCCCAGATAGCCTGATTACCCGAGATCGTTACGGTACCGCCCTCGACCCAGTCGAAGAATACACACTGCGCCGGAAAATTGTACTCCACATGCCAGTACTCACCCCATTCGCCCGCAGATTCGAGCATGTACTCGATCTCTGAACGGTCGCTGAAGCGGTATACCGTCAGGATACGCTCCATGACCATGTCACCGTCATGGATATAGCCGTCCTGATCTGTGTAATCCCATGTGCCGTCAGAATTGTACCCGCTCTGCGTATACAGGTACTCATATGCCTTGCCGTGCTTTGCGGAAAGTCCGGACGTATCAATGCCGGCATCGGTCCGAGGTCCCTGCTCTTCTTCACCAGAGTCGGAATGGCTGCCGGGTAAAGGATCATTGTTATTTGCCCCTGCCCCGGCCGAATAGTTATCATACTCGGCAACCACTTCCTCTATCGGCTTTACCAGACCGCCGTGATCGCCGAAAGCGACGAACACATCCTGGCTGCCATAGTCCCATTCGAGCGTGATGATATCCTTGGAATAGTTTATATTTCCCATACCGCG
>JAEEGQ010000131.1 GCA_016280395.1 Lachnospiraceae bacterium | reverse complement strand
GAGTTACCGGTGATGGAAACGTCAACGTTCTCCTTCCACATGATGGCAACGCCTTCGCAAACATCGTTTGCGCCATAGCAGTTAACCTTTGCACGAGGGCTGTTGGCATCCTTGGAGTAGCACTTTCTTGAAATTTCCTTTACGGTGTTTGTGTAAGGATCGTACTCGGTCTCAACAAATGTGAAGCCGTTGATACGGGAAATGATCTGCGCTGCGTCTTTTCCGAGACCGTTAAGGATAACGCGGAGAGGCTTGGTACGAACCTTGTTTGCCTTCTCTGCGATACCGATAGCACCTTCAGCGGCTGCGAAGGACTCGTGGCCTGCAAGGAATGCGAAGCACTCGGTGTCCTCTTCAAGGAGCATCTTGCCAAGGTTGCCATGGCCAAGACCTACCTTACGTGTATCTGCAACGGAGCCCGGGATACAGAAAGCCTGAAGGCCTTCGCCGATAGCTGCTGCAGCTTCGGAAGCCTTGCGGCAATTCTTCTTGATAGCGATGGCTGCACCTACGGTGTAAGCCCACTTTGCATTTTCGAAGCAGATAGGCTGGATGCCTTCGATAAGCTTGTAAACATCGATGCCTGCTGCCATTGTGATATCTTTACATTCTTCGATGGAAGAGATTCCGTACTGCTTTAACACAGCAAGGATCTGAGGCTCTCTTCTTTCATACGATTCAAATAATGCCATTTTTTTATCCTCCTACTGTGTCATTCTTTTCTGGGATCGATAACGCGTACAGCGTCGGCAACCCTGCCGTACTGGCCTGAAGCCTTCTCAAGAGCTGCCTCTGCAGACTCGCCCTTCTTCATGAAGTCCATGAACTTTCCGAAGTTCACGTACTTGTAACCGATGATCTCATCGTTTTCATCAAGAGCAAGGCCGGTGATGTAGCCGTCTGTAAGTTCAAGATAACGGGGTCCTTTTTCAAGAGTACCGTAAGTGGTACCGATCATGGAACGGGAACCCTTGCCAAGGTCTTCAAGGCCTGCACCGATCTGAAGGCCGCCTTCTGAGAATGCGCTCTGGGTCCTGCCGTAAACGATCTGCAGGAAGAGCTCTCTCATAGCGGTGTTGATGGCATCACAAACAAGGTCTGTGTTGAGAGCTTCCATAACCGTAAGGCCGGGAAGGATCTCTGCTGCCATAGCTGCGGAGTGTGTCATGCCTGAACATCCGATGGTCTCGACCAGTGCTTCCTGGATGATACCGTCCTTAACATTGAGGGAAAGCTTACAGGCTCCCTGCTGAGGTGCACACCAGCCGATACCGTGTGTATAGCCGGAAATATCCTCAACCTTTTTTGCCTTTACCCATTTTGCTTCTTCCGGGATAGGCGCTGCGCCGTGATGTACACCTTGTGTAACAGGGCACATGTTCTTTACTTCTGTTGAGTAGATCATATAACCTCCTTAAATTTCCTCATGAAATCACAAGGATTTTCAAATCATTACGATGATATCATATTTTTTTGCAATTAGCAAGCGGGAGTTTGTTATTTTGTTGACGGCTGCTTTTTCAATTGTAGGATGGGAAGAAACGTGGTATAATACTTGCAAATAAATGCTGTATTATGGAAAGGAGATCTTAAAAGTGAGACTTGTTACACGTTCGGACTTTGACGGACTGGTCTGCGGAGCACTGCTCCTTGAGGCCGGTATCATTGACCACTGGAAATTTGCACATCCGAAGGACCTTCAGGACGGACTTGTGGAGATCACCGCAGACGACTGTCTTGCAAACGTGCCTTTCGTAGAGGGCTGCGGACTCTGGTTCGACCATCATTCAAGCGAATTCGAACGCCAGCAGCTTGAAGGCAGATACAAGGGCGAAAGCCGCGTCACACCGTCCTGCGCCCGGATCATCTATGAATATTACGGCGGAAAAGAACGTTTCCCGCAGTATGACGATATCATGATCGCAGTCGATAAAGTTGATTCCGGCGATCTCACGGCTGACGAGATACTTAATCCTACCGGCTGGATCCTCATCGGTTTCCTCATGGATCCGAGAACAGGCCTCGGACGCTGGAGACAGTTCACCGTTTCAAACTACCAGCTCATGGAAAAGCTCCTTGTCGCCTGCAGCAAGAACACGACCGAAGAGATCCTCGCTATGCCGGATGTCCGGGAGCGAATAGAGGTTTACAACGAACAGACCGAAAAATTCAAGGAAATGGTCAAAGCTCACACCCGTACCGAAGGAAACGTCATCATAAGCGACCTTCGCGGCGTAGATCCGATCTACACAGGCAACCGCTTCCTGATCTACTCCCTTTATCCCGAACAGAACATTTCCGCATGGATAGTAAGCGGCAGGGGCGGTGAAGGCTGCAGTGCGGCTGTCGGTTACAGCATCCTTAACAAAACCTCCGATGTCAATGTCGGCAGCCTGATGCTCAAATACGGCGGCGGCGGACACAGAAAAGTCGGAACCTGTCAGTTCAGCTCGGAAAACATGGACACCGAACTTCCGAAGATGCTTGAAGAACTCTGTGCTCTTTCAAACAAATAAACACATTTGAACCCTGCGCCGGAAGGCGCACCGGCCGGCGGGATTTCTCCTGCCGGTATCAGGTTCCCAAAATATAAACGCCTGCAGCCATCACTGCAGGCGTTCTTTATGTACCGGAACACTTTTTATGTTCTGGATTTCTTTCATTTTCCGGAGCTTTTGTTCTAAGGTTCTTTCTTGTACCGGAGCTTTTACTTTCTCAGGCTCTTTCTCTGTTTCTTGTCTTCATACATAGCCTTATCCGCAGCCTCGATGCAGGCCTCCAGCGGAAGTCTGTTATCGGCTGTCGACGCGCAGTAGCCGAGACTTAAGCCCACCGTGTAAGGCAGCTTCTGAACCCGGCAAGTCTTCTCAAGCACATTGTTGAGCTTTGCTCTGCGCTTCTCCCATGTTGCACCGGTTATTTCCCGTGAGACAATAAGGAATTCATCGCCGCCGTAGCGGATCACGAGGTTCTCCTCACCAAATGCCTCCTTTAAGGCATCTGCCGCAATGCATAGTGCATTGTTTCCTGCCAGATGGCCGTACAGGTCGTTTATGGTCTTTAATCCGTCCATATCCAAAAGCGCTATTGAATACACACCATCCGAAACGAACTCCCTGCTGTAGCGCGAAAGCGCAAAACGGTTGTAAAGCCCTGTCATCTGGTCCTGCATATGCATCCTGTCAAGCTCCGAAACGGTGCTCTTCAGGATGATATGGCGATGCAGGTTCTCTATGCTGCTGCCGATGCTTTCATGGCAGATACGGTAGTTGTATACATCAACGGGAAGGTTGTCATTCAGGAAAACAACGAACCCGTAATCCCTCTGCATATAGCGTATCGGCAGGATAAGTGCCATATCGCCCTCTTTCGGGGTAAACGGCAGCTCATCCCTAAGATCGAACGTGATGCCCTTCAGGTTGCCTTTCCCGCGGGAATGTCCCGTAACAACGACCATTTTGTCATCATAAGGCGCATCATCTTTTGCCTTCGGATCCGGAAGATTGCTCTCGATATAGGGAATATCCCCTGAATTGAGGCAGAAGAAGAACGAACGGCAGCCGATGCTGAGCATCATGCTGTGAATGCTGTCTGTCAGCTGCTCAAAGGTGTCCGTGACTTCAAGCATGTTGTTCAGCTTCATCATACCGCCGATCTGGCCGCCGGATTCTATCTTGTTATAGACCATCCTGCGGTAAACATCGGTGTAGCTGTCTTCCTGTTCGCGCTCATGGTCGACGTCGTTTTCAAGACATCCGCAGCTTCTGTGATATTCAACTATACCTTTATATGAAGTCTCAAGCGGGACTTCTTCGCCATTAATGAGCTTATCGAGCATGTCGCAGGCCATCTGGGCCACATCGCGGTCCCGCCTGTCGATCCCCGTAATGCTCGGCCTGAAAGCAATGCTGTTTCCGCTGTGGTTAAGGGAACATATCCTGATATCGCCGGGCACATCATAGCCCTTTTCGGCAAGTGCCAGCGTAAGGCCGATCGCAGTTACATCATGGGCGCACAGCACCGCGTCGCAATCCCGCATAACTCCCGCTTCTTCAAATGTATCGAACAGGGCTTTCCCCTCAGGTATCGAAACAGGGACCGTGACCACGCGCTTCTCTTCAAAAGGTATCCTGTGTTTTTTGAGTACTTTTTTGTATGCCTCAAAAGCCCCTTTGGAAACGATCGAATTGCCGGCATGCAGTGTCAGGTTGATCTTTCTGCACTTATGCTTTGTGATGAGATGTTCGAGCATCTCACTCATTGCGGTATCAACCTGGATATTGAGGCTGGGGATATCATCAAAATGCATATTTATGGTGACTACGGGGATGTTCCGTTCGCGGAGTGTTGCGATCATCCTGCCTGCAAGCTCATAGCTTCCGATATTGGATTCGATTATGCAGCCGTCGATGTCCATTTTGTCAAGAAGGGAGTACACGGCAGCCTCACCGTGTGAAAAATCCATCCCGTCCATAAAAACGCCGTAACTCGAAAGGACGTAAAGAGAATACCCCTTCATGGAGGCCACTTTACGCCTGACTGCGTGAACTATATTATAATATCTTTCAAAATTGGACGCACATGTAACAAGTGCGATCTTCTTTGTTTTTTTCATATTGATCCTTTCATGCCGCCTGCTCATATCAAGAGACGGCATAAACCCCGTCGCGCGTTAATTGTCATTTTTTTCACACTCGTCTTCTTACAATCATCAAAAATTATTTTATCACATTTTTCGTCATTATTCAATATTCCAAAAACGAAAAAATATATTTTTTTTGCCAAAAACAAAAAAATGTATCTTTTTTCAGGGCTGCAAATCCGGTGTAAAGATGCAGGTATTCCGGGCATTATTAGCCCTGTTCCGGCATAAATCGAATCGAGTAGGCTGACTCCTACTCGATTCGACGGGTCATCTCGCGTACGAAGTCCGCTCAATGACCGTTCACTCAGCCCTCGTCCAGCAAGCGAGCTTGCTGCCGAGGGCATTCGCTTATCGCACAAAAAATCCGCGGGACGAACGATCCCGCGGATGTATGATCATCATTTTATTCTGCCTGTTTTCCGGCTTCACTCTTTCCCAAAGAAAGCGGCTATACCGTCAAGTTCATCGCATATGTTATCCACTTCGGAGAGGCTCTCGGCCATATTCTCAACATCCTTGCCGACAGTTTCGGTAGATGCGCAGACTTGCTGTGAAACAGCCGCATTTTCCTGCGCCGTTGAAGACAGCGCCTCGACCACCTTGACAAGCTCGTCTTTTACGACCTGAAGAGCATCGGACCTGTCCCTTATGGTGTTGAGCTTTTCAACGATCTCCCCGATGTTCTCTTTTACTGCTTCCATGCGCTGTGAAACGATATTCGCTCTTTCGGTCTGCTCTGTATTCCCGGCGATAAGGGCCTGGTTGCTGGCCTTTGTCTTCTTCATTGTATCGACTATCTCAGCTATGATATCCGAAGTCTCGCTTGCAGACTGCGTGGAGCTTGCCGCAAGATTCTTGATCTCATCCGCGACCACGGCAAATCCGAGTCCGAACCGCCCTGCATGGGCAGCCTCTACGGAAGCATTAAGGGCAAGCAGGTTTATCTGGAAAGCAATCTCGTCTATCGTCTTAACGATGGACTTCGCATTTTCGGTCTTTTCAACGCCCTTATCGATATCCGCGGAAATCTCGCTGACTTTGCTGTCATTATCCGCTATGCTTGCATTAAGCAGACTTATGGCATCTTCCGAATCCTTTACGCAATCCCTGATCCTTTCAAGAACGTTCTTGCTCTCCCGCACCTCTTCGTTCAGGACATCTATTCCGTTCGCAAATTCTTCCGTGGAAGCCATGGCCTCCTCGGTTGCGGCAGCCTGACCTGTAGCCCCTTGTGCAACACTGTTCATGGCAGTGGTGATATCGGCGGTTTCAGTGGTGGTCCTTGCAGCGATCTCTTTGATGTGTCCCGCAAAGCCCTTAAGCTTCGCATGGCCCCTGTCCAGATTGCCGATCATTCTTTCGCCGATCTGCTTTAACATCCTGCTTGCGATTATGATTATTATAACCAGAGATACCGCGATACCTGCCGCGATCGCAAGAACAAGCCTTAAAGCCTCGCCTGTGACGGTGGACTGGCTGACACCCGTAAACATCATGCCCCAGAATTCACCGTTGTTATAAATGGGCATGTAGCAGACGGTATATCTGCCGTTCAGTATCTTTATCCCGTTCTTTATAACGGTATTGCCGGCTTTTACGCTCTTATAGATGTCTGCGTCGGCTTTTGTGCCGACAGCGTATGTGCCGTCATCCTTTTTTATATTGGTCAGCACGCGGAGATCGTCCTTAAAGACCGTGTGAAAGACCGCCTCGGAGCTGTCGTTTATCTTATCAAACAGATCTGTGGAAAGCGGCTCATCACCGATACAGACTGTACCGGAAGCTGTAATGTAGCTCCACTCCCCGCCGCCGTTTTCAAGTGTTTTAAGAAGGTGGGCTGTTGCCGTTTCGGCATATCTTTCATAATCCTTTTTAACCATGCCCACGCACACGATAACTGCATCGATGCCCACTATAAGTGTGGCAAAAACAACTGCCGCGATAACAAGTAACCTGATTCTCTGTCTGATAGTATCTTGCTTCCCCATGCGGACCCTCCGAAGAGATTATTTGAACACTGCCAAGCCCAAAGGACCTGTTCGCTTCCACTGCCAACACAACACGACAACAGACCTCCGGTCTGTTGTACTTGACTAAAGACCGAAGGCCGGCTATTGCAAACACAACGATCTGTCATAGTATTAATATTGTAACACAGATTGCCATTTATTGCCACAATTATTTAATTTTATTTTAATCCCAAAGAACTCTCATCCCGGTGTAACCTGTACCCATTACACCCCAGCCCTGTGAGAAGTAGCGAAATCACTATCAAATTGTACTATCCGGATACCGGCATCTTTGTACTTTTTGAAATATTTATCTGGTGCCGATCCATAAACAATTATTACTCGTGGTTCAAGTGTTTTTATGATTTCATCAACACCCTTAAGAAAGATTTCTCGGTCTGATCTGTTCTTTAAGTTCCCGTGACTTCCAATAGAGATAACACTTTGTTTCTCAATAGCGATGCAACAAGTGTTATATGTACGTTGGTCTCCAAATCTTATATTCGGAATAACCTTTACTCCATTTTCCTGCAACCAATGACCAATAGCTCTGCTTCTGTAAATATTCCATAGTTGCATAATCAAAGGCATATCCCTGTAAAGACTGAAATCGGGTAAGATAACTCCCTGAAACTTTTTAAGAATCGGGAGATACTTTCTTGGGTGATTCCATAATCGCTCAAATAAATAATCATCCTCATAAAAATGTACCCACTGTTCATAGTCTTTATTGGCTATAGCCTTTGAAAAAACTATCATCCGCTCTGGTATTTCTTTGCAAGGTTCTATACATGGAATTTCAAATTCTCCTGCATATTTTGCATTTGATACCAAAAATGCGTTAAAAACATCTCTGCACCCGTTACGAGCGCTATTTATTTCAGACATAAACATTACCTCCCAATAGAGTGTGATTTCTAAAAAAGTACAAAACTATTAATTGTTACCCTATCAGATGCGGCACAGTCTTTATGCGAATAAACGGGCGCTCGCATCCATAGGATGACACTCGGATAATAGTTAGCCATTATTATCCGAGTGTTTTTTCTTTACTCTGCTTTTTCAGCTAAAAGCACATTGATCCAAGCGTCAATGCTATCATGAATGATATCCAGATTATCCGGGCACCCATGAAGCTCAGCCAGCTCGATGGATTCCATGTTTTTCCACCAAGATGGAATTTGAGATCGTGAATGCGAGAACTCATGACACTCATGGCACCAAGCCCAAGCGCCGCCATACTTTTCATTGCGATGTCTATAAAAGAATATATGACCGCTTTTTTTACCGCAGCAAGGGCATATGCGTGGAAACTCTCCTGATGTATCCTCAAATAATTTCATTATTTCATCTCTTTCATCAGTCCACACACTAATCATCTCCTTCCTCTTATGTAGTCTTCAAGTGCATCACCTGAATAATATGCCCCATTCTCCGGAGCATTTCCACCCCTGATAAAATCCCTGGCGTGGTTTAGTTCATGCGCAATCGTGTTCGCCAGTTCTGTTTCACTATAGAACGCGCTTGGTCCAAGTTCTATTACATATGGATTACTCTTCCTTGTTTTTCCGGGATTCCCCGGGGGCAGATTAGGATTAAAAACAATACTTATAGTCTTTCCTGATCCTTTTAGATTAATCCCATATTTCTTGGATATTAAATGCGCATAATATGATGGATTCAAGACCATCTCATAATTTTTTTCTGTTGGTGGAACAGGCTTACCTAATCGATTTCTTTCTTCACTTCCAAAGGTATTGCCAAATCCGCCATGAAAGCCGGCTCCCATGAGTCAAGCCACCTCCTTTTTGAAAAAAATCGTTTGTGTGTATAGGATTTCATATTCTTCCTCCACATTAACTATTGATTTTTCTCTCCGGATGTGGCACAATGTTCATGCGAATAAACGGGTGCTTGCATCCGGAGAATGGCGCTCGGATAGTTGTTAGCCGCAATTATCCGAGTGTTTTTCTTTACTCCGACCGCTTACAATCATAAGCACCACCTCCTTTACCGATTTCTTCCCAATAAATGACTTCATCTTTCAATGAAAGCCTTATCAGATTATCTCTCATATATTGTTTAACCGCCTTTTCCAAGTCTCTGCCTTTAAGAAATGTGCATAGTAAATGTACTGTAACACTATTTTGCTCTACATTTAGTCGATCTACCACATCTCTTGTTTTTAAACATGCATCAACAGTTATAACCAGTAGTATTCTCTTTCTTATCCTGCAGTGGGTATAGCATTCCTTTGAAGCAGTCTGATTGCTCAAATAATATCACCACCCTGTATTTCCGGTACAGCACCATAACGTCCAAGAATGTATCCCTTCTCAATATTTTCGCCCTTTCTTACGGAATACTCATTCATCGAATATAATCTCGACACGGCTGTAGTTCTGTTTTTTTCAACAAAGTATATCTGATCCCGCCTAAATGTATTTAACGAAAGCAAAGATGTGTTGTGTGTGGTAATAATAAGCTGAGCTCCCGCTATATTGATCTCTTTATTTCTAAAAAGGTTAACGATATATTTAACAACAGCCGGGTGAAGACTTTTATCAATTTCATCGATTATAATGGTTTTTCCGCAATCCAACGCTTTTTTTAACAGCGGTGAAAAAGCAAATAACAACTGTGTTCCTACAGATTCTTCACCTAATTGGAGACTATATCGGGTTTTATTCTCCCCATCATTATCTGCCACTTCATGATATGTCTTTACCTCAAGCTGCGTCTGCTCCTGAGGTTGAATAAGCTGGCCGTTAATGATAAGTCCTGGGATAAGAGGCATGATATTAGGGTTGATAGGTATCTTCTTAAGTTTAACATCTATCTTGGAAATATTTATGTCTGCCTCACGCATGATCTTCTCAGTAAAATATATATAATCATCCGCATTTTCTCCCTGATATCCCATCATAGCATCCTGGGTGAGTCCGCTAAGATCCGTGTAGGTATCTATACCTCCGGCGAGCCATTCCAAAGGGATCTTCGTGCTCTGAGCATTCCACATTGTAGCCGTAGCCAGAAAGAATTTGTTAGGCGTATTCCACTGTGTAAGCGGGAACAATGCATTCTTCTCCCTTGCCGTGAAATCATAGGTTCCATCACTTTTTCGCTCAAATATCTTTGTAGGCCTACGCGAATTATATCTATAAAGGTATTCTTCATAAATCATATACATATTCGCTGTGAAGCCGTATATGTACTTTTTGTTATCCCGGGCAATAAATTGAAACTCGAACTTACTGGGTTTATTAATTGTTTCAACAGAAAACTTAAATGGTACAATCCCTAAAGGTTCATTCACCTGTCTTGTATTGGAAAATCGTATTGCATTTAGCGCCGCAGTAATTGCCTTAAAAAAATTAGTCTTTCCGGATGCATTAGCGCCATAAGTAACTATAACATTAACTGCTTTTGATCCATTTTTCTCATTGATATTTTCAGGATGTTCTCTGTCCTTTGTAGCTTCTAGGCGAAGTACCGCCTTTTCCTTGAATGACATATAGTTCTCAACCGAAAACTGCAGCAACATGTCCTCTTACCTCTCTTTGCTTATCTTATTGATTCAAAGCTCATATCGTTTTGCATAATAAAGTTCAATTGGAAAATTAAATTCCAGTTGCCCCATACCTCTGACTGGAACTTACTATTGCAAGGATAATGGGTGGAAGTAACTTCTCCAAAGATCCCTGTTGTTTAGATAGGTGCCAGTCATAATCATTGTTACTTGCTTGAAGGAGCAGCACTTGGTGTTGCTCTTTTTCAATTGCTCCTTCTGAAACCCAAAGCGATAAACTTCGGGGTCAAGGGTCAGAGCCCCTTGTTGTATAATCTTAACCTGCAGCAGAGGTCGGATGGCGTATCAAAACCTGCAATAAAG
>JAEEGQ010000130.1 GCA_016280395.1 Lachnospiraceae bacterium | reverse complement strand
TACAAGCAGAGGGTCATAGGTTCGAGCCCTATAGGTCCCATGAACGAAAGTTCATGCCGGTGTGGCGGAATAGGCAGACGCAAGGGACTTAAAATCCCTCGGGGGCAACCCCGTACCGGTTCAAGTCCGGTCACCGGCAATCTAATGTGGCAGCGAAAACCCAGCTTTCAAGCGGGTTTTCGCTGTTTTTGCTTTCAGATGGAGTTGCTGCCTGATAATAACATTAATCTGTGAGACGATAAAAGGTATTATAAACATTTCAGACAAAAACCACATACACCCCGGAGGACGCAGCTATGCCCAGAGGAACAAACCAGAAGTTCAAATTCACGTACCTTATGCAGGTCATGCTCGAGAAAACGGATGACGAGCATGCGCTCACACTTAACCAGATCATGGACGAACTCGCAAGGTACGATGTTACCGCCGAGCGCAAGAGCATCTATACCGATTTTCAGGACATGGAGAAGTTCGGGATCGAGATCATCAAGGAGCAGATAGGCAGGGAGACCTACTACCATGTGGGCGCCAGGGAATTTGAGCTTGCGGAAGTCAAGCTCCTTATCGATGCGATCCAGTGCGCGAAATTCATCACCGAGCGCAAATCCCGTGAGCTCATCAAAAAGGTCAAGAGCTTTGTGAGCGAGTATCAGGCCAGTCAGATCCAGCGGCAGGTCTTTGTCCACGGCAGGATCAAGACCATGAACGAGAGCATATATTACAGCGTGGACGAGATCCACAACGCTATCGAGCACAACCGGAAGATCCGCTTCAAATACTTCTCCTGGCAGCCGGATAAAACGCAGTACATCCTGAACAAGGGAGAATGGTTCACGGTAAGCCCCTGGGCGCTTACCTGGGACGACGAGTATTACTATTTGGTTGCCTTTGACGATTTCAGCAAGACGGTTAAACATTACCGTGTGGACAAGATGCTCAAGCCCCACGCCATCGACCAGAAGCGCGACGGCGCCGAGCAGTTCAAGGATCTTGACATGGCGGCGTATTCCAAGGCGACCTTTGGCATGTACGGCGGCGAGAAGAAAAAAGTCAAGTTCCACATGCACAACAGCATGTGCGGCGTGTTCATAGACCGCTTTGGTAAGGACATCACCTTCCGCAAGCTGGACGACAAGCACAGTGAGCTGAACGTGGATGTCTTCATCAGCCCCCAGTTCTACGGCTGGGTATTTGGCCTTGGCAAGCATGTTCAGCTTATGGGCCCGGAGGATGTTGTTGCGGAGATGAAAAAAATGATGAGCGAAATACTGGAGAAGATGGAGTTTGAGGCGAATAAAAAATATTGAAGAATAATACGGAAAGCGGGCGGCAACCATGCAAAGGTGCCGCCCGCTTTGTTTACTCAGCTTCTGAAGGAATTTCAGCTTCTACAGGCTCATTTTTCTCTACAGAATCCAAGTCCGATGCGATTTCTTGAATCCTATAAGAGAGAAAACGAAGAGCGTCGGGAAGTTTATACTGCTGTCCCAAAGCAAGGTCTACTGATAACGCAAGAAGGATTGCTCCTATGCCGTTAAGGTCGGAAACTGCTTCAACTAATGCATCGTCTGTTTCGCTCGTCATTGCTAACACCTCCTTTCAGCAGAATTATACAGATTTACTAGAAGAACAATAAATGATGTCGCGTAAAGTGCGATAGATAGGGGGTTGGATTTATTGTGGTTCTGAAAAGCCAGGAAAAATGGCGGGTTTGAACGGGCCTTTTTATTGGACACTTGATGAGTTAGAGTAGAGTCAGTAACAAATATACAAAGATGCAAAGAATCAATAATCAAAGGGAGCGGAAGATGAGAAGGTTTATTTACTGGCTTCAGAGAAAGAAAAGGATAAGAGAAAAACGGTGCGGGCAGTGCTGCTTGACTTGCAGGTTTTATAAGATGTGCAGGGAAGAATGAGACGGAGGACGGTTCCCAAACAGTTGTAAAAATCCCTTGAGCGATTACCATGTGAATGCTATAATCAAGCTATGTAAGTGCAAAGGAGATGCGATATGGATCTGTCTACTGCGATAAAAAAAATACGTCAAAAATCGTTTTTAACCCAGGAACAGTTTGCAACTGAATTGAATGTTGCGTTTTCAACTGTGAACAGATGGGAAAAAGGGAAGACAATTCCCAATATAGCGGCGATGAAACAAATAAAAGAATATTGCAAACGAAATAATATTTCATTTGTTGGAGAAGGCATACCATTGTTTTCTATCATAGTTTTTTCGGTACGGTGTGAGCTTAAGAAGATTACTTTGTATTCGGATGATGTAAAGGTGATTCAGCGAGACCAGACTTACGCTACCGTAAAGAAAATATGGGACAACAATCCCGATGTTATGGATGAAGAAAAGATCGATGAAATCTATGAAAGCCTAAAAGTACTGACAAATGTTGACGCGGCCGTTAAAGCTGCACACATTGAGAATATCGAGAAGAATTACAAAAACAATACTGCAAAGAGTAATGAGACCAAGGGCAGTGATTATTACGGCTCTTTATGGCAGAAGAAACCTGACAAGGTGAAAACGGTAAGTACCAGCGCCACTGAAACAGAAGAGAAGCCTCAGAAAGCTTCGATAACTGAAACAATAGAAAAGCCTGAGGCCACT
Organism: Lachnospiraceae bacterium; assembly: GCA_016280395.1. Taxonomy (GTDB): domain Bacteria; phylum Bacillota; class Clostridia; order Lachnospirales; family Lachnospiraceae; genus SZUA-448. The sequence continues at coordinate 31,597 of JAEEGQ010000130.1, read as the reverse complement.
CCGACGATTGAAATAAAAGAACAGCCACAGCCTACGCCTGTTGCTGAGACCAATTTAATCTGCCCTAAGTGCGGCAGTAAGCTGGTCTTGAGAACCGCCAAGAAGGGCGATAATGCCGGTGGACAGTTCTACGGATGTAGCGGTTTTCCAAAGTGCAGGTATATACAGAGTATCAAGAATTAAAGGAACTTTTATGGTAGACGATAAGAAACGCGACCTTTTCCTGCGCCAGAAGGACATGCTCGACAAATTCCTAGAGCGTGGCGCTATTTCACAGTCACAATATGATAAGAGTTATGGTGATCTTGTGGTGAAGATGGGAATGGAAGAAGTGGCCCGGCAACTGGAACAAGAGAAAAAGTGATGGGGTAACAATATGGATTTGCTTTCAAAGCTGTCAAAATGGAAAAAGAAAAGCATAACAAAAGGTGAACTAGAGACTCTCTTGGGATTACACAGCGATGCCGATCTGTTCCCTGTTGTTCAGAAGGCCGTGTATTTAGGCATTTTGACTCCTGTAAACAAGAAAGTTACAAATGGTAATTATTTGTATCCCATCCACATGAAGTATGTGAAGCAGTTAAGGAGTATTTTAACGATCATAAGGAGAAACTAGACGATATCGAAAAGGAATGGGAGTTGGAATATAAGCTTTGGAAGACTTAGTTAATGCATTCAAACATGTTGAAAAACTATGCAATGAGATATATGGAGAACATCATGGCGTATCGCTGTATATCGATGATATGCTTCATACACCGCGCGCTATGTCGCGGAATATCCCCGGGTGGGATGATGATCTTAAGACTCTGAGACGGTTACGACATGTAAGGAATGCCTTAGTCCATGATGATGTTGATGATGATATAAGCTATTCGGATGAGGACATAGAGTTTCTTGACGAGTTTTATCAGAGAATTGTTCATCGCCAGGACCCGCTTGCGCAATTGAGAAAAAAGAATGTGAAACAAGGCGGATCTTCCGGGAAGAATTCATATTCAGAAGGAAATGACAATTCGTCCGAGGAAAGTAAAGGGTGTTTATCTCAGGTATTTCTGTTGATTTTCTTAATACTTTTGTTTGCATTGTTGATACTTGCCGGATGGACGTTGTACCGGTATCTGGCTGGTTAGACCGTGTTTAACCTGAAAAGTGAGGACAAGCGATATGTGGCCATATAAGATTCATAGTGAAGAAGCATATTACAAGGCTATAGAATTTGTTGAGAATTACGCAGTTTCTCTTGGTGCGGAGTTCATTGGAACCCGAGAGCAAACATTTACCACGATATCCGGTGATATGACTATTAAAGAAACGCTGGAGATGAAAGTCTTCAAGTTCGGTGATGAGTACTTCTGGGTGGAACATCATTACCTGCCGGAGTGCCCATTTATCGTGTTTTCTTTTGGAAGTTCTATGGATGATATTGTGGATGACGCTGACCCGTTTCCATATAATCTTGAAGAGGACGAATTGATGGCAGAGGTAAGGTATTCGCTGGGGCTTGAGGACTACCCGGAGTGATTCAATTGCAGAGGTGTAACCATGTTCTTTAAGAAAAAGCAGAAGCCGAAGTCTCAGAGGTAGTATTAGGGAACTAATCACCTTTTTGTAAGTTTGTTGAAAAAGTCATAGGAATTTGTATGGGTGTAGCTCAATGATAGAGCAGAGAACATTCAGCTCTCAGATGTGGGTTTCAAACGATTATAAAGAAGTAAAATTTCCAAATCGCAATTTTTAATAGAGATTTGGAAATTTTGTTCTTGACACAACAATTACAACAGGCAACAAAAACAAAATATGCTATACATTCTACATTAGTAACAACTTATGATGTAGAAGAAAACTCCTATTATGGGAATATTCAATCTGTTGTAACGGGTGACGATTTATTCAAATGAGTGTAGGGGAATAACATGATAGACGACAAAAAACGTGCCCTTTTCCTTCGTCAAAAGGACACTCTAGATACATTCCTTGCAAATGGCGCAATTTCACAGGCACAGTACGACAAGAGTTATGGCGATCTTGTAGTAAAGATGGGAATGGAAGAAGTGGCGGAAGAGCTCGCTTTGAAGAAAAAAGACTCGGAAAACTGACTGTTGCCGTACTAGCAAGAAAGGGGGCTTTGTATGTTTTTCAAACGCAAACAAAAACCAAAGGGTTCCTACGACCATGAAAACAAGAAGCCCGTAATCCGCGCAAGTATCTGCACGGGTGAACAGGTGGCGGGCTTTAAGGATCTGCATACCGGAGCGTTTGAAGAGGTTATGCTGCTTCGGAATGCGGCAGACCTTGAGGAGTTCAAGGACCGGTACGGTATCGAAGGCGATATCGAGAAAATGTATTAAACTAAGTATTTATCCGGATGTAGCTCAACTGGCAGAGATAGGTCTCTTTTAGAGTACCTGGAATGCGTACCCGTTCCTAATGCCGGAGCACATTTTGGCTAATGTGAAGAACTCCGCAAAGGGAGAGGGCTTGTATTACTCAGGAATCTGGCAGGAGATGGTAGTGGAGGAATCTCCGGGATTGATGGAATGGGTGGAGAAGATACTAAGCTAGGTTGGCCTGCCGAAAAGCAGGCCTTTTTATCGGACACCTTTTCGTGTATAGTACAATTGTAAGGAAAGCCAAGACGAGTTTTGCACAGATTGTATAACGCGAGGAGGTGTCTTCTATGCCGGATTACAATGAACTGAATCGAATGGCTGATGAGTATTATAAAGCCGGTGACCTGGAGATGACATACCGCTGCTACCTTGAGAATGCGATGACGGCGGTTGACGGAGAGGCGTTGTTTGAGCTGGGAGTGATGTACCTGTATGGTTATTATGTTGATCAGGATTTCGATAAGGCCGGCCATTATTTCAAACTGGCCTATGATGTGGGGCATAAATTGCCCGGTTCTGCGTATATCATGATCGCGGGCTGTAAGGAAGAACAAGAGGCCAAAACTGAGGAAGCGCAGCTGAAGTGGTTCCGTCTGGCAACAGAAAACGGCTGCGAGTACGGATATGAGTGCATCGGTGAGCTGTACATGAATAAAGGCGATTACCGGAAAGCACATGAATATTTTATAAAGCCGGAAAAGAAAGAATCCTTAGCACTTTACAATCTGGGACGGATATATGACGAAGGGCTTGGGGTTGAGAAAGACCGGGAAATCGCCATAGAGTATTACAAAAGGACATTGATCGAGTGCCGGGAAGTGAGAGACTACGGTGATATATCCTATGAACAGGCCGAAAACAGGCTTAAGGAACTTGGAATCGAAGTAGAAATTCCGGATTATAGTGAAGAATAAGCGAGAAATGAGCAAAGACTGAGCGAGGTGCCATCATGACAGAGAAAGAAGCAAGAAAAATAGTAGAATCCTTTGACGAGGGCAAAAATCTGACTGAAGAAGATGTATTCATGTTCACGGAAGCCATGGATTTCCTAATCGATAAGAATCATGATCCCCATGATATGATGTACCTTGGCGGGTATTACTACGAGATCAAGCGGTTCGACCTCGCGCTGAAATACTACGAAATGGCGGCTTCGTTTGATTACGACCCCGCATACGAGTGCCTGGGGTACATCTGGTACTACGGCAGGACCGGCCAGCGCGACTTTAAGAAGGCTTTTGAGTACTTCTCGAAGCTGATGGATAAGGGCGACTTTGTTGCAACCTACAAGGTGGCGGACATGTACAGAAACGGCTATTATGTTGAAAAAGACCAGGCAAAATACGAGCAGATGATAGAGGAACTGTATCCGAAGGTTAAGAATCTGAACAACGTTTTTGATCCGGTTCCTGAGGTATTTACACGGCTTGCGAAGATAAGAACATCCCAGGGCAGGGAAGAGGATGCGGTTGACCTGTATCTCTACGCGAAGGATTTCCTTGCGCAGAGGATCAAGTATAATGCGTTCTTTGGCAACCTTAACATCATGAAATGGCTCATCGATGATCTTTACAAGCTTATAGAATTTGACGAGGATTTCTTCGACTTCTTCGATCTCTACTACCTTCTGAAGACCCCGCACAGGATCACGTTCATCTATGATGATAAGGAGCAGCAGCTGGAATCCGTTCAGGAGGGCGATGAATGCAGCATCTGCTTTAACGGCAAGTGGTTCCACGGCAGGGATGATTTCTTCAAGGAGGCAAGTATCGGCAACACGAAACTGACGGCTATCTATCAGAATTTATACGGATTCGAGGTGATGTAAATGCAAAATGAGATCATTCGGGTAAGCAATACGTCATACGCAAAATATGAGGAAGTCCTCATGCGCAGGGATGAAGTGAAAAAAGAGGCATTTCATTATGACCATGAGTACATTAGGGAGTTTGGCGATCTGATCCTGGAGGTTTTCAGGATGAAGATGGAGTCTATCCGCAAAAAGAAGACGATCGAGTTCTGCCAGGCGTATGCCAACAGGGGTCTGAGTGTGGACGAGAACGCGCTGCAGGAGTACCTTGCGAATGAACTTGCGGAGTACAATAAGCAGTTAAAACGCATGGTGGCGGATAATGAGGCGGCAAAGAAGAGTAAGCCGATAACCCAGGCGGAAGCGCTTAAAATCAAGCGGATATATCATCACCTTGTAAAGAAGATACACCCGGATATCAATCCTGTTACAAACGAGAATGAGGAACTTCTGGGTCTGTGGCAGAGGATACTGATCGCGTACAACTGCAATGACCTGAAGGAGATGACAGAGGTTGAGGTGCTTGTGAATGCGCTGCTTGACAAGCTGAACCTGGGCACGCTGGACATTACGATACCGAATATTGATGAAAAGATAGCCGAGATAGAGGCGGAGATAGAAGAGATCATATCTACGGATCCGTACCAGTACAAGTTCCTGCTGGAGGATGAGGAGGCTGTTGCGCTTAAGAAAGAGGAACTGCGCGCAGAACTGAAGGAGTATGAAGAGTACGGAAAACAGCTGGACGAGATTTTAGGCGGTCTTCTGAAGAAGGGAGTGAGGCTGACATGGCGAATGAACTGACTGAGTATCAAAAGGGACTGGTGTCGCTTGTTGACGGGCACGAGCTGGGTGATATCATAAAACCGCTGATCAAGGAGATCCATCTGTTTGATTCGTATATCGCCGGGACCACGCACCTTGAGGACAAGTCCGTGATCGAGAAGGTGCAGGTCGGAGACATGCTTTCGCTGCAGCGCGAGGACAACAAGTTCGACAGTAATGCGGTCATGGTCCTGAACGCTGAGGGCAAGAAAATGGGCTATGTGCCGGAGAAGGACAATATCATCTTCGCAAGGCTTATGGACGCCGGGAAGCTGCTTAAAGCGAAGGTCAGCGACATTTTGATGAAGGGGAGCTTTAAGCAGATAAGTATTGGGATTTATCTGGTGGATCTGTGAGGGGGAATACATGAGAAAAAGAATAGCAATAATAGCGCTATGCCTGATGCTTTTATTAATTGCAATTTCTTTGGGATGGCTGGTAGTATCGTATCAAAACGAGCCTGAAACGGATCTTAAAGGGTTGGTTTATATTTTTTATTTATCTTGCGCAATTTATATGGTGCCAAGCGAAGTGGTGTTTGGCTTAAACCTTATTGGTATTATCCTGAGAAAAAGAAGTATCGCAAGCATTTTTAACTGTTTGTTTATGCTATGGTCTGCACTTATCTTCCTTTACATTATCGAGACTTATTTTTCGACGAAAACATTTATTACAAATATTATTGACGATTATATGTTTTTAGGATTATTTATCGGTTTGCTCGTATCGTATTTCATCTTTGTCGTCGTCTATTGGAGCCTAGATTACATAAGAATTCACAAACCACATCAGAAGGAACAGAAGTAACATGATCTACATCACAGGTGACACACACGCAAGATTTCATAGATTCAACAACGAGAACTTCCCCGAGCAGAAGGAAATGACAAAGGACGATTATGTCATTATCTGCGGCGATTTCGGAGGAGTGTTTGATGTTGGCTGGGAGAGTAAAAGCGAGAAATACTGGCTTGACTGGTTTGAGGAGCGGAATTTCACACTGCTTTTTGTTGACGGAAACCACGAGAACTTCGACAGGCTCTACGGGTATCCTGTAAAGGAGTGGCATGGCGGCAAGGTGCACGAACTGCGTCCGCATGTTCTTCACCTTATGCGGGGGCAGGTTTTTGAGATTGACGGCAAGAAGTTCTTCACCTTCGGCGGAGCAAGCAGCCACGATATCCAGGGCGGCATCCTTGAGGTTGATGATCCGCAGTTTAAGGCAAAGAAAAGACTTCTCGATAAAGAATGGGTTCCGTACCGCATCAACCATTTGTCCTGGTGGGAACAGGAGCTTGCTTCCAAAGAGGAGATGGAAGAGGGCAGAGAAAACCTCCGCAAGCATGACTACACCGTTGATTTTATTGTGACTCACTGCTGTTCTTCAAGCACGCAGGCCATGATCGGAGCGGGCTTGTATCAGCCTGACAGAGAGACGGATTACCTTGAGTTTATCAAGAATTACGCCAATTACAAGAAGTGGTTCTTCGGACATTACCACGACAACAGGAATATTCTTGACAAAGAGATACTTGTGTACGAGCAGATAATCAGGATAGCATAAAAATGAAGATAAAAGAGCTGATAAATCTATTACGGCAGGCCAATGATGTAAAAGATATCGATGCAAGGCGCGAAGAGATCGTGGAGCTGATCCCCCAAACGGCTATAATGATTGGTTTTGACCAGCAGAATAGAGCCCATAAGTATGACCTCTGGATACACAGTCTGCATACGGTTGTCGGACTCCCAAAGGACATAGACGACGATATGCTTTACCTTGCGGCATTGCTTCACGATATAGGAAAGCCTGACAGCAGAGTGCCCGAAGAAAAAGATGGTATGGTGATTATGCATTATCCTAACCATCCGCATAGGAGCATGGAGTTAACACGCGATGCGGTCATTCCGGAGCTGCTCGCTAAAGGCGAAGCACTGTCCGAAGATGAGATCCGTCGTCTTATCTACTATGTGGAGTACCATGATGACCGGGTTGATCTTGGAATGGATCATCTGGTAAGACATCTGGCCATGGGAGTATCGTTTGGTGAGTTTCAAAACCTCATGAAAATGCAGGTGGCTGACGCCAAAGCGCATGTTTTGATACCTATTGTACGAAAGCGGATTGAAGTGTGCGGGCAATGGGCCGGAGAGTACGGTAAATCGCAATACATGATGATCAACCCGGCAATATCGCGGCAAGAGGGTGGCATACCGTACATAAAAGAAACCTTTTGGGGGCAGTCATACGCTGCGACAGACGAGCTTGCGTCTGTCTCCCCGCTTCTTAACACTGCGGTGGAATATCAGAAGCAATACTATGAATATCTGATCCCGTATTCCTATTGGACCGACAAACAGGGAAGGCTATACATCCGCTGGAGTATGCGAGACGAGTCACTTGTACGTACAGTCTGGAGATATTATTTTTGCCCGGACGGCAGATTTACAGGCGAGGAGATTCCCAGGAATATTTCAAACAGAGAACTTTTACGCGGAGATAAGCCTGATACACCGGTCGTACTTATCACCGGGGATACTCACAGGCACTTTGAGCGCCTGATCAGCTTCGTAAGCCGGTTTGGTATCATAGATGGAGAGCTCATGATCATCCTCGGGGACGCCGGTATCAATTATATGGGAGGACAAGCGGACGATAACGTAAAATACCGTCTGTCCAAACTTGGTCTGAAACTGCTTTGCGTTCACGGCAACCATGAAATGCGCCCTGAAACCACCGGCCTTTATAAAGAAGTTGAGTGGCATGGCGGAAAGGTGTTCGTTGAGGACAGATATCCGTTCTTGATGTTTGCAAAGGATGGTGAGATATACGACATTGCAGGGCAAAAGACGCTTGTTATAGGCGGAGCATACAGTGTGGACAAGTATTACCGCCTTGAAAGAGGCTACAACTGGTTTGCGGATGAGCAGCCTTCAGCGGAAATAAAGGCCAGAGTCGAGCAACAGCTTGAAAAGTGTGGCTGGAAAGTGGATGTGGTGCTGTCACATACAGTTCCGTACAAGTATCAGCCTACAGACCTGTTTATCAAAGGCCTTGACCAATCCACCGTGGATTCGAGTACAGAAGAGTGGCTTGGAAAGATCGAAGAGAAACTGCAATACAAGCAGTGGTACGCAGGTCATTATCACTGCGACAGAGATGTGGAACGGCTAAAGATCATGTATCGGAAAGTAGCGAAATTCATGAGCGATACGGATTTGAACTTTGAGATGGAATGAAATGTGTAGAGTTTGGAAGTTACGGTGTAGGATTATTAAACCTGAAATAATGCTATAAAAACGACCCGCGATATGATATAATCTAGTTATAATTCAAGTAATAATAATCTAACCTATGAAGAGTGCGCGAGGGACAAGCCCTGTGACCGCACGACAACCTGCCATTAAAGGTAAGGTGCCAAAGCTTGATCGATGGGATAAAAGAATTGACTAAGAGGCCCATCGAAACGATGGGTCTTTTCTTTCACTCTTTTAGCGGGAAAAGATGTCTTTTGTAGCCTCTTCAAGGAGAATAGGAGGCATTTATGCAAAAGAACACACCTGTATTGATCCATGTACCACATTCCTCAACATACATCCCGTCGGAAGAAGAGGGATTCTTCGTCGTTGACCGAGGGAAGCTTCAATACGAGTTGGATGTAATGACAGATCATTATTGTGATGAACTGTTTGATACCGGCGATGAAATGGTAAGATTTCCGGTATCGCGTCTTGTATGTGATCCTGAGCGGTTTAGAAACGACTGTGATGAAGTTATGTCAGCCGTTGGGATGGGGACTGTTTATACAAAATGTTCTGACGGAGTAGAACTGAAAAAGATTACATCAGAACATAGAGAAGTACTCCTCAAAAGGTATTATGACGGGCATCATAAGCGGTTTGAAGCTGCAGTGGAGCGCAAACTTGACGAGAACGGAGAGTGTATTATTATTGACGGACATTCATTTTATGAAGAACCGCTTCCTTATGAGCTTGATCAGGACAGAGACAGACCGGATATCTGCATCGGGACCGACAGCTTCCATACTCCGGAGTGCATTACAGATGGGCTCATGCACTATTTTGAGCAAAAAGGATATCGGGTTGAAATAAACAAGCCTTTTGCAGGAACAATGATACCGATGAAGTATTATCATAAGAACCCCAAGGTTATGTCAGTTATGATTGAGGTTAACAGGAAACTGTATATGAACCGGGAGTATAAAAAGACGGACAGGTTCGAGCAGGTTAGAGAGGATATTGCTAAAGGAATTCGCATCGTAAACGCGTATTATTGTCCGGCGGAGTTCTGGAAGCAGCTACAGACCAGAGAAGAGCGGGAGAGAGCATTTGAAAAGATGTCAAGAGAACAGATTTGGAGAATCATTAATGAATGTCATAATATATGTGGGAAAATCTATATAAGTAAAACATGGCAGAAGTTGACGGGGCTTGGAAAGTATTAAACTCCTAGTTAAATGACGAACTCGAATTTTTGTGCTATACTATCATAGAGCACTATTAATCAATATTACGGATAAACAAACGGCCCAAACTCGCACGAAGAAACGAAAGATGTAGGTGAACCTTATGGGAAGAGAAGAAAACATAGAAGTATTTAACGATACCGAGAAGCTTTGCAAAAGCAACCCCAGGCTGCTGGCATCGGTGAAGAAGGCGACTTCGGGGCAGAAGTTGTTTTTGGAGGGGACTCCGATTCCGGCACGGAACAGGGCTGTTGCTGAGATGGCAATTTATGCGGATCCTGCAAATGTGGTTGTATCCTCAAAGAGAACATACGAAGCGGCTGCGGCTTATAAGGGGCAGCGCGTGGCGGTGCTTAATTTTGCATCGGCCTCAAATCCGGGCGGCGGCGTGGTTACCGGGGCCGGAGCGCAGGAGGAGTGCCTTTGCAGGTGTTCGGGGCTGTATTTCAGCCTGAACACACCGGATATGTGGGCCGGCTTTTACGAGCCGCACAGACGCGCGCATGACCCTATACATAATGATGACATCATTTTTACACCGCAGGTGACGGTGTTCAAGACAGATACAGCAACGCCCCGTTTGATGCCGGAGGCGGAATGGTATGATGTGGATGTTATCACGTGTGCTGCGCCTAACCTCAGGGAGCGGCCGACTAACCGTTACAACACGGGAGACGGGGACAGACAGGCCATGCTGACAGATACAGAGCTTTTAGCGCTTCATGAAAAGAGACTTCGCAGGATCCTGGAAGTTGCGGTGTCGGAGGGGTGTGAGACGATCATACTCGGGGCTTTTGGCTGCGGTGCTTTTCAGAACAACCCCGAAGTGGTTGCTCTTGCAAACCGCAACGTGATAGGGGATTATCTGCGTGGGTTTAGGACTATTGAATATGCGGTTTACTGCTCCCCGCATGATGATCGTAATTTCAAGATTTTCAAGAGGGTACTGGGGAGATACTGACATATAGATTTTTTTAGATTTGGTATTGGGATTTGCGGTGTCCCACAAATGGGTCATACCGGCATGATAGAATTGTTAAGGAAACGCTGAGAGGTGTTTCCTTAAAGTTTTTCTTAGGAGCTATATAATGATAAATAAATGAGTGCGAGAAAGAAAAAACAAGACGGAATATTTGAAATATGTACCAGTTTTGGTACAAACATTTACACGCTGTCAGTTGCGAAGAGGCACAGGGACCATTATAATATAAGCATAAAAATAGTGACTAGGAGGAACGACTATGGCTGAGGATAACTTCTTATTGGGATTAAAGGTTATGGAATTACTACGCAGAAATACAGATGAAAATCATAGGTTTTCTCAGGTGGATATTTGCAAAGGACTGAAGAAAGAGTATGATACAGAAGTTGATCGAAAGACAGTCAGTCGGCATTTAGGCGCATTGCTGGAATATGATGAACACCATGGAAAACATCTCGAATGCAATACTAAAGAACGCAGCAATGGCAGTGTGGTGAAGTCGGATTTCTATTACAGAAGGGACTTTTCAGAAGCGGAATTAAGGATTATTGTTGATAGTATTTTATCCAACAGACACATTTCCAATAGCTACTCGGAAAAACTTGTTGAAAGAGTTGAATTGGAACTAAGGATGAGCAAAGGCCTGGTAAATAAACTCAAAAAAAATATTGTTTTTTACGATGATTTTTATAAACCACGCAATCCGGATTTCTTCTACATTATTGAGAATATATGCGATGCCATAGACAGAAAAAAGGATATTTCGATAAGAATCAGCAAATATGATATAAGTAAAGCTGATAACAGAGTGAAGCGTATACCGGGCTCAAGACGACTAGTATCACCGGTACAGATGATCATGCTTGAACAGGAATACTTTTTAATAGCGCTTTCACGTAAGTTTGGTTCGGGCACAACTCCACTGTCGGAAGATAATGCTATGATTGTGATGCTAAGTGTTTCGGATATCCAACAGGCAGATGTGATCGAAGAAAAAGAGAATAATGCTAAGGCTATCTACAAAAAAATGGTGCCTGATTTGAATGCAACAGAAATGCAACAACTGTCGCCATATATGGATGAAAAGATTATCCTGCAGGAAAAAACAACAGCTGTGCAATTTGTTCTTCCAAAGAGATTTATAAATCGAGTAGTTTCAAGATTCGGGCTGAAAATACGTGCAAAAGAACTAAGTGAAACATGTTGGAATGGACATAAGGATGAACCATTGGTGGTTGTTACGGTTAATACTTCATTCGGGGCTCTCAGGCATTTTGTTCACGAACACAGAGGACATATATATGTAATTGATCCGATATGGATGAATTATGATCCTATCAACGAAAGAGCAATGCGTGATTATGAGAAAACAGTTCACAGAGGATTAAAACAACAAGGCATTCTTGATCCAAATATGAAGAGAGCTTTTGCCCATGGCTATTATAATCTTCGCGCTCGTGAGATTGATGAAAGCCCGCTTTCCGATGAAGAAAAAAAGCAAATGAAACTTCTTCTTGCAAAGATGCTTGGTGACGACAGGAATGTTAACAAAAGTATTTCGGAAGGGAAACAATTATGATGAAGAGGTGTCTTTATGCCTGTAAATGACAACAGAAATGCAGCCGGAATGCTTGAAGCAAGGGTTCAAAAGGCTATAAAAAACAGATATGGCGATGTTCTGCAGACCAAAGTTATAGAAAGGATGAACCGCGAACTTGAGGTAATAAAGGAGCAGGGAACAGCGGAAAGGTTCCTGATCTTGAGCGACGCCTTATGTGCCACCGGTGCTGAGCCGGACGAATTCTTTCTCAGGGGAAGCACGGGTTCTTTGATAGTAGCATATCTTCTTGGTTTGTCTAGTGCTGATCCGCTGGATGAGCAGCTGCCCCTGTATGCCGAAGTATGTCTGGGGGTGGATGGCGAAAGAAAACCGGAAATGGAACTAAATGTTGACTCCGGTCTTCTTAAGAAACTTGCTGATTATTTTGACGCAAAATACGGGCGTGAAATGACAGAAACGAAAAATCATCCTGATGAAAGCCTCTCGATGGTCAAAGTATATGTCGGCAGAACCCTGAAGAATGACCCCAAGTTCTTTATTAACCTGATAAATGGGGACTGGGCGGAAAATGTGGACAGTTTCAGAGACAACGAGATTTATGCCTCAATGAACACCAATGATCCCGTTAGCCGTGTCAAGTGCTACGGCCTAATACAAGGGACAGACACCTGGAACGATAACGCAAAAGAGCTTCTTCAGAGCGGTATTGCACAGCTTGAAGAAATTATCGCTTTCCGTGAAGATGTTTACGAGATGATGCTGAAACATGGAATTGAGAGTAGAGAAGCTTTCAAAATAATGGATTACGTCGGGAAGGGGAAGGCTAAGAAATCAGGTTTCACAGATGGCATGATCAGAACCATGGAGGGAGCAGGGATCCCGGAGTGGTATATCGGATCCTGCGAAAAGATAGCTTATCTGTTCCCAAGATCGCATGCAATAAACATGCTGAAATGGTGCGGAATGCTGTGACAGAGCCACCTTGGAGGTTGGATGACAAAACCGGAAAAGAAATTTCTTAAAAATTTCAAAAAGGGGGTCCATTTAGTTGACTTAAAAAATTTTGCTTTGTATAATAAGGTTGTTCAAACCGATTTGTGTTTGTGATGTAAGCAATACAGGAGCATTACAAAAGGAGAATGAACAGCTCTAAAGAGCGGTTCGACATGATGGAACAGTTCAGATCGCAGGAACGGTTCAAGGAAAGTTACTTAAAAACACACAATCCACAAACACATGAGGTGAACGCATGAACAAAGCATTTTATGGTAACTCCGTAAACAAAACCACCGAAATCGGCAAAAATCGCGCAAACTCCGACAGCCCTTATGAATACGACTGCACAGAGTACGATTGTGATGATTATGATGATTTCGATGATGAAGCCGAAGAAGAGCGCGAGCGCATGCTCGACGAGATCTTTCGCCTTCGTAAAGGCAACCAGCGCAAGATGCTTGCTCCCTACTATATCATCCAGATAGTTCAAAACAACACCGATTACGACCATCCCATGTCTCAAGCCGAACTCCAGAGAAGGCTAGAAAAAGACTACGAGCTCATTCTCGACAGAAAGGCCGTCAAAAGGGACGTTGACCTGCTGTTCAACGAGGGCCTTGGCGTGTACTCGCACCCTAAAAAGGGCGTCTGGTTCGATCCGTATGGGCGCTGCGCGTGATCCATCAATCAAAGTTAATATTCAGTCTGCCGGCTGTCCCACTTTTGGGGCAGCCGGTTTTGTTATAGTAAAGAAGTCCTGTTGATGATAGGGCTTTTTTCAATGGGACAAATAATGTACACCCAAAAGGTTATAGTTTTTGAATGAGATCAAATCAGACATTTTGAATTGGAGCGACCTTTATGAGCGATTCAGAGAAACAGACAGACGGCAGGCTTTCCATCCTTGACATGCTGAATATCCCTGCGGATCTGGACAGGACGTTTTCACCACAGGATATTAATGCGGTCATTGTTCAGCTGCTTGAGGCTCAAAGGAAAGCGGAGCAGCGCGAAAAAGAGGAACGGCAGGCGCGTGAGGCCAGAGAGCGCGAGGAAAAGCTTCGCGCGGAGCGGGAAGCAGAGGAAAAGCACATTCATGAAGTGACATGCATGGATCTTCCTCTGGACTGGAATAACGTGTTCGACAGCGATCCTGCGACCAGGGATGTGCATTTTGACAGCATTCCGGATGCACTGGTCCGGTGCCTTACTACCTTTGGAAAGGTCGATATAGAGTACATTGCCTCGGTCACCGGGAAGGATTATAAAACCGTGATCAGGAGCCTACAGGGTTCAATATATCAGAACCCGCTTACCTGGGGAGAATGCTTCTACAAGGGCTGGGAGACGGCGGACGAGTACCTTTCGGGCAATCTCATGCGAAAGTGGAAAGCGGCGAAAGAGGCAAATAAAAAGTATAAGGGGTATTTCAAAGAGAACATTGCAGCCATAGAGAAGGTTTTACCTCCTGCGGTAGCGACCAAAGACATCTATGTCACGCTTGGAACACCGTGGATCCCGCCGGATATCATTGATGAATTTATTGAAGAACTGTTCGGTGATCCGTTTAAGTATCATTACTATTACGGCTATGACTTATATGAAATGCGCGAGAAGCTGAAAACAAAGCATGACGCAATAACCGGAACCTGGGAGATCCCGCAGAAACAGAGATATAACCATAGTTTTGATGTTACGGATACCTGGGGCACCCATAGCATAGAGGCACTCTATATCCTTGAGAAAACGCTGAATATGCAGACTATCTCGGTTACAAAGGAAATCAGTTCTCCTGCGGCAGCTTCCGGGAAAAAGCGTGTGATAGATAAGGCGGAGACGCTTGCCGCGCTCGAAAAGCAGCAGAAAATGATCTGGAAGTTCCGGGAATGGGTCTGGAAGGCCAAGTATAGAAAGGAAAGGCTGGAGATGATCTTCGAGAACAACTTCAGCTGTGTAAGGAGGCGGATATTTGACGGCTCCTTCCTTGACTTTCCGACCATGTCAGGGCAGGTGGAGTTGTATCCGTATCAGAAAAATGCAGTCGCAAGGATACTTTTTACGCCCAATACTCTGCTTGCGCATGATGTGGGCGCCGGCAAGACATACGTTATGATCGCGGCCGGACAGGAAATGCGCAGGATGGGCATCTCAAAAAAGAACATGTATGTGGTTCCAAACAACATTTTAGGCCAGTGGGAAAAGATATTCCGCACAATGTACCCGGATGCGAATCTGTTATGTGTGGAACCAAAGAACTTCGTTCCGGCAAAGAGGGAAAAGATCCTCACAAAGATCAGGGACGAAGACTATGACGGTATTATCATAGCATACAGCTGCTTTGAGCAGATACCCCTGTCAAAGAAATATTGTCTTGAGGCGCTTAAAGAGAGCAAGGAACAGGTTGAGCAGATAATAAGCCAGAAAAATAAAGCCACCGCCTGCCTTATACGAAGGGGCGACAAACTCTCGAAAGCGCTTGATAAGCTTGCTGCTGCCGAAAAGGACACGCGTGCGTCAGTGTATTTTGATCAGCTTGGCATAACAAGGCTGTTTGTGGACGAGGCGCATAATTTCAAGAATGTTCCCATCGAAACAAAGATCGATACCGTGCTTGGCATAAACTCGACTGGCTCTAAGAAGTGCAAAGACATGATGGATAAGGTTCACATGATCCAAAAGAAAAACGGTGGCAAGGGCGTTGTTATGGCAACCGGCACGCCTATAACAAATTCGATCACGGATGCTTACATAATGCAGCAGTACCTGCAGAGCGGAGAACTGGCCATGCTGGACCTGCAGAGCTTTGACAGCTGGGTAGGCATGTTTGCTGAGCGGAAAACAGAATTTGAGATCGATGTTGATACTAACTCGTACAGGCTCGCAACAAGATTTTCGAAGTTCCATAACATGCCGGAGCTGACTTCGCTTCTTTCTATGATAGCTGATTTCCACCAGGTTGATGAAAGCGCCGGAGTACCGGCCCATGAAGGCTATCAGGACACTCTTGTCGAAAAAACACAGGCGTTTTCGGAGTATCTGCAGAGTATTTCCGTTCGCGCGGATAATGTAAGGTCCGGCTTAACAAGACGCAGAGAAGACAATATGCTTAAGATCACGTCAGACGGGCGCAAAGCCGCGCTGGATCTGAGGTTGGTAATCCCGGGAACTGCATATTCAAACTCGTCCAAGGTTGCAAAGTGTGTTGAAAACGTTGCGGATATTTACTTTAGGACTATGCCGGAAAAGAGCACACAGCTCATCTTTTGCGATATCTCCACGCCAAAAGCAGGTTTTAACATTTATGATGAACTTAAAAAGAGGCTTAAAGCCTATGGAGTGCCTGAAGATAAGATCACATTCATTCATGATGCGGAGACCGAAACCAAGCGTTCTGAGCTATTTGCAAAGGTTCGGGCTGGCGAGATAAGGATACTGATCGGTTCCACGTTTAAGCTGGGGCTTGGCGTGAACATACAGGACAGGCTTATTGCATTGCATCACATAGACGTGCCCTGGCGGCCTGCAGACATGGTTCAGCGGGAGGGACGCATCTTAAGGCAGGGAAACATGAACCCGAAGGTGGAAATCTACAGGTATATCACCGAGGGCAGTTTTGATGCATATTCCTGGCAGTTGCTTGAGACAAAGCAAAGGTTTATTTCCGAGCTTTTATCCGGTTCCTTAACGGCAAGGGACGGTGCGGAAATAGATGATACGGTGCTAGATTATGCAGAAGTTAAGGCCCTGGCAATAGGCAATCCCTTGATTAAAGAGAGGGTAGAGACGCAGAACGAACTGTCAAGGTACCTGTCGATCCAGCATAAAACCGTGGAAGACAGATTGCACATGGAGTTTGAACTTAAGGAACTTCCGGGCAAGATCGCGGAATTGAAAGCGGCTATCCCTAAATGCGAAAAGGACGCAGAGGCCTATAAAGCATGGCATGAGAAGAATCAGCCTGCCCAAACGCCACCCGAGAAGGAAAAAGAAGCTGAGGAGCGGAAAACACTCAGAGAAACGCTCAACAAGGCTGTTAAAGAAAACGCTCTGGCGGAGAAAGAGCGTGTACTGTTTGGTTACAGAGGCTTTGATGTTGTGCTTCCTGCAAATATGGGCGAACTCAAACCTTTTGTCTTGCTTTGTGGAAGCGGCAGATATCATGTGGATATGGGCGATACACAGACAGGTAACCTTATCAGGATCGACAATTTCCTTGAAGGTCTTGGGAAAAGGGCAGAAAACCTGAAGATCGGGCTTGCGAAAGCAGAGGAAAGAGAACGCAGGATAAGCGACGAGCTGGCAAAAAACGTGAATTATACGGACAAGATAGAGAAACTCCGCAGAAAAGTGGCAGCTCTCGATAAGAAACTGGGGGTAGGTCAGGAATGAGCAATCTGAAGCACAAAAACATACCAACCATGCCTGTTGAGGCAATGGTCAAACAACTGTCGGAGGCGTATGTGACTGTTATAAACGGCGGGCTCCCTGTAAAAACCGTGCCTTCGGTAATGCTCTGGGGGCCGCCCGGCGTTGGAAAGTCGCAGGCTGTGCGGCAGATAGGGAGCAGGATCGAAAAAGAGACAGGGAAGAGAGTTAACGTGACGGATGTGAGGTTGTTGCTGTTTAACCCTATCGATCTGCGGGGTATACCCACTGCAAATGCAGACAAGACGCTGGCAGTGTGGCTCAGGCCTCAGATATTTCAGATGGACGCATCGGAGGATGTTATCAATATCCTGTTTCTTGATGAGATCTCGGCTGCGCCGCAATCAGTTCAGGCAGCGGCATATCAGATAACGCTTGACAGAACAGTGGGCGAGCACCGGCTGCCTGAGAACTGCATAGTTATTGCGGCGGGCAACAGAATAACAGATAAATCTGTAGCCTTCAAAATGCCAAAGGCGCTTGCAAACCGCCTTATGCACATAGAGGTTGAGGGAAATTTTGAGTCCTGGAAAGAATGGGCAATAAAGGCCGGAGTGAGCGACAGGGTCGTGGGGTTCCTTTCGTTCAAACACCAGTACCTTATGGGCTTTGATGCCTCGGATGATGATCTGGCATTCCCCACACCAAGAGCCTGGGAGATGGTGAGCAGCCTGTTGAACGGCATTTCAAATGATATTGACAAGATGTATCCGCTTATTTCAGGGATAGTTGGCAGCGGCACTGCGACAGAGTTCAGAACATGGGCCCGGGTTTATAAAGACCTGCCTCCGATAGAGGACATATTTGACGGCAAGGAGCCGAAAATGCCAGAGAATTCCGACGCACTCTATGCGCTCACATCCGCCATGATCGCGTATGCAAGGGAGCACAAGACGGAAATGAGCAGGATCGCGAACTCTATCCGCTACGGAAACAGGATGCCGCCGGATTTCTCAACGGTGCTTATGAAGGACTATATGTACATTGAGGATGGGTACGAGAAAAAGCTGATCGTGATCCCGGAATTCATGAAATGGCTTAACACCAGGGGGAGCATGCTGAATGGTTCTGTCGGATGAGAAGATTCGGGAATATATGCGGCGGCTGCTTTTGTCGCGCATGCGGATCCTGTGTACCCAGGGGTTCTATGGCCTGCTGATCATGCATATGAAGTTTGCCCTTGATGAAGTATGCAAAAATGTGGCAACAGACGGAGTGAAGATCTATTTCAACCCTGCATTTCTGGATAGCCTGAGCGATACTGAGCTCGATTATGTTCTGATGCACGAGATATTGCATATTGCGCTGCAGCAATGTGAAAACCCTGAAGATAATGACAAAGAAAAGTACACCGAGGCCTGCGACATCGTGGTTAATTCAATGATCCTCGAGTCCTGCGACATGAATGAGAAGAAGATCACACTGGACGAGTACGGCGTTGGTGAGCACCGTACGCCTGATGGCAAAGAAGGCAGCGAATGCACTGTGGAAGAAGTGTATGAGATGCTTTCAGGAGGCGGGACGAAAGGAAAGGAATACAAAAAGGTTGGGAATGGTTCATGGGACGATCATTCAAGGCTGGAGGCTATGGAGAAGAATGAGTTTTTAAGAGACCTCTGGTTAAAGTGGTTTGAGGACGCCTGCGAAGCCATGCAGGTCCGCGACCCGGAAAACGAGCGCGGTTTGATCCCGCGTTTCGCTCTGCGAATGCTGAAAGAATTAAAAAAACCGCAGACAGACTGGCGAACGATCTTAAACAACTTTGTGCAGGAAGATATAGTGGACTACTCTTTTATGCCGCCGGACAGGCGCATGGACGGCAGCGATTTCTTTCTTCCGGATTTTAACGAGAAGGATGAGAAGATCACGGATATCCTGTTCATGGTCGATACATCGGGTTCTATGACAGACGATATGATAACTGCTGCATACTCAGAGATCAAGGGCGCGATCGACCAGTTCAATGGGAAGCTGAAAGGGTGGCTTGGTTTCTTTGATGTTACGATCATTGAACCTGTGCCCTTTGAGGACGAAAGCGAACTTCTGATCATTAAGCCCGTGGGCGGTGGAGGCACGGACTTTAACATCATTTTTGAATACATTAGAGAGCACATGCAGGAAAACATGCCGGCAAGCATCATCATTTTTACAGACGGATATGCCCCGTTTCCAAGCGAGAGCATCTCGATGGGAATCCCCGTGCTGTGGCTGATAAACAATGAAGAGATAAACCCGCCATGGGGCAAGGTGGCAAGGATAAGCATAGAAAGGTAGAGGTAAAGATATCGTCATAGAACCGGTATTTACTGCTGCCCCATTTTTGGTACAGCCGCTTTTGTTATAATACGCGTGAAAATGAAAGAGGGGAGGATCTGCATGAAGTGGAGCGATTATATTAAGCCTGTTAAGACCATTACGATAGGTAAATACTGGCAGTCCAATGATGACACTAAAGAACCGATCGAGTGGATAGTATTGCGGGAAGAACCCGATAGAATGTATGTGATCAGTCAATATTGCCTTGACTATGTGCCATATTGCGATGACCGGAAGAATATCAGGTGGGAACGCAGCAACATACGCAAATGGCTTAACGAATACTTTTATGACGAGGCGTTTTCTTCAGAAGAAAAGGGACAGATTCTCTGTTCGGATGTCATAACCGAGAATGGAGGCTACAGCCTTAGGTTAGATAGCGGACGTCCTGTGCAGGATTATATTTTTATTCCGAGCATCGCTGAAGCTATCATATTGTTTAACGGTGATTCTTTTGGTGATATACGCTGTTGTCAAAAAAGATTTGCATCGTCGACGCCTTATGCATTCCAACGAGGAGCTGCGGTTAGTGTTATTGAACACAGGTCGCTCGATGAGTTTGAACTGGCGCATTGGTATTCAAATGCTATGGCGAACATCCCATATTGGGTCTGCGCAAATCCTAAAAATCGCATGGTTTTGGTTGAAGAAAATTCGGAAGCTGACACCATTGAAACGCGCCTGACAAGTAAATGGTTTCTGCGAACTGACGGTTCAAGCGAGTCACAGATCAGGTGTGTCGAACCTGATGGCAGGTTGAGTTATATATTGTTTTCAAAACAGGAAAAAGAAAAGGTTGCGGTCAGACCGGCAATGTGGATCAAGAAGTAAAGCCTGTCATGATGCGGCCGCAGACTTATCTACTTACGAAAAATGGTTTTATGGAGCCTATTATGGTAAATGAACGTACTGTGGTTGCTAAACAATGAAGAGGTAAACCCACTTTGGGCAAGGTGGCAAGAATAAGTATAGAAAGGTAGGCAAAGACGTACTTGAATAGCATAGAACAGCTCTTTTGTGAACTGCCGTCGGAGAGAATAATGATCAATAGTGAAATGATAATGAAAATTAGTGAAAAAATAGTGAAATAATAGTGGAAATCAGATCTGTTTTTTGGTATGCTTATCTTGAGGTGAATCAAGATGATAAAAGCAAAGCTTTCCAATGAGATGCTCAAACTCATAACCGAAATCGAAAAAAACAGGTATAAGGTTTCAACTGTGAATATTTCAAGGTCTGTTGCAAGCAGATTGCGAAAAAACTCCAAGAAGAAGAGCTCATATGCATCAACCAAGATCGAGGGTAATCCGCTCTCTGAACAGCAGGTTGATGAAGTGATCGAGCGGGATGAAAGAAAGCATTTCCTTAAGCCAGAACAGGAGGTAAGAAACTATTTTCTTGCACTGAATTATCTTGAAGAAATGGCAGGGAAGAAGGCGAAGTTTTCTAAAAAACTGATCCTGGAAGTGCAGAAATATGTCGAAAAAGGCGCATCAAAGGAAAAGATAGGCCTTAGGGGGCCAATGCCGCCAGGTGTTCTCTTCGCAGTATATGATGCGCAAACAGGAGTCCCGGATTATATTCCGCCTGAATATTCGGATATTCCGAAACTGCTGGATGAATTGGTGGAGTATGTGAATACAACAGATGACCATCCGCTGATCGTTGCAGCTATCGTTCACTATCAGCTTGTAACGATCCATCCGTTTGAAGATGGTAACGGTCGAACTGCCCGCCTCCTTTCAGGATATGTTCTTGATATCAACGGTTTCGGTTTTAACGGCATTGGTTCTTTGGAGGAGTATTTTGCGTATGATATAGGCGAGTACTATGATTCCATTCAAATGGGCCTGCCGGCACTGTATTATTCAGGTAGAAACGAGCCACCGCATCCGGAAATATGGATAAACTATTTCTTACGCATGGTTCGGCTATACTCAGATAAGGTGTGCGAGCTGTCAGAAGGGTCGAGCAAAGAAGAAGTAACAGGCAGTCTTTCGTACCTGAAGGGAAAAGAAAAGGAATTGCTGCTTTTTCTGATGAGTCATTACAAAAGAGAATTTACGCCTATCGAGGTGAGTAAAGGATTTGGTGTCACCAATAGGACGATAATTAACAGACTTTCTGTACTTGCGAAAAATGGTTTTGTGGAGCCTATTATGGTAAATGAACGTATCAGATCATATGTTCTCAGCGAATTCACTAAGGCTCATGATAAAGAATTGAGAAAAATACTGGAATAGTGTTTTTTGACCGGCTGTCCCACTTTTGGTACAGCCGGTTTTGCTATAATATGCTCGAAAATGAATCAAAACATGAAAACGGATCATGAAAGGGGCATGTTATGGCAAATGAACAAGACATGGGATACATTATCGTCGGTGAAGAAAAGGCAAGCGGTGCGTATAGTGAAAAGAGATTCTTATACAAATCTATCAAACGCATCGAAGGCGCTGTATATACAACAGAAGTGAATTCAACCCTGCCTGTTTCAGTGCTTGAAAAAGCAAAAGAAAGAACCGGTGGTATCATAATTCTCCCTGAAGATGACAGCAAAGAGCGTATGTTAAAAACAAACGTGATCAACCGCGTTAAGAATGCTGTTGCAGAATATAACGCTTTCATCCTGGAAAGAAGATCGAAAGTGAAAGAGGGCGTGCTTGCAGCATGGACAGAAGCACGCGCCCTTTCAGGTACCTATAAGGCAAAAAACGGTGTGATTTTTGGAAGTGAAAGCTATTCTGTTGACATCATTGGCATGATCAACTGGCCTTTGCATGAGCTTGTTGAAGAAATCAGCCTGATGGTGCCGGGAAAAACGGTTATGTGTAAAGACTATACAAACCATAATGTTTGTCTCATCGGTCCTAAGAATGTGCTGGGGAGCGACAAAAAGACGGATCAATGATAGAAGGGGGTGAATTATGTATAAGGGCTTTCTTGGCAAATGCGGCTTCTCGGATTATATGCTTGATTACCTGCAAACAGCGGAACTTTCGGTTAGAAATGCTGTTGAAATAGTATTGTATGCGCCGGTATCGATATATATAAAGCTGGATGAATTGAAGAAAATATATGAATCCATGGTTGAAACGGCTGAAGAGCATGAGAAAGAGTATTGCTTAAACGGGATCAAGAATATTGAAATTGCGATACGCCTTCTTGCGGAAGATGGTGTTTTCTCGATGGAAGAGAGTTGTTACGAAGGCGATTTTAATACTGAAAGAGAATTTATAGGAATATATGCTTCGTGGAAAGATGTCGCGGAATATGTGAAAGATGAGCTGGAACAATGGGAGCCTGATCCGGAAGAAAGATTCTGGTATCACGCGATTAAGTGGGTTAAGAACAAGGCAGGGAAGTACATCGCTGCCTGTGAATATGTTCTTGTGAAGGATGAGATACTCTTTTCTGAACTTCAAGAAGAAATGGAGTTTACGGATATTCAGGACATAGTGTATTATGCGCCGCATGCGGTCGACCTGAACCTTCCTGTTCCCTTCAAGGCCGGAGATATCCTGGAATTTGATGGCTACCCATTCGGCCCGAAATTCCGCGCGATTATCACGGAAGTTGGAGATAACCGTGATTGCTGCTGCGTTCAGGCTCTGGCTATGAATAAGAACGGAAAATGGTCTTTTGGTGCCGTAAAACATGGCCTTTCCAACCGGTATTGGCCGATGGAGTCGTTACTGTATGCTGTAAAACCATTTACCGGGGAACTGAGTGATAAAGAGAAGCTACTTCTTGAGGTTCAGCAGGCTATTGATGGTAGTGAAGAACGCGGAAGAAAACTGTGGAATGCAATGTATGAAAAGATACTCGAAGATACTCGAGACGGATTGCCTGAGGCGGAAATGCGTAAGGTTGTGGAAAGAATTTGAACTTGGTCGAAAGGAGCAGCCTATGAAGAAAGGTCTTTTCTGGTGCAAGGATCCCTTGGCACCATCTATTGAACTAATAACAGTATCTGTTCCTTGCGATTTTATCGGTACACCGACTGAGCCTGCTGTGTTTACTGCTAAATCCGGTGAAAACTTCAATCACAAGCTTGAGTGGCAGCGGCTTGGAAAGGATATAACCGGCGGCCATCCGTTTGACCATTATCCTCGTGGACGCGTGGAAGTGAAGTACGGAAAGGTGACAATCTACCTGAATCCGGACCTGAACACGGAGCGTGTGCTGGGAAGGATTAAAGAGGAGTTTGAACTTACTTTTCCAAGTGAAAATGTAAGGATAGTAGTTAAAAACGATGGCTCTAAGCATTACAGGTATGGCTGTAGCAAAAGATGAAGGGAAAACGGTATGAGCCTGTTATAGAAGCAGATGAATTCCTTGAAATGTTTAAGGACAAATAAATCACTGATTAATGATACATAGGCGGCACAAGAGGTCACTTTCGTTGACGAAAAGCATATTATCCGGATGAAGTTTCTTGAAGAAACGCACATTTTCTATAAAAAATGCTTGAAGATAGGCAGGTAATGGGACAGATTTGGTACAGTACTGTTTGTTATAATACCCCTGTCAGTTGATTTCCTATGATTTTGTGTAGTATAGTGTATTAAGGCAAAGAAAGAAGGTGCTGATATGGTAAACAGACCGGCATGGACAGTAACAAAAGAAGGCATATTGATTCGCTCATTTGATTTTGAGTGGGCAGCGGGGCTTAACATTAAGCAGAAACAGAGGAATATCGTTGCTTTGCATAATTCCATAAAAAACGCTACGGGTGGCGAAGCGCTTGAGATATCAACTAAAGGCCTGGTGCCACTTGGTAATGAACTGAGTGCCTTTGTTTTGAAACTTGATGATGTGCTCCTTGAGAATATCTTTCAGTCATCAAAACGTTACGAGAATGGCGGACCGTATCGTGATCTGCTTGACGTAAGCCCTAAAGAAGCTAAAACAGATGACCGTCATAAAACATCGGGAAAACTGCTGTCTTTTGAGTGGAATGGAATAAGCTGGCCCTTGGAGCCTAAGACGCTGTTCTATGACTACATTTATGTGGCAGCTGTTTCAAAGAAGTTCGGCTTCTATAGCGGCCTGTTGGTGCAGTATGACTGGTTCACGGATATAGAGTTCAATCCGGAAAAGAGCATTAATTGCCAGGCAAGGGCAGCTGCTCTGTACAAGTTTATCTGCATGCATGATGCTGCGGATGTTCTTGATTCGCTTGATAAATGGACGGAGTTCCATAGGAAGTGGGTGAAAGGGTAAATCAGTGATTGAGATAGATTTCAACAAAACCTGTTGTTTTACAGGACACAGACCGGAAAAACTGATGGGAACGGAAGATTATATCAGGTTTAGGCTGGCAGAAGAAATACGGAATGCCATAAACGATGGATATACCACCTTTATTACCGGAATGGCGCCCGGAGTAGACACATGGGCGGCTCAGGAGGTTATGTGTCAGAAGGCTGCAAACAGTGACATTAAAATGATATGTGCTGTGCCCTTTAAGGGTGTCGAGAAAAAACGGACACAAGAAGAGCAGGCTCTGTTCAATACTATTTTGAACGCTGCAGATATGGTCGAATATATCTGCACCAGGTATCAATACTGGGCTTTTCAGGCAAGAGACAGGTGGATGGTCGATCATGCTGCAAGAGTGATAGCGGTTTTTAACGGAACACATGGCGGTACGGCAATAACCATCAATATTGCCAAGGAAAAAGAACGCGATATTGTTATGATTGAAGACGGTGAGAATGTATGACTGTTTTTGGGGATAAGGTTAAATACGCCGTCCAGCGCGCCCGTAAGGGTTACTGCGATAAGGATCTCTGGGAAATCGATACATGGTTTAGCACTGTATTTGCTGCAATGATGAAGGAATTCAGTGAAAAGACCCAGTCATATCCTGATAAAGAAAACGTAGTTTACTATAAGGGCGAACCGAATGCTGAGATAATAAAGACATTCGCAGAAAAGTACCCGGGATTGGTACTTAAATCTGAAATGGAGGATGATTCCGAGGAGAAGTTCCGCAAATGGACGGAGCTAATTGCGCATATCGGTGAGCTGTTCGAAAAAACAAAATGCGTTCCGTACCACAAGGGGCCTACGGACGAGCAAATAAAAGCCAAAGATGAAGCATTTGACCTTCTGAAGGAGCATTACTTTGATCTGTGGTGGTGAAGGGGGCAAATAATGTCAACATATGTTGTCGGGGATATTCATGGCTGTTTTGATGAATTTACGGCCATGCTTGATAAGATTAGGTTCAGTAATGAGGACAAACTCTATCTCGTGGGCGATTACGTGGACCGCGGGCCTAAGACTCTTGAAATGCTTAGATGGCTTGAGAAGAGCCCTTCGAATGTGTTCCCGGTGAAGGGAAACCATGATGTTGAGTTTGCGGCATATGTCAGGCTTCTGAGAAGGGTTGATGCTTCTGAAAATCTCCTTACTGACCCCGACTCCAATGCGGATACCTGTGCACTGCTTGAAAGCCTGAAATACCTGTTTAAACGCGGTTGCCAGGATGCATTTGCGTATTTCGACTATTACGGTACGATCACGGACTTGATCGTTAATAAGGGTGTGACCTTCGGCGAGTTGCTTAAGTGGAAAAAGATGTTGGAGAGTTATCCGTTGTTTTACAGGTTTAATCTGAACGGAAAAGACTGCGTTATAGTTCATGCGGGTTTTGGCGATGAGGACTCTATTGCAGAGTCAAAACATCCGGAAGTTGAGCAGTTCTGTCTCTATGCAAGGGAGGATGCTCTGAAATACGGCGGTATCTGGAACGGTATGATCATTTCCGGACACACCCCGACGATAGTTGATGATCCGCATTTCGCTGAGCAGGGCAAAGTATTCAGGTTCCATGATCCTGAGAAAGACTGCATTTTCTATGATATCGACTGCGGAAGCGTGTTCAGGACAAAGCATCCTGCTGCAAAGCTCGCCTGTCTCAGACTTGAAGATGAAGAGGTGTTCTACTTGTAAAATACATTTATAAAACTCTTGCCTATTTACCGTTGCTGTACCGTTTTTGGTACAGCACGATTTGTTATAATGCCGATATAAAGAGCGTTCGAAAAGTTTTTTTGAAATAGTTGAAGAAAATTTTCCATTTAGTTGAGTTTTAAAATTTATTTTGATATGTTAAAAACGCAAACAAGAACAACGAACAAAAAACGCAGAGCACAGAAGGTAAACGAAAGGGGAACCGAATGAAGTTTTTCCGTTTTACAGGTCACATTAACAGCGTAAATGAATCAAAGGTTTTTGCAGATGATCGCGATGAGCAGAAACAGGCAAGGGAAGCCATCGGCGAAGCTGCCGAAAAGTACAACGATCTGTTCGCAGACAGATACTTCTTTGTGGAGCAGATACAGCAGTTTGGCAAAGAAGTCAGTGTCGGTGTTCTGGCCGGATGCGAGAACATTACTTCCGCTGACATTTCTGCTTTCCTTGAACACCTTGGTATCTTTGCAACTGATATAACGGGCGAAGAGACTGTTTTCAGAAAGATCGAAAACATGCTTTTTGTCGCTAACCGTGCGGGCCTGGCGGATGATCCGTCGGAAACCCTCGACAACTTTGGCTTAGAGGTCTTTTCAAGACGGGGTTTTGAGCATTTTAAGTTTGTTGAAGACCTGACCAAAGACATCGGTAAAGACGAGATCTACAGAAGGGCATCAGAAATCCTCTCAAATGATACGCTTATTGCAGAACTGGACCGCATATATGCGGGAAAAGCCAAGAACGGTATTGCGGGACACCCGGTCCACTATATGCTTGAGATCGATAATGATGAGCTTACCGAAGAAACCCTGGAACTACTCATGAGTGCGCTCTACGAAAATAAAAGGCTTGAAAACAGGCGTTACACTTTTGTGGATTTTGATGAGATCACCCACAGAGACGAAGAAACGATCAATAAGCTCTACAGAAACAGCCTTGGAGGCGCCGTTGTATTTACGACTATCAGCCTCCCTTTTACAGAAACAAATGTGGCCTATAGCAATGTGAACGCTGTAGATAAGATTAGCAGCTTCCTGAAAGAATACAGCAAAGATGTGCTTACTGTCATCTGCCTTCCGCGTGAATGCAAGGGCGTGCGGGAACGGTATTTCGAGCATCTTGAGAACCAGACTGTCATAGAGATCAAAGAAGAAAGGGTTTCGCGTGAGCGCGAGATCGCTTTCCTCAAGAAACTTGCCAAAGAAGACAATGTAAGAACCACAAAAAAGCTTTTTGAACAGCTTGAAGACGATAAAACGTACCTTGCCGACGACCTTCACCGCATCTACGACCGGTGGTACTCTGAGCGCCTGAAAAATGAGGCGTATCCGCAGTATTGCGATATTAAAGCCATAGTAAAAGAAAAGCAGAGGGGTGAGGCGACCGGCGATGCCTATTCAGAGCTTCAGAAGCTTGTGGGCCTTGAGAGAACAAAACAGGTCGTTAACCGAGTGATCAATTACACAAAGGCACAGACGCTTTTTGCAGGCAGGGGCATGAAGAAAGAGAACCAGTCGCTGCATATGGTTTTCACCGGGAATCCCGGCACGGCAAAGACGACGGTTGCAAGGCTTTTTGCACAGATAATGAGGGACAACGGTGTGCTGGCGCACGGGAACTTTGTTGAAGTCGGACGTAGCGACCTTGTGGGTGCTTACGTGGGCTGGACTGCAAAGTGCGTTAAAAAGGCCTTTGATAAAGCCAGAGGCGGTGTGCTTTTCATTGATGAGGCTTACTCACTCGTAGATGACAGGGACGGTTCGTTCGGCGATGAAGCCATCAACACCATTGTTCAGGAAATGGAAAACAACAGGCAGGATGTAATAGTCATCTTTGCCGGTTATCCTGATAAAATGCAGGCATTTCTTGCAAAGAACCCGGGCCTCCGCTCGAGAATTGCTTATCACGTGCCGTTTGATGATTACGATACCGACGCTCTCTGCAAGATCGCAAAGGTGATGGCAGAGCAGAAGGGGCTGAAGCTTACAGATGGCGCAATGCAGCGTCTTAGAGGCATTTTTGATGTTGCGCGCACCAGATCAGACTTTGGCAACGGCCGTTTCGTGCGCAATATGCTTGAAAATGCAAAAATGCTGCAGGCATCAAGGCTTGTAGAGGCTGATTACGACAAGATCGATGATGAAGATGTCGTGACCATCATTGAAGACGATATTGAAATGCCGGTATGTTTTGAAGAAAAGAAGACGGTGAAGCTTGGGTTTGCAAGCTGAAAAAACACATTTACTGCCTTTTGCAAAGAAGATACTTGAAACACCTGAACCGCCGCTGGTGTTTGTTTATGATGATTTCTCAGATTGAAGGCAGTAAGAAGGCTTTTGCGGGGCGTGATCCGGTTCGGGGAAACGCCCGGCAACCTGAAAGGGGGAAAACATGAGCCAGATAATGCTTAGCCGTGACGAAAACGGCAACCTTGTTGTTTCAAAGTACGTTCCTGAACCTACCAGAGAATACTCCGATGAACCGTATATGACCAGACGCGAGTTCCTGGATTTTGCGATGTGGCTGAAATATCACGTGACAGAAGATGAGATCCTGCCTGATATAAGGCAGGGCAGGACGCTGTTCAGCCGTTATACATACGATGCAAACTCTACCTCACGCAACTTCTTAAGAAGCCTTAAAAAACTTCACAATAAAGAACTGTATCGTGAGATAGCTTATCTGCTCAAGCCGATCAACGGTCCGATAAGGGCTGCAAGGCGGGACCGTGAGTCACTTTTCGAACTTCCGGTGCTTTACGAAGAAGACCTGTTTACTGTGTTTCGCCTGCACGGCATAGATCCTGAGCCGGCCAAGTGGTTCTCGTATGTTGCGGCATCGGGGATGTACAAGGCCTATAATAAATATCCTGCCGGTAAAGACAGCGGTGTGCCGGAAGTCGGGATACCTAAAGAGCTTCACGAGTTCTGTTACGGTGCCGGCGGCCTGCCTACAAGGTCAGACCTGATCAGCCTTTTTCCGGACCAGTACAAGAGATATCAAGAAGAGATCAGCACAAAAAAAGGGGGTAATACTCAATGATACTTAAAGAATCCTTCAGAATGCAGAACCACTTATCATCCCTTTCCGAGCAGGCGCTTGCTTTCCTTGCTGACCGCAATAACGTGATGAACGTTAAGCAGGAACACCTGCGCAGCAAGAGCAATCCGAACGCGGCCGACGAAACCGTCGAGGTTAAGCCGGCTACAGACATGATCCCTGATAAAGTGATAGAGCTTTATCTTGATATCCTGTCTGAGCGCGAAAAACTCTCCACGGCGATAAGCGAGGCCAAGAGCATCGCAGAGATCGATATCGACGAGGCTATATCGGTCAACAAAGAAAAACAGAACGCGATCGCGCATTTCAAAGCGCTCGCAGGCCTCAAATCCTCAGAAACCCTTGTCAACGGCAAAGATTACCTGATAAACGCGGAGGGAAACCAGACTCCTTACGTTTATTCGATCAAATCCGTTAACACCATCAACTTTGATCGCGAAGCCTTAAGGGGCATAATCAAACGCCTCCAGCGTGAAGCTGACGCGGTCTCGTCCAAGATCGACCTGATCAATGTCACGCTTGAAGTGGACTATGCGCCCAAGTATGACATGGACGAGTCCTTCGAAGACGCATACGAAAAATTCGCAGGCTGACCTTTAGGGCCGGCCAAAACAAAAGCCATGATCCGCGGTCTGCCGCTTCGGTGCATCGAAGTGTAGAATGCACAGTAGGCTGCAACTAAAAAGCGCGTACCTGCCCTAAGGGACAGTACATATGATGACGGAGAGAAGGCTCAAATGCCGGGTGAAGGCCGCCAAAAGAGTGCGGCCAAATTTCCGCAAGCCGCTTCCCCAAACGTAACACGTCATCCCGCAATGACCGTAATTCGATCTCGCGATATCTGCGACACTTACCTAAACGTTTCGCCATACAATGGATCCGGTCGAAAAGACCGAAACAGGTTTATTAACCAATTCATTTATCAAATCTGCGCCGCCAAGTAGGCCCGTACAGTGTACGGCTGCGTTTCAAGGCGGTAAAGATAAATTGGCGGGAGCGGATCGCGGCTTTTGTTTTGGCCGGCTTTTTTTGTTGATAACTGCTCCGTTTTTGTATATATTATTTGATATAAGGAGCAGTGGGGTATGCATAATAAAAAGTTTGTAAATTTCCTTGAAAACCATGCCAAAGGAAGTGTACAGGAGGCTTTCAGCGAGGCAGCAAAAGTAACGCATTATAAGATGTTCCGGCAGGTGCTGGATTCTCTTGACAAAGGGCTGTTTTATCCAAGTGAACTTCACGGCATCACACATACTGAACGGGTTTGTTTCCTCGGGCTTTTGCTTTCGGAACGTCTTAAGATGTCCGAGGCAGACACCAAGCTGTTCCTTACAGCCTGCGCGTATCACGATATCGGGCGCCAAAACGACGGTACAGATGACTTGCACGGAGCACGTTCAGCCGGTGAAGTCGCGAAGTACACGGACTTTACAGAAGAAGAACTGCAGATACTTAAAGCAGTTATAGAGGCACATAGTCTGAGCGACGGGAAAATGCTCGAGACTATAAAGAAATACTCAGTAAGGGATGAGGAACGGGCCATGTTCATTGCAAAAGCGCTCAAAGATGCCGATGGTTTGGACAGAGTACGGCTCGGAGACCTTGACCCGCATTATCTCCGGTTTAAGGAAAGCCTTGAATTGATTGATCTTGCGGAAGAACTGTTTTGGGTTTATCACTAAAGAATTGGGGATCACAAACGATGAATGCTATTGAAGAACAGCCGGGTGAGGATCATCCGGCTGCTTTTTCTTGCCGCTT
>JAEEGQ010000129.1 GCA_016280395.1 Lachnospiraceae bacterium | reverse complement strand
TGACGGGGGCAAGGACAGCCTTCAGTGGTACCGCACCATGGATGAGTTCGTAATGCCCGGTGGAGACTCTACTTTCTGGTCGAACGGAAACGCGAACGACAAGATGTATGCCTGCATGAACATCAGGCTGAAAGTAAAGGTGAATCCGAACGTTTATGGAACTCCGGTTAATGTTTTCTTCTATGATGAGGAAGACCCCGCGAAGCCTACGATCGTAAAGCATCTTAATGCGTTTGACATCAAGCTGGGGAGCAAGGGCATCTTCGGTTTCAGGTCGCAGGCGCAGGCTGATGAACATGGATATCCTTTCATCCGTGTTAGTGAGAAGTTGTACTATCTATGGGAAGACCCTGATGTTGTGGTGCTGGCAAAGGTAGATGAGACGGCATGGGCGATGGACCTTGGACGGGATAAGCTGGGTGCCAGACAGGTTAAGGAGAAGTATTATGATGTAGACATATATAAAGGGTGGAGAGTAACGCTCGAGAATTTGTCTGCATCGGCACAGAGCTTTGCGATCTACATCCCGATGAAGACAACGGCTCCATGGGAAAAAGAGCTTACTCCCGATGAGACTGAAGATGATTCGCCAACACATACGGACGATCCTTCCGAACCCACTGATCCTTCGGATTCCGAGTCCGCGACAGTAAAGATCGTCTATTTCGACGTGACCAAGACAGAAACGGATCCTGATTTCATCGTAAAGACCGCGAATGCCGAGGCAGCAAAAATAGGAGAGAAGTATACTGCGAAGCTCGACATTGAGACGACCTCGCACGGGGACTATTCGGTTGATACAGTCAATAAGGATAAGGCGTATGCCGCGTATGGAAAGACCTCGAAGGTTTATACGCAGTATAACAAAGGCACCAAGTTCGAAGCCTCGAAGATCGAGGTAACGGCTGACAAGTTCAAGATTAACACAAAGATAGTTTCCTCGGGCGGCACGAAGACAGTGCTCGGACTCTGGGTGCCTGTAAAGAGTGGGCCGAAGGTAACAGTCCACTACATCGATCACGAAGAGAACGAGATAGCAAAGGACGACGGCGGTATCGCAAAGAAAGGCGAGCCGTATTCCTACAGGGTAGACACTTCGAAAGTATCGACTGAATATGATATCAAGCCTGCCGAGAGCTACTTTAAGCAGGGCGCGACAAAGACTCCTGCGGGGGTTTCAGGCGACGATGTAAGGATCGATCCGTTCCCGTTCGATACGGCGGTTGACCTTTATATCCCTTGCGAGCTTAAGCCCGAAACGGCAGGAACCGGCACATATTTCAGCTGGGATGCGATGCGTTCGGGCGGTGTAGCGGAGATCCGTTCTGATGAATTTGATGTACAGACCGCGATCCCTTCAAGTGAAGGTGTATACGGAAAGATCACATCCGCATCGACTCTTTCGAAGGGGAATCTCTCCGTATTTACAGGCACAAAGACATATACGGTTAATGTAAAGCAGTGGGCTACAAGGAGCTGGTACTCCCAGGGCGAGCCGCTATACGAGGATCCTGATGATCCGACAAAGATAACCGGATACGGGCCTGATGTTCCCGAGGGTGATTCCGATTGGGTAACCTCTACGGCTACGGTAACGCTGCCGTGGACGTATTACACAGTAGACGATTATGCTCTCTACAACCTTGTGAAGGCTACACTCACAAATGGATCTCTTGATGATGCTATCGTGATCAATACGTCTAATGTGAAGAAGGAAGCTTCTCATACCCATTATGACGAAGAGAGTGACCACGTGAAAGATCCTTCGGGATATACGGCAGGTATGACAGTCACTGTCCCCGGAACGATCACTGCTTCTTCATCGGGATATTCGGCTCCTTCATGGCCGTCCATCAATTCAGCGACGGCAGAAAGCGCAGTTAAAACAACAATAGGCGCTGTTCAGGTACGCAACGATAAGTTCACTTTTGCGGGCTCTGATGTAATGAAGGATGACTGGGTAAAAGAGTCTGATGACCATGAGCCTTCGACGGAAGCACTTACTGCAGGCAGCGCGCAGACAGATACGGCAAGCAAAACGATTCCTGCTTACCGTGCAAACCAGATATATGACGACTCAACAGGCAAGATCTATTATTCGCTGGCATCGTCGTATAACAGCACTGTCGGCGATGAGCATGTGGTAAGCGTTCCGGTGAACAAAGTGGTGGTACACACGCCGATCATCTGCGATGTCACAATAACGAGCGACAATATGAAGTTCGTTCAGGCACCGGCTGTTGATGCGACAAAGTACCAGATAGTGGTCGGCAGATCCGATGCAGCGGGTGTAGGCTCATCCGCAACGAACAATCCGAACATGACCTCGGATTTTACGGTCGAGTTCAGCAACTACGGAACACATAAGAACTACAAGGGATATGGTACCCAGGATTATCATAAATACCTGAAGCAGGACAGAAGGACAAATCTGTCAGGTAACATGTTCCGATTCCCGTTCGACGTCATTGCCGATATCGGGAATGACTATAACGAGGCGAACGATGTCCTCTTTAAGGCGGATACATGGGGCGCATTTTACAGCGATACGATGAAGCTCAGGTTCTATCTTCCCGAATGGGTTAAAGAGGGAACCTATGATATGGAGTTTAAGTCCGTGGCCTGCAATGGCACCGAAACAAGCCGTGATGAGGACTATGCAAACCTCAACCTGACTTCAAGAGCCGCAACTGCAGAGGATTCCGTGCAGGTAACGGGTAAGATCTACGGCTTTACTCTCTACGATATCGGCGAGAGTAAGGAATGGACCGATGTGTTCAGGCTCGGGACTACGTTAAAGTACGGCAGCCCGGATAAGTACGCGGACGGAACGCTCGCGGATGTCTTTGATAAGAACAAGAGATATTATTATACGGCAGGTGCAAGGAACGAGCTGGGTATCCTTACCGGAAGGCTTGCAAAGTATTCTGTGCCGATCCTGTCCGGCGGAAATCCGAAGTTTAAGAATTTGGGAATCCTTAAGGCCGGATACAAGTGGAACTTCAAATTCGATACCGTATCGGCAGCCATGGCCGATCCGGCATCCGTGATAAAGATTACGCCCACGTTCTACTGGGTAGATGCGAACGGCGAGAACAGGACAAAGGTAAACCTCTACTATACCGATAAGATAGACGGAAAGACAAAGTCGCTTATCAAGATAGGCGGGGATGTCGATATGGCGAATGTCAAGCAGGGCTACGCAGCCGATCCGGAACTCGGGATTGATAAGGACGAGCTGAAAGACACTGCAAGGCTGCTTGGAAAGACCTATTCCACATGGTCGGGAACAAAGGGAAACCTTTATGCTTACGGCGGAATGATCTCGAACAATCTCTTTAAGACCTTCTCGAACCAGGCATATGCAAAGCGCATGGTAACGAAGGGCCTTAATGGGACGAAGTCTCAGGACGAGATTACGAAGTATAAGCAGAGCTGGTATTTCTCATATTCGCTTCCTGAATTCCATGCTTGCGCTGCGACCTTTGACCTTGACCGATATGTCAGCGACAAGGGGTCTGTCACATACAAGGAGCCATTCTGGTATAAGGACGGATATATCATCGTGAACTTCGATATCTCCTGTTTTGATAAGGCCGGAAACAAGATCATGTCCTACTCGAACGAAGTAGGGGCTGCCAGCGGTCTTTGCAATATGTTCCTTATGGAATCCATGGGGCGCAGCACCGGCACAAAGGACTTTACGGATGCGAACAGAACCACCTTCAGGCTGTACGGCGGTGATGTGTTCATCGTTTATGCAGACCCTGACAAGATGCGCTCCAGTGACTATGGAGGAGACCATCTGAATTAAGCGAATTTTGGACCATATCGCGAAAAAATTATTCAAGAAAAGATGTATCGATACTTGAATAATTATTCGATACTGTGATAACATTAGTTCACGGAAGAGGTTTTTAAATGGGGCGGCTGGTGAACACTCATCGGCTGATAGTTTCCGAACAACGCTACGGCGGTCCTTCTTACGTGGAGGAGCGCCGTGTTTTGTTTTTTATGTGTAAGGGGTAGTAACAAATGTCTAAACGGAAGGGTTTTTTCGTTGACGACACATTCGTACCGCCGCCTCCCAGGTCGGATGGTCGTCTGCCGCGTAATGGGGAAATCGCGGATGTTTTTAAACTTAGCTGGGGCGATGTTGATCAATTCGAAGCACCGGAATATCTGGGCCGCTTTGAAGTGCTGGCATATACCAAATTTAACGTCATTGCTAAGAGGATAGGGGAGGAGTATGCCCAGGAGTTCGATAAGCACCTGATCATACAGCGTAACTATGTCTTTGTGCCTTCCGACACACGTGAGGATCCCAAACCCATCTTCAGATCCCCTCTTCCTACGTGCATGCTCCCGCTGATAGCGCGAAGAGCTTCTGAGCTGAACCTGTTCCCCGGTGAAGATATCTTAGGCGCCAACACGACAGGACGGAGATTAAACCCCTACAACAGATCATACCTTGCAAGTGATGATCTCTTTGAGTATGACCGCATTCTTGATGCGTTCAGGGAACATACTCCCGAATCAAAGAAATGGGTGATCATTCATCTTGCCATAAATAATCTCGACAGTGAAGAGAACAAGTGGGCCTTCACCAATATCGGATCTCAGTACCAGTGGTGCAAGAGGCAGCTCGACAGGGAAAGCCTGAAGGTTCTCGGGATTAAGTTCTCTTTATACAAGAATCCCAGGTCAACGTATAGGAATACTGACGACCCTTCATGGACGTTTGATGAGAGGATCATTGATAAGCTGATCGCAGACGGATATCTTAAGCCAAATGCAGATAAGACAGCTGTTTACCCGACCGACAAGGTTTTTGCCGTGGAGCCGAAGAATGGCGGTTACGAGATATAGCGAAGAATTGATTCGCGGAAAGGAAATGCATGACTTTACAGGAATATGTTTCGGAGCAGGAGGATTACTGGCTGGCCGAGTTGGACTTTTACAAGCCGCAATTTGACTCCGGAACCAAACAAAGATATATCAACGATCCGGTTGGCGGAGTACCGACTCTGGAAGAATTTTTAGATCAGATTGATACCTGCATGGAGGAGAACTTCTCTAGTTACGATGAAGACGATCTGGACTTTGATGTCGACGAGATAGACGATGATGAGTTCAATGCCATGGTCGCTGAAGTAAAGGAGCGTTTTGCGGAGGAATATGGGAAGGTTATGAAATCACGGGAGCCTTACGAATAAATTCCTATTTTTTTTAAAAAAACACTTGCTTACGAAGGAATAACCGCTTACACTTAAATCATACTATTTTTGTCGATTTTGAGCCGCAACTTACGGGCGTTTTCTAAGACCACCATTTTTGGGTGGCTGCAGTTTTAGACGGGGATAGTATATCTTTTTATACTGTAGTTGGAACAATTTCATACCATTCAGACATTAAAGACGTGTAACAGCCGGTGCTGATAAAGAGCATCGCTCCCTTACAGGTCTTGTTTTTTTGCCTGAAAGAATGACGGTTCCGTGGCTTATCGCAACAACGTTGCGAGAAAGGGGTTCTATATGGAGGATCTCCATGTGGATCAGTTGGTAGCAGATCCCGAAACAAATGCTAC
The DNA here is from genome assembly GCA_016280395.1 of Lachnospiraceae bacterium. Classification (GTDB taxonomy): domain Bacteria; phylum Bacillota; class Clostridia; order Lachnospirales; family Lachnospiraceae; genus SZUA-448. The sequence continues at coordinate 60,083 of JAEEGQ010000129.1, read as the reverse complement.
CGAAATTCCGGCTGAAGAGTCGGAGAAGAAGGTGCGCAAGAAGAAGAGCGCAGAGAAGCCTGCCAATGTGGCTGAGCCGATAGAGGCGATTACAGCTGCCAAGGTGGATGAGACCGTTCCGGAGCTTAAGCCGTCCGGTAACAGGAAGGATTTAAAGGATCTCTTTGAGAGACTTTACAATCTGGATCTGTCCGGCGCAGTTGAGCAGAAGGGAAGTCTTAATTACCTTTCTTGGGCAAGGGCATGGGCCGAGCTTTGCAAGTGCCTCGGCGAGGATGATGAGGTTTCCTACCGCATTATCTTTAACGAGGACGGCATGCCGTACACGTATGACCCTGCAACAGGCTATTACGTGTTCACGGAGGTCACCATTAACGGCGTGACACATCTTATGTGGCTCCCCGTAATGGACGGCAGCAACCGTGCCATGAAGGCAGAGCCGTATGAGGCTCATTACACTGCCTATGGCAAGGACAAGACCGTTACGGTCCAGGCAGCGACGGCGACGGACATCAACAAGGCGATCATGAGATGCCTTGTTAAGAACCTCGCCATGTTCGGATTGGGTCTTCGTGTCTATAACAACGAGGATCTTCCCGAAACGGAGGATGAGCCCAAGGCAGCACAGGCCGGAAGACCCGCACAGCCCTCGGCGCAGACTTCAAAGCCCGCTGGTGCGCCTGCCGCAAAGCAGCAGGCAACACTTGCTCAGACACCTGCTCAGACACCTGCACAGGCACCTGCGCCCGCTCCCAAGAAGACCGCTGAGAGTCCGATCGATCCCAAGTTACCCGTAAAGGACATAGGCGATATGGCTCAGGCTTATGTAACAGGCCTCCTTAGGGAGATGGAGGAGAAGGGAATTTCTCTCCAGCAGGTATGCGCAAGACCTTCATGGTCGTATTGCGGAGGAAAGCTCGAGAACCTTCGATTTGAGGATTACCTCAAGCTGAAGGATACAGTAGCAAAATCCGCACCCAAAAAGCCCGCGGAAGGTCAGGTCGCCACTAATTGAGTAGCCTGTATGAGCTCACCGGAGTACTGCTCCAGCTTCAGGACATGCTCCTGGAAAGTGATGCTGATGATCAGTGCCTTAACGACACTATCGAAGCAGTTGAGGGTGAATTCGAGGTGAAGGCGGAAGGTTACGGGTGCATAATCCGTAACCTTGAAGCCGACATCGCGGCTATCAAGGCCGAGGAAGAGCGTTTGGCAAAGCGTCGGGCAGCGCTTACCAAGAACCGTGACTGGCTTACTGAAAGAGTACATACGGCAATGCTTGTACTTGATAAGAAGACCGTCAAAACGGAGCTCTTCACATGGGGGCTGAGAAACAACCCGGCACACGTTGTGATCTCGAATGAAAACGAAATACCGTTCGATTTCATCAACACAAAGGTAACTTCTTCTCCTGACAAGACGAAGATCAAGGAATTTCTCCAGTCTGAGGCGGGAAAGGATTGCGAGTGGGCTCATTTAGAGCAGGACACCCGCATCGAATTAAAATGAAAGGGGGATAAGGCTATGAATAAGTCTTATCAGATTGGTCGCGCGTGCCGCGACCCCGAAGTTCGCTATACGCAGGGTCAGAATTCCATGGCTATAGCAAAGATGACGATCGCTGTAGATCGTAAGTTCAAGCGTGAGGGCGAGCCCGAAGCCGATTTCTTTAACTGGACGGCTTTTGGAAAGCAAGCGGAATTTATCGAGAAGTACATCCAGAAGGGTACAAAGGTAGTTCTCGTAGGCCGTGAGCAGAACGACAATTATGTCGGGAAGGACGGCCAGAAGGTTTACTCAACAGTACATATCGTTGAGGAGATCGAGTTCGCTGAGAGCAAGAGCGCGTCAGGCGGAGGCAACAGTTCCGCATCGACGAACGCTGCAGCACCCGGGGATGGATTCATGAACATCCCGACGGGGCTCGACGATGAGCTTCCGTTCTGCTGAACATAACGATAGGCTTTAGCCGGTGAGCCTTAAATCACCGGCAAAGGGGGTGTGCCTTGGAGCACACAGAGTTTCGAAACCGGACATCCAAAGTGGAGTCCGACGATAGAGGTCCTTTTATAAGGACATTGATTTGAAAGGGGATTATTTTATGAATAATACATTATGCGCAGCTGAGACTGCAAACAACGGCACCGATTATTTAACTTCTTTTGAGAGCTTCAAAGCAAGATTTTTCGAGGACCTTAAAGATAAGCTTCCGGGAGTTGAACTCTCTATAAGGGAAGTTAAAAAGCTCAATGAGAGCTATGAAGGGATAGTAGCTTCACCCGTGGGAAGCAATGTGGGTGTTAACATCCCGATAGAGATGTTTTTCAAGGCACTTGAGGATGGCAGAGACTACGACGAGGTCGTTGAAAAGGGCGCTGAGTTTGTTACGAACGGTATCACTCAGCGACCGGACTTTGACATCGATTCCTTCTGTGATTACTCAAAGATGAAGGAGAAGATCGCGTTGGAGCTTGTTTCGGCTGAGAGGAATAAGGAGCTGCTTGAAACGGTTCCGCATCAGATGCTCGAGGACATGGCGGTGGTTTGCCGATTTGTTGTGTCCTCTGACAATGAGGGACGTGCTTCGATCCTCGTCACAAACCAGATGCTCGAGAGCATGGGTGTTACTCCCAAACAGCTCTTCGAGGATGCGATGGAGATTGCGCCGATGAACAAACCGGCCGAGATCAAGGGTATGTTCGAAACCCTTTGTGAGCTCATGGGTGGTGAACCGGATATGCTCGCTACGATGGGAATCCTCCCCATGGAAGCAGACGACAGGATGTACGTTGCTTCTGTGCCTGATAAGATACAGGGAGCGGCTGTATTGGCTTACCCCGGTTTCTTCGACCAGGCGGCCGAAAAGATCGGCAAGAGCTTCTATATCCTGCCGTCGAGCATCCATGAATGCATCCTGGTGCCTGATGAAGGTACAAAAAATGGCGCGGATGTATTTTTGCCGATGGTAAGAGAGGTAAATTCCGCCGAGGTACAGCCGGAAGACCGTCTTACCGATAACGTGTACCACTACGATATCGAAGAGAAGATCTTCGAGAGTGCCAGGAATTATGAGAAAAGGCGCAAAGCAGCGGCAATTTAAGCTGCGTTGAAAGGGGTTTTAGTTTTGGGTGTCGGATTTTTCGGCACCCTTTTTTTGTTAGAAAGGGGCTATATTATGGCAGATATGAATGCTTTAAAACAGAAGTTGGAAGAAGGGGTTGCCGGAGTCTTCACGTCCGATAATTTCCTCAACTATTTACGGTTCAGCGCGGTCTTCCACAATTACAGTGTGAACAACCGGGTCCTGATCTTTTCCCAGATGCCAACGGCGACACATGTGGCCGGATTTCATGCATGGAAGAAGCTCGGGCGCAGTGTTAAGAAGGGAGAACACGGGATCCTCATCTATGCACCGATCCAGCGCAAGAGGGTAGTGCTTAACGAGGAGACCGGAGAGGATGAGGAGGTAAAGTACACTTCGTATACTACCGCGTATGTCTTTGACGTCTCCCAGACAGAGGGCGAGGAAATCCCCGAGATCTGCCGTGAACTTAAGGGTGATGTCGAGAATTTCGACGAGGTGCTTAAGGCTGTGGAGGCAATATCTCCCGTTCCCATCAGATTTGAAAAGATAACATCGGGAGCAAAGGGGTATTTCCATCGCACCGAGAAGCGGATCGCGGTAAAGGAAGGAATGTCACAGCTCGCAACGCTGAAGACCGCGCTGCATGAGATCACACATGCCACATTGCATGATGACAGCGTGATGGTGCGGGAAAAGTCAAGGATCGAGACAGAAGCGGAAGGAACCGCATTCCTTACATGCGCGTTGCTCGGCTATGAAACCGGAGAGTACAGTTTTGAATACTTAGCTTCATGGGCCGCGCATGCGGATTGCAGTGAGCTGAAGATGTCGCTCGATACCATCTCGGCTACTGCGGCGAAGTTTGCTGCAGCGATCGAAGAGCAGCTGAAGGAAAAGGCAGAGGGGGTGGCATGATGAACAGAGACGAGATAATTAAGATCGTATCGGCTAATGACACCACCGTGCTGTCATTCCCTAACCGTGGGCCGTGGGGTTCATCCTATTACCGCGGCAACTGCTCGGGATATATCCCTGCATTCTTCATCTGGAAGTACGATGCGGCCTCGGTCGCGGAGATCTTTGCGGGAAGCGGAACCACATCCGATCTTTGCAAGGATATGGGGATCCCGTATAAGGGCATAGACCTTAATCCCGAACCTGCGAGAAAGGATATAATCACCATGAATATCCTTGATGATCAGGTGGAGCTGCCGGATGAGTTCTACTCGGCAGACCTCTGCTTTTTGCATCCACCGTATCCTGGCATAAACAATGTACGCTATTCTACCGGGATGTGGCACGGAACGGCAGAAGAGATCGCACAGGACATCCAAGAAATGGATTGGAAGCGCGGGATGCAGGCGGTAAATCACGCGATCATGCGCGGATACAATGCCATGCCGGCGGGAAGCTTTGAGGTGGTTCTCGTTGGCGATGTAAGGTCAAAAGGGCAGTATCATTCTATGATCGCTGATCTTATCCGTCCGACAGAGCTGCATCAGCTTTTCGTAAAAGTGCAGCATAACTGCGTTTCCGACCGGAGTGGGAATACCTACAACAGATCGGACCGTGCGCTTACGGCACATGAGATGATCGCTGTCTTTAAAAAGCCGTCCGGATATGAGATCGCCTACGTTGTCCCGCACGAATACAAGCTTGATGTGCGGGACAGCTCAATGGCAACGTGGAAGGACCTTGTGGCAGCCGTCATGAGGAAACTCGGCAAAGAGTCCTCGCTCGATGAGATATACAAAGAGATCGAGGGCCATAAAAAGGCTGAGAGTAATCCGCACTGGAGGGAAAAGGTAAGGCAGACCCTTCAGTCGGGACCCTTCTCCCATACCGGAAGAGGAAAATGGTCTTTTGCAGCATAAAAAGGCTTGCTTACGAAGGGAAAACCGCTTAAACTTAAACCATACTATTTTTGTCGATTTTGAGGCGCAATTTATGGCCGTTTTCTAAGACCTTCGAAATTGAAGGCTGCAGATTCAGACGGGGATAGTATGCCTAAATACTATGAGTTGCAATTTTAAAAGGCATTTACCACCAGTTGGTAAGTGCCTTTTTTTATTGCCAGATTTATCAGAAAGGGGAAATGCGTATGAGCATAAAGCGCATTACAACCGAACAGTACTTGGAGTTACTGTTCAAGATAGCCAAGGAAGAAGGCAGGCTTGGCTATTCATTCGAGTTCGAGGGGAAGGATATCTCCCTCGATTATTTTTCCTCCAGCAATTATGAGAGGAAGCCTGCGGTCATATCGAACTATGAATATGACCTTATCGCGTACCCGGAGTTTGGAGGCTCGGAAGGCATATATGCAAGCATTTACCTTCAGGGTTACTTCTACGAAGGACAGTCAGAATGGGGCCGAGAGCATGTCGGGACGGTTAAATCTTTGGATACCGACAAAGACACCATGGAGGCAATGGGCTGCATCTGTGGGAATCTTGCTTTTCATTCGTCCCGTATTGCAAATGGCATGATCGGACGGCTCACGCCGAGCAAGGAGATCGAGAAAGACATCAGTTATGCCGAGGAAAGAGGGAAGAAGAAGTTCATTTTCCCGTTCCTTACAGATGCGGATAATGCCTTTTCGAACGAGCGCGGCTTTGTTCTCTGCCTCGCTTCAACGAAAGAGGATGCCGATGCCTGGTTCTCCAGATCGCTCTATGCCGGCAGCACAACGCAGTGCTTGACAGCGGAAGAGTTCAGGGATATCCAGACGAACCTTCAGTGGTTAGATTATGCCAGTACGCGATAACAAAGAAAGGGGGCTCAATATGAGCATAGCAATTGAAGGGGTGTGCTTTTGCGCATCCATGATAATCGCACTTACGCCGGAAATACCGCCAGCGATCAAAGGGGTTCTCCTTGTGGTCATAGCGCTTTTTGCATGGTTCATGAAAGGAGACAGTTACAAAGAGAAGGCGGCAAACACACTCGCACATATCGTTGCGGTATTCGCGGGAGGATTAGGGGTCGCATATGTCTTTGCAGGAGCATTAATAGCTCTTGTATCATGAAAGGGGGTAAAGCCTATGAAGGCATTTACAATTTTAAAGCACGCGGTTTTGGCCGCTGCATGGATAACCGTTGTTATCATCTGCGCCAAGTGGTTCATTGAAGAACCCCAGCTGGCAATAAAAGAGTGGTACATACTGTCGGGAGCAGTATTTGTTACGATCATCGCGCTCTTCCGATTTACTTTTCATACCGGTGAGTTTTTCTGGCACATCGTTAACGATGAAAAGGACGTTTCGCTGAAGAGCATTTTCCCCAATATGTCCAGAAAAGAGATATATGAACTGATGGATGATATGGGGATCACTGATGAGGCGGAGCTTTTCGCACTCTTCGAGCTGGAATCCGCATCGACAAAGGATCGCGGGCGGGTAGATATACTTGATCTTAGGCCCGGCGACGAGATCGATACCGATTACGGCGAGGGTGAGGTGTACGATAAGCCCTTTGTATTGGCTGAAAAGCAGGGATTTACCATTTTCGTGCCGGTTCTGCTGAACGGTGCGCTGATGACCTGCAGCTCCAACATGGTTCACTGATTTATCGGGCAAAACACATTAGATAACAGGGCTTATGGCGACGCAGGCACCCATTTGTCGTTGAAAAAAGTGTGTTTTGATGTTATTATGATAGTGAAGGAAAATCTATTGTTGAAAGGGGTGATAATATGGCTTATTCAAAATTGGACGAAGCAGCAATGGGTTTGTCTGAAGCAAGTGTGGCGGAGGTATTGGATTTTATTCAATTCCTCAAGGCAAAAGATGATAGAAAGAAGAGCAATATTATCTTTGATGAGTTAAAGGGTGGTCTGATTTATATGGCTGACGATTTTGACGAGACCCCAGATTGTTTTAAGGAGTATATGTAATGGTAATAATAGACACGCATGTTTTGTTGTGGTTATTATCGGATAGTGCGGAGTTATCTGCAAGTGCCAAGAAAGAGTTGAAAAGCGGAAAGGAAATCTGTGTCAGCATTGCTTCGCTTTGGGAGATCGCAATAAAAAAATCGATTGGGAAACTTAAATTATCCTATTCAATTAGCGACATTGCGGAAAAATGTGAGAAATATAAGATAGGGATTCTTCCAATTAGGCCAGAGCACTTGGATTTAATTCAGAATTTACAGCCCATCCATAGCGATCCCTTTGACAGACTTATTATTGCTCAGGCAATTACTGAGCATATGGCCATTATAACGAGAGATTCCATTATCCCTCGTTACGAAGGGGTTGATATAATCTGGTAGTTTAGCTTATTATGAGCTCATCCTATACGGGTGGGCTCTTTTTTATTGGTTTCTCCGGGTCGTTCGTGATATATTTTAAATGAGAAGAAGGGAGAACTGGGATGAGAAACAAAAAAGACACTGAGGTTGTAGGAAAGGGCATTCCGGCATGGGAGTATAAAATATCTGAAAACGGGGCCATCAAGGTCACGGAAGTCCGCATAGATATTATCAGAGTATCGCAGCATCGCGATATAGCAAAGATCTATCTGACTGACGGTACCCTCCATCGATTAACCGATACCGCAAGTGACATATTTGAGCTTGACCGTAGAAAACGGATACTGTATTTCCGGACAAACGATGCAGAGCAGAACATATCGGCCATCAGGCGACTGACCGTCGAAAAGGCAGAGGAGTACGAGCAGGTGGCAAGGAAATACCGGGCATTTGCGGAGAGTCTGAGACTGACAGGATCCTGTGCAGAAAAGGCTTGAATACTGCTTGAAAGCGGCCTGCTACATTAGGCAGACCGCATTTTCTTGTTATCATGTTTTCGTGTTTTTTACTATTGCGTGGCAGTTTTTACGAATTTTTGCGGTTATTTACTATTCTTTACTGTTCATTACACTTTTTCCCAGCAAATGAAGCTGAAGAAGGTATTGCTTACGAGACCGATACCAATTAAAATAAAAGCATACTATTTTTTGTCGTTTCTGTGCTGCAACTTATGAGCGTTTTCTAAGACCACCTTCGAAGTGGCTGCAGATTTAGACGGGGATAGTATATGCATTTTTATACTGAAGTTGGCAATAAGGCATCCTTGCGGGATGTCTTTTTTATTGCCGCAAATTTACAGAAAGGGGGCTCAAATTATGAGCGAGTTGCTGAGCCGAAAGGTTTAGTCTTATGAACAGAACGCAAAGAAAACAAAAGAAGACTTTGCGCGGGTACGAAAACGGACGCGCGAGCTTCAAAAAGATCTATCTTCAGCCTTCGTTAGCCGATCCGGCTGCGCCTATCAACAGGGAAGAGGTAAAACGGATGCAGCGAGAGCAGAAGATGGCTCGAAAGGACACCAGGGATTACAAGGTGTCATGCAGTCGCCATATTACCGCAAAGGAGGTAAGTGAGGTCTAGCCAGATTACGGATAGACATACCGCATAGTGGCCGAAAATTGCGTCGGACGGACTTTGGTGTCCATTGCTGGTATTGGTGTGTCGCGCGGAGAAACCCACGATGAAGGAAGGTTGTTCTTTAACCTCAATCGATAAGTTTAATTCTTCGAGTTAAATCTCGCTTTTCGTCATGGACCAGAGTCTTATGCTTTGGACAGGCGAAAACAACAGTGCGGCGACTGTAAACGAAAGTGGAACTGTCTTCGATGCTATGGAGGGCTTTCCCCATAACATGACCGTCGTAGACAATTTTGTGAGGGCATGGACCATCATCAACCGTCCTTACAAAAAAGTTCTGGCAACTATATCGGGCGGATCCGATAGTGATGTAGTTTTAGATATCTGCTCCAAAGCAGACAAGGAAAAGAAGATCAAGTACGTGTGGATCAACACGGGCTTGGAGTATCAGGCGACAAAAGATCATCTCGCTTTCCTTGAAAAGAAATACGGAATCACCATCACTAAGATCCGACCTAAAATGCCGGTTCCGTTAGCTGTCAAAAAGTTTGGTCAGCCTTTTCTTAATAAAAGGGCGTCCGAATATATCGCCCGCCTTCAGAAGCACGGCTTCAACTGGGTGGATGGTAAGTATGAGGATCTGATCAGGCTCTATCCCAAATGCAAATCCGCTATTGCATGGTGGTGCAATATGTACGACAACAAACGCTTGAATATCGATAACAACAAAATGCTGAAGGAATTTATGATAGAAAATCCTCCGGCATTTAAGATATCCAGTAAGTGTTGCTACCATGCCAAGAAGAGCGTGATCCACAATATCATCAATACAAACAAAGTGGATCTGAGCGTTTTTGGAGTGAGAAAAGCAGAGGGTGGAACCAGAAGTACGGCTTACAAGAGCTGTTTTGGCAGTAAGGACGCGCCATACGGGGAATATGATGAATACAGGCCTGTTTGGTGGTATCTGAATGGGGATAAGGAAGAATACTGTAAGGCATGCGATGTAACGCACAGCCGATGCTATACAGAATACGGACTTGCCCGCACCGGATGTTGTGGTTGCCCGTTTGGTCGTGACTTTCGGCATGAGCTTGAAGTTGCAAAGGAATTTGAGCCGAAGCTCTATTCGGCGGTTACGAGCCTCTTTAAAGACTCATATGCATATATGAAGGCTTATCATGAGTTCGTAAAAGCCAGGTCTTAAGAGTGAGGCGCGGAGACAGTTTAGTATGGATCGTATGATCCGCGATATGGGGCAGTGACGAGCTGCCCCGATAGAAGAAAGGGGGCTCGATTTATGAGCAAGTTGTTAAGCCGTAAGGCTGCCGAGGCAAAGCTTAAGACGTTTGCCGGACCGCATGAAGGTATTTTGATCTATGTTCCCGAGTGCGGAAAGTTTTTAAGCGTCTTTTTGGGTAACGGAAGCAATGATGACACGTTACCCGATGACACAGACGCTTATCTGTATCTTAATTCGTATAGCCACGACGGGATTGATTTCCGAGATGAAGACGGCGGAATGATGCCGTATTCGGAGAGTAAGGCGAAGTACGGACGAGATGTCAGCAAGGCGGTTTTTGATGCAGTAAACTTCATGTACGGAACCGGAACTGCTGATCTGATCCCCGATATCGTTCCGATCAAGGCTTTTTCGGGAGGTGCCACATGAGTAGTGACGAAGAAAGAAATTACGGACTCATCCGCGGATCATCAAGAAGCGTGGAAAGAGCACTTGAAGAAGGCAGATATGGAGATATCGTCTTCGTAAGAGAAGATACAAGCAAACGACCGACAGAGGACGAGCTTTACGCGGAATTCCTTCAGGCGCAGGCAAAATATAATGACCTGATGGGATGGAACGATTGAAAGGGGTGCTTTAAATGATTAAGCAGGTTATCAAACAACGTCTCGATGACGCCATCGCCGATATTTTTACTGATCTTCAGAAAGATTTCCAGCTTGAGCCCGAAACGGAGGATGTTGGAGAAGGATGCCGCAGAGCGTATTTTGTGGATCAGATTACGGATAGTATAGTAACAGAGACTTTTTTTAACTTAAAGCAGAGTTTTGCGAAAGGAGAAAATGCCTAAAATCCTCGGTAGACCGAGGTTTCACGTGACCTAAAGTGATGTAAGCACGTGACCAAAAAGGCAAGAGGAGCCGGTTGCCTGAAGAGAAACAAAACAAGCGCTGATAAAGCGTTCCAATACCGCACAGCAACGGGTTGGCTAAGTTGTGGGCATTAAAGTAGGCTAAAAAACGCCCGGGGCGCTCTTTATCCACGAACCAAGATTAGATTTTGGCAAGTGGTTGGCATGAAGTATATTCTTTCTTATTCGGGAGGCAGAGACTCGACTTGTATGCTTTTACATTGCATCGAGCTCGAATACCCGATCGATGAAGTTCTATATTATGAAAGTGGCATGGATTTCCCTTGCATCGAGGCAAATGCTAAGAAAATGGAAGCATTTGTCAGATCCAAGGGAATCAAGTTTACAACGGTACGGTCTAAGGAGTCTTTCCTTTATTATATGTTACACAAGGAAAGGACTGTCCATGATGAGAACGGAGATGAGCAAAAAATCTACGGGTATGGCTTCTGCGGGGGACCGCTAAGGTACGGCACAGGGCTGAAAATAGCAGCTCTCCGGGAGGCATACAAGAAGTACGAAGGTCATGCGATCGTGGAATATGTAGGAATCGCGAACAATGAAAAGTCCAGAATGAAGAGGCGAAGGGACGGAGAACGAGTCCAGATCTATCCTCTTATTGAGTGGGGTTATTCAGAGGCGGACTGCCTGCAATATTGCCACGAACACGGATGGTTTTGGAGAGCGGATCCTGCAGACGAGACCTCCGTTGACCTTTACGATGAAGGCCGGTTGAAGAGAATTTCCTGCAAATTCTGCGTCAACAAAAACCTTGACGAGCTCAGGTATATGTACCACGAGATGCCCCAGATATGGGCGGAACTGAGGTCGTTACAGGAGCAGATAGGAGAGGATCGTCCTTTTAAGAAAGGTATAACCGTCCGCGAATATGAGGAACGATTCCGCAAAGAGGACAATGCTCCGAAGCAGTTATCGTTGTTTTAGGAGGTTTTTTATGGCAAACAAATGGGTTTTGGTTGAGAACCGTCTGCCCGAAGAACTTGTGCCTGTAAATATCACGTGGGTCAATAATGACCCACCGGCATATTACAGCCATATCAAAGGCAAGAAGTTCGTGGCGACGGGTATCTACTATGACGGCAGCTGGTACTGGTATTCGGTAACTTGTGCCGATCTCCTCGCGGAGTACGGAAACAACGAGCCCGACAGGATGGACTACGCGATCGATGTAATAGCGTGGCAGCCGCTGCCTTTACCGGCATGAAAGGGGGCTCATCATGAGCAAGAAGATAAGAGCAGCCGCGGAATACCTCTACGGCCTTGGCAGTCCCGGGATAAGATCCGAGAAGCCAAGGTCCGTGGCCATAGCGGCGCTGGAGAAGGCGATAATGAACGCGGACATGATATTGTTTCAGTATCTGTTTTCAGCCGCCATCTCCGGCAAGGAAGGGGACGAACATATCGTTCGATAAAGAAAGGGGAAGACATGAAAAGAGGATCGTGTCTTAATTGCGGAAAGCCTTTTATGGGTGAAAAGAAGCGGGTCACGAAATTTTGCTGTGGTGAGGCATATGAGGAATATGATTATCAGTGTCCTCATTGCGGATCGACAAGGATCGGTTTGTGCCTTGAAGATGCACTCGACGAGCTCGGTTATCGCGGCTCACCCGGCGAAGACCGCCGTTTTGATTATGCCGATTACGGGATGTAAGGATCTCAGGCATGATCAGTTCTTTGGAGTCTGGCTTTGCCGGGCTCCTTTTTTATTGCCTGTTTTTCGCTATTTTGTACTACTTTTCGTAGTACGCCGAGAGTTCTCCCGTTGGCCTGCTGCCGTGAGCCTGCCTGCTGCCTCTCCTTCATTTCTCGCTATCGTTTATTCCCTCTCCGGGGCATAAAAAACCCCACGGAAGGATTCCCGTGAGGTATGATGCTGTTTAATTTATTTGTGCTTCAGCCGTTCCGTGATCAGAAATCAAGGCGGATAGCTTTTTCCGTGGCGAGCTTCTTGTAATTTGATTCCTTCTTTATGAGCAGGTCGAACTCTACTTTCTTGATCTCGCTCGTCTTATTGATGCTAAGGTTGGATAAGGAGATCTGGAACGTCATGCGGGCCGATTTGCGGGGCAGGATGATGCTGTTGCCTAACGGCATGTAGTGCATCTCGTCATTGACAGTGACATTATCGGCATCTATAGCTATTTCAATATCTGACTTATTCGTCACATATACAGACATCAGGAAATAATCGGTGCCTCCGATCTTCCTGGTCTCGGCACCCTCGAATGTGGCTGTGATGTAGTCATTGTCCACGATAACGGTGTTCTCTGTAAGTACACTGTCATTGCTGTCGATCACGGCAACGGTGCAGCTGTATTTCTTGCCTTTATGCTCGGCGATTATAACGGCCGTTCCCTCTGCTTTGGCCGTTATCTTTCCCTTCTTGGAGACGGTTGCGACCTTTTTGTCGCTCGTGGTCCATTTGACGGTATCTGTGGCGTTGGTCAGCTTCAGGGTGAGCGTTGCGTCCTTTTCGAGTGTCGCCCATGACTTGCTGAGCTTGATGCTTGCGGCCTGCACCGGAACGGCGCCTGCAAGGAGCGATAATATCATCACGAGTATGAGAAGTCTTGAGATCTTTTTCATAATTTGAATTCCTCCGTTGGTGTGCCATGAACGGCAGACGGGTTACGGACATATTATAAGGCGCAGGGCGGCGGATTGTCAAAGCGGGGCAGCAGGATAGGGAAGAGGAGCAGGGGGAGAACTGTGAGCGTACTACGAAAAATAGTACAAAAGTGCGAAATGGCGCTTGGAAAATGAGCCTTGCTTACGAACGATATTCGAAGATAATCATCTGTAGAGATGAGGATCATAAAAATCGGCATTTTTTAAGATGAAATGACGAAATGGAGCCCCATATCTCGTTTTATGATAGATAAAATGCTCCTTGTAACAGCAAATATCACCCACAAAGGAGAAGGAAAATATGCAAAAAGAAATGAATGACGCCCTTGAACTGAAGACCTCATCAGCGCTGAAGGCTGAACTTAACGAAGCAGTGGCAGCAGCGATCAAAAGTTATGGCAACAACAAGTCCATTGCCCTCGAGATGAAAAAATATTCTACACCGGACAGTAAGGAAGAGAATATCCTGCGCAGTGTCCAGGGGTGGGCTAACAAGGAGCATATGCCGCGATATCCTAAACGAATGGAAGACCTGATCTCTTGCCTCGACGAACTCGATATAGATGTTGAAGCCATCGAGAATATCTACGAAAAGTGGCTCGACGCCATTGACCGCGAGCGCAGCCACAAGCCGTTGATAACCTATGAGTACAGGCATAAAGGCATCAATCCGTTTCGTATCCCCAAGATTCCTTCCGGCTCCGACGAATGGGTTTGCGGACCGGATTTCAGAAACGTGACAATTCCCTGGACCGAGGCCCCGGACGTATGGACGACTGCTTACGACATTCGTGACCGCCTCCCTGCTCTTGTGATAGACGGAGTGCGTCTTAAAGATATGATGCCCGCAGACGAGTATCTCGATATTATACAGCTTGTGAACGAGCGAGAAAAAAAGGAAGAGTTGGTGGATTCTATATATCATTTTATTAATGACGCTTGGCGTCTGGACGAACTTATTTGGGAATATCATGAGCGTACCGGGTATTCTCTTGAACTATGCAAATCATTCTGCGCCACCTACGAATTAGCAATGGAATATCCTTCAAAGTACGGTTTTACGCCTGATTATTGGCTGGATATTATAAACAAGTGGAGCGGGTGTGAAGAGGGGGGCTATGTGGCTTCTTCGGATCCGTCCTGGCATGGTTTTCTTGTTAATGAGATCATTTCTAAATTTGTTAGAGCGATGGGCGGAATTGCCGATGATATTTATGGTCATCATATGGACGATGAAGATGACGATGAAGATGATTCCGAGTCCCCCGTGGATGATGACGATGAAGATATGACTCTTGGAGAGAGGCTCACGAAATTGTTTGATAAATTTTTCTAAAAACCTATTGCTTACGAGCGGAAAACAGGTGATAATTTCAGTATACTATTTGTCGATTTTGAGCTGCAATCTATGGGCGTTTTCTAAGACCACCATTTTGGGTGGCTGCAGATCTTAACGGGGGTAGTATATCTTTTTATACTCATAGTTGCCAATTTATAAGGGACTTCCTCTAAAGGGAGTCCTTTATTTTTTGGCGGTTCTTTAAGCCAAAGGAGGGCTAAAAATGAAGAACGAAAGCATAAAAAAGGGGATGCCTCTTGGAATGACAGAGGCAAGAAGGTGCAAGAAGATCCGAGTCAAGATCATGGTAGCAAGGGAAACCTGCTACGGCCTTGACGAGAAGATCATCAGACAGATCCACAAGACAGGCGTTATCCGTACGGTTGTCTAAAGGAGAGTGATCTTGATGAAGTGGATTGTAAGTGCCAAGTATGCAGACGGCACCGAAATCGAGAAGTCCTTTCCTTACCGGGAAGGTGGCATCTACTCGAAAGAAGAGCAGAGGCAGTATGAGTTGGAGTGCTGGATCTTAGATCAGCACGAAGACTGCATATGGTATTCGGTGAGCCTCGTTCCGTTAGAGGAGGGGTGACGCATGAAGCTTGAAAACGTCATCCGCCAGATGAACGAGTTTGCCAATGCCTTTGCCGAATACGGGAAAAAGGCTTTTGGCTGGGTAAAGCTCATCCGCTCAAAAAAGACGGACAAAGAGGCCATGGAGCTTCGCAAGGAGATACCTTATGAAGATCTCTTTGAGATGTTCGATCCCGACCTTATCGCAGAGGCCCTTGAACTGAAGGACCATAGCAACCGTAAGGCCGAGAGAATACTCTATCGTTTCGGGCAGAAGAAGCGTGTCTGCGATGCTACAAAACGCCGCAGGGCATTATAGCCTGCGGTAAATGAAAGGGGGTGACCTTTCAGTGGAAGGTCATAATTTGCTCATCAGCACCATCAACCTCGAAGACCAGAAAACAGTCACGATGGAGCTGATAGAAAAGAACGGGGTGGTAACCCAGAAAGTGCTTCGGTATGATGATTTCCTTTCGATCGTCAACGACAAGGAGATATTTACCGAAAGGATCCACATCCCAAAGCTGCCGGAGCATACGGTCTCGATCAGGTGGGACGATGAGGCGACATATGAAGCCGTCATATTCGTTCCGGGAGGAAAGCGGTACGCCAATTTCCTCGACCAGGATCTGAACATATGCTACCCGAACATCCTGTTTCGTGCAACGGTGCTGCAAAGCCGCATGACAGGAAGCGCGATATTTGCCGTAAAAGAGGATTTTGAAACGATCTCTGAAAAAACAGAGGTATTCAATTATCCTTACGGCAACGTGGCAGCAGGAAGCGGTTCAATCTGCTGGGGAAACACGGCGCTGCCCGATATCCTGACGCCTTGCGATCTTAACAAGGTGTTATGGATGTTCTTCTCTGCCAAGACGAATAATCATCTATGGCATCAGGGTGAGAACGCTATGATCGAATCGATCGACGAGCTGTACCTGAGGATGACTAAGGCAGAGACGTTCGATGAAAGCCTGCTGGTACCGGCAGGAAGCTTTGATGAGTTATTAGGTTAGAAAAAATTTGAAAGGGGGAACTGTAAATGATGCAGTTCGATTTGTTCAGTGACCTCACACTGAAGCAGGAGACAAAAAAAGAGGAAAAGAAAGAGACCAAGACCACCGAGAAGAAAGCGAGCGCAACCAAGCCCGTTTTTAAGTACCGTTACCCTGTACAGATCTATACAGGGTTTAAGGAGATCGTTCTTGAGGGCATCGGCGAGGTTGAGGAAGACAAGGTTAAGGAGGCAGCAGCCGAAATCTTAAACTGCCCCGTAAGCATGGTCGAGATAGTAAATAAGACCACGGGCGGCAAGAGGGATACCGGCAGTACGCTCGAGGTCTACGTAACGAGCTATTCAAAGACGAAGCCCGACTCGCTTGACGGCTGGGATATCCGCTACAGGGAATTTACAATGCCCGGTTCGGGAACCGTAGACGACTCGGTAAAAACCTTTGCCAAGCAGTATCCCGTATTTGAGGGATCAACGCTCATATGCGACAAGAAAGCCAAGGTAGCATATGTTTGCCCGCAGCAGGAAGACCTCGAAGATATTGAGCTTCCTTTCCGCTACTGTTTCTTCGGCGGCCAGATAAAGGAGTATTCCGGAGAGCAGGAAGAGGAAAAGCCATTCAACACGGAAGAAGTCGTTGTAGACGATGGCGGGGACGATGCAGACGCGGACGATGGCAAGGTCTCGGTCGCAGAAATCCTTATCGACCTTGAGAAGGAATACAAGGTCAAGCTCATTGCGCGTAAGGACGGCGACCACTACGTGATCTTCCCCACGAGCCGGGGCACGTTAAAGGCAGCGGCACCAAAGGTGACTCTCTACAGTGTCGAGAACACGCAGCTCTCGCTCCTGTTGAGACACATCCCGCTCTCTCCCGATATGTTCGGGGGCAAGAAGGAAGTCACCGAGGATGATCTGTTTAGCTGGCTCACTCCCCAGCATCCTGAGGTTTCGAAGACGACGGCATCGTTCTTCTGGGACGAGAAAAACCGCCTCATCGTATGCAGGCTGCAGGGAGCTTCAAAGGGAGCCGATATCCCGGAGTTTACCTCCGAGTCCGATTACATGAACTACCTCAAAGACCGCGAATACGGTCTTTGCAGGTATACGGACGAGGATGGGACAAGATTCAGGGTGGAGAAAACTCCTGTCGGCCGCTTCAAGGTAGAAGAGGGCAGGGCTTTCGGATACCATGAGGAGAGCGACTTCAGATACTTCCTCCCGAAGGTCCCGGCGAACATCTGGACGAAGATCCTGGCTTTCTTTAAGGAGATGGCAAAGATCCCCGTCGAGGCAGCCGTGAACCTGTTCTACGATCCCGAGACGAAGAAGTTCATCTTCTTCATCCCGCAGCAGACAGTATCTTTTGCCAGATGCGACATCACCTATTCCGACAGGTGGTATGAGCTGGCATCAAAGTATCTGTTCGTTGCCGAGATCCACTCACATCATCTGATGAGGGCACAGTTCTCGGCAATAGATGATAACGATGAGCTGGGGACGCGCGTTTACGGAGTGTGGGGATCATATATGCCCGCTACCGAGTTCCGCGAGGAGTTTTCGATCTTTAACTTCCGTGCGGGATCCGGCGGAGGCTTCGCAAGGATCAGGACAGTCGACTTTCTCGATGATTATTACGGGAAGCACGAGCCTGTAAGCGAAGCGGAGGTAAAGGCAATGATGAAGCCTGTAGTGGTGTTGCAGGATTCATTTGATAAGGAGAGGGCCGTTGTATAACGGCCTTTTCTGCTAAAGAAAGGGGGTTTAAGTCATGTACTTAAACATAGTTGTCGTAGGCACCGGAGGAACAGGCGGTGCTTTTCTCACGAGGTTTTGCCAGTTCCTGGCCGGAAAACCTTTGAATGAATATCACCTCGTGATCTGTGACGGAGACCAAGTAGAGGCCAAGAATACATCCAGACAGCCTTTTATGCCCTGTGACATTTCGCGAAACAAGGCCTGCGTGCTGTCTGAGATATTCAACGACATGTACGGGCTCGAAATATCCTATTCGCCTTTTTACATCGAAAATGCAGAGGATATAGAATCGCTGTTTTACCATTACCCGTACAGGCAGATAAAGGTACTGATCGGGACGGTGGACAACCATGCGGCAAGGCTCTGCATGGACCAGTACTTCCGTATGACGAAGGGTCCGATAATCTACATGGACAGCGGGAACGAGTTCCAGCACGGTCAGGTAGTGTTCGGGGTAAAGAATGCCAAGGGGCAGATAATCTCTCCTCCGGCAGCGGATTACTTCCCTGAGATACTTCAGGGCGGAAAACCGAAGTCGCAGACCCATTGTGAGGAGATAAATCAATCTTTTCCTCAACATCTCGCCACCAACAATTGGGCCGCATCAATATTGTTCTCGGCAGCCTCGTTTTTCATGGCCGATAATGAGAAGAACATCCCGACCGGCATCACGTACTTCGATGCCTTTAAGATGTGGACGCGGCACGATGAGGTCTCGGAAGAGTATCTTGCGAGCTTTGCAAAGAAAAAGCGGAGCAAGAAAGAGGCAAAGGATCCCGTGCCCAAAAAGGGCAGGAAAAAAGCGGAAAAGAAGGTGGGCGCATGACGAAGGAAGATATCGTGGCGAACGCAAAAAAAGCGCTTTCGGTTTATTTTAACTGTTGTGACCCTAATGACTGGCAGAATCAGTATTCCTGCACGACAGAAGGGGCGTTAGCCGTCTTATCCCTTGCGTCCATGCTCCTCTTAAAGCTTGAAGATGACGGACTTATCATACCGTTCTCGCACAATATTCCTGCATGCTGGAACGATTACAGGAATACGTTCGGCGAGTCATGGTGCGTGGATCTTGAGAGGGTAGTGATGAGCACCGCCATCTATACTGCTTTTACCGAGTGCGGATGGATATTCCCGGCCGGCATGAACCTCATTCCTTCGGACGAGGGCGATTTTTTCTGTTCCTGCTCCGACGGACCGAATGCCTTCTGGACAACGTCTTATGACGAGCTGTCTGAAGAGATGATCTTAAAGATCGCCGAGGATAATGAATTCACTGATGATCCCGATGATGAAGAGATCATCACATACCTGAATCAAGATTACGAGATAGAAGATCCCACGGGGGTCGATATTGCTCTTTACAGGCTCCAGCATGCGTGCGAACCGATGTCCTGCCTCTCATTCTATAATCCGAAATGGCATGAGGTACAAAAGAAGTTCAACCGCATACTTGAGTGCTGCCCGGAGAAGATACCGGCAGACCTTTACGCGCAGTATAACGCCCTGATGAGGGACGTTGAGAGCTTCGAGATGGTAAATAGCTGTGTTTTTGTTGACTCCGTTTACATCGACGGGATAAGGGTTTTCATCAATCTCAATTACCCGTGGTATGACCAGGACGATTCGCAGCAGTTGTTTTTCAACAACCTGCTCTACGATATCAATCCCGTGAATATCTTTGAAGCACCGATCCTTCGGGACAGGATAGAAGAAGTCGGGAAGGCTGTCGAGGCGTTATACGAAAAAAGTGGTGCGGCAGATATGTCTGCTGCAGAGTTGGCATCGAAAAATGATGTCGGGAAGGAATAAAAGATGGAGATATTAAAGCAGAGGCAGACCGTCACCCATGTAAGACGAACGGTGGAATTTGACGATATAAAAGATCCCGGTTCCGGTTATTCATTCGATATCGGTGACGACGGCGAGCCCGTTTTTAATTCCGAAGAGGCAAAGGAAAACTATGAGTTGTGTATGTCGCAGAAACTGCTCTTGACCGGCCCGTATTATCGGGAATACCGATGGAACGTGACCGAGCCCGCTGAAGGCAAGTGCAGCTGCGGCACAACGGTGCTCTTGGAGGACCAATACCTCGGAGCGTGCCAGTGCGCGAACTGTGGCGCATGGTATAATATGTTCGGCCAGCGTCTGATCGATCCCGAAGGCTGGGAAGATTAATGGCAAGGGACCGTTTTTTAGAAATTACCCCGGAAATCGTTCGTTTGGACGGTATCCGGGGTTTTTTGTGTGTTCGATTCTGTTCGGGATTGACAAACATCTGTTTGCGGTGCTATCATGGTGACACATCGAACAAAGTTTCTGTTTTTTAGGAGGGGTTGTTATGGGCGAAAAGAAGAATATCAGGGTGATACCGATCGAAGGTCATTTCTACCGGTTCGAGGTTGGCGACGGAGAGGAGCATATAGGATTGTACGAAGGACAGATGACCGAGCCGAGTTTCGCGCTCGCTCCGTTATTCACCATCGACCGGATGGTATTTTCCTTCATGGTCTACCGCAGCCCGAAGGCTTTTTCCGTGATAGGATATCCGTTCCTGCCGAGGATACTGGAAGACCTTGGAGAGAGCGTTACAGAAGCAGAATTTGGTCATTTGATGGCAATGTAAGGGGGTGGGATATGATGGATGGTGAATATTACTATTTCGGGAAAGATAAGGCGATCGAGTATGGTGCACGGATCTCTAAGGCACTGCACGGACGGGCGGTCTCAAAAAGACACGTTCAAAAGCCAGGCGGTCTCGAATATGAAGCGGCGAAGCTGAATATCGAGCCGTGGGACTTCTTCGAGGCCCTTGAAGCGATGTGCCATGAGGGACGTGCTGATGAGATCGATGAGGCAACGTACCTGGTGATCTGATGCGCAAGGCTGCGCGATGCCCTTATACTATTTTTCTCCCGATATCAACTCTCTTTTGTATTTGTAATATGTATTCCGCGCGATCCCTACCAATCTGATGCATTCAGTGTCATTGAGCGTGCCATCGAAAGCTTTGCTGTATTTCCTGATCTTTTCTTTCGCGGGAGCCTCTATCTTTACTTTGAGTTTTTTTCCGGATATCTGACCGATCTGTTTGCCTTTGAGCCTGGCGGTTTCGATCCCTTCACGAGTACGCTGATGAAGGTCTTCGACTTCCTTTTCGGACTGTTCAAAGGCTATGCGGATCTGTCTGGCGGCGAGCTTCCTGAAATAGTTGTTCAGGCCCTTAAAGATCTCATCCTCGTCCGTTCCCTGCAGCTCTATCTTATCCCGCATATTCTCGGCATAGACCGCAGTATCGATGTAGTGTTCCTTTAAGAATACGAGCTCTACGCCTTTGCCGAATAACTCCAGATAAGTTTCTATGCCTTCCTCTGCATTTCGGCTCATTCGTGAGACCGAGTCGAATACGATCATATCCCCGGGCTGTACCGCCTTATATAGCTTGTTCCATTCAGGGCGGTCCATCTTCGTGCCGGTGAATGCTTCCTTGACGAGTATCGCGGCCGGATATTCTTTCTTGATATTACGTTCCTGACGTTCTATTGACTGCTCTTTGCGCGAAATACGGCAATATCCATAGATTCGCGCAAGCGATTTAAGGGCCTCGCGGATGTCTACGTTCTTGAGCGTGCTGATTTCCTTCTTCTGACCGTTCTTCGTGATACGAATCACGTAGCGGTATTTCTCATCTTCATTTTCAGCCACTAAGTCTGCGGTCGTGTAGATGTCCAGTTCATATTTCTTATAATCCGGCAGTATCACTCTTGCTGCCTTTATTATATCGTCCTTGCCGTACTGCATCCCGCACCCTCCGTATCAAAACTAACGTTCATCAGAATTGATACATAAATAATATCACCGGCAGGAGATTACGTCAACACTTTTGATACACATGGCGGATACGTCAGAATTAATACATTTTGGTTTTGTATTCGGTATTCTATTTTGAATGTGAATTGATAAATTCCTAATTTTTGTGGTCGAGCAATTCTACAAAAGAGCGTATATTGGGCGTATAGAAACGAGGTGAGAAAATGAACACCTTAAACCCGAGGTTTTATCTCTCGACGCTTTCGGGAAGATCATCACTCAATGGCATAGACCTAGCGGCAGTACTTGAAGCCGATAATAATTTCCTCTTCCTTACGCTGGTCCCCGGCATTGACCGCGAAATAGCAGAGAAGTTCCACTGCAGCGAGGCGTGGGATGAGCTGGACGAATATTGCAGGGAACAAAAGACCTTTGTTTTTCGCACTCTTTACGAGGTAAATGCCATGGCCGCACCACTCTTTTTTCCGCAGAAAATATACCACGTTTCTGCCGGCACGGTGTACGGCGATTAACTAAATATGACTATATCATCAAGGCGCGGTCTTACCCTTTCTGCTGCGCCTTTTTTTGTGCGCCTTATGGTGCTATAATCTATCTGTTCCATTAGGATAGCCCATAAATTGCGGAGGTATGGAAAGTGAAGCGTTTCATCTTATTGTT
Organism: Lachnospiraceae bacterium; assembly: GCA_016280395.1. Lineage (GTDB taxonomy): Bacteria > Bacillota > Clostridia > Lachnospirales > Lachnospiraceae > SZUA-448. The sequence continues at coordinate 37,638 of JAEEGQ010000129.1, read as the reverse complement.
AATGTCGTTTGCCTGTATCATTGCATTATCAGCCTGCGAGCTCTTGTCAGTGCCCCAGCAGCACAGCAGTTCTTCGAGCGTTGTCCCCACGAAAGAGGCCGAAGCGAACGCGGCAGTAGAAAATACCGTTGCCTACGATAACGGCGGTGTCTCAGTCGCGATAACGGGCTTGAAGAATAATGAATCCCTGGAGTTTGCCATTACAAGCGATATCGATGATGCCGTCACATTTCTTATCGATGATGTCGCAGTAAACGGCTGTATGGTATATGACGACGGATCTTACTCTAAATACGTGACCAAAGGAAGCAAATGCCTTGATTCATATGACCTCTCCGGAATGAAGGCATATGGGATCAAAAAGATAAAGACCATAGACGTTACTTTTTCTCTTTTCATCGCCTCAGAGATCAAGACAGTTTCGACCCATCTGACCACCAGCCTTGATGACGGTACAGCTTTTGAACCTTCCTTTGAAGGCGCTGAAATGTGTTTCAAGGATGAGAACGTCGAGGTATATACCATCAGAAAAGGAAAGGGCCTGACCGATTTTGAGCTTCTTTTCCACAACCTGACCGATCACCCGATGTCTTCCTATTTCACGCACATTTCAGTCAATGGGATAATGGTCGAGAACATGGATTTCTGGGGCGATGGAGCCTTTCCGAAGGGATGGTGCTATACAGGGGCTACGAACGGGGCTACCTATACTGTCTGGAGTGCACTTGAAGACGAGATAAAGGAAAGAGGCTTCGATAATGTATCTTCGATAACTGGATCGCTCGGTGTATGGCTGCACGATAAAGCAGGTGAAAAGGATATAAAGCAATACGACGTAAACACTATCTCGATTTATCCCATCAAAACGCAATAATTTTTGATAAAAATGCTTGCTTACGAGCTGAAAAGCGGTGATAATATACACATACTATTTTTGTCGATTTTGAGCTGCAATTCATGGGCGTTTTCTAAGACCACCATTTTGGGTGGCTGCAGATTTAGACGGGGGTAGTATATCTTTTTATACTCATAGTTGCCAGTTTTAAAGGACTTCCGAGAGGGAGTCCTTTATTTTTGGCCATTTTGAACCAGGGCGCAAGGAGGTGTTGCTTATGCTCATGGTTTTGTACGGCGAAGAACCGTACGGGGTAAGGTATTTCCTGAACTCAGAAATGAGAAAGATGGAACTTAAGGAAGAAGAGATCGTAAAAGGCGAGCTGAATGAGGCTATGCTTGACGATATCTATTCCTTCGGCCTGTTCGGAAGGAAATACTTTTTAGTTTCGGCACGGGACCTTAAAAATCCCGTGATCGAGAAGCTCTTGGGCGACGAACCCGAGAACGAGGTAAGAGTCGTTGTAGATTCGGTAGACAAGAGGTTATCGGTTTACAACCGGCTGGAAAGGGACAAAAAATTAAAAGTATTCAACCGGCTTTCTGAAAGCGAGCTGAAAAAGTTTGTGCTCAGCAAGCTCTCCGGCATGAAGATCATGCAAAGTGATTTCGATTACCTGGTCGATCGGATCGGGTACCTGAATGACGAGAGCATATCTTTGTATACCGTAGAGATCTGGTTGAAGCAGCTTAGGTCGTCCTGCGAGGTCATCACGAAGCAGGATATCGATTTTTACATACCTAAGCGCCTAAAAGAGAACGTGTTCGCACTGTTCTCTTATTTTTTGTCCAAAGATAAGGAGAAGTTCTTTGAACTGCTGCTCCAGCTGCTCCAGAACGGCGAGAACGAGATAAACATTCTCTCAACGCTTCTGTATTCCTTCCGCCTCAGCTACAAGGTAGCGCTGGTCGGCAGGGATGTCGCGCAGATCCAGCTAAAGGTCTCTCCTTATCAGCTGAAGAATGTTCCGGAAATGGATCCTGAGACCGCCAGAAAGGCGATAACGATCCTTACCGAGGGCATTCGGTTAATCAAAGGGGGCTGTGATCCGGTGACGGCAGTCATCGCATCGGTAGCAAGTTTATTCACATGAAAGGGGGCTATCAGATGAAGATAGCAAAGTCCGAGCTACAGTATGTGCTCAAAAAGTTATCCGTTGCGAACGGAAAAAATGACCTCGTATCGATCGAGGTAAGTTATGACAAGGCGGTCGTTACCGCATTTGACGGGGAAGGCGTTCAGATGCAGCAGAACATCAACGTCACATCCGACGAGGCCGAGAACGGCAAGAAATTTGTCGTTCACTTCAGTAAGCTTCAGGACGTCGTATCCGTATGGAAGGAGAACGATATCGTGCTTCTGGAGAACGGCGGGCTTATCTCGCTTTCTGCTCCGAAGTCAAAGACGACAGTTGCGCTGCCGTTTACGACAACCATGCCGGAACTCAATACCGAAGGTCTCGAGCCTGTCGGAGGTCAGGTAATGATGCAGCAGGAAGAGCTGAGCAAGGGGATCAAGGAACTCTTACCGCTTTCATCAAGCGATAAGTTCCCGGGCTTTTACGTTGTTCCCGTGCCCGCTGATACAGCCGAGGCAGACGGAGAGGAAAAGCCGTTCAATGCCGAGGAGAGCGAGGCTCCCAAGGCTACGAGGTCAAGACTCTGGTCGTCCGATGGCGGAAGATGCCATTATGTTGATGTGGCGGGTGCCTTTGCACAGGAGATCTTTCTTCCGAAGGTCGCATGCAAGGTCATAGCAGTCCTTAAGGGCGAGCTTATCTGCCTTATTATGAGCGGAAAGTACCTCCTGATCAAGGATAACGAGAACACTCTCGTCCTGATCCGTCTGATAGAGAGGAAATTCCCCATCAAGGCTCTCCAGCAGCTGCTTGATAATGCGACGGCGGAAAAGAGCGCGGAGATGGAGATCACCAAGGCTGACCTTGCCGATGCCTTAAACCTCATCGTTGCGGTATCTACCGACGAGAAAAAGAGGTTTTCGCTGAATTTCGACAAGGGAACCTCGATGGCTCTTACCATCTCTGACAAGTCCGGCAAGGGAACCACTGATATCGCCGGCAACATAAGCTGTGATGCGGATATGTTCGCGCCGACCTTCTCGGCCGAGCAGGTATTGCAGATGACGTCTGCAGCTCCGGAAGAAAAGATGAAGATAGTCTTCACCGCCAACCAGTTGTTCATGGTGAACGGCGGCAAGGCAAATTATGCCGTGTGCAGGTTTACGGCCTAAATATCTCGGGGAATGCGGTTTTTTCACATTCCCCTTTCATCTTTTATAAGAAAGGGGTGCATGTAGTATGAACTACATACTTAGTTGCTGGCCTATCACAAGGGCGCGCAAGTTCCTTGAAGAAAAGGCCGGTGCCAGTCTTTCCGATTCTCCCAACTATCGGGAGCAGGAAGATCTCTCAGTAGATGAGATAAGGGAGCTCACGGAATGGTGTGACCTTGCCGGGGAGCATTATGTTCTTGTTCCTCATGCCGAGGATATGGCGGAGGAAGCGGCAAATGCATTGTTAAAAACTCTGGAAGAGAACGAGCGGTCAATGTTCGTGTTCAACACGACGCGCCCGTTAATCTCTACCATATGTTCCCGATGCATAACCCTGCCGTTCCATGTGGACCGTGATTCCGTGATCTCGTATATCAACGCGACTTATCCGCATTACCTGCGGATGGATCCCGGCGCAGCGGACAGAGCATGGGATTTTACGCACGATATAGATGTCGTCGATGCCCTTTTTGGCGGCAAAGGCCCGATGCACATCTTAAAAGAGCTAGATAAGGATCTTCTCGCTTATCTTAAGGAGCCCAAGGCTATGTTAAAGCTATTGGGAATGCTTGAAGAGAAGAACAGTGAGAATTACTTCGAGAAATTCCATGAATATATCAGTAATTTCTGTGGATTTCTCCTCAGCAAGCTTTTCCCGATGTTCTTGCTCAGTGATGATAGGGAAGGCGATTATCTGTCGGAAAAGCTCGATATCGTGATAAAGAACAGCATCGCTATGAATAGCAGAACCTATTCAAAAGCGGATTTTTTCGATTTCATATGCGAGCTGTGCGCGTAAAGAAAGGTAGCAGCCGCCACTACTACCGGATAATCTACACTGACCGGGTGTCGCGGCGCATATGTTTCTGCGTTGCGACAAGTTTGCTCGAGGCAAGGCGTATCGCAAGGGCGTGCGCTCCGGGCATGAAGCTGAAGGAGAGCAGCATCCAGCCTACGAGCAGGAGTCAGGTAAAGCATGAGTATACCTGGCTGAATTTTGACGAAAGGGGGTGGTGACGATGTTAACTACATCCGAAAGACCACAAAAGTTTGAAGAAATGATAGGGCAGGAGACCGTAAGGAGGAGTCTCCTGAACCAGAGCAAGAAAGATACCTTCTTTCCCACCTATGTTTTCTCCGGAAAACATGGATGCGGAAAGACAACCTCCGCGAGGATACTTGCAAAAGCGATCCTCTGCAGGGATAAGGATCACGGTGAACCGTGCGGGAAATGTGCTTTCTGCAAGGCTATAGCAGAGGGCAATGAGCTGGACGTTATCGAGATTGACGGCGCATCGAACAACGGCGTCGATAAGGTAAGGGAGCTCATCGAAAAGGTACAGTACAGGCCCGTGCATGCGGCTAAAAAGGTCTATATAATTGACGAGGTTCACATGTTATCAACAGGCGCTTTCAATGCCCTTTTAAAGACGCTTGAAGAGCCCCCGGAATGGGCCGTATTCATACTTGCGACAACCGAGCCTGATAAGATACCGGCTACGGTCCGCTCAAGGGCTGCCTGCTATACCTTCTCAGCGATCAAGGATTCCGATCTTGCAGCAAGGCTCGATGCGATAGCAAAGAAGTGCGGTAGGAAGATTACTTACGGCGCATTAAAGACCATCGTAAAGCATTCCGGTGGAAGCGTCCGCGATGCGATCCGCGATCTGGAGACCTGCTTCGAGGCTGTTTACGAAGACGAAGAGATCACTCTTGACCACGTGGTCTCAACTCTTGGTATAGATTCTTCCGAGCAGAGCATGAGGCTGATAAATGCTCTTCTCAATGAACGGATCCCTGACATCCTTGAGACTGTCAACCGCTGGCAGGAAGAGGGCAAACAACCGGCATATGTTCTTGGGCAGGCAATAGAGGCTCTCACGGATATCGTCCTCTATATAACAGCACAGAGGGCCGTATACAATCCACTTGCGCTCGTTGAGGCATATGCAGCCAACATAAGACCGGATAAGGCGTTCTTCATCTTAAAAGAACTCTTAAGGATCCGGGAGGTCTGCAGGCGCGAGAACAGCTACGCGGTTGTTGCTGCAGAGCTGATCCTCTCCGCAAGGGAGAAGCAACCCGACACTTCCGAACTTCTTTCACGTATCGAAAAGATCGAGGAAAGCTTGAAGTCAGGTGCCGGTCAGTTGACCCTCCTGTAAGCCATTGTTTTATAACCGTTTCGCTGCCTGTTCTGGGCGGTGGGACGGTTTTTTTATTTTTTTGAAAAAATCTTGATTTTCCTGTTGCTTACGAAACGAATTCGCAGATAATCGAAGGTAGTAGACCCGGTAGGAGGGGTTTATACAACAAACAGGAGGAAAAAAGAATGAAGTTACAGAATGTTCCTAAGAAGGTAATGGGCGCGTTTCTTACCATTTCCATGTCTTTGGGCGGAGTAGTGACGCAGGTTCTTGCTGACGACGATTACACAGGGTTTCTTGACAAAAAAACGACGAACACTCTTGGCGCCGTTACAGATACGATAAAGGGCCTTGCAGCAGAAGCAACGGCAATCGTCAGATACTCGGCTATCTTCATGCTCGTTGTCGGCATCATCATTGCAGCCGTTCAGCTCGGAAGCAGCAATGCGCAGAAGAAGGAGCTTGCCAAGTCTCAGATCGTGATGCTTGTACTCGGTGCGATCGTTGTTTTTGCAGCCATCGGTATCCTTGTATTTGCACAGAACCTCGGCAACAGCTTCTCGGCAGCACTCCAGAATGCAGGAGCTGCGACAGGCGGCTGATGAGGTCAACCATTACTGTGATGACACAAAAAATAAAGGAAGGACGTCCCTTTTCGGGGCGTTCCTTCCGGATTTTTGTGTTTTTTATCCTTCTGCTTATCTGTTTATTTGCTCCTACAGTAAAAGCGCATGCCATGGCGGATATCGGCGGGGAGAGCATATACGAACTTTTCAGTGATAAGGGCGATGACGTGTTTAGCGACGCCGAACATATCGTAAAGGACATAACCGCCCAGATCTATCAGCTAGTAAAATACATCGCTGTATTCGTGCTGGTGGTATCCATCATCATAGCGGCTGTCGGCATTACATCAAAACGGGCGGAAAACAGGGAGAGGTCAAAGACCAAACTTGCGCTCACGGTCCTTGGCGGGGTATTCATGTTCGCGTCCATCGGAGTCCTCTCATTTTCACAGTACATAGCGAGCGGTATCTCGACCGGAATCATCCGTTCAGAATATGAACAGGCACTCTCAGATATTAAGACAGCCGATATCGCGGCAATGGATTATCAGGCGATACGCGCAGCCTGCTATGACCTTGTCAACTTAAAGCCTGAGCTGGCACCTATAAAGCCCTATTCATCGGGATATTATAAGAGGAACGAGATAAAAAAGTGGCTTACCGAGGCTAAAATAATCAGGTCCTCCATGAATCCCGGAAGCGTCGTGATAGCAAATGCTTATGGCGAAGCCTGCATCCTCTTATATACCGAAAAGCATCATGTGCTAAAGGATAACGGAGAGCCGTATAACGACTATACTTATAGCGATTCGGACAATACTCTTACGGGAACCAGATTTATCATAGATTTTAACAACAAAACGATCCGTGAAAAATAGGTGGATAACAATGATACCATTCTTAAACGAAACTGCGAAGAAGATCCAGGACATACTGGAGAACGGGTATAAGAAGAACGATGTCACGGGTGAGGCCCGTAAGGCCATCTCACAGGTCGGGGCATCCGCATTTCATCTTGTATCCGTTTTTGCCATCGCGGTCCTTGCGATAGCATTTGTACTGGCTGCGATCAAGTTGAGCGGTGATCCAAGATCCCGTTCGGAAGGAAAAGATAAGATGGTAAGGATACTTGTGGCAGGTGCCGCCGTTTTCGGCGTGCTTGCGATCATTGACCTTATCGCTTACATTGTCCAGTCAAGCATTTCCAAGTAAACATATCGGAGGTCCAAAATGGAAGATGTTTATAACAAATATAATCCGTGGTATTACCTCGGCAACTCGGCTGATACGATGGAACAGATAGCGGCAGAATACGGCTCCATCTTCAGTTCCATATATATCACGCTGCAGGTAGTGGGCCTCCTTGGTGCTGCCATCACCTTAGTCATAGCATTTATCAGATATGCCATAGCTCATCCCCATGAGAAAGCGGAGATTAAGGATATCATAACGGGAAAGGTATTCCTGATCATTCTCATCTTTGGTTTCTCGTTTCTGATGAGCCTGGTACTTGGTATATTGCTGACAATTTAAGGGGGCAGAGACTATGAACAATCTTGACCAACTTGAGCATGAGACACCGGGCGACCTCTTAAAGAATGAGGAGAAATGGTTTAAATACCTGTCGGTAAAGAACCTTTTGGCCATCTGCATCGCAAGCATCCCGGGTATCGTGATATTCCTTATCCTAAAGGGCCTTGGACATCCGCTCATCGGAGCGCTAGTATGGGCTGTTTTAGGTCTTATCGCATATCTTTTAACCGCTATCGTTCTGCCTCCACAGGTCTATCCGTATACCGGAGGCGGACAGTATCTTTATGCGATCATCTTACGGAAGGTGTTCAGAAAGCTTACCCGCTGCACTTATATAAAGAATTACGATATTTTTACCAAGCAGGATAAGGAGGGCTAAAGTAGATGTTTACAGGGCTTATAAACACGCTGAAAGTTCTGATCGTTATAGCAATAACCATTGCTGTAGCCATACTTGCTTATCTGAAATTCTTCAGAAAGGGCAGTTCCCGGATCAAGGTCGATACGGACGATAAGCCAGGTAAGTTAAGGGATTGCGCAGAATTTATCCCCATTGAAGCCATCTACGGAAACGTAGTTAAGATAAAAGGCGAAAACCGGTTTGTTGCATCGATCAACTGTAAGGGTTTTGATTATTTCTCATCCGTCATTGACGAGAAGCTAAGGACTCAGGAAGGATACCTCAACTTCGTAAACATCATACAGAAGCAGATCTCCTTAAGGATCGACAGCGCAGCTGTTGACCTGACAGCGCCGATCAAGAGGCATACTGAGCTGTACAACAAGAAGTACGCGGAACAGAGCCTGCTTTATGAGCAGTTCACCAATTACGTCAAGCTTTTCCGTGATTCTCAGTCGGAAGATGAGAAGATCTTATATCAGAAGACCTTAAGCGATATCAAGAGACAGCTGGACACCAATGAGTGGAAGTTAAAGCACCTTGAATCCCTTATCAACTACCAGAAGATTATGTCCGGTAGAGAAGCTACCCCTATTCAGGAAGAGCGCTACATCTTTGACTGGACATTTGATCCTCGGGATTTCCCGCCCGATGTCACTGAAAAGGAGATATTCGAGAGGGCCAAAGAGGAGCTCGATAAGCAGGAAGAACGACTGCGCCATGCACTCTCCGGTGCAAACGTAAAAGTTCAAAGAGACGGCGAAAAGGAATTATTCGATCTTTTCTATCGTCATTTCCATCCCTGGTCATCGGATACCTTTAAGACTCTTGCAGATAACAATGTAGAAGAGAGGATCGTTTCAGGCAAGCGTTCGTTTGACAGGGCGAGAAGGAATTATGAAGAGGCGATCGCGGCTGAGGACATCATGAGGGCCATGCAGCAGTCGGAACAAAGCGAAAAAGAAAAAGCGCCCGAAGAAGATGTCGTGGAAGAGCCGTCCTTCTATATCCCCGAGGATGAAGAAGGTAAAGAGGCCACAAAAGCCCCTGAACAGGAAGCATCCGCCAAGAACACCGAGAACCTTGAACACTTTCAGCATGAGGACGGTGCTCCTGCCGATAATGAGGCTTATGAACCCGAAAGTAATGAAGAATACGAGACTAACGGGGAAGGAGGTTTCATTCTCTGATGATTGGTAAGATTCTGTTCATGATAGCCCTTGCCATTGCGTTTGCAGTTGCACTTGTCTGGTATATAAGCAGTAACAGCGGCGGGGGAAAGAATAAAGAGAACGGTAAAAAAGGAAATGACAAGAAACAGAAGATAAAAAAGATCGGATCCTCGGGCGTTACGTCATCAAACCTCCGCCCTGCAGATGATCCCCGCATCGATCCTTTTGAGGAAGACACGAGCAGGGACATCCTCTCTCCCGACAGACTGGCGGACCAGCTGGCCCCCGACGGCATAGACCCTAATAAAATGGACCACCTCGTTATCTGGGACGCGGGTCATGGCGTATATATCAGGAGCTTCTATATTGAGTCAGTACCTAAGACCATCGTATTTGCCGATACCTTTGCGACCCTGTTTAATTTCCCGGGTGTCACATCGACAGTATTCGAGGAAGCCATGATGGATGGCAAGGCAGAAAGGCTCCTTGATAAGAAGATAATATCGGATGAGGCCGAAGTCATCGGCGCGCAAAACGCCGGAAACAGCAACCGCAAGAGAAAGATGATGCAGATCCTCGCGAGAGATGAGGAGTGGGCGTCGCAGATAGAGACCGGAAAGAACAGCATCTATTATATCGGGTTCCTGTTCTCGCTGGTTGCCGACTCACTCGAACAGTTAAACGCAAAGACCATGCTGTTCATCTCCGCTGGAAAGGAAAGAAGCCTTGAGATCTGCTCGTGCTATGGCATGCAGGCAGAGGCATATCTTTCAAATTCCCCCTGCAACAGGGTAAATGCGGGTGCTTTGGGCTTGCTTAACTCGCTGCCCATAAAGTTCCATCCGTTTGACAAATATGGCGTTGCAACGCTGTTCAACCACACGAACACCTTCTTTTCACATCCCGAAGGTGTCCCGATCGGCAGGAACCTGCTTACCGGAGAGCCTATACTCTTTGACCCCTATGCAAAGAGCCACAACGGATACAGTGCCGTATTTGTCGGTGCAGTCGGTACGGGAAAATCCTGTACGATCAAGATACTTGCAAGCCGACTTGAGCCATTCGGATATCGTTTTGCGTGCATCGATACCGAGAAGAGCGGCGGCAGGGGAGAGTATGCAAGGCTATGCGATACGCTTGGCGGTATCAATTTCCAGTTAAAGGCCAGATCGTCGAACAAACTGAATATCTTTGAAGTGGACGAGCAGCTCGAGATCGACCATAAACTCGGCAAAGAGACTCCAAGACTCCATCTTTTAGATAAGATTGCGGATGTCAGGAACATTCTGATGACCGCTATCGTCGGGACGAAGGAAATGCCCGATTTTTCGCTCGCAACATCCATGGAATCCATCCTTTCGGAGTGTATCCGTAAACTGTATGAGTCAAAGGGCATTATAGACGAAAAGCCCGCAACGCTGTTCACTGACGAGACCGATTTTGAAGGCAACAGGATAAAGAAAGACCTTCCCACTATGTCAGATATGTATATGTGGATACTCAGACGTCAGCGGGACAACAAGAACGAGTATCATGCACTGGCATACCAGATGCTCGTTGATTCGCTCTCGGATATGGTCGATGACCTTACGTTTGATGGGGACACGTTACAGCCGATCTCACAGGAGGCTTACGTAGCGGCTGTCGCTGCCGGCAAGAATGTAAAGCGCGTAAGAGGCGCAAGGGGGTATTTTGACGGGCAGTCCACTATGCACGTAACAAGAAACACACCGTTCATCAATATCGACTTAAGCGACCTTCCGAAGGAAGACAAGCTGATCGGCCAGCAGGTGGCAATGAACTATCTGATCGAGAACTTCATCAAGAAGAACTCGGAGAATGTAAGGAACGCACAGAAGATCGTACTCATAATCGACGAGGCACACAGAATGTTCCCTTACAAGGCTTCGAGAAGATTCTTGGTAGATCAGGTACGTACAGCGCGTAAGAATAACGCGTCGATGTGGATCTGTACACAGGCTTACCGAGACTTTAGCTTCACTGACGAGAAGGATAATAATTCCGAGACGATACTGAAGAACGTAAGCTCCGTATTCATGCTGAAACAGTCGGGACTTGACAGGGATTACCTGCTCAAACATCCGGCTCTCACACCCTCAATGGTTAGCAAGATAATCTCCCTTGGCGGGGATCCCAATGATATTGAGGATAAGAGCCACAAAGGAGAAGTGTGTCTGATAGACAACGACTCTAAAGTTATATTCCTAAAGGTCGATTATCTGAAGGAAACCGAGGCCTACTTCGCCGAAACAGATGTGGCGATACAAAAACAGCAACTCGAACAAATGTTCGATGAACAATACGCCTGAGGCAACCAATGAAGAATATTTATAGAAGGGAGAAGAACGCTATGCATGGTATCCTGTTTAAACGCATGACCGCAGTCTTATTTCTGACTGTGTTCGCTTTATGCATGACACCCATCCATACCGTGTCTGCCGGGCTCTTTGGAAGGAGCTGGATCAAAGACGAGTCTATTTACTGGACTGACGGCGGCATAGGCCTTCTCCCGGATTCATTTGATGAACTAACGATCCCGGGGTTTGACCTAGAAAAAATGAGTAGAGATTTGCTCGTGATGTGTAATAATCTTGAGAATCTAGTAAAATACACTGATCTTTCAGGAGTATCGGATCGCAGTTCTTTCACTACGATTATCGATGCATATAGGTATTATATAAGTAACCTCAATGCCTATGCATATAATCTTTCCGGGTACATTAAAGAATATAATAAAGATCCCGGAGACACGGGCTATACGATCCTTATGCAGCGCGTGACCAACGACGACATGGCAAACAATGTTGAGAACTGGAAGAATCTGCTTCTCAATCAAGCTACCACATCGATCACTGCAAAGTACGGTATCTTAGCTGACGATTTCAGATCAAAGCCCGGATACTGGACGTATAAGTACCTTTATGATGAATTAAAGGCCGCAGACGTACTAGCATACTATGTGGAGTATGATTATGAAGAACCTTATCCGCACTGGTGCACGAATCTGGCAAGAAACCCGTATGTCACGGCTCCTTCTGCTACGAAGGATAGCATAACGGCGGATCCTTCCTGGGCCAACAACCTTGACACACTATACAGCAATTTCACAAATGCGATCGAAAGCCTAAATACATACAGGATCTACAGTCTAGCGGACGTTGAGGAAAAGTCAAAGGGCGTCGAGAAGTCTTTGACTAATCTCATCGTAAGGACCGGAACGAATATCTACAATAAGCTGTCGCATAATGGCGTCGATATCCAGACCATTATCTTCGGACGAGTGGCTTCAGGCGGTGCAACACCTGTAGCCGTAAATTCGTTCCAGTTCGAGCTGGAGTTCAAGAACGTATACGGAGTGATAGGTGCCGTTGTTTACACAACGTTAAGGTCACTGATAGTTCTTGGTATAATCATCGCCGGTCTGTTCCTTATCGTAAAAGGTGCTATCACACATTCTCCCAGGGTAAAGGATACGCTAAAGAGCAATGTGGTATATGCGATCATCGCTCTCATAGCATTATACGCAACGCCGGTAATTGTCGATTTTATCGTTTACTTCAAGGACGTCCTGCTCTCTATACTGGGAAAAACTCTCAATCAATTTGCCTCAGATGAACAGATTAAAGGATTAACAGCTTTGTACTATGGCATTGCCACAGATAATTATGCCAATTTCCTTGATGGATGCATGTATTTCGGCTTTGTCATCCTGTCGATTTACTTTGCCGTGGTATATATTGCGGCAGCTTGCAGCCTGACGATCGTGTTTGCGTTCTTCCCGCTGTTCCTTTTGCTATCCTTCAAAGATAAGAAGCTCATTGGGACATGGTTTAATTATGTTATCGGAACGGTAGCAACGCCGGTAATCGACTGTGTGCTGTTGCACATGCCTGTAATAGCGGCTGAACTGCATGCGCCGGAGCTTCTGCGCATATTCATGTGCTATGCGATCATACCCTCCAGGGGAGTCATCAGAAGGCTTCTCGGTATAGGCGCGGGAGCAGGATCTGAAATGCTCGGCGTAGGCGCACTTATGATGGCAGGAAGGGCAGCCGGCGGTCTTGTTCGTACTGCCCGCAACGGAGCCAACAGAGTCATCACCAACGGAAGACAGGCCGCAGAGGATAAGAGAAGTGCCAATAGGGAGCTTGAACTTGCGAAGGCCGAAAGCAGCGAAAGCGGTGCCGTGGGATCATCGCTGTCACACAGCGGATATATTTCAAGTACTTCTCCCGCTGCAAGGAGAGGTGCCGGGCCTGAGCCGCTCGAGAAACTGAATTACAAAACGGCAGGAGACTATCAGCTTGCGCTCTCAAATGCTCAGATCATCGACAGCGCCAGAAATAAAGGCTTGCCGATCGAGGAGATGCGTGTTAATGAGCGCGCCCATGCGGATTTCAATGCCATCTTAAAGAATAATGCGACAGAAAGCCGTAACAAGTCCCTTGAGGCGGATGTGGCAAGGCAGGAGGCGGAAGTCCGTGCCATCTATGGCAAATACGCCAACAGGAACAACTTTGAGAACCCCGAGATATTTAACGCACTCTCACACGAGCAGAAAGCGGAACTGTATCGTCAGAAAGCCCGGTATAACCAGTTTGAGGCCGTTGGCGGAGGATTAGGCCTTGCCGCAGGCGGAGTTATTGGCGGTACTTACGGCTTTGCTGCGGGATCCATGCTCGGTCCGTCGGCTTCGGGAATGATGACAATGCTCGGAGCAAGCGCTGGAGCAGGGGTCGGTGAAATGGGCGGTCTTGCTATCGGCAGGGGAGTTGCTGAGGATGTAGATAACTACTCCGAATGGGCGAAAAAGAGAGCTGCCAATGCAAAAGCCAACGTACCATATATAAGGCCGTCACATCTTGAAGAGAAGCCAGTGAAGCTGAATACACAATACGCTAATCAAAAGGCTAACGCTGTGCTTGATTCTTTAAACCGGCAATATGGCACACAGTTTACTGTTGAAGACTTCAACAAGTCTATTGGGGACTATATTGACGAAAGGGCACGGCTGAATGATCCTGTAATAAAGAGGGATATAGGGAAGTACGTGGCCAAGAAAAATGATCCCGTCAGTCAAAAGGAATTTGCTATTACCAGAATACCCTCTTACGCAGGAGCCCTTTTCTCAAGCAATGGCGGACCTGATCAGGTCGAGATTCAAAATGAGGTAGAAGAATTCTTTGGGAAGGAGATCGGTACTCCGGAAAATCGTCCCGAGTATCTTAATGCCACAAGGGAGCAGATTCAAAAAGCCTTAGAGGATGCATACAATAAATATGTCAATCCGCCCGTTTAAGCGATAATAATTGATATAGCAAAGGCCGGTGTATCCGGCTTTTGCTTTAAGGGGCAAATATGTCACTAAGAGATGATTACCACGATTTTTTATCAGGCAGCCGAAGAAAGAGGCGTATCCCGTTTTTCGTAAAAATACTGGGTTACGCTCTTTTGGGCGTGGTCTTTATGATCGCATTGTTTCGGCAGAATGGTGATTCAACTATACCTGAGCTCACGGCTTCCGTAAGTGCCAGCAACGGAAGGCCTGAATCATCGCTTTCGGAAGCAGAAGTCGCCCGATACCTGGAAGAGCGGGCCCTGTCAGGGAACCCCGTAAAGCTGGACGATATAACCAATTCGGATCTGATGACCGAATACGTTCCGCTGTCTGATTTCATGAACAATCCTTATACACTGACACCTTTTGGAAAAGAAGGTGATACACGTTATAAGGATGTTACACTCACACTAGAATGCACTGAGTCTATCCATCGTCCGTGTACCGATGCGGAAGAGTATGCCATATATCAGGCATATGAATATGTAGAGGAACAGCCATCGGAAGAGGGTACAGAAGAGGTCTCGCCTACTCCGCGGGTGCAGCCAGCGCCAGCACCGACCTCAGCACCCACTCCTTCAGCAGCACCATCGCCGTCACCTGCACCTTCGCCTACGCCCACACCCGTTCCGACTGTTACGGTTTCGGTCCCCGGCTACGGAACAGTGACTATGACTGCGGATGATTATGCCCGTGCGGCAGCTGAGATCGCGGCCGGTGTCGATGAAGAGCGGACAGTAACTTATGGATATACGATACCCGGCAAGACCATCATCGACTATCTGAACAATAAATATCATATCCCGTGGCAGGCGCTTTATACATGTGCTTCTTTCACTACCCTTATTGATGAGGACTTTACCCTCGACGAGGAGATAATGATAAGGCCCGAGCGGTTTGAAGAGATATGCGACTTTTTCTCGAGTTTCTTTGTGTCTTACAACCTTGATTACTGGGATGAGAAGCTTGACCTGTCAGGAAAGACTATTTCGCTGGATAATTGCGGAGATATGCTTGGCGACGCATACATAGAGTATTACGTCGAGAACCCCGAACCTTTTGATCCCTCCGAAGAAGGCGTTGTTACCATCAAATGGAGAAAGGGCTTAAAGCCGCTCATACAGTTTAAGAAGATAGAAGAATGGGCGCTGATGAAGTCATACGCGCAGCTGGACTTTACCAAGATCCCGGTAGATTTCTATTCATTTTCAATGGACGAGCTTACCAGGCAGGCAATTACAAGTGACACCGTATCAAGCAGCCTGCTGACGTATTTTAATAACTACGAGTATGACAAGAACGTAGATATCCCGCTCTTCCCCGGATACGGGCTCGAGAACCTTCCGGACTGCGAGCTTATACTGGCAGATTTTGATCGCGCATACGACCTGATTGACGGCACGGCCGGTGGTTTTACTTTTGCAGTTGCAGATATGGACTGGATCGCGGGCAGCACACTTGGCGAACAGATTATCTTATCAGCATCAAAATACCTCGGCTATATATACAGTCAGGACAAACGCTTTAATGACGGTTATGCGGACTGTTCATCCTTTGTTTACCGCGCGCTAAAGGACATAGATATTGATGTATCCTTCAGAGGGGCAATAAACGCTGCCGAAGAATGCCGTGGCATGGTTTTCAGGGGCGAGATCATCGCAGACTTTTATGACGAGACCATACTGATGCCGGGAGACCTTCTTTTCTGGAGGACCACGGATCCAAATCATGCGGCTTATCCGAGATACTTACACATCTACCATGTAGGCTTCTTCTGTGGCTTTAATGAGGACGGAGAGGCTATAATCATGGACGCGTCATCAACTTTAGGGCATGTGGTATGCCGCACGATGTGGGGACGGGAAAAGATCGTCGCAATCGGAAGGATATTCGATTAATAATTCCCAATTTTTGATGTTGATAGCTCTTCAAGTCTTTTATTATGATTATCTCGAGAAGGGAGGGGTGATATTTGGAAGGACAGTTTATTTGTACCGCCTATAAAAATGGTAAAAGAGACATAGAGACCTTTGTTTCCATTGTCCGAGAAGATATCTATCACGGATTACGGTCACGCTACACCAGATTTATGGATCATCCCGAAGCCGTTTCTCTCGAGTGCGTATTATCAGACAAGACATGCACCATTATCAAGCCTAAGTGGTCTATTGGAAAGTTCACTTTTAAATATTCGGATAATGAGGGCAATTCCCAGGAATACCGGTTAGATGCTAAATATATAGAAAAGTATTTTGACAAGTACATGATTGAAAAGATCAGCGGCCCGAGCTGGTGCGAGTACCATAAAAAAATCGACCAGATGGTAGTTCCGAACACTGAGACGCTGTTAGCCGTAATCAACCTCGTAGTTGATCTCGGTGTCGCACGACTCGGCGAGGAAAGCAGGAAGGACCTGCGTGCATATACATTCGAAGGTGATTTAGGCGTCATACTCTATTTGGGATCAAAAAAGGACTCCTTCAAAATCTACGATCGTGGTAATGGGTGTTTTGTTGTATGGGTAGAAACCTCATATATCTCGGATAAGCTGCTAGATGTTCCGGGAGATATCCTTTTCGAGAAGTTAAGGCCCTATGCGGAGGACGTCTTTAAAAGACGAGCAAAAGAAGAAAACACACCTAAACCTGATAAAAGTAAGGCGCCCGACTCTAAGTCCATGGCGGGCCCTGTTGCGGCAGCTCCTTACAAATTAATGTATACCCCGCTTGAAAAAAGACTCCTGTGCGTCTGCCCGGATGCCATTCACGTGGTCGATCAGCTGAACGAAAAAGTTCAGACGCTGCATGATGACCCTAGCGCAGGCGTTGATTATTATATCCCGTACGCGCATTATTATATTCATCGTTCCGTATATGACACAAAACTTTTCGATGTCGACATCATGGGTCTCGGGGTATTTAGGACCGAGACTGTTTCGAGGCTCTCAAGCCTTGAAGATGTTGTTGACGCGATCATTATGGACGATATGATCTATTCATATGCGCCGGAAAGAGTAGACGCGGTGGCGCAGAAACATATCGATCCGGCAAGGATACTCACCAGAAGGGATATACACTCTTATACAGTTTACTTAAACTTAAATATAGATACAACGAGAGGCGAAAAAGAAGGAGCCCTTTTCGGTTTCGTTTCAGATTTCATGCGGAGCGACTATACCCGTTATACCGGAATCATTGAATCCGGTTTTGTCAGCGTTATCAAGGTGACCAAAAATGACGGGGCATTTGATATTTGTCATTTGATCTTTTACAGGGGTAACGGTGCGAAGACAGAAGACGAGTTCGTGCCTGCGGATAAACTTTTTGACCGCATATGCGAGCTTGTTATGAGCCTTGATATACCGGATGCTGATTGCGGCATGAACAGGATCATATCTGCCAAGAAAGGGCTTGCCGAAGAAGTGGACCTTACTGGCATGGGGCTGTCCGAACGATTTTCCCTTGTCAGGTCAAAGCTGCATGAGCTGCCTTCAAGCCGTTTCGGTATCTGTTTTATCTCCGGACAGACAAGGATAAATGTTACGCCTTCCGATGAAGAGTATATGATCTACCTCGATTCTCCCGATGTGCAGGACACCGATATGGTCAAAATGGACGAGCTTCTGGAATACATCCTTGAACGCATATAGAATAAAGAACTCCTTCAGGTGCAAATCTGAAAGAGTTCTTTTTACTTTTCCTTCGATAGCATGGTGCTTTAAATAAATTTAAAAAAAGATAGCGGAATCAATTAGACGACCGTGTTCACCAAAAGCGAAGAGCAACGGGAAAATTGACGGAATAAGACGGAAGTTGTATATTTATTGTTGCCTTTAAGGTATTTTAGGGTAATGAACATATTGGAGGTTTATATGAAAAAAGATTTATCCACTAAGCTGTTTAAGACGCTACTTGCATTATGTCTTGCTTTCGGTATGGCTGTCCTGATGCCATTAACTGGCACGCAGGCTGCGACTAAACCTGCAAGGCCTGTCATTTCTGTTAAATCAGCAGATGACGGAACTGCGATAAAAGTAACAATCTCGGCCACCGAGAGGGCAGAAGGCTATTTTATCTACATAAAATCAGATACGGATACCAAGTATAAGAAAATAAAGACCTTAAAGAACGACGGAACAGCGGAAAGAAGCTACACCATTAAAAACCTTTCGGCAGGTACTTACAGTTTTAAGGTAAAGGCATACCGTAAGAATAAAGGCAAGACCGTAAAGAGCACCTATAGCAAGGTAAAGACCGTTACGCTTGAGATTGCCGTTGACGAGGGCAGGGCGACATTGATTTCCGAACTCTCCAATCTGAAAACCGGGGATACCCTTACCTTTGGTTCCTATGAGCAGGACAACAACCTTGATAACGGCAAAGAACCAATCGAATGGATAGTACTCTCCAATGATAATGACGAATTATTGGTACTCAGCAAATACGCCCTTGATCACAAAAAGTACAACGAAACATATGATCGTATGACCTGGGCCAACTGCACCCTGCGTAAGTGGCTTAATGATGATTTCTATAACGCAGCTTTCAGTAATACAGAAAAGGGCCTTATAACAACAAAAACGATTATAAACAATGGCAATACCAAGTACGGGACAGAAGGCGGAAAAGATACCCAAGATAAGGTATTCCCGTTATCGTATGAAGACATCATAAACACAGCTTATGGCTTCAACAGTAACCGCTCAGAATACGATACCGCTCGAAGATGCGCCGCTACCGAGTACGCGCATGCGCAGGGTGTATGGCAAAGAGGAGAATACCTTACCGTAGAAGGAAAGTACACATGTTGGTGGTGGCTCCGCTCGCCGGGTGCAGACCCTGACAGCGCCTTGTTCGTCGACGACGGCGGCAACATCTACGTCTCCGGCGACTTCGTCAACTTCAGCAACGTTGGCGTGCGTCCTGCTTTATATATTGATCTGAATCCATAAAACATTTAATCTGAGGTTTATAATTTCGAAACTACTTTAATACTGCAACATCGGTACCGAAGAGCAACCATGCAACTTAACGGCGAAGCCGTTTTGCAGCAAGAATATCAGGTCCGCGCCTTAATTGCTATTCGGCATCCCTAAAGCCGTCAACACACAATATGTAAAACAACAATGCCAAAAGTGATCACTGTTTTCACTTTTGGCATTTTCTTCGCTGGAATTAATTGTTCTTTTTGTACGCACTTCCAAATCTCAAAGAACAAATAAGCACCCATCCCTCCTTTAGAATAACCTTGACAAATAATCAATGATTTCCTTGTTCCCAAGCGGTTCCTCCGCAAAAGGCACCGGGATGATCTCACGTCTGCCGCAGCGCTTATACAGGTTGTAGTTTTTGATGGTCTTTTTTGTAGCTAACGGCGCGAGGAGCTGTATGCTTCCGTTCGGATCCAATTCGTCAATCGCATCGACATCATAATCGAGGTCAAATACCCTCCAAGGCGCAGACGGGATGCAGATGAACTTTTTGCTGCATGAAGAGAATACTTCCTTTCTCTTGCCTATCTTACCGAGTGTGCCAAAGTCGATAAAGACATAATCATAATCACTCCTGTAGGTATTGGCAAACTCTGCATAGTCCATATCGTAGAAGATATCTACCCCGTTGATCGAGAGGTGGTTGGGATCATCGCTGTTATACTCGCTTGCGAGATGCTGCATGTCTCCGGTGTTGTTATACTCAAAGTATGCCACCTTATAGCTCTTCCGCAGGCTGTCGGCCAGCAGGAGAGTGGTATAGGTAGTTCCTATCCCGATCCTTGTTCCTGCAACGGCGATGTCTACCACGCCGCGGGCGGTACGTTTCTGCGTCTTGATCACATGCCTGCCGGACGATGAAACACCTATCGTTTCCAAAAGCACTTTTTTATCGATGGTCGAGAGCCCGAGCGGAATGACCTTGCTGCCGATCACGCTTTTTGTCCTTATAACCCTTACATCGCCTATCGTCGGGATCTTCGTGGTCCCTTTATCCTCAACGCAGATGATCACGGGAACAAGGTTCATGGACTCTATCTGTGACACATCCGACTTAATCTTTGATAAATGCTTTTCCGCATTGGAGTTTGCAAATACGAGTACCATGTGGGTAAGGAGATTGACCAGACCGCTGTTGCAGGCTTCCTCAAGTGACGAGCCGAGGTCAATGACGACATTGTCGGGTGTCCCGTTTAACATGAGGGCCAGCTGTTCGTTCGATAATGCCTCATAGCCGTATGCGCTGTTGGGTACGAAGAAGTTGATGCCCTCATACATGTTGCTGACACGGCTTAAGTCCTTTTCATCTGCCGCTATCATATGCGGTACGGATTTATAGCCGGGGCCTATGTTCTTATCAAGGCTGTAGGTCTCGTATATGCCGTTCATGCCGTTTCGGGGCATTTCGATCATGGTAATGGGCTCATACTTTGAAATGGTCTTTGCGAGCGAAACGGCAGTAGTGGTCGTACCTGCGCCACTGTATGCTCCGATGACTCCGATCACCCTTCTCGATATCAGTTTTGAGGGCTCAGCAGAAGAAGACTTTTCCTTTGCCGGTTCAGTCTTTTTATCTGCAGGCTTTGAAAAGATCCCTTTTATGTTCTTGATCCCGCTCACTGCTCCGGTGGCAGCTTTTTTTGCCATCTGCTCGGCGGTCTTTAAGATACTGCTGTCGGAGGTTTTCGGATCAGGCTTCTTTTCAGTCTTTTTCTCATTTTTCGGAAGGGCCGTCAGCTTTGCGGGCTCAGAATCCTTCGTGTCTATCGGAACGACTTTCTCTTTGGGCTCCGATACGTCTTTTATCGTATTTGTATCATCAGCCTCGTTTTCGTCCGCATCTTCAGCGGTCTCGTCCTTCGAGGCTGCCGCCTGATAGTTCTTCGCTTCTTCGGTGCTTACGCTGCTGTCAAAGAAGTATTTCGCATAGGCGGGGATGGCACGTACTTTCTCTCGCATCTCTTCAGAGAGAGAAGCGAAGACCGCTTCCTTTTCTTCCTCGGAGCAGTGCTTTGCCATATAGTTTACGCGCTCTTCGAGCGTTTCCTCGATATCGGGATTTCCGTTCGTGATATAGTCGGTCATGCTCCGTATCTCTTCAGGAACGACGCCATGGCGGAGTTTCTTTGCCTTGCCGGGGTTAAGCACCAGACCGTAATATGCCCTTGCCTCGCTCCTTGTCCTTCCGTTCTTTATGAGGTTGTAGAGCATGGTCACTTTTGCGTCGTCAAAGTAAACTCCATAGATGAGATTGTTCTGCAAAAGGCTCTGGCAGAATTCGGATCCTTTAGCACGTTCTACCTTATCCATTACTATGATCAGCTTGGTCTCTTCATCTATCTCACTGATGCTCGTGAGCTTGTCGATCGTCAGAGGTCGGTTTTCAAGCGTGATCATCACGATAGCGGCATCATAATGGTCCTCGCTCATCTTATTCCTGATAGCAACTTCGCTCAGTACAATATCATAAGTGAGACTGATGCCGTCTTCTTGTTTGGCTAATTGAACAAGAGTATCACCAATCTTTTTCGTGCCTTCATATTTTGTCTTTAATGCCAGAAGTATCCTCATTTTCTGTCTCTCCTGTCAAAATTATAGTGCTTCTGATAACCATTATCATCCGTTTACCGTTCGTAAGCAACATTTATATTTATGACTTTTGCTCTTGGGTTGCTGACAAATACGGCTTGTATTGATATGATGGAAAATAGGGAAAAACAACAGCGGAGGGATAATATGGCAACCAAGAAAAGCATGAGCAATAAGCAGGTACGCGATTTCTTTATCGGCAAGGAAAAAACTCCATGCCCGAACACGGACAAACTAATCGCCGGCGGATATATGCAAAAGAGCGGTGACTATATCGCTTATGCGAAAGAGCAGCATGTCGCTGATCCTTCGCAATACTGGCATCTTATCTCATCATGGTTAGATAGACGGCCCGATGATGCGCCTTTTAACAAACGGATTCAGTGTGGGGAACTGCTATTTTGGATGGCCGAGGTATCAGAAGCATTAACCCCCGCTGATTTGATCGATCTGCGCGACAGGATCCTGAAAGAGTATGTCAATAACCGCCGTGAAGGGAACAGGATCATCAAGGATGCCTGCTTCGATGCTATCGTGGACAAAGTTTTGTCCTGCCCGGAATCCCCAAATTCATAAGTTTTGATGTTTACTGCCGCGTGCGGCGTGTTCTATATTTTAGTTGAAAGAAGGTGGGACTTATGGGAAACACTCCGGCTATACTCGTAAACCTTGAAGGGCTTGATAACGAGAAGATAAAGAATACCCTGTATAGGAAGATCACTCCGTTCGTAAACGGCACGAACGCGCACCTCATCGCATATACAGAAGAGATAGAATGCCACGTTGACCAGGAATCGTCGCTTGTCTATTCCGTTATGATAAATGACACAGATAAGGGCACGCAGCAGGTAAATAAGATAAATAAGGACGACCTTTTGGATTATCTCTGCGTCCAGCTCTGTAGGCGTGATGAATCTGAGGCAACCGGCGCTGCCTCGCCGAAAAAGAAAGAGAAGATAATCGATTGCGGCACTCCCATGGATATCCGCAAAAGCCTTGATGAATATATCATCTCGCAGTCCGGTGCGAAAAAGACCCTCTCCGTAGCGGCATACAACCACGCGCTCAGGGTCAATATGGAAGATAACACAAATATATATAAGGCAAACATCCTACTGATCGGTCCCACGGGAACCGGTAAGACGGCTACCGTGCGCGCCCTTGCGGAGCATACGCTGCATGTACCTTATGCCACCATAAGTGCTACGACGCTGTCTGCGACGGGATACGCAGGCGGGGATGTATCGGACGCCCTGACGCTCCTCGTGAACCAGACCAAGAAGTTTACCAAGGACGGGAAGATATCCGTGCCGCTCGCCGAGAGCGGGATCATCTTTATCGATGAAATAGATAAGATCCGCTTCCACGGATACGGTAATTCATCCGGTCAGGATATCAACGGAGAGAGCGTTCAGCAGGCGCTGCTCTCAATGGTAGAGGGAAATAACTACGATATCCATCCGGATGGAAGGTTCGGACCCACGGTCACGATCAACACAAAGAACATCCTCTTCATCGTTGGCGGAGCGTTCAGCGGACTCGGGAAGGTGATCCGCGACAGGATCTACAATGAACAGCTCGAAGCCTCACAGCAGCTCCCCGGGCAGACGACCATGTTCGTGGATGAGGACAGGATAGATTACTTTGATATCGACCTGACTACTGCTTCTGATGACGATCTTTTAAAGTATGTCACCGATGCGGATATCGAGAAATTCGGATTCATCCCCGAGTTCATCGGACGTTTCCCGAATGTGTCCATCCTTAATCCCCTGACTACCGAGGACTATCTTAATATCCTTACCGAGCCTAAAGACTCACTCGTATACCAGTTCACGGCGATCTTTGCCGAGAGCAGGGCAGAAGTGGAGTTTTCCGATACTTTGCTACGCTATGTGGCAAAGGAATGTACGAAGCGTAACCGAGGCGCAAGAGGCCTTCGCAGCATAATGGAAGAACTGTTGCGGGATACGATGTATATCGCGCCTTCCCTTGCACAGTATGAGCCTAAGATCAGTTTCAGCATGGACGAAAAGGACAGACCTTGCGTGAGCTTCACCATTAAAAGTGCTTCCGCCGATGAGATACAGCCGACCTTTGATGCGTGTGAGTTCGAAAACACGACCGTAAAGCTGGTGGCTGGATAAACATATTTTTTTAGCGTCCCTTCGGGGGCGCTTTTTCGGTTTTTTCCGAATGACATTCATTACTTTTTTCAGAATGCGTTTTTTAAGAGTTCATACCCAAAGCTTACCTGGCATTTATAATATAAAAAGTCTGCAAACCCTTTCTGAATCGCACTTTCCGCATTCTGAAAGGCAAATAAAAGTTCATAGAAAGATCGGCTTTCAGAATAAAACACGGACTTTGGGTAAATTGTTTCAGAATGAGGAGAAATATTCCTAATTAATGATGTTTCTTACCGCTGGCACTCCCCTTATTATGTGAAGCAGGATAGAACAAGGGAGGTTTTATATGTATATCCAGTTCGATGATATCAAATCGCAAGTGATGGCTTTTGGTTTTTGGGCTTCAGCTGACGGCCGGGGAGATAACCCTAATGACGATAAGGCATTTGTGGCCTTAATGGACAAGACCGCTTGCGAAGAATACCGTGACTTATTTGAAGAATACTACCGGCTCGGTCATTTTGAGGAACGGCAGCTGCATAAAGACAAGGGAACCATATATTTCAGTGACGCCAAATACATAAGGCTGAAGAACTTGATGGATGTTGCCAGGAATCTAGGTCAGATGGCTGCCTTTTCCTTTATAAGCCCCGAATTTGCCTGTAATGACCCCAGATTCGTAGATCTGGTCTCGGATATCGATGACCCGACATGGGAAAAGGTGCTTACATTTGAATGGAGCTATGGCTATGATTTAAGCCTTGACGCGATAAACAGCGGCAGTCTTGATGCGTTTAAGTCATCGGATGAGATAGAGAAGGAACTGCACAGGTTCTCAGAGATACGAAAAAGACAAAGAGCAGCGAAGCGGCATAACAAGCGGAAAGTCAGACATACATAGTACAAGAAATTATTCTCTGGGTGAGGCATGGCATAAGGTCATGCCTTTTTCACGCGTAAAAAGTTAAGATTTTTTTATAAAAAAATTGTTGCTTACGAAGCGAATTCGCAGATAATGAGTCTTACAAGGGAGGAAGAAGGCATGAAAAAGAGCATTTTTGCCGTGGTTCTCATGGCGCTCATGATCATATTTTTTAGCGGTACAACGGCACTGCATGCTTCTTCGGGGCAGGATACGGATGACCCGTCCTTTGCCGCCGAAGGTGCCCATGCCTACGATAACTTAAAGAAAAGCATAGAGCAGTCAACGCAGAATGGATATGACCAGCTCTTCGGCACGACAAAGCAGACCGATAACATCATCGGCGGAGTCGATTACGGAAAGAAGATATGGACTACACTGTTCTATATCCTGGACGTGCTCACGAGCATCTACCGGTTTGCGGTTGTCACTTCGATATCCATCGGCATCCTCGTTTTTCTGCTCGCGTCAAAGAATAAGAAGATAAAGAAATTCGCCCTGTATTTCCTTATCATAGCCCTGCCGGTAATACTCACGATATTCAGGTACGGCATTCCTGTATTCTACACTGATTTTATAAGCTGATCTAAAAAGGGGCGCTTTGGGCGTGCATCACAGCGAAAAGCACATCGCGGAAAGAGAGTTTCATATGAGAGAGACCAACACTTTTGTTATTGAGCCGGCTATCACAAACAAGAACCATAACAACAGCATCAAGTATTTCGATTTCGGGGTATCCTCTAGGCTTCTGACCGAGCGCCTGAAAAGAGAGATCCCTTCCGATGATTCGTCGGAGATTGCCATGGCCAAATACATGAGATATCAGCATGAAAACCAGGCGTTTAAAATAAAATTCGATAAAATATCCGAAGACGGAGATCTGTCTGCTCTGATCGACGGGATTACCTTTATACTTTTTAACCAGAACTCGTCCGGAATGCCCTTGTTTGATGCTTCCGACCGAAAAGAGAGAGCTGAGCGTCTTGTGTTTGAATACTCTGTCACAATAGCCAGTATCGACGAAGAAGGTAAGTGCGTTATTCTTAACGGCTGCCCTGATAGCAGATCCCTCGTGGTCATGCAGATCAACGATATACTCCATGCCAACAAAGAAGCTGCTCTGAAGGCCACCAAGCAAGCAATGGAGCGGGTTGATTCGTTTATCAATACGGAGCACGCGAGATTCGCCAAGATGTCTGAGGAATCCGTCGAACGTTTCAGGCTCCAGCGCACCAATGAAGAGATAACCTTCGGATATAAGCTCGCAGGCATCGAACTCATCACCGTCCCCGCGAGGGTTACTAAAGTAGAGGATAATTTCCTGATCTGTGACATTATGGGATATGACATTCCCGCAAAGCTCTTCAGGAATGACTGGTCATATACAGCTATCGGCAAGCTCATCAATTACGTTCAGCCCGGAGAGACGATCGATGTTTGTATTAAGGGTAGGAGCGACAATAAGACCGCTGGCGGCAAGCTTTATGAGAATAAGGCGCTGTACCTTGTAACAAGGCTTCCCCTTCTTGAGAACCCTTGGGATAATCTGACCGTAAAGAAAGATGATACTATCAAAGTCACATGCGTGTCGATAAAGAGGAACTGCTGGTTCGGAACCGTGAATGGAATGGAGATCGAGGTTTACGGTGAGTACGCCCAGGAAAGGGGCATCACGGTGAGGCTTGGAGAGACATATCTCTGCCACGTATATAAATGTGATCCCGAAATGCGCACGATCAAGGTCCGTCCCATCGAACATTTACGATAAGCTTTGATAACCCGCCTGCAAAGGAGATTTTTATAAATGGATTCCCGTGCTATTACCGATACGATAATGAAGAATCTGAGAACCAAAGGCCATTATTACTGCAAGCCCCATTGTTTCCTGCACAACACAGGCAAGGCGATGGACCGTGCGGAGTATGAAAAGAGGGCGTTCAACAATCCCCCCAGGCCCGAGGACCTTCAAGTGATGAGGTATCTTGCCCGCTTGGACTACGCAGATATCTATCTGCTCACAATGGCAGCGGAAGCATACCGCAGTGAGCGCGGCAACTCCGGCATCACTGACAGCATGTATATAAAGCAGATCCTGAAAAAGCTCCTTGACATAGGCATAGTTCATGAGCGCAGGTATGTAACTGAATTAAGCGTGGATTCAAACGGCAATCCGCTCACAACTGATAAGACCCCTCTTTTTTACTGCCTCTCCGGATACGGACAGCGCCAGTACAAGGATCTTTCACTTTCAACCGAATTCCTTGAGGAATTCCTTTTCAGCAAGAGCGATTTTGAGATAATGAAGCGTCTTGCGGGCAACTATGCGGTATTGAAGTGCCACAAGGACTTTTCAGGCAAGTATATCACCGCTGCATCAGATAAGTTTGACAAGCTCGGACGCATGCCGATCTACGGAAAGTTCGAGAATGATGAGCACGTTGTGTTCTTTGAGCCCGTTTTCTTTAACTATGATTCCAGATACGTTAACGAAGAGGAGTTCAGGAACCAGCTTAAGCTGCGTGCACGATTTATCGCCCGCGCTTTAGAGAATGCCGGCAACGAAAAGACCAAGTCTCTTGTCATACTTGTCGAGGATATTGACCACCTGAAGGAAGCGATCAAGGCATATGAGGGTACCATCGATATGGTAGAAAGGCTATACGCCACTTCCGAGTATGTCCTCAGTTATGCATATTCGCATGATAAGTCCACGAAGAACGCATTCCTTAAGGTCACTCCCGCAGCCGAGGGAAAATTCAGCATCATCGCTGAGGAGCCTATTTTCTATCACTAAGCACTATCCAGAGGTTGTCTATGGCAAACATCTATCAACACAACTATGTCTGCAAGGACTATGTTCTGGCTAACGTTCCCTGTGACGAATCCGAGAGGGTCTTCGCGGGATTGCTCATAAGCCACGGAGAGACTTCCAAAGAGCTGCATGAAGCCCTTATGTATATCGAGACGATCTCACCGAATTACAACTATAATCCGGATCGGGTCGCGGAAGTCTTCAATAACGCGATCATCTACGATGATATGTGCGGATATGTAAGGGACCATTACCTTCCCGACTGCAATATATGCAATGTCTGCTCATGCAGCGGACACTATATGAATGCCAACAGTGGTATGGAAAGACGGGTGATCCTGACCCTGCTGCACACCGGTGCCAAATATATCACCCGATTCTGCCCCGAGGACGAGGCCAGCCAAAAAGCTTTTGAAGAAAGATTCACTGCTTATATAGATCTCGACGAAGGAAAGAGGAATACCAAGGCAAAGCCTCTTTACGTTCAGATCTACCGCCTCATGTACCGCATGATCTGCACGCTTATAAGGTCAGGTGACGCACCCAGGAAAGATGAGATCGGAAGTGTCGGGGAAGAAGTTCTCCTCTCAAAATGGAACGAGGCAAATCACAGATATGCCATCAACGAGTATCTTCTCGAAGAATATCCCAATGCACGCGACATTTTCAACAATAACATACGCTATCTTCTGACAAAGAACGGTAAGCTGTACCTGACAAGCGAGGAGCTGGATGCGTTCTTTAACGGTGAGGAGAAAAAGGAAGAAGCGGTTGTGATACCCTTCAGGAAAGAAGATGCGCCTGTTTCGGCAGCGGAAATCCCTGCAGAAGTTGTTACGCAGGAACCTTCAACCGAAGCGGCATCTGATGCTGTTCTTCAAGTGCCTGCCACGGACAGTCCCGGACAGGAGCCTGAAAAAGAGCCTGAGCAGGAAACTGTGATTGAGCCTGAACAGTCCGTAGAAGCTGAAGTGGAAGATGAACCGACCGAGTATATCGACGGTCAAACCGAATACGAGATCCTTACGCAGCTCTTTAACAGTGATGATCCGCTCGCGGAAGATGATGAGCCGGTGAACGACCAAGCTGATGAAGGAGACGGCGAAGGCGCAGAGGAAAGTGAATACGATATAACAAAGGATTCGGACTTCTTTGCCCTGCCCGAAGGGGATACGGAAGCGGTAAGTCCCGATCCCGAACATTCCGGCAGCATTTCTGTCGAGCCTCTGGTGCCTGAAGATGCTTCAGCCCCGGTAAATGACACTGGGGAAGAAGTACCTGATACGGAAGGTACCTCAGATGATGATCCCGTGATCGGTGCTGACGATCTGATCCTTTCAGATGAGGATTTCTATTATGGCGGCATAGAGCAGAACGAGGCCGCTGCGGAAGCTCTGCCTGAGACGCAGGAAGAAGAGCCTTCCGAAAATGCGGATGAGGAGGAAGAGCAGGCCACAAGCCAAAGCGGGGGTCCGGCAGAGGAAGAACAGGAAGAAGAACCTGTAACGGACGAGCCTGAACACGCAGCGGAAGAAGAACCGGCAGAAGAGAAGAGGACAGAGCCTGCGCCCAAAAAGCCCGCACCGCTTGCCACTCCTGATTTTAGGCTCTTCTCGCTGGGTAAGATATCCCGTGATTTTGCCTTCAAATACATGCTTCCCGAGAGTGACCGAAGGCGTGAACAGTTTGCGACTGCTCTCGTGAACGCAAGTGCGTGGAACAGCAATGTTGCTATAGAAGCGGTCCATGTCGCTGATACGAGCGAAGACGGATTCCTTGTGTGGCCTTCACCGTTCAAGGCTCCAGTATTCGTTCCAATGTCCGATGCAGAAGGCATGAGGATGCTCAAAGGTATAATAAAGGATGCCGGCTGCAAGAAAGTGACTTCATACACTATCCCGATCTACTTCCTTTGCGCACAGCATCATATAACAATCCGAAACCTTGTCGCCGCTGCCGATTACCACACGGGCAGGCCCGGACCCGAGGACGGATATGACCGCATGATGCAGTACAAGGACAACATGGTCGCTGTTACGGCTCCGGAAGATTCAGAATTACGGTATCTCGAGCGGGCATACGCCCACTTCCTTTATCCAAGGGCTGGCATATATACCGCTCCGGTGTTCACTTATGTATGCGGACGCGGATTTGTCTTCAGTGATTATCCTGCCGACAATACGCACCTTTACATGAACGTGAACGTAAGGAACGTATCCGGGGAAGAATGGAAGCTCTCGGTTGAAGATCTTATGATCACGTTGGAGAAGCATTTGTCGTTTGAGAAACACTCAGCCAGATTGTGTTATCTCGATCCTTTAAGACAGCTCATGGTCTTCGAGGTAGAGAGGCGCGATGCCCGGGCCTTCAGCTCTGTCATCGGACGGCAGTTCCTGAAGATCCTCGAACTGAAATGTGTTGACATCCCGACATGCATTCTCACACAGAATTCTCATTTTTTGAGGTCGAAGAGATAAAAAATAACGGCTAAAATCTGGTCAGAGAAGTTTCTCTTTTTGAAAGGAGGCTTTGATGACCAGAAAGTCGCATCAGGCGGCAGCTGTACTTGCTACAGGCTCGATCTGCCTTTTGGCAAGACACTTTAAACCCGAGATAAGCTCACTGGACTGCAGCATAGCGATAGCGGTTTCTGCTTATGCCGCTCTCGTGCCGGACTTTGATACAACCGAAAGTTATATCAGCAGGAGTCTGCTCGGGATCCTCTTCCTGCCGGTATGGATTTTGCAGGCCGTGATTCGAGCACTATCCCATATCCCGTGGCGGGGACAGGAATTTTTCAAACGTGCCGCGGTACACGTTAAGCATCGTGGGTTCTCTCATTACCCCGCTGTATGGTTGGCGTTATTTGCTATTATCCGGGCTGTAACAACCCCGATTGTGCATGGGGCAGGAATTCCTATGCATCTCGTATTTGCGGCCCGATTTGGGGCATTTAGCGGGATTTATAGCCATATTGTTGCCGACACTGCTTTTGGCGGTCTGTGTTTGCTGTATCCATTTTCCAACAAACGTATTAGATTCACACCTTGGCGTACCGGCAGTGTAGCCGAGGACCTTTCATTTGTCGTTTTCTTGTTACTTGATTTCCTGGTGTGTAAGTCTCTATTTCTCTAAAAAGAAAGGAGTGATGGACATGCGGAAAAGTGCCAAAAAAGCGGCATTTTTCTTTTCTACCGCATTACTGATTATGTTTTTTTGCAGCGGCTGCGCCCTGGCCGTTGCGGAGTCCGCTGCAGAGCACGCTTACGATTCGATCTCGGACGGACAATCCCCGCGCGAGATCCTCACAAATACCGCGAACGGGATAGGAGAGAATCTTGCGGATTATGCCGGAAATCTCGGAATAACTCTGGGGCAGGCAGCGCATGATATCTCCTCAAGGATAGGGAGCGCATTAGGATCCGTTTTTGACCCGTCAGCGGCAGCAAAGCAGGCTGAAAACGACGAGGCTGACCTCATCGATTACGGAAAAGAGAAGATAAAAGAAGGCGCTAAAGAGCACATTGATACCTTCAAACTCAATCTCGACAGGTATTCGGAACTGATCATCAACGGAAGAAAACAGAACGAAGAAATTTCTTTCCCGGAAAGGGATGATTTACTCGGGCCTTTTTTGTGCGATTACGTATTTGACGGAGATACGATAAGCCTAAAAGAGTTCCCGTCCATGAAATTCAGGCTGATCGGGATCAACACGCCCGAAAGCGTTTCTTGGGAAGAGGAGAAGAATACCGAGCAGGGTAAATACGCCAGCGACCGGACTACAGAGCTTGTCGAAGGCAGAGAAGTATATATCGAGTACGATGCACAGAACACTGATAAATACGGTAGGCAGCTGGTATATGTTTGGCTTCTTGATACTGCGGACGGGCTCGTGATGCTCCAGGAGCTCCTGGTAACAGAAGGATTTGCACAGACCATGGAAATACAGCCAAACTGCAAGTATGCCGATTATTTTGCGGATCTTCAGCATCAGGCAGCGGAAGAGGGCAGAGGTTTTTGGGGTGACGGGTATTTCAATTGAAAAACAGATGTCATATTTATAGGGACAACTCTTATTTCCAATATGTCAGAAAGGAGAGCCGTGTATGTTCTATAGCATCGAAGAATGCCTGAGCCACAAGCCTAGCGGAGACAATAAGGAATTCCTGTTCACTTATCAGAAGCACACGCTCGATATCCTGCTCAATGCAGGTGCCATCGAGCGGGAAGATTATGATAAAACTCTGGCCGTCCTTGCCGACAAAATGGGGATAAAGGAATATTACCACAAGGAGAATCCTGTATATGGGACGCATTGATTTAGACTATTTCGTTAACAAAGAAAAGGAAGGCGTTGTGTTCGGCAAGATATCTAAGAGCAAGGATTTTCACGACGCATATGGCGAGCATTTCCCGTACGATAAGTATGTCGGGCAAGTTGTAAGCAAAGAGACGGTACCGAACTTTAAAGAATCTACGATCGAACCTTTAGACATCGCTTTTGGTTATTTCCATTACGGTGATCAATTAACACGCGTATCTTTTACAAAACTTGCTGAGATGATCGATCCAAACAGATTTTCAGCAGACGAGGCATCTAAGCCGTATTGCTTTAATGTTTCCGCGCTTTATGTCACGGATGTCCGGAGCCTTGATGAGCCCTCAACGCTCGATATTTTCAGGGAATACATGGGCGAGGCTATTTATGATAATCTCCGGATCGCAATATCCCATCTGGAAACGCGCGGCTGCAAGAGGGGAGCAGAGTACCTTAAGGGCTTTTTGCCGCCCGAATACAAAGGAGACTGGCTCGTTCGCTGGAGCAGGAACGGAACGACTCCTGAAGAGGAAAGATTTAAGACAATAGAAGAAGCCAACAATCGGTATTCTGACTTGAAGAATCAGGAAAATCCTAGGATTTATCAGGCGGAACTTGTCTTTGCAAAAAGGGATGCCCCGGAGATAGTCACGGACTCTTTTAGGAGATTCAGGATCTGTTTATTCGGTAAAGAATGGCTTTTTTAAGGTTATTTTTTATAGATTATTTGAAAAGAAGGAGAAACAAAACAAAATGAAGATTATGTGGACGAACCGATTCAGCTTACAGGAGGGATTTGTCCGGGATGTCGAGACGGACCATTTTATCAATACCTTCGACAAGGCTGAAGGAAAAAACTTTAAGACCCGCAGGGAGGCTCAAAAGGCCATAGAACATCTCTACGACTGCGGCGAGGGGCTAAATAATGAATTCACGATCGTTACCAACAAATAAGTAATACGGTAGTGGAGAAATCAAAAGTATTGTAATAACAGCTTGAAAAATGATAAAATGGTAAGGGAAACACTGATCTATTAAACAGCGAGAAAAGGAAAAAGCCGCAAAAACGACCCGTCAAACGTATGCTTGCGAACATTTGTTCGTTAAATCTGGATTTAGCGAATAGCTTGTAACCGAACATGCGTTCTCTGTGAAAATGTAAGCAGTACCGGCGATTACGGTGTTTCATAGAAAAACTTAACGCGACTATTATCATCAATACCGATGAAATTGGTCGCGTTAACTATTTCATTTTTGTTGTGCATATGGCCGGTGCAGCGCTTTTCAATGTAAACACAACAAATGGTGCTATCCCACGGAAAAACTGCATTTACTCTGATATAGAAGCGCCGCCTACCAGGGTACTAGAAAGAGCGAATCGTAATAGGGAAAGGTCGCGTTGACTATTTCATTCAACGCATGATATCCTTTTCGCTTGCTTAAATAGAACGGAAAAATAGTTCCGGAGTGCGGACATCCTGCATTTCCTGTGATATACTTATCATAGAAATGATAATACCAAACACCAATATATGTATTGAAGGGATTAATGACATGGCAAAGAAAAAAGTAACTCAGTTAAAAATACTTATGGACAGGAGCGGGATGACCGTAGACAGTCTCTCGCAGATCCTCCATCTGTCCTCTTCCACCATCAAGGCGTGGGTAAACGGTTCAAAAGAGCCCTACGAGGCAGTTCTCGACCAGCTTTGCGAGGCACTTGTCTGCACAAGGGAGGAACTTACTGCAATACCCGCAGAGGAAGTAAAACCTGCTAAATCTGTAAAGAAAGCGACATCCGAAGAAAAATCAGAAAAGGCCACTCTGGAACTGGAAAAGGAAGAACCCGCCCCCGTTGCCAAAGAGGAAGCTGCAGCACCGAAGAAACAGAAGGCAAAAAAGCCTGATAAAAAGCCGGAAGCCAATGTCACGGAGCAAGTTGTCCCTGCAAAGGATGTAGTAAAAACTCCCGTTAAGAAGATCGCCGTAAAAACCAAGCCGGCATCTAAAGTCAAAGCTGCTCCTGCACCTAAGACCACTGCACCTGCAAAGAAAGTACCTTCCGAAAAGGTCCATCTCTCAGAAGCATCTACTGCCCTTCTCAGATCTTTCGATCCGGCCAAAGTGCTCAAGGGTAAGGGCGATATGACAAAAGCCCAGCTGGAGGGCTGGGCAAAGTCGCTCGAGGATCATTTCTCTGTCCAGACTAAACAGATGACCGCCATCATCAGCTCGCTTGCAGCGGAAGCCTCCGCACCTAAGGGAACCGTGATCGAGCGCAAGAAGCTCGCCGAGTTGATGGAAGTAGCAAAGACAGCATCCGATGCGGATATCGATCTTGTGATCGAAATGCTCAAACGAATGAATCCATAACTCACAATAACTACATTACAGAGTATCAACGGAGCCGCCGGGGCTATGCCTTCAGCGGCTCTTTTCTCTGCCATTATGCAATCAGTCAGTATCTTTTATCCACCATCCTCTGCCGTCTCTGTATCCATTTCTTTCCATGAATGGATACAGCGCCTCTATACTTCCATCATTAGGAATTGATAGGCCTTCGGCTTTCAGAATAGTTATTATTTTATCATGCAGCATATCTGATATCTCAAACCAGTCTTCTGCGACCTTGCAGGCCTGAACATATTTCTCAGTGCCCTCTTCATAATCATATTCTGCATCTTCACTCCAGAATGCTTTATTTGAAGCAACAGCGAACGCGTCAGCAATCTCCTCCTCAGTGGATGCGCGCTCTGCTAAAACACGCATTTTTTCTACAGTCATATCGGGTGCGGGATCCCCATCCATAAGGACTCCGCCATCCTCTAAAAAGTCATCTATATTTTTGTCCATACCATTCCCTCCTGATATAAGTATATATCCATCGACCGATGATACTGATCAGTAAATTTCCATTTCTAAAAGCCCGTATTTCTTCCTGACGGGGATCTCCGAAACAGGGATCTGTCGCACTACTCTCGTGCACTTACCCGTGCTTTCATCTATTTCGTAGCCCTCGACCAACGGAACGTGATCAATACCTGATTCATCAAAAAGGCTCAGAAGCGTTTTGCGGTCGCAGGAATACAGCCAGCTCCCGTAATCCATTTGATCCAGGAACTCAATACGGTCATACCAACCGCGAGGGATCCTCCATATTTTTTCTAAGTTGAATTCTTTCTCGATAAAGCCGCTGTTAAAACACTCTCCTGACTTATAGCCACTGTACCTCCCGATGTTCTTTAATGCTCCTTTTTTGAAGATCACAAGACTCGTATTCCACATCGTCATGGCAGGCACCTCCCTTCGTTACACTTACAGCATAACAAGGCAGATATTTGTTTTACAGCGAGCTTTGATTGAATATAAAAAAAGTGTTTCAAGCCCTTCTTGATAGACAATATCTTCGCTCTCAAATATACTTAAATCAACCTATAAAGAGTGCGTGAGGGACAAGCCCGCTGACCGCACAGCAACCTGCCGCAGCAAGGTGCTAAAGCTTGATCGATAGGGAAAAAGGATATCACGGGCCCTGTCGAAACGATGGGGCCCTTTTCATGCTCTTTATGGGAATACACTATAAGGAGCTTTATTTATGGCAGAAAAAGAATGGAAGAAACTCTATGATGAAAACGGGATCCTCTTATACGAGGGCTTCACAGTTCACGATGTGCCCTGCGGCGCCGGGGAGGCCTACTATCCGGACGGCACTATATATCGCGAAGGAATATTCGGGATAAAAGGTTTACTGACCGGAAAAGAATACTATCCTAATGGTCAATTACGCCTTAATGCAGTTTTTGCACTGAATAAGAACTATGGGCCTAATTATCCCAAGTATGGTATTTTCCTGTCTGAAGACGGATCGATCACGCATGAAGGGATATTTACTTACGGATTAAATGGCACCGGATACCCTATTGTTGACTCACCTAAAGAATTACACAGTGTAATCCAATCAGGCAGTCCCAGCATTCCGGTCCTAATGTGGGGGACCGAAGAAAGGAGCACAAGATGCGAACTTTAAGATCGCTTATGGAACAAAAAGATGTCGTCTGGTTCTGCTGCGACACAAAGGAACTTCAACGGCAGTTTTTACAGCAATGTGAGGCGGAAGGTTTTCTTACAATGAACGGCAGCAAGCCTACCGGTTTGAATTGCACGCGTCTCTACGGTATCAGCAACAATTCTGTAGGATACCTTATGGGTATGTGCTGGGCTTTGGGCTACGAAGGCACTGCTATTGATATTAGTACAGGGAAACATGTTACATCACCGGTTCGCATTGATTATGGAAAATACATGTCCGGGGATCCTGATTATCTATGCGTTTATCGGGAATCGAACGGATAGCAAAACTCAAGTTCAACTTGAATTAATTCTTGAAACTTAAACCCTTACCCGCTACAATCATCTTAGGGTTTTCGTTATGATATGTTTGCAACAGGAAGTGAGACAAATACATTTCTCAAACACCGGAGGTGCCATTATGAGCATAGGGACAAACATCAAATCATTAAGAGAACAGCGCAGACTCACGCAGGAACAGATTGCTGAAAAGCTTGATATCAGTTTTCAGGCCGTATCATCCTGGGAACGTGACGAATACAAACCGGACACGGATAAACTCATCCGGCTTGCCGAACTGCTTGATGTTTCCGTATCGGCAATAGTAGAGGAAAAGGCCAATACTTTTAAGCTTAAGGATGCGATCTACAACTGGGAACACATGAAGACATATGTAAAAACAACCGCCAGGAACTTCAAGCTGAAGAATACCCTAAAAGCAGTTGATTACGCCGTCGAAGCCCATGAAGGCCAGAAAAGAAAGAGATCCACCATCCCCTACATTTACCATCCGCTTAACCTCGCCTGCCATGCCCTTTCCATGGGTATAACTGAGGATGAGGTCATAGCGGCCTGCATGCTGCACGATGTTGTAGAAGACTGTGGAAAGACGCTTGAAGAACTGCCGGTAAATGATGAAACCCGTGAGCTTGTACGTCTCCTTACGCACGAGAAAACAACGGATTCCAACCGCGATGAGATGATGGCTGCATATTATGATGCCATAGCCCAGAACCCTAAAGCAGCACTTATCAAATGCATAGACCGCTGCAACAACCTCACCACGATGTCCTGGGGCTTAAGCCGCGACAGGATCTACCGGATGATAAAAGAAACCGAGGAATACTTTCCCCGGCTTCTGAAGGTAATAAAAACTGAAGCTGATTACAATAATGCCGCATGGCTGCTCCAATACCAAATGGAGAGCATGCTGGATATCTACAAAAGGCTTATGTGACCGGCTCACTCTACCTCTATGCGTGCGAACACCTCTGCCAGATCCTCACGGAACACCACATCGGCGTAGGCATCGAACTTTGTCGGGGAGGCGTTGACTATTATCATGTACTCTCCGATGAATGAATCGATAAGTGCCTGTATATGCGGCAGAGCAAGTGAGGTCCCACAGATAACAAGGCAATCCGCGTTGCCTATCATTTGGTA
>JAEEGQ010000128.1 GCA_016280395.1 Lachnospiraceae bacterium | reverse complement strand
CTGTTGTCAGCATTTAAGTGAATAAGCCCCTTGGGCTTATTCGAGCTCTACAACAGCCCTTGGGGCTGTTGTCAGCATTTAAGTGAATAAGCCCCTTGGGCTTATTCGAACTCTATGGTTCCGGTGGGCTTTGCCGTAATGTCGTACAGACAGCGGTTGATCCCCTTTACCTCATGCGTGATCCTGTAGGAGATCTTTTCAAGGAGCTCCCAGTCCACTCTTTCAATGGTTGCTGACATTGCGTCCTTCGTGTTGACGGCGCGGATGATGCATACCCACTCAAAGGCACGCTTGCCGTCCTTTACGCCCGTGGCCTTAAGATCGGGAACAACGGTAAAATACTGCCATACCTTCTTGTCAAGGCCGGCATTCTTAAATTCTTCACGCAGGATAGCGTCGGACTCGCGAAGCGCTTCAAGGCGGTCTCTTGTGATGGCGCCGGTGCACCTTACTCCGAGTCCCGGACCCGGGAACGGCTGGCGGTTTACCATTTCGTCCGGCAGACCGAGTGCGGAGCCGACCACGCGGACTTCGTCCTTGAACAGGAGCTTTAAGGGTTCTACAAGTTCAAGCTTGACTTCTTCGGGAAGTCCGCCCACATTGTGATGTGCCTTGATCCCGTCCTTACTCTCAAGGATATCGGGATAGATCGTACCCTGACCGAGGAATCCGACTCCTTCTATCTTTGCTGCTTCTTCATCAAACACCTTGATGAACTCACCGCCGATTATCTTACGCTTCTGTTCGGGATCGCTGACACCCGCAAGAAGGTTGAGGAAGCGGTCCGTTGCGTCAACATATACAAGGTTTGCTCCAAGCTGCTTTGAAAAAACATCAATGACCATCTGGCTCTCGCCCTTGCGCATAAGACCATGGTTTACGTGGATACAGGTAAGTTGCTTGCCTACTGCCTTTATCAAAAGGGCGGCAACAACGGAAGAATCGACACCGCCGGACAGCGCAAGGAGCACCTTGCCGTTTCCTATCTGCTTTTGAAGGTTCTTCACCTGTTCATCGATGAACCTGTCAGCCTGCTCCCGTGTTGCGATACGCTCCATGGATTCGGGTCTGATGTTTTCACTGTTAGAGTAGTATTCACTTCTTTCGGACATGTTAGGGGTCCCTCCTGTTTATAATTTGTTTTATTATAACATCTGCGGCTTTTGCTTTCAAATGCAATATGAATAAATTCGGCAGAGTCCGCCCGCTCATTAAAAAACGGTGCAGATCGCTCCGCACCGTTTTCTGTATTATTCCACCGTTACACTTTTTGCAAGGTTCCTCGGCTTATCCACGTCAAGTCCCTTTGCCACAGACAGATAGTAGCCCATGAGCTGGAGAGGGATGATTGCAAGGCTTACGGCAAAAAGCGGTTCTGTCCGTGGGATGTAGACCGTGAAATCCACAACATCCTCGATCGCATAATTACCGTAAGTCGTGACAGCCATGAGGTATGCACCGCGGCTCTTGACTTCCACAAGATTTGACAGCGTCTTCTCGTAAAGCTTTCCCTGCGTAAGAAGGCCGATAACAAGGGTTCCGTCCTCAATGAGGCTGATGGTACCGTGCTTCAGCTCGCCTGCAGCGTATGCCTCGGAGTGCACGTAGCTTATCTCCTTCATCTTGAGGCTGCCCTCAAGGGATGCGGCATAGTCGATCCCACGGCCGATAAAGAAAGCGTCCTTAAGTATCGAGTATTTTGCCGCGAACCACTGGATACGCTCCTTATCCTCAAGTATCTTTTCGATCTTTCCCGGAATTGCGCTAAGCTCCTCTATATATCCTTTCACCTGCTCATCGCTTATCTTTCCGCGAATAAGCGCAAATTGCATTGCAAGAAGGTAAGAGGCCACAAGCTGTGCGCTGTAGGCCTTTGTAGTCGCTACAGCGATCTCCGGACCTGCGTAAGTGTACATGACATGGTCCGACTCCCTTGCGATTGTGCTGCCAAGAACGTTCACGATGCCAAGTGTTGGTGCGTTCTTTGACTTTGCCTCACGGATAGCCGCAAGGGTATCCGCTGTCTCGCCGGACTGGCTTACGGCTATTACAAGCGTGGAGTCTGAAAGGATTGGGTCCCTGTAACGGAATTCCGATGCAAGTTCGACGCGCACAGGTATCCCGGCAAGTGCCTCAAACACGTATTGCGCGACCATGCCGACATGATAGGCCGATCCGCAGGCAACGATCACGATATTTGTTATCTTCTTAATCTCTTCGTCGGTAAGACCTACTTTTGCAAAGTCGATCCTGCCGTTGTCGGTATAGGCATTTACCGTATCGCGGACAGCCTTTGGCTGTTCATGGATCTCCTTGATCATGAAATGCTCAAAACCATTCTTTTCAGCAGCCTTGGCATCCCATTTGATCTCTACAGGCTCCTTTGTGACAACTTCGCCGTCAAGGTTATAGAAGGTCACATTATCGTCTTTAAGACATGCCATCTCGAGATTCCCGATGTAATATACACTCCTTGTGTACTTAAGTATTGCGGGAACATCGCTTGCGATATAGGATTCGCCCTTGCCTTCACCTATTATCAGCGGGCTGTCCTTACGGGCAACATAGATCTCGCCCGGGTATTCTTTGAACATTACCGCAAGCGCATAGGATCCCCGCACGCGCACCATAGTCTTTGCGATGGCATCTATCGGACCGCCCTTGTACTTGTTGTAATAATAATCCACAAGTTTTACAAGGGCTTCCGTATCCGTCTCCGAATAGAACGAGTAGTTATGCCTTAACAATTTTTCCCGTATCTCGACATAATTCTCGATGATGCCGTTGTGAACACCGACAACGTTGCCGTCGTCACTGCAATGCGGATGGGCGTTTGTCTCGCTTGGCTCGCCGTGAGTTGCCCAGCGCGTGTGACCGATGCCGCAATTCCCTTTAAGTGTCGTTCCGTCCGAGGTTTTGTTGGCAAGCACCGAAAGGCGCCCTTTTGCCTTTACTATCTCAACTTTTCCGGCATCATTCCTCACTGCGAGGCCTGCCGAATCGTAGCCTCTGTATTCAAGCTTTGAAAGCCCCTCAAGAAGTATGGGAGCCGCCTGTTTTTTCCCACAATATCCAACAATTCCGCACATATTCTTTCTCCTAAAAAGCCGTTTCTTTTATCCTTGATACGGCCTCGACCGCATCCTCGTATTTACCGAAGGCAGTGAGCCTGAAATACCCTTCTCCGTGCGCGCCGAAGCCCGAGCCCGGTGTTCCGACTATCTGCGCTTTTGAAAGCAGCTCGTCGAAGAATTCCCAGCTTGAGAGGTTCCCCGGTGTTTTCAGCCAGATATAAGGCGAGTTCACGCCTCCATATACGGTAAAGCCGGCAGCTTCAAGATTCCCTCGGATATACTTTGCGTTATTGAGATAAAAAGCAACCTGTTCCGCAACCTGCCGTTTTCCTTCAGGCGAATAAACGGCCTCTCCCGCCCTCTGAACGATATAGGGCGCACCGTTGTACTTTGTGCCGTGTCTCCTTGCCCAGAGGCTTCTCAACTCTGTTCCTCCGCGTTTAAGGTCTTTCGGGACTACCGTATATCCGAGGCGGAGTCCTGTGAAACCGGCATTTTTCGAGAAGGAATGCAGTTCTATGGCACACTCCCTTGCCCCTTCTATCTCATAGATAGTGTGCGGGATCCCTTCCTCGGTGATGTAGGCCTCATAAGCGGCATCATAGATGATGACAGCTCCCGTTGAGTTTGCATAGTCCACCCATTTCTTCAGCTCAGCTTTTGTTATTGCGGCGCCTGTAGGGTTATTGGGATAGCAAAGATAGATGATATCCGCCTTTTCCTTCGGAAGATCCGGGCAAAAGCCGTTTCCCGCGTCGCAGGGAAGGTACACGAACCTGCTGAAGGTTCCGGTTGCATCATTATACTTTCCGTGTCTGCCTGCCATTATGTTTGAATCCACATACACAGGGTAAACAGGGTCGCACACCGCAACGATATTATCCGGCCCGAATATCTCCTGGATATTGCCGGAGTCGCTTTTTGCGCCGTCAGAGACAAATATCTCATCAGCGGAAATGTCGCAGCCCCTGGCCTTAAAATCGTTCTCCGCGATGGCATTCCTAAGGAAATCGTAACCCAGGTCGGGTGCATAGCCGCGGAAAGTAGCGGCATTGCCCATCTCGTCCACTGCTTTGTGCAGTGCTTCCGTTACGGCATGGCAAAGAGGCAGTGTGACATCGCCTATCCCAAGCCGTATGATACGGCGGCTGTCATGTGTTTCAGAGTATTCGCGCACCTTTTTTGCGATCGCAGAGAAAAGATAGCTTCCCTGCAGATCAAGATAATTTCTGTTAATATCAGCCATGATCATTCTCCATTATTATTCATCAGTGCCAAAACCATTCTTGCAGACTCAACCATTGAACGTCCTGCATCCATGCTGTATTTCTGGATATAACGGTATGCCTCGGGCTCCGTCATTTTCCTTGCCTTCATGAGCCTGTGTTTTGCGGCATCTATCTCCTGCTGCTCAACGGCACTCCGGTGCCTGTACCTGACCGGAGCATAACCTCCACCGGCCGCTCTTAACAGAGCGTCAACCGTGTTCACAAACTCATGGGTCTTAAAGGGGATCGACAGTTTTTTAAGCCTCCCGGGCGGAAACTCAAGTGAAGAGTCTCCTGTTATAAGGACCATCGAAAATCCGGCCGGAAGGCATTCGAACAATTCCGCAAAGTTCATATCCGGCAGGTTTTTCATACAGACCACGACACCGTTTCCGATATCGCTCGCAAAGGAAAGGGTCTCGGCTGCGCTCCTGCATATCTGAAGCTTTGCCGTAAGATCACCTTTTTTCAGCAATTCGGCGATTCTGTTTGCGTCCTCATGTTTTGGCATTGCAACAAGGACACTTGCCATAGAACCTCCTGATTCAGATGTTTACAAGATAATTGTTGATCTCCCAGTCAGAAACCTGCATCATGTATTCATTCCACTCTTTTTTACGGATCGAGCTGTAAATATCCACAAAATCCGAGCCCAATGCCTTGCGGATAACCTCGTCCTTCTTCAGGTTGCGCAGGGCATCATTAAGATTGCCCGGAAGCTTAACGGCATTCGGATTGTTGCGGATACCCGGCTTAATGCCGTTCTCGATGCCGTCTATGCCCGCTGCAATGCAGGCTGCAAATGCCGTATAAGGATTTGCGGCAGGATCCGGGAAACGGACCTCCACCTTTGCCTCGGAGAACTGCCTGCAGAAGCGCACAGCCGCACCGTTGTTGCTGTCCGACCATGTTGCCCTTGAAGGCGCTCCTTCTCCTCCGAGGAGCCTTTTGTAGGAATTGACGGTCGGGTTGGTTATTGCGCAGAGTGCCCCCGCATGTGCAAGTATTCCGCCTATAAAGCTCTCTGCGGTCCCGCTCATGCGTCCGCCGTCGTCAAAGAGATTCTTTCCGTCTCTGTATAGCGAAAAGTTGATGTGCATGCCGGAGCCGGGGTTTGCTGTCACAGGCTTTGGCATAAAGGTCGCATATAAGCCGAAACGCTTTGCGATAGAACGGACCGCAAACTTAAATGTCATTACGGAATCTGCCATCGCAAGGCTCTCGTCCTGCTTAAAATCTATCTCATGCTGGCCGGGAGCCTTCTCATGGTGTGAGGATTCGATCTCAAAGCCCATGTCCTCAAGGGCAAGCACCATGTCACGCCTTGCGTTTTCCCCAAGATCCGCAGGCCCTACATCAAGATAGCCGGCACTTTCGTGAGAAACGGTGGTAGGCCGTCCGTCTTCATCCGTATGGAACAGGAAGAACTCGCATTCGGGGTTGATCATGAAGGTATAGCCCTTCTCCTCAGCCTCTTTTACCACTTTTTTAAGGATATCCCTGGACGACAGTTCAAAAGGGATCACATTTCCGGCTGAATAGGCCGGATTCAGTGTGTTCTCTTTGCCGATATCGCAGATAAGCTTTGCAACTTTCCCCTGCTGCGGTCT
Organism: Lachnospiraceae bacterium; assembly: GCA_016280395.1. Classification (GTDB taxonomy): domain Bacteria; phylum Bacillota; class Clostridia; order Lachnospirales; family Lachnospiraceae; genus SZUA-448. The sequence continues at coordinate 37,505 of JAEEGQ010000128.1, read as the reverse complement.
CCAGGGCAGGATCACAAACGTGTCAAGATCCGGGATCAGATACAAGTCCCCCGGATAATCATAACGGTCATTGAACGCGGCGGACCCTGCAAACGAATACATGTTGTTCACAACACGGTCAAGCTGGCCCGGAGTGACAGCCATATTCTTCAGGTTGCCAAGGGCATCGGTAAACTGCAGTCTGATAAATTCCACGTCTTCTTCGTCTATCAGTCTGATGATATCCTCTTTTGTTCTCATGATACATGTTCTCCTTTGATCTAAGATGATTGTGTTCCCGGTTTGGTTTTTAAGCAAATCGAGTAGGGGAAAACTCCCCTACTCGGATCATCCATGTTTGCGGAAGCGCGGGAGCGTTTCCATAAGCCCGGACGGGTTTTAAGCCACACATCCCGTACGCGGCTTTTTAGTTTCAGACAATGCCCTGAGCCTTCATTGCATCTGCAACTTTAAGGAAACCGGCGATATTTGCGCCTGCAACATAGTTGCCTTCCATACCGTACTTCTTTGAAGCATTGTCAAGGTTGTGGAAGATATTTACCATGATGCCCTTGAGCTTTGCATCAACTTCCTCGAAGGTCCAGGAAAGTCTTTCGCTGTTCTGGCTCATCTCGAGCGCTGAAGTAGCTACGCCGCCTGCATTTGCAGCCTTACCGGGTACAAAGTAAACCTTATTGTTCTGAAGGTACTCTGTTGCATCCGCCGTGGTAGGCATGTTCGCACCTTCGCATACAGCGATAACACCGTTTGCAACAAGTGTCTTTGCGTCTTCAAGGTTAAGCTCGTTCTGGGTTGCGCACGGAAGAGCAACATCAACCTTAACGGTCCACTGGTTTGTGCCCTCTGTTGCCTTGTCGTGATACTGTGCCGAAGGACGCTTTGCAGCATACTCTGTAAGTCTTGCTCTCTTGACTTCCTTAACTTCCTTAAGGAGCTCAATGTCGATGCCTTCGGGATCGTAGATCCAGCCTGTTGAATCCGAGCAGGTAACGGGCTTTGCGCCAAGCTGTATTGCCTTCTCGATAGCATAGATCGCAACATTGCCCGAGCCCGAAACGGCAACTGTCTTGCCTGCAAGAGAAACGCCGTTGCACTTGAGCATTTCTTCTGTCATGTAAAGAAGGCCGTATCCGGTAGCTTCCTTTCTTGCAAGGGAACCGCCGTAGCTTAAGCCCTTGCCTGTAAGAACGCCTTCGTAGAGGCCAGTGAGCCTCTTGTACTGGCCGTACATGAAGCCTATCTCTCTTGCGCCCGTTCCGATATCACCTGCGGGAACGTCTGTATCTGCGCCGATATATTTGAAGAGCTCGGTCATGAAGCTCTGGCAGAATGCCATAACTTCCCTGTCAGACTTGCCCTTGGGATCGAAATCCGAACCACCCTTGCCGCCGCCGATGGGAAGACCGGTAAGAGAGTTCTTGAAGATCTGCTCAAAACCAAGGAACTTGATGATACCGAGGTTTACCGAAGGGTGAAGGCGAAGGCCGCCCTTGTAGGGTCCGATCGCCGAATTGAACTGGATACGGTATGCGTTGTTTACCTGCACCTGTCCCTTGTCATCAACCCAGGGAACTCTGAAAAGTATCTGTCTCTCGGGAGTGGTAAGTCTCTCAAGAAGAGCGTCTCTTCTGTACTCTTCCTCATTTGCTTCGATAACTACACGGAGAGAATCAAGTACTTCCTTAACTGCCTGATGGAACTCGGGCTGAGCGGGGTTTTGTGCCACAACACGGTCATAGACCTCATCAACATACGACATAAGTATGTCCTCCTATAAAAAAACTTTTAAAAAAAAGGCGCACCGATATAAGGGATCTCTGAACTCCCATCGGACGCCTTTGTCACGGTTGATTATATTATATGTTTTTTTAAAATGCAACACTTTTTTTCTTTAAAGTGTTAACTTGTTATCTGATAAAACACATATGCCTCAGACATTGATAACTGCCTGCATACCGAGCGCATCCCCGTTGGCCTCGAGAATGGGCCTGATGATCTCTTCAAGGAAAGCCTCCACCTGCTCCGGCGCACGCCCCGTATAATTTGCGGGGATCATGTAGCCTTTAAGCTCGTCCAGCGTGAGGTTGAAGGCGTCGCTCTCTGCGATAAGTTCGAGAAGATTGTTGTCAAGACCCTTCTGCTTGATGTTCACGCCCGCTTCCATGGAAAGTTTCCTGATCTCCTCATGCATTTCCTGACGGTTAGCGCCGTTCTTTACTGCATCCATCATGATGTTTTCCGTAGCCATGAAAGGCAGCTCCGCGAGAAGGTGCTTTTCCACGATCTTTTCGTTTACAACCAGGCCGTCCGCAACATTAAGGCAAAGGTCCATAACCCCGTCACAGGCCAGGAAGCCTTCTGCTATGGAAATGCGCTTGTTCGCGGAATCGTCAAGAGTACGTTCAAACCACTGGGTCGCGGAAGTAATGGCGGGATTTAAGGCATCGCAGATTATGTATCTTGAAAGGGAGGCTATGCGTTCAGAACGCATGGGATTGCGCTTGTAGGCCATTGCGGAAGAACCGATCTGGTTTTTCTCGAAGGGTTCCTCAACCTCCTTCAGATGCTGCAAAAGCCTTATATCGTTGGACATTTTGTGTGCGGAAGCCGCAATGCCTGCAAGCACGTTCAGTACCCTTGTATCCACCTTTCTTGAATAAGTCTGGCCGGAAACCGGGTAGCATGCCTCAAAGCCCATTTTCTTTGCGATCATCGGGTCGAGACTGTCGAGCTTCGCTTTATCGTTTGAAAAAAGTTCCTTAAAAGAGGCCTGTGTGCCGGTCGTTCCCTTGCAGCCAAGGAGCTTTAAGCTGCCGAGCACATAGTCGAGATCTTCAAGATCCATACAGAATTCCTGGAGCCAGAGTGTCGCGCGTTTTCCAACCGTAGTGGGCTGTGCTGGCTGGAAGTGGGTAAAGGCAAGCGTCGGCATATCCTTGTATTCGCGCGCAAAAGCAGCGAGCTTTGCAATAACATTGATGAGCTTTTTGCGGATAAGTCTCAGTGCGTCGCGCATTATTATGATATCCGTATTGTCGCCGACATAGCAGCTTGTTGCGCCAAGGTGGATTATCCCGGCTGCCTTCGGACACTGCAGCCCATACGCGTACACATGGCTCATGACATCATGACGCACAAGCTTTTCACGCTCTTTTGCGGCTTCATAGTTGATGTCTGTAACGTGGGCCTTCATCTCGTCTATCATTTCCTGCGTGATGACGGGCTTCCCATCCTGCGAAAGTCCAAGCTCCATCTCTGTTTCCGCAAGTGCTATCCAGAGCTTTCTCCATGTGGAGAACTTCTTATCCTGGCTGAAGATGTACTGCATCTCGGGAGATGCGTATCTTTCCCCAAAAGGGCTTATGTATCTGCTTGTGTCACTCATGTTGCGCTCCTTAACATATTTATTTAATATAATTGCTCCGAAAAAAGTGAGTCAGTGGGGTCGTTTCCCGTCAGTTTTTCATAGCCCTCGAGATAGATCTCGATGGTCCTGTCCACTACTTCCTGAGGTAAAGTCCAGTCGTCATGGGGATTTGCCTTAAGCCAGTCCCTTGCAAACTGCTTGTCAAAAGACGGCTGGGACTTGCCGGGCTCATAGCCTTCAAGAGGCCAGAAGCGTGAGGAATCGGGCGTGAGCATCTCGTCACCGACGATAACGTTGCCGTCCTCATCAAGACCAAACTCAAACTTGGTATCTGCAATGATTATACCGCGCGTAAGTGCGTAATCAGCGCATTTTTTATAGATGGCGATAGAATAATCGCGGATCTTTTCAGCGTACTCCTTTCCCTTTCCCGGGAAACGCTTCTCAAGATAATCTATTGACTGTTCGAAGGAAATATTCTCGTCATGATCGCCTATCTCTGCCTTTGTTGAAGGGGTAAAGATCGGTTCGGGGAGCTTTTCGGACTCCTTTAAGCCTTCGGGAAGCTTTATCCCGCAGACCGTGCCGTTTTCCTGATAGCTCTTCCAGCCGGAGCCGGTGATATAGCCGCGGACAATGCACTCCACGGGCAGCATCTCAAGCTTCTTTACCATCATGCTGTTTCCCGTAAACTGCGGCTGCCTGAAGAATTCCGGCATTTCCTGCGTATCGGTGGTAACCATATGGTTCTTCACGATATCGGACGTGTAATCGAACCAGAATTTTGACATCTGGGTAAGCACCGTTCCCTTTTTGGTAACGGTGTTGTTCAGGATGACGTCAAAACAGCTGATCCTGTCTGTTGCAACAAGCACGAGGTATTCCCCGGTATCGTAGATCTCTCTTACTTTGCCGGCCTTTACGGGTGTGTACTCTTTCATGAAGTGCTTCCTCCTTATATGTATCGCTTTACTTAAGCGAATTAAGCCTTTCTCTCGCATTTGCCGCGAATCCGGAGCGCGGGCATCTCTCGAGGAGAAGCTGGTAATACTTGATTGCAAGCTCGTTATTTTTCAGAGCCTGATAGGATCTGCCGAGGTAATACAGTGCCTGATCGTTGTTTGGCTCATATTCAACGGCTTTTTCAAGAAATTCGGCTGCCGTCTCGTAGCGTCCGCGGTCGTAGGCATCAATTCCCTGCGCATAGTAATCGCCCTTGACCTGGCTTAATATCTCGTCATTAAGCTTGTCGTACAGAGACTGGGCGCTTTCATCCTTAAGCATGGTCACATCCACTGCGGCGATCGCGTCTGCGGCAGCTTTGAGCAGAGCTTCATCAGCCTTTTCGATGCCCGCTTCGGCAGCCTTTCTGTTGATGGCGTAGGTTATATAGACCTCCATTGCATAATACAGCTTTCTGAAGTTGGCTGCCTGTTCGGGAACATCAAAATCAAGATACTGTACCCTGTCAAGTGCTTCCGCGAGCGACTCCTCAAGTTCCTTGCGTTCTAGCGCCTTCTGGGCTATCTCGTTCTCGAGCGTATTGATCTTTGCAAGCTTGAGATTTAAGTTTTCGCTGTAATCCTTCTCTTTGCTCATGTACTCGTTCCGGATGCTGTGTTCGCGGGACGGTACCACAAGAAAGAAGACTACCGCAACTCCTATGATAAGACCGGCTATAAGGCTCACAAAAGCCATGATGTTCGGGCCGTCGTCTATCACCTCTTCGTTGATCGCATCCGTTTCAAGCTTTGTCGCCGAAAAGCTCTCCTCGACCACATCCCTTGCGGTATTGTTCATGGCTTTACCGGTAGAGAGCGCGTTTTCTATCTCGGCCTTGTAGCCGAGGGCAACTGTATTTGCGCAATCTATGGCAAGAACGCGGTTAACCAGCTTTCCGGCCCTTTCAAGGTCGTTGTCCATCATTGAAAGCAATGCGAGCAAAAGGAGTGCCCTGATAAAGTTCGGATGCATGGAAACAGCGCGTTTAAGCTGTATCACAGCTATATCGTTCTTGCCGTCCCAGGCGTCTTCCAGCGCATGGTTGTACTTCTGTATAGCCTGATCCATTGCATCAAGCTCCACAGGATTTCCCTGGACCGACTCAAGGTAATAATCCGCGAGATTGTGATCGCTGTCAAAATGCTTGCTTACAACCCATGCCCCAAGCGCTTCCACAACTTCCCCGGTCTCATAATAGCAAAGGCCGAGAAGGTTCCTTGCGTCGGTATTGCGTTTGTCGGCTTCCAGACTGCGCTTGAGATACTCTATTGCGCCCGACAGGTTGCGGACTTTTGCGCATTCAAGCCCAAGATTGTAATAGCGGGTTGAAATGGCGTCTATTTTTTCATAATTCAGCTCTGACATCACTGTTCCTGCTTTACATCTGTTTTTGCTTCGTTTTCGGCTTTTCCGGTCTGTACTTCCATGATGATGTCCTTAAGATCCGCAACGACGTTCTCACGGATCACCTTTTCGGCATCATCAAGCACCGGAGCGGGCCTGAACCTGTTTAATTCTTCTTCGAAATTGATCATCGCGATTACAGGGGCAAAAGCCCCTTCTCCTGACTAAACTAAGATCACTTTTTGAAATGCTCAAGGCGTTCCGTAACAGTCTTAAGCATATCCGTGTATTTTGCAAGCTTCTCGCGTTCTTCCGCAAGCTTTGCCTCCGGTGCCTTGCTTACAAAGCCCGGATTCGAGAGCATTCCGTTTGAACGCTTGATCTCGCCTTCAAGACGCTTCTGTTCCTTCTCGAGACGCTCGATCTCCTTGTCGATATCAACAAGATCCGCAAACGGCATGTAGATAACGGCTCCGTGAACAACTGCGGAAACCGCGTCGTCATCTATGCCCGTCCTGTCATTCTGGAGCGTTACCGACGAAGCACTTGCAAGGGTTGCGAGGAATTCGCCGCTGTTTTCGAATATCTCTTTGACACGGGCATTCTCCGTTACAACAAATACTTTTGCCTTGCGGCTCGGCGGAACGTTCATGCCGGTCCTTACGTTTCTTATGCCCTTAACGGCATCCTTTATAAGCTCAACGGCATCTTCTGTGTCGGTAAATACAAACTCCTCCGAGAATACGGGCCACTTTGAGATCATGATCGATTCGTTCTTTTCAAGCCTGCCCTGCGCCTCCATGAGATTGCAGAAGATCTCTTCGGTTACAAAAGGCATGTACGGGTGAAGGAGCTTTAAGGAATCGACAAGCACATGGCTGAGAGTCCAGAGAGCCGCAACCTTGCTGTCGGCATCGGTACCGTACAGACGGGGCTTTACCATCTCGATGTACCAGTCGCAGAACTCCTCCCAGATGAAGTCGTAAACCTTCTGGGCAGCAATACCGAGCTCGTATTTCTCCATGAATTCCGTAACCTCACGGGTAAGGGAGTTCATCTTTGAAAGGATCCACTTGTCGGCATCCTTGAGCCTGTCTGCCATATCCGCAGCTGTCGCGTCGTAGTCGGCCTTTATGCCGGCTGCTGCAGTCTGGTCGATATTCATCATGATGAAGCGCGATGCGTTCCAAACCTTGTTTGCAAAGTTTCTTGCTGCCTCAACACGCTCCATGTAGAAACGCATATCGTTGCCGGGCGCATTTCCGATGATGAGCATGAATCTTAAAGCATCAGCGCCGTATTTGTCGATTATCTCGAGAGGGTCGATGCCGTTTCCGAGGGATTTGCTCATCTTCCTGCCTTCGGAGTCTCTTACGAGGCCATGGAAAAGCACAGTGTTAAAGGGTTTTTCGCCCATCTGCTCATAACCCGAGAAGATCATGCGGATAACCCAGAAGAAGATGATATCGTAGCCTGTTACAAGAACGTCTGTAGGATAGAAGTACTTTAAGTCCTCGGTCATCTCGGGCCAGCCGAGTGTCGAGAAAGGCCACAGAGCCGAGCTGAACCAAGTGTCAAGGGTGTCGGGATCCTGTGTAAGATGTGTGCAGCCGCATTTCGGGCACTTTTCGGGGGCCTTCTTTGCAACAACTATCTCTCCGCACTCATCACAGTAGTATGCGGGGATCCTGTGTCCCCACCAGAGCTGCCTCGAGATGCACCAGTCACGGATGTTATCGGTCCAGTTGAAGTAAGTCTTCTCCATGCGGTCTGGAACAAGCCTGATATCGCCGTTCTTTACCGCATCTACAGCGGGCTTTATCATCTCGTCCATCTTAACGAACCACTGCTTTTTGATCATCGGTTCTACGGTGGAATGGCATCTGTAGCAGGTTCCTACGTTGTGGCTGTAATCCTCTATGCGTACAAGAAGTCCCATTTCATCAAGCTCTTTTACGATCTGCTTTCTCGCTTCATAACGGTCCATCCCGCAGAATTTCCCGCCGTTTTCATTAATGGTCGCATCATCGTTTAAGATGTTGATCTCGGGAAGGTTGTGGCGCTTTCCTACTTCGAAGTCGTTAGGGTCATGAGCGGGCGTGATCTTTACAACGCCTGTTCCGAAGTCCTTCTCAACATAACTGTCCGCGATAACCGGGATCTTTCTTTCTACGAAGGGGATCCATACAAAGCCGCCTACAAGGTCTGTATAACGCTCGTCATCAGGATTTACTGCGATAGCCGTATCACCGAGCATGGTCTCTGGACGTGTTGTGGCAAATTCAAGGAAGCGGGTCTTACTGATGCTTCCGTCCGTCTCTACGAAGGGATATTTGATGTGCCAGAAATGGCCGGCCTGCTCCTCGTATTCAACCTCCGCGTCGGAGATGGAGGTGTCGCATACAGGACACCAGTTGACGATACGCGAACCCTTGTATATCCAGCCTTTATCATAAAGCTTTGTGAAAACCTCTGTAACTGCGCGGTTGCAGCCTTCATCCATTGTGAAACGCTCACGGTCCCAGTCGCAGGAGGAACCGAGCTTCTTAAGCTGTGAAACGATGCGTCCGCCGTACTCCTTCTTCCAGTCCCATGCCCTTCTTAAGAACTCTTCCCTGCCCAGCTCTTCCTTGGAGGTGCCCTCTTTCTTAAGGGTCTCTACGATCTTTGCTTCAGTCGCGATAGAGGCATGGTCCGTGCCGGGCTGCCACAGAGCATTGAAGCCCTGCATCCTCTTGAACCTTATGATGATATCCTGCATTGTGTTATCCAGCGCATGTCCCATGTGCAGCTGTCCTGTGATGTTTGGCGGCGGGATAACTATCGTGAAGGGTTTCTTTTTACTGTCGGGTTCTGCGTGAAAATACTTCTTTTCAAGCCATTTACTATAAAGACGATCCTCTATCTGTTTGGGATCGTAGTTTTTTGCAAGTTCTTTTGCCATTTTTATATCTCCGTTCTATTGTTTTCATTGTTCCGGACACTTTTCGGAAAGGGGCATACAGCCCGCAAAACATCAGTGTCCCGCTGTCGGTGCAAATTCATAGAGCCCGTAGCTTCTGCAGAGGTTCTCGAATTCGGTCCTTCTTTCGGGGAATCTTGCCATAAGATGCGTCAGCTCGTTCCTTGTGCTGTCAAAACGCGCCTGGGCATAATCCACCCTGTCTTTTATAGCGCGGCGCCTCTCATTCAAGCGGTGCCGCATTTCCACTCGCTCTCTCTTGCTGATGATGCATGCCGGAGTGCAGACTAAAAGCTCCGGTTCCGAAATGCCGTAACCCTTAAGGGTATTTGTGAGCGCATCGCTCAGCGAATCTATCATATCCGCGCTCTTTGCGAAACGTTCGCGCTCCGCCTTGACAACGCAGTATGTATTCCAAAGATAATTCAGCCTGTCATAGCCGTTGACATCGTATTTCTCGCAGATAAAATCCACAGTGTTGGTGCTGTTCACGTATTTTATCTTTGTAGTGTTGGTAAGCTTCACGGCTTTGTTGATCTTGTTCATGGTAAGCTTTGTGTCCCGCCTGTTCTTCTGTACGGAGTAGAGAATGAGCAGGATAAAGCCCATGCCGAGCAGCGCCGTGACAACAAAGGCCAGTGCAAAATCGAGGCCCTTCACGGTAAAGTATGTAAGAACGCCGAAAATGACGACAAGCAGCACTATAACCGCGATGGTCAGATTTCTGAAGAATACCCGCTTTCCGAGGAGCTGTTCATATTCATCCTCCAGCCTGTCCTTCTCACGTTCAAGCATATGCATGTCATTGCTTACGTCATTCCTGAGTTTTTCCTGTTTCTTAAGTGTTTCGAGGGAATCCGGGATCTCGTTCTCGTTGCGTTCCATCTTGAGGTAATCCGCTGCCGAGATACGTTCCTTTTCGCTTTCCATAAAGCGTGTACGCTCGTCTATCAGGGCAACGAGCTGCTTTGTCATGTCCTCGATCGCAAAAGCCTGCTGCTCCGAAAACGTGTCGAGAGCGCAGACATCCCCTATACGCTCGTCTATCCTCGATATCTCCTCTTTAACCTCGCGCAGGGATTCCTTCGCGTCGGCATACTCTTCGCAGCACTCTTCACATCTTTCGAGTACTTCCGAAAAAGATATCTCTCCGTTTTTCAGGCGCTCCATGGTCAGCGCCTCACCGACCGTCATCCATTCGAATTCGCTTTCGGGAACGGCCTTTTTTCTGTTAAACAAACCCATTATCCGTTCTCCGCCCTGTATTTATTCTTAAGATGAGTGACCATTTCGTCGGCCATTTTATAGTACTCCGCAACCCTGCCCTTTTCGCGCAGTTCCGAGAGTTTTCTGTATTCGTGATAATCGTAGGTGTTCTCTTCGCTGTCCGTTGCATAATACAACTCGTTTTCGATCGTGTCAAGAAGAGGCCTGTTTGTTTCGCTTAATGCACTGATCTCCCTGTCGAATTCATCATCGAAATGCCCCAGCTTTAAGGCATAGATATACTGTTTCAGGGTGCGTTCGTCGGCATTCCTTGCGTATGCTTCCCTGAATTCGTCCGCAGCCGTCGCAAAGGCGCCGGACCTTGCATGGATTATCGCCATATTATGCAGGATATTGCCGTATTCCGCGGAATCAATCTCCGAGTTGTCGGATCCGTACAGGATGTCCCTGTACAGATGCATTGCCTCGCGGTTCCTGCCTGCGGCAAGAGACTTGTCAGCGTTGCGCTTCTTACGCTGGAGCTCAGACAGATTGTTCAGCATATCGAAATCGCTCAGTACCCGTGCGGTCTCCGAAGGCTCAAGGAAATCCGCGCAGCCGAGTATGGCGATTATGGCATCCCTTGCTCCCGCGTGTACATCGATAAGACGGGAAAGCTTAGCCGCGCACTCCTTTAACCCAAGGTCTTCCGCGATAAACCGCGCAACAGCCGGGTCGAGAAGCTCATCACCGATATTTTCAACATAATGACAGATATAATAGCAGAGCTCTTCAAAGGTGTATACCGATACTCCCGTCGACCTGAAACGATACGGTCTTTCGGCTCTGTTGCCTTCACAAACGATAACGCGTCCCACAGCTCTGCTCCTTTCTGTCTTTTTCCGGTTCTGTTACATCATAAAAGGCTGTCGCCTAAAAACGGTCCGGTCCCGTTATCACAGTTTCAGGATCTGCTCCCAGACCCTGTAATTTGTCTTGTAAAAATCGCCAAAACCGGTGTCCTTGATCTTGACGATCGCCATGTTCCTGTCCTCAAAACGCAGCGTCACTTCAAGGCGTACAGTCTTATTCTCACGCTTTACGGGACTGTCGAGCCTTACTATCTCCTGTACCGAATCGCGCCTTATACAGTCGCTTACGAGGAACTCAAGCTCACTTGTATTGTCGAGCAGGATCCTTAAGGTCCTGCCTGCCTTCTGCCAGTTCTCGCCCACGTTCGCAAGAGGGATCATCTGTTCCTTTCCGTCCGCATAGGCTTTAAGCGAAATATCGGATGTGATCCTGTCTTCGGGAAGGAAAATGTAATTCTCAAGCCCTCCCTGTACCTTTGCTCTTGCAGCGTAGCATGCTCCCTTTGCGTAAAGATTCTGTCCCTTGAAGACCCTTCGGCCCATGCAGAGACTTCTTAAGACGCCGTCGGCCCAGACGCCTTCAAAACCGCGTCCCGCAACGAATACCGAAGTTATGAGCTTCTTATGGAGTGCCTGGTTTGCTTCCGTTTCAAAGCCCTTTGTGAGCCTTTCGGACATATGTCCGGAATACATGTCGTAAGTGATCCTGTCAGACAGGTCTATATGCTCGGCAACCACGGTGTTCGGAAGTGTTTTCCGTCCGAAGCTCAGCTGGTAATAGTGCAGGCCTTCGGGACCGTAATCAAACAGGGCAACGTCGTTTACCCATTGGTCTCTCGGCTGGCTTACCACATAATACATGAATGCAAGAGTGTGGTTGATGATGCACACCCTGTCCTTTTCTATCCCGAGCCTTGAAAAGACTTCATACAAAGCGTCTTCGAGCGCGGGCGAGCAGTTCGGGACGGTAACCACAAGCTGCAGTATGCTGCTGTTCTGGTAGCGCTGTCTGATTATACCGAGCACCTTTCTGAAAAACCGCTCTATCAGCACATCTGCCGTTATCTCTGTATCGTAGATGGTGACTTTTTCGCTGTTTTCAAATCTGGAGAGAAGCTTATCCACATACTCTCCGGCTCTTCTGTCCCTGCAGCGCTCCGCCTCTTCGCCGATTATCCATTCTTTTGTGTTTTCCCTGACGCAGACCGCCGTCGGAAGCAAATATTTCGTTTTATCCGGAGTCATGCATACGGATTCCGGCTCTTCGTTTGTGACCGTATTTTTCCTGCGCAGACAGCTTATCTGCGAGTAATCGTCGCAAAGATCGAAGCCTATTATCAGGACTCTTTCTTCATCCATACGCATACCTCCCCTTTTATCCATAATCGTAGTCATTATATCAAAATGGCAAATGAATATCAATAGTGAGGGAAAAGAAAAACGGAGGGCGGCGGTGCAAATTGTACCGTGCTTCTTTGTTCCGTCTGTGATATTATGAACTTACAGAAGAGGCGGAGACAAAAACAATGGATGTAGGGAAAAAAATTGCGGATGCGAGAAATGCAGCGGGCTTAACACAGCAGGAATTTGCGGACAGGCTCTTTATTTCGCGCGAACTCGTTTCAAAATGGGAAAACGGTACAAGGCGTCCGGATCTTACGACGTTTGAAAAGATCGCCGAAGTGCTCGGTATTCCCACGGAAAACTTAATACGCCGCGAGGATCGCATGTTTGAAGAGCTCGAAGCATGCATTCCGAACGGGCGGGAGTTTACCCTCGAATCCCTTACAGCTGCGATCGAAGACTTTCTTAGGACTCTTCCCTCTGGACACGCGCAGCTGTTCATGCGCAGATACTACCTGCTGAACAGCAACGCAGAGATCGCAAATATCCTAAACATCAAAGAAAACTTAGTCAGGAGCCGCCTCTCCAAAACCGTAAAGAAACTAAAGAATTATCTTAAAGAATACAAAGAACCGTCTAATAAAACGAGGTAAAATCATGTCAAAAGATCAGATGTTTGATGCCATTGCGCATATTGATGAGAACCTGGTAGATGAATGTCTAAACGGAAAAATAAAAGATGTCCGCAGAGAAGCGACAGCCGAAAAAAAAGTACCCATATGGAGAAAGATCGTATTTGCCTGCGCGGTCCCCGTAGCTGCATTGCTTATCATCTTCGTTCTGCTGCCGGCTATTAACAGCAAACAAACCAAACTTTCGCTGCTTAATAAGCTTATATCCGAAACAACAGTCTACGCCGGCGAATCCAAAGAAGAAGCCCTTAAACAAGCCGGCATCTTCGGCGCAAAGCTTCTGTGTGCATGCATGACCGAAAACGAAAACGCGCTTGTTTCGCCGCTGTCCATAATCACAGCCCTCGGCATGACCGCAAACGGGGCCGAAGGGCAGACGCTTGCGGAAATGGAGCAGGTTCTGGGGCTCAGCCGAGAAAACATGAACAGACTGCTCGGTCTTTTCATCGAAGGCCTTGAAAAAGATGAAAACAGCTGCTTAAGGATCGCAAATTCCATCTGGATAAAAGACAGTCCCGATTTTGTTGTAAAGGATGCCTTTTTGCAAACAAACACCGGCAAATATAACGCTTCCGTTTTCAAGGCGCCGTTTGACGGCAGAACTCTTTCGGATATCAACAGCTGGGTCGATGAAAAAACGTACGGGATGATAAAGAATATTATTAACGATATCCCGCCGGAAGCAATGATGTATCTTATAAACGCTCTCGCATTCGATGCCGAGTGGGCAAGGATTTACAAGGTCGAAAACATCACCACGGGCGAGTTCAAAAACGCGGACGGCACAACCAAGACTGTTGATTTCATGCATTCCTATGAATCAAACTATCTTAAGACAGCCAGCGCAACAGGTTTCGTAAAGGATTACAAAGGCTTACGGTATTCATTCATTGCGCTTTTACCCAATAAAAATAAAACCGTTGTTGATGTTGTTGCGGAACTTCCCGATTTCCTTGCAAACTTCGATCGATACGGCGAGTACAGCGGAGTACAGGTAAGCCTTCCGAAGTTTTCCGCAGAATACAGTGTAGAACTCAGCGAACAGCTGAAAATACTCGGAATGAAACAGGCATTTGCCGGAGAAGCGGATTTTTCAAGTATGTCAAACATGCCCCTGTTCATAAGCCGCGTTATCCACAAAACCTTTATAGAGGTTAACGAAAGAGGCACAAGGGCCGGAGCCGCAACCGGTGTCGAAGCGACAAACGCTGGTGTATTAAATGATATCAAGAAAGTAATCCTGGACCGTCCTTTTGTATATATGCTTTATGACAACGAAACAAAGATGCCTTTCTTTATAGGCGTTGAGAACAATATCTGACATAAACACAAGCATTCGCAAAGCCCCGGCACGCCCGGGGCTTAATTTTATCCCACTTTTTTGCCATGTTGTCCGTTGCTTCTTGCTTTAAACATATTTCTATGATATGATGTGGGGCAAATGGGCAATCTAGGAGAATCGGCATGGATATCTACAGTATTTTTCAGATAGCGGGCGGCGTTGGACTCTTCCTTTTCGGTATGAAGTTCCTCGGCCAGACGCTTGAAAGGCTTGCGGGCGCAGGTCTTGAAAAGACACTCGCAAAGCTCACAAACAACAGGCTTTACGGGCTGCTCCTCGGTGTCATAGTAACGGCTGCGATCCAGAGTTCATCCGCTACAAACATTATGCTGGTGGGCTTTGTAAATGCCGGTATAATCAAGTTCGTTCAGGCGATCCCGGTTGTGCTCGGTGCTTCCATCGGTACCACCGTTACCGGTCAGATCCTGCGTCTTGGCGATATCTCGGACTCCGGAAGCACTTTTCTTTCACTCATGAAGCCCTCTTCCTTTGCTCCGGTCATCATCTGCATCGGTGCGTTCATGATGCTCCTCTCCAAAAAAAAGAAGACCAAGGAAATAGCTTCGCTGCTCCTCGGTTTCGGTATACTCTTCTTTGGTATGACCACCATGGAAACAGCCTTCAAACCCTTAGAAGAATCCGAAGGCTTCAGAAAGCTCTTCACAGCCGCCACAAACCCGTTCCTCGGTATCCTGATCGGTTTCGTTGTCTGTACGATCCTTCAGAGCGCCTCGGCATCCGTCGGTATCCTGCAGGCCGTTTCTTCAGGCGGTGCGGTATCCTTTGCTGTTGCAGCTCCCATCATCATCGGTATCAACATCGGCAAAGCTTTCCCTGTCATCCTTGCCAGCCTCTCGGCTAAAAAGGATGCGAAGCGTACCGCTTTTGTAGGCTTTATAACAAGTACGATCATCGGCGTTCTCTGCCTTGTCATTGTTTACGGCATCATAGGTCCTTTCAGGCTCTACGGCTTTGAAAAGATAATGACCCGCGGTTCCGTCGCAAACTTCAACACCATACTCAACGTAGCCGGAAGCCTTCTGCTGCTGCCGCTCACCGGTGCCCTTGACCGCTTCTGCAGGTTTGTGATCAAGGAAGGCAAGCCCTCGAAGATAGATGAACAGCTCGCGCTCCTTGACGATATCCTCTTAAAGAACCCTTCCATCGCGCTCGAACAATGCCAGAAGGTTGTCGACACGATGGGTGCGACGGCACTCGAGAATTTCCGCTTCGCCACAGATCTTCTGAACAACTACGACGAGAAGATACTTCCCGTGATAGATGAAAACGAGCAGTTCATGGACAAGAGCGAGACTGTTTTAAGCGATTATATAGTCAAGATCACATCAAAAGACATACATCACGACGAAGCGCTCCTTGCAACCGAGATACTTCATTCGGTCACAGATTTTGAGCGTATCGGAGACCACTGCGTGAAGCTTTCGGAAGTGGCAACCTACGACACGGAACAGAAAATATCCTTCTCCGAAGCCGCGCAAAAAGAGATATCAACTATCGCGAGCGCTGTCGAGATGGTACTTAACATAACAACGGATGCCTTTTTTAACGGCAATCCCGAACTTGCTTCAAAGGTCGAACCGCTGAACGAGGTAATAGACAGACTGCGTGAGACCATAAGGAACAACCATGTGGTTAGACTCCAGAAGGGCAACTGCTCCGTACAGAGCGGTATTTCCCTTGTGGAGCTCTTAAACAGCTTTGAGCGTATATCTGCTTACTGCTCGAACATCGCGCTTAACGTAATCGCACGTTACAAGACGGGCGGTCTGCTCGATACACACGGCTACACCGAAGAACTCAAGGAAAACAGCGATGCGTACAAGACCATGGTACGCCAGTACTCCGAGGAATTCGCCGTACCGGAACTGTCCGTAAAAGAAGAATAAAAAAAATGATATTATTGGGGAAACATGGAGAGAAGTATGGAAGAAACTTATTGTGGGAAAAATTGTGAAACATGCTCCGAAAGGGCAACCCTTCACTGTCCGGGCTGCAAATTGGGCCCCGGCAGAGATTACGGTGGTGATTGCAGCATTGCAAAATGCTGCAGGGAAAAAGGACATACAAGCTGCGTAACCTGCAGTTTCAAGGGAAACTGCGGACCTTATCAGGGACGTTTTTCACAACCTCAGTTCAGGCGTGAAAAAGCCGAATCCGGTCAAAAGCTGCAGGAAAACATCAGGCAGCGTGCCTCGATCCTGGCACCCAATCTGATGATACTGTTCTGGCTTTTTGTGCCATCCGTTGTCTCAGGTCTTTTTACCAATCAACAAATAAAGACCGCAAGCCCTAAGCTGTACCTTGTCGGAGAGCTCATAGGCATTACGGTCTCGATCATATATAGTGTTATCCTGATCCGAATGGCGTCTGTTGAAGAATTGTACCAAAAAGCCGGCATCTTAAAACTATGCGGCAGTATCCTGAACTTTTTTACAATATTCCCGTTGAACTCAAGCACAACGCCCACCTGGACGCTCCTTATAAGCATTCCGGCGTTAATACTTATCATAGTCGGCACATATCACGAATTCCAAAGTCACTCATCCGTGCTCAGAGATGTGGATTACAACCTGTCAGACAACTGGGAAAAGCTTTGGAAAATATATCTCGGCAGCACCATCGCTTTGTTCGTAAGCCCATTTATCATTATAATACTTCCGATCATCGGATTGCTGTTAATGGCAGCCTCCGCAGTTGTTGTAATTGTGGCAAGCATACTCAGACTTATCTACCTCTACAGGACCGCCAATATCTTCAAAACGGCACTCATACTGAACAAGTAATATGTTATCAACGGGCTGATATTGACAGGAGCCCCCTGTCTCAGGTATCAGTCCGCTTTTTTCAGTGCGCCTTCGGTATAGGTACCGTTTGCGTTCCAAAGGAGCCACTCTGTGTAGCCGGTGTCGTTAACGGCTTTTATCTCCGCAAGGACGGCTTCGGCATCATACTCCATATACCTGCCTTTGCCAAGATAATCTGCTGTAAAGTCCTGAAGCCATGCGCGGACTTTTGCGCGGTGGTGGTTCTCCGGGATCTTTGCTATCTCCGTAACCGAATAAGCAAGAGACTTTGTGATGACCTCATAAGGATGGAGGTCCGGCCAGTCTCCCGTTGAAACCCATGATTTATCGTAGTGGGAAGGATAGACCATAGGGCAGAGATAATCGAAATACTGTGCCATCTCCATGAAATTCTGGCCTACATTTGCCGCATCCTTCGGGCTCGACATTACTATACCGTAAACATCCGCGGAAACAAAAAGGTTGCAGGCGCGGAACTGTTCGCAAAGATACTTTACACCGGAAGTGATAGCCTGCGTTTTTGTTGTTGTCGCAGCCTCCGGCCCCCAGTTGACGTTCGAAACGTTATCGGTCGGAAAGCGGACATAATCGAGATTTATCTCATCAAAGCCAATCTTTGCGCATTCCTTGCCGACCTCGGCGATATATTCCCATGTCTCTTTTTTATAGGGTGAGACCCAGTTGCTCCAGTTATTGTCGCGGTAAAGGCTTCCGTTGTTGTTATAGATCGCAAGGTCAGGGCGTACAGCCGCAAGCTTTGTATCCTTAAAGCACACAAGACGGGCCACAACATAGATACCGTTCTCATGCAGCTTTTTGATGTACTCCGGAATGAAAGACAGACACTCCACCGTTGTTCCGTATTTATTTATCAATTCGTTGTTAAACTCATGCAGGATGGCGCCGGACTCGTATTTAACATCAATGATCATGGTGTTGATCTCCGTCCGTTTTGCAAGCTCGAGCAGTTTATCAAAAGCTTTTATCCTGTCCTCATCATGCTGCCTGTTTACCGTAAACTCGGATGAAACATAGATACCGTGGGCCTCAACGGGAGTTCTTTCATCCTTCCAGTCTGCCATCCAGATCGGTGTTCCGTCGGGGTCGTACAGTATCGGCGTAGGCGTGGGCGGAGCCCACATTCCGTAGGCACCGTCAGCAACCTGCTGTGTATTCGCAGGCTTTCCCGTTACCTCATTCTCCGGTGTCGGAGAAGGCGTCACAAGCTGTTTTGCGGCTTCCGCAGCCTTTTCCCTTGCTTCGTCGGATATCTTCTTTTCTTTTGCTAGTGCGCCGAGCGTTCCGGCAAGGCATGCCGCAAGCAGCAGGAGGAGTATGACAAGAGGCAGTTTCTTACGGCCTCTGTTCCGTGATGAATAACGCTTCATCGTGCCGCGTTTTACAAATTCTTCTCTCATTTTCAAACTCCGGGCCGTATCTTCACTAAAGACCTGTCAGTCGTTCAGGTCAAAGCCCATTTTCTTTAATATAACAAGGAATTTATCGGTGTCGATAGGCTTGACCGCATAGCCTTCGCATCCGAGTTCAAAAGCCTGTTCCACCTGGTTAACCTCGTTCAACGCCGTAGTCATTATGATCTTGCAGCGCCTGCTCCTGTCCACGCCAAACCGTTCCTCAGCGTTGCGGATGGCCTCTAAGGCCTCGACACCGTTCATGTTCGGCATCATGATATCAAGGCATACAAGATCGTAGGGCGCGTTGTCCTCAAGCGCGAATTCAAAGGCAGCCGCCGCTTCCTCGCCGTCCACGGTAACATCGACGTCAGCGTACTTGGACAGGAACTTAAGCATGAACTTGCGGCTCGCGAAATCATCTTCTGCTATCAATATCTTCATCTTCGTCCTGCTCCTCTCCGCCGTTTCCGTTAAGCACCGCATTAAGCGGGATGATTATTGTAAATGTCGTTCCCTCGCCCTCCCGGGTGTCGGTTGTCACTTTGCCGCCGAGTACCTCCACATTGTGGAGAACCGCATCCATGCCTACTCCGCGCCCGGAGTATATGCCTTCCTTCTCGTTCGTCGATACACCCGGCACAAAGATCAGGCGTATGATGTCGTCATCGGCTATCTCGTCACCTTCAAAGATCAGCCCTCTTTCGATAGCGGAAGCCCTGAGCTTTTCAATGTCGATGCCGCGTCCGTCATCGGAAACCTGTATCTTAAGCGAGTTTCCGTCGTTTGCGTAGCTGACCCTGATCTTACCTTCAGGCGATTTGCCGCGTGAAATCCTTAATTCCTTTGTTTCGATGCCGTGGTCAACAGCATTTCTCAGCATATGCACCAGCGCTCCCGAAAGACCGTCGATCCATTCCCTGTCAACAAGCACCTGCTCGCCTTCTATCTCAAGCTTTATATCGCGGCCGAGCCTTTGGTTCATTTCCTCAACAGTCTTATGAAGCTTTGGTGAAATATGTCCCATTGGGATGGTCGAAACGCCAACGAGCCAGTTTAACAGCTCCAGGTTGTGTTCATGCAGTTTTGATACAAAAGGGATTATCCCGGGGAAGTTCCGTTTCTCGTCGCTCATATTGGCCTCAAGGGTTGAAAGGCGCTTGATGATGCCATACAGCTCCTTTAATTCTTCCTGCTGTTTTTCCCTGCCCTCAAGATGCTTTCTTATGTTCTTTCCGGCTTCCGTGTCGAGCACCGCCACGTCCGCAGTTTTCTTTTTGCCTTTGTTCCTGCCGCCCTCTCCGGCAGCCTTAACCGCTGCGCGTTCCTCTTTTACTATCCTGTTGGCTGTCCTTGTATCGCTCTTTATCGTCTCAAAGCGCGTAGGCTTTGCCGATTCCTCGGCGGAAAGCTCGGCGCTGCCGATGTAGAAGCGCATGGGCTCATCCCTTGATTCGGCCTTTACGGTCTTCTCAACGTCCTCTACGGTCTCGACTTTAAGGTCTCCCGCGATCTCGTCGCGGTAATTCCTGAATTCGTCGGTAAGTTCCTTTCCGTCGTCTTCGGAGGCTGTACCGTCCATAAGCCTGTCTATCTCTGTCACGGAATACTCAACAAGCTTCCTGAGCAGCTCCGTAAACCTGTCGAAATCTATCCCGGCCTTCTCATCCCTGTAGAAATACAGGATCCTCTCAAAGGCCCGCATGGGCGTCGAAAGGCTCTCAAACAGCATCATTGTGGCATCTGCCTTTATGGTGTGCGTGATCCTGAATATCTCGTTCACGATATCCATAGTATATTCGTTCCGCTCCGCTGCCATCGACAGATATGTCTCGTACTGTGTGACAAGGTCACTGCACTCCTCGATGAATATCTCCATCATCGGATCTTTTTTTACTGTCTGAATCTCCATAGGCATCCTCGATTTCCTGTGTTATCAGTGTTTCAGCTGTTTCTGGATCTTGTTGAACACTTCGACTATATCGGGGTCAAAGCTCTTTCCGGCATCCGCATTTATTATTTCCATGGCTTTTTCGTGGGAATAGGCGCTTTTATAGCACCTGTCGCTTATAAGGACATCATAAACATCCACGACCGAGGTAATGCGTGCCGCAAGGGGTATGGCGTTCCCTTCAAGGCCGGCAGGGTACCCTTTTCCGTCCCATCTTTCGTGATGGAATTCCGCAATATCGATAGCCATCTCGATGGCGTAGTTTTTCTCGCTCATTGAGTAGATGCTGCGCAGGGTGTCCGCACCGATCTTTGAGTGGGTACGCATTATATCCATCTCATCATCCGTAAGCCTGCCCGGCTTAAGGAGCACCCTGTCCGGAATGCGCATCTTGCCTATATCGTGCAGAGGGGCCGCAAGCTCGATCGTGTCCGCGAATTCGTTTGAGATCACCTTCGTGAACTTTGGTGAAAACTGCAGCGAAAGAGCAAGGAGCCTTGCATTTTTCCCGATATTCTCAACATGGTTGCTGTTGGAAGAATCACGCCCCTCCGCAAGCTTTGCCATTGCAAGCATCACAAGGCGCTGTTCCTCGTTCATGCGGCGTATCTGGGCATTTATGGTCTTCTGCAGCTGTTTGTTGTAATTCTCGAGCTCACGCTGCATCCTGTAAAGTTTAAGATGTGTGTTTACGCGAAGATAGACCTCCTGCGCTTCAAAGGGCTTGATGATGAAATCCACCGCCCCCATACTGAAGCCCTTCTCCTTTGTTTCGGGAGATGTTACCGCAGAAACGAAAATAACGGGGATATTGCGGGTACGGACATCTTTTTTAAGCATTCCGCAGTACTCAAAGCCGTCTATGTCGGGCATTGTGACATCAAGCAGGATAAGATCCGGCAGGAGGGCGTCAACAGCCTCCATTGCCTGATGGACATTGGTCACGGGCCTTGCGACATAGCCTGCTTTTTTGATGATCTCCGTAAGGATCACAAGGTTTGCGACAACGTCATCTATGATGAGTACGTTTTCTTTTTGGTTGGTCTGCATCTGTTCCCTCCAATGCACGTTTATGTCCTACATCCCGGCAAGCTTCTCTTCAAGCTCTGCCATCAGTTTGACGGTCTGGTCGTAATCCTCCTTGCGGGCACACAGCTCAAGCCTGAAGGCAAGGCGTTTCAGCTCCTGGTTGTCCGCAGGGATCATGTTCTTTATCGTATCTGAGAAGCCCTCGGCCTTTTCCCACGTTCCGAGCTCTACACAGAGCTTCATCTTTTCGAGCGCGTCTTTTGCGTTAAAGAGGTTTGTCTGTTCGTCAACAAGCTCTTCATCATCCCCGATGCTCCTGTATCCGAAAGAATCGTCCTTCAGATCCCTGCTGTATTCATATCGTCCGGAAGGTCCGCTGTATTCCTCGTCTTCGCTTTCCTTCTCGGCTTCCTCGACGTTTATGGTGAAGGAGAATGTGCTTCCTTTGCCCTTTTCGCCTTCAACACGGATAGAACCGCCCATGAGCTCGACGATCTGCTTGCTTATGGTAAGCCCGAGCCCCGTCCCTCCAAAACGCCTTGTTATGGAGCCGTCGGCCTGTGTAAAGGCTTTGAACAGGTTCGCCTTCTGGTCATCGCTTATCCCTATGCCGGTATCGACAACCATAAAGAACAGCTCTATGCCTGAGGCTGTGCGGTTATTCACGCTGACCTCGAGTGCGATGTATCCGACAGATGTGAACTTTATCGCATTTCCGATCAGATTGTTTATTACCTGCGAGATCCTGACCTCGTCGCCGACTATATAGTTCGGCACATCCGGCGAGATGTTTGCGATGAGCTTCAGGCCTTTTTCACTGGTCTTCTGCAGATGCATGGTCATGATGTTGTCTATCATCTGGCGGAAGTTGAACTTGCGGTTCTCAAGGGTCATGTGCCCCGCTTCTATCTTTGAGAAATCCAGAATATCATTTATTATCTTGGACATGTTGTTGCAGTTCCGGATTATTATCTCGATGCTTTCCGTCTGTGAGGGTGAAAGCTGCGTATCAAGCAGGTTTTCAGCCATTCCCTTCATGCCGTTTACCGGAGTTCTGAGCTCATGCGTGACATTTGCCATGAACTCGGTACGCATCTTGATACCATACTGCATCTCCTCTATGGCCTGCCTTGTCCTCGTTATCGCAGCCTTTTCTTCGGAATAGTCGGACGATATGATAAAGCCGCAGCCGTCGAGATAATCCTTTTTGATAACGCGGGCGATGACCGGATAACAGGTGCTGTTCTTCCTGTATGCGGAGGTAAGGATGTCTGTGTTTTCAACGGCTTCGTCGAGCCATCTGAACTTCCCGTCCTTTATCTCCACAAGTGCGGGAAATACCGAGCTGATATTTACACCCGCAAAATCCTCATATTCCGTTTCTTTCGAGGCTGTCGCGCTTGCTTCGATTATCTCCCCGGCTCTGTTGAAAACATAATATGCCTCTCTGCTGCTGTTGATCAGTAGTCTGAACAGGGTTTCAAGTTCCATCGGGCACCTCCCTTGGGCAGTTTTATATTGACATTTGGCTTGTTTTTTCGTATAATACAAGCACTTATCAATTATTTTCGTTTTTAGCGAATTATCACATAAAAAGTGAAACGAGGATACAAAACATGAAATTCAATGTCCGACTAAAACAATTGCGCCAGAGAAACCGCCTGACACAGAGTGAGCTCGCGCAGATGCTGAACTTAAAGCCAACTGCCATCTCAAACTACGAATCCTGCAGGAACGAACCTTCTCTCGAGAAGCTTGTGTCACTTGCAAAATATTTTGATGTGTCCTGCGATTACCTGCTCGGGCTTACAGAAGCTTATCTTCCCATAGGCGGTGAAGTCCTTGACAAGGATATTGTAGAATTCTTCAACAACTACCAGAAGCTGAGCCCCGAATCCCTGGCTCTTCTGCACGAATATATCGAATTCCTCATTTACAGGCAGGAAAAGAGATAACCGGGCAAGTCAGGCGTTCTGCCTTGCTTCCTCTTCCTTTGCCGCCATTACGGCTTTTGCATACTGATCCGCGCACGAAGTGTTTCTCGGACCGCAAAGGTTCCCGAGGAGCACTTTGTTTATTTCATCCGCGCTCATACCGTTTGTAAGCTTTGAGATCGCTTTAAGGTTGCCGTTGCAGCCGCCTTCGAATACGGTATTTGTCACGATGCCGTCATTAATGTCAAAATCTATGAACCTTGAGCAGGTTCCCTGTGTCTGGTAACGATAATGCATGATCATTCTCCTTTTTGATTAGTTTTCCGTTTTTTCTCCGCCCCGGACTTTTGCTTCGTTTTCCGTGCCTGTTCCGGTTTCTTCGGATCTTATGGCTTCCTTTTTCATCGCATCTGCCTGCAGCTTATCTATCGCGCCGTCCTTGTGGGTCCATTTGTAAAGCATTATCAGCGCATATGTTACCGCGGGCACCACGAAAGTGGCGTAGAGCGCGATTATGAACAGGTTTGGCCTGCCGATTATTGCGCCGATGAGTGCTGCAACATAAAACCCAAGTAAAACCGCGATCCCGCCTATTGCCAGGATTCTCTTGACTTTCATTCTTAACCTCCATGCTGCGAGTGCAGCGAGCAGCTAATGGTTGCATTTGTGCGAGGATCACGCAGCACAAATGCGCTGTTTGAAAGTTTACTTTCAAACTTAACCTCCGTGACCGGGCCTTACCCTAAAACTTCTCCGGTCTTATCTTTTTTAAGTATTCTCCTATCACCTTTTCATAGCCCTGTCCGTCCGGGACATAAAAACGCTGATCCTCCATGCCGTCGGGCAGGTACTGCTGTTTCACGTAATGGCCCTCGAAATCGTGGGGATATACGTAATCGAGGCCGTGTCCGAGCTTTTCATGGCCGCTGTAATGAGCGTCCTGAAGATGTGGCGGAACAGCCCCCGCACCGTGATCTTTAATATACTGCGTGGCACGTTCTATCGCAACACATGCCGAATTGCTCTTTGGTGCAGTCGCGATATAGGTCGCTGCTTGGGAAAGTATGAGCTGCGCCTCGGGAAGCCCCACTCGTTCTGTTGCAAGCGCCGCTGCCGTTGCTACCACAAGAGCGTTCGGATCGGCGTTCGAAACGTCCTCGGAGGCACATATCATCATGCGCCTGGCAATGAATTTCGGATCCTCTCCGGCATACAGCATGCGCGCAAGGTAGAAGACCGCTGCGTCAGGATCCGACCCGCGCATGCTTTTTATGAATGCGGAAGCCGTATCGTAATGGTTGTCGCCATCGCGGTCATATTTCATGATCCGGCGCCTTATGCATTCCGCAGCTATATCCTTTGTTATGTGTATCTTGCCGTCTTCGCCGGGCTTTGTGGTAAGTATCCCGAGCTCGAGCGCATTAATTGCCCGCCGCGCGTCGCCGTCAGCCATGTCCGCAAGGAATTCAAGAGCATCTTCGTCAACCGAAGGATCATACACTCCCATTCCGCGCTCGGTATCATAAGCCGCACGCTTAAGTATGGTCAGGATGTTCTCCTTCGAGAGCGGGGCGAGCTCAAAAACTATCGAGCGGGACAACAGCGCCCTGTTAACTTCAAAATACGGGTTTTCGGTTGTTGCGCCTATCAGGATAACAGTCCCTTCCTCAACAAACGGCAGAAGATAATCCTGCTGGCTCTTGTTGAAGCGGTGTATCTCATCAATGAAAAGGATCGTGCGCCTGCCGTACATTGCAAGCGTCTGTGCGGCTTTTTCCGTAACCTCCTCCATATCCTTCTTCCCGGAGGTTGTTGCGTTAAGCTTTACAAAATCCGCGCTCGTGGCACCTGCTATAACTTTTGCGAGCGTCGTTTTCCCGGTGCCGGGAGGCCCGTAAAATATGACGGAAGTAAGCTTATCCGCCTTTATGGCGCGATAAAGGAGCTTGCCCTCGCCTATGATGTGTTCCTGTCCCACGACCTCTTCTAAGGTCCTTGGCCTTAAGCGTGACGCCAAGGGCGATTCCTTCTCGTTGTTCTGTTCCCGCATATATTCAAAAAGGTCCATAAGCCCCCGTTTTATGCCGACTTGATTTTATGTCGGATAAATGCTATAATGTTTAGATGGCAGCGAAAGACACGCAAAGTTCTGCGCGTTTTTCGATACATTTACCATCATACCAAAGATTTGTCATTTTTGCAACTTTTGAAACGCCGGGGAATACGAATGAGCAAATCCGATTACAAATGCATACTGAAAGGCGGCACCGGGGAGATAACCGAAAAGAAATCCCGGTTTATCGCAACGGTCGCGCCGGTATCAAATGAAGAGGAAGCCCTGGCATTCATCGAAGAAGTAAGAAAGGCAAACCGCACCGCAAGACATAACTGCTATGCCTATACTATCGGGCGCGATCCGTCCCTCACACGGTTTTCGGACGACGGCGAACCCTCCGGGACTGCCGGGAAGCCCATGCTTGACGTGTGCATGAACAGTGGGCTGCATAACATGGCTGTTGTGGTGACAAGATATTTCGGAGGCATCCTCCTTGGCACGGGCGGGCTTGTAAGGGCCTACACCGACGCGGTAAAGGCGGGGCTTGAAAACAGCAGCGTCATCACCAAGCTTTACGGAAGGCGTCTCCTGATAAAGTCGGATTACAACGCTCTCGGCAAGATCCGGTATCTTGCCTGCGAACGCAGCATCCCGCTCCTTAACACGGAATACGCGGATGACGTTCTCACAACGGTGTTCGTGACTCCCGGAAACGAGAAGGACTTTACGGAAAAGCTTCTCGACCAGACCTTTGGCAAAGCGGTGATAACAGCTCTTGAAAACGGTTATTACGCTGAGAGCGACGGAAAAAGCTATCTTTTTGATGATTAATAATTCGGAGGCAACATGGATTTCAGTAAATACGGCGTTATAGACAAGCAAATGTACATTAAGTCAAAGCCGAAAAAGATCGCTATGAAGGGAGCGGTATTCGCATTCCGCCTCGTTGTCATCGCGATCGTATCAGTCTGCATCATCGGCGGATATGCCGCCGCAGGCGCTATAAGAGGCCTTGTGAGCAATTCTCCTTCCCTCGTGAACCTTGATCTTCGTCCGACGGCATTCAAGACCACCATCTACTATGCCGACGGCACTGTGTGCGACACGCTCTACGGCTCCGAAGCCAACCGTTCGTACGCATATATCGACGATATTCCGCAGATGGTCCGCTATGCCTTCATCGCAAAAGAGGATTCCCGTTTCTACGAGCACAAGGGCATCGACGTCCAGGGCATCATGCGTGCCATCGTATCTGACTTAAGGACCCGATCCTTTGATTACGGCGGAAGTACGATCACCCAGCAGCTCCTTAAGAACAAGCTCTTCGGCGGCGGTGACGAGAACGACGTTGTCGCAAAGATCACACGTAAGGTCCAGGAGCAGTACCTTGCCATCCAGACCGAGAATATGTACGAAAAGGACGAGATCCTTGAGTTTTACTTAAACACCATCAACCTCGGCAACGGAAACTTTGGTATCAAGCAGGCCGCATACGGATATTTCGGAAAAGACGTATCCGAGCTCACGCTGTCCGAAGCATGCGTGCTCGCCCCCATAGCCTACTCTCCCACAAGACGTAATCCCGTGCGTTACCCCGAGAGCAACGCGAAATACCGCACGGAGCTTCTTGAAGAGATGTTCAACCAGGGCTACTGCACGCGCGAGGAATACGAGATAGCGCTCGATGATCCCGTTTACGAGAGGATCGCCGAGATCCAGAAGCAGGTATCTTCTTCCGACAAGCTTCCGAACAGCTATTTTACCGATGAGCTTATAGAGCAGCTTCTCTCAGACCTCCAGACAAGGCTCGGCTACACCGAAAAAGAGGCCAACAACCTCATCTTTTCCGGCGGTCTTTCGGTTTATACAACTCAGGATCCCACTGTCCAGAAGATCCTTGACAAGGCTTATACAGACGAGGACCTGTTCCCCAAATTCGGCTCCGGTTCTTACTATGAGCTGACTTATGCACTTTCGATCTACAAAGCGGACGGCTCGCTCATACATTATCATATCAGCGACCTTTTCAAATATTTCAAGGAATATCCCGACCTGCAGCATCTCTACTACCACGAGAACGGCTCATGGGTCGGCATGACGGAGCTGTGCTTAAGCTCCGACGAGCTTAATGCCCGCTGTGATGAATTTAAGGCCTCTGTAATGGAGGAGGGCGACAAAGCCGTAGAGCGCAGGGTGATAACTCCCCAGCCGCAAAGCTCCATGGTCATCCTGGACCATAACAACGGTCATGTTGTTGCGATCTACGGAGGGCGCGGTCTCAAGACTGCAAGCCGTGTCCTTAACCGCGCAACGAATACGGTCCGCCAGGTAGGTTCGACCTTCAAAGTGCTCGCATCCTTCCTTCCCGCGCTTGACGGCGGCGGACAGACTCTTGCATCCGTAGTGGATGACTCGCAGTTTGTATATCCCGGCACCTACAAGGAAGTCATCAACTGGTACAAGAACGGCTACCACGGTCTCATGACCATGCGCCAGGCCTGCTACGATTCCATGAACGTATGCGCTGTACGTTTCCTTGAGAGGATCGGTCCGAGGCTTTCGTTCAACTACCTCAAAAAACTCGGTTTCTCAACGCTTGTCGAATCAAAAGTGGTTGACGGCGTTACCTATTCGGACATTGCTCTTCCCCTTGCTCTCGGCGGTCTTACCGACGGTGTAACGAACCTCGAACTTACCGCAGGATATGCCACCATCGCAAACAAAGGTGTTTACCAGACACCTATCTTCTATACAAAGGTATATGACCACGAAGGAAGACTGATACTTTCAAACGAGCCTGTAAAGACCCAGGTAATAAAGCCTTCAACGGCGTGGCTTCTTACGAGCGCGATGCAGGATGTTATCACGAGAGGTACAGGCAGCAAGCTTGGATTCTTAAATTACACGATGCCGGTTGCCGGCAAGACCGGTACTTCCTCTAAAGCAAACGATCTCTGGTTTGTAGGTTTTACTCCTTACTACACCGCAGGTATCTGGACGGGCTTTGACAACAACTTCCCTCAGCAGAATACCGCTTACCAGCAGAAGATCTGGCGTCAGGTCATGGAAGAGATCCATGCGACCTTAAGGCTTCCTTATCAGGAATTCGAGATGCCGGATTCGATCGTTAAAGCAACAGTCTGCAACAAGTGCGGCAAGCTTGCCGTTCCCGGGCTTTGTGACCAATATGTCGGCGGCAACTGCATTTACGAAGAATATTTCGCAAAGGGTACCGTTCCGACGGAAAAATGCGACTGCCATGTAAGAGTGCGGATCTGCAACGACTCCGGACATATCGCGTCGGCAGAATGCCCTACAGACTCCATTACCGAAATGGTGCTCCTGAAAAAAGAGGAACGCGTCTATATCCCCATTGACGCATTGTTAAAGCTCGCCAAACAGAAGGGTGTTGCCTATGTCGGCACAGAGCTTCCCGACGAGCTGAATCCCAATGTCACAAAGGATGAAGACGGGAATATCGTCAAGAAGATAGTACGTGTAGAGACCTGGGACACGCCGTTCCTTGTTCCATACGGCGAGCAGGCGGACCCGTGCCCTGTGCACAATCCCGGATACTACGAGAACGGAGAAGGCGAGCACTTTGAAGTTCCGAACGGCAACGAGCAGCACGAAGAAGGGCCAAAGGACGATATGGTAGCCTATTAAGCCGCTTCGGGCTTTAGACCGCACACAGGCTTGCTTTTTAAGACAGTTACTTATCAAACAAGCCATGATGCCGGACAGCCGGCATCATGGCTTGTTTTTTTGTATTTTGAGTCACCGGGGTCGTTTCTCTGTGACTCATTTTTCATACTGTCTTCAGATAGCGACCGGAATGTTCTCAACCTTTGGCCCGAACTGATAATTCTCAAGGATAAAATCTTCGGGTTTGAATGCATAAAAATCGGTCACATCGGGGTTGAGCTTAAAGGCCGGCGCCGGGAACATCGGGCGCTCAATAAGCTCTTTTACTATGGGGATATGCCTGTCGTAGATATGTGCATCCGCGATAACATGGACAAATTCGCCAACATCCATTCCGGAGCACTGCGCCATCATATGCGTAAGTACGGCATACTGGCATACATTCATGGCATTTGCGGCCAGCATGTCGTTTGAACGCTGGTTAAGGATCGAATTCAGCTTAAGCCTGCCGTTCTCGCCCTTTGTAACATTAAAGGTCATGCTGTATGCGCAGGGGTACAGATGCATCTCGCTAAGATCCGCATGAACATAGATGTTCGTCATGATCCTGCGGCTGTACGGGTTGTTCTTTAAGTCGTACAGAACGCGGTCCACCTGGTCAAACATTCCCTCTTTGTATTTATGCTTCACGCCGAGCTGGTAGCCGTAGGCCTTGCCTATGCTTCCCGTCTCGTCTGCCCAGGAATCCCAGATATGGCTTCCGAGGTCATGAACGTTGTTGGACTTTTTCTGCCAGATCCAGAGAAGCTCGTCGATACAGGTCTTGATGGCAGTTCTGCGAAGTGTTACGATAGGGAATTCTTTCGAAAGATCGTAACGGTTTACGACTCCGAATTTCTTAACGGTATATGCCGGAGTCCCGTCAGCCCAGTGAGGGCGCACCTTTTCGCCTCTTGTATCCGAGCCGTTCTCGAGGATATCCTTGCATGTCCTGATAAAAACCTCATCTGCGTAACTCATTTGGTGCCTCCCGGATTCTTAAGCTTTTCACTTATACCTTTGGCTATCTCCTCTAAGCAGCCCGCTTCAAAGGGACTCTTTAATCCGACCTGTTTTATCATGTCGCTGAAGAACCCTGACGCGGAAAGATAGCAGAATTCAAGGTAACTCTTCCACGCAGCCTTGTAATCGCGGTCCATCCATACCTTATACTGCAGCGCATCCGTCTGGGCGATACAGTAGTCTATGTAGTAGAAAGGCAGGGAGTAGATATGGTGCTGGCGCTGCCAGAATCCGCCCGCTTCGAGGTATTCGCAGCCCTCATAATCGAGATGCGGCTTATAAACTCTCTCAAGGCCTCTCCAGGCCGCTTTGCGTTCCGCAGGTGTCATTCCCGGGTTTGCATAAACAATGTGCTGGAATTCGTCCACCATGCAGCCGTAGGGGATAAAAGTGACAGCCTCCTCGAGATGCATGGTTATATAATCCTTGTACCTGTCACCGAAGAATCTCTCCATCCACGGTTCTGTGAAGAATTCCATTGACATGGAGTGGGTCTCGGCCGTTTCCATTGTGATGTCGCTGTGCTCAAGTATCGGATCCTTGCCTGAAAGATAGCCCTGGAAGGCATGTCCGCACTCGTGTGTTATAACGTCCACATCACCCGCTGTCCCGTTAAAGTTGGCAAAAACAAAGGGAGAAGCGTAATCGGGAAGGTAAGTCATGAAGCCGCCGGTGCGTTTGCCCTTGCGTGCATAAACGTCAAAGAGCTCGTTTTCCGTCATGAAATCCATGAATTCCTTTGTCTCGGGCGACAGCTCGGAATACATCTTCTTTCCTTCCGACAGTATCTCGTCCGGAGTGCCTGTGGGAGCGGGATTTCCGTTCTTAAAGTTTACTTTTTCATCATAGTACAGGAGCTTGTCAAGGCCTAAGCGCTCACGTCTTTCGTCATGGAGCTTTTCAGCAAGCGGAACAAGGTATTTCTTTACCTGATCCCTGAAGGCCTCTACTTCTTTTACGCCATAATCGTTTCGCTGCATGCGAAGATATCCGAGCTCGGTGTAATCCTTGAAGCCAAGCATCTTTGCCTGTTCCGTACGGTTCTTTACGAGCTTGTCATAGAATTCGTCGAATTCGCCGGCATGAGCCTCAAAGAACTCCGCGTTCTTTTTCCACGCGCGGATCCTTGTGTCACGATCCTCGGAAGTCATATATTTTCCAAGCATTGAGAGATTTAACACTTCGCCGTCCCAGTCGATCTTTGCGGATGCAAGAAGACCTTCGTAGCCCGTCACCAGGTTATTTTCCTCCTGCATCAGCGGAACCAGCTTCTCATCAAAAGCTTTGAGCGAAAGCTCGATGTTCTTAAAGGCCACTTTGCCGATCTTTTCCTCAAGATATTCCCTGTAAGGGGACTCATAAAGCTCTTTTCTGTAATTGTTCAGGAGCACATTGAACACAGGGCCGTTCTCATCAAAGAAGTCCTGCTCGCCCTTATAGAAGCTGTCTTCGGTGTTGATGGAATGTCTGATCTCCACAAGCACCGAGGCTGTCAGCCATTTTTTATAGAGGCTGTAATACTTTTTGTGTACTTCAAACTGCTCTTCGCCGGACTTTGCCGCTTTTAAGGCCGCAATGAGCTTTTCAAATTCCGCCTTGTATTCGTCAAGGTCCGGTCTAGTATAAGGCATTTCGCTGAATTTCATATCTTCCTCATTCCACGCTCATCAGACGGGATCCGTTCACTTTAACCTGGTAGCTTCCGCCGATCTCAAGTTTGTTCAGCAGATCCTTATCCGATTCGTATATATAATATTTTTTATTGCTTCCGTCAGCTTCCATGACATCCACATAGAAGGTGACCTCACGGCGAAGCTCGCGCTTTGAGCTGTCCCCCGAAAGATCTACGTATGAAGGTATTTTACCGGTTCCGCTTGTTTCAAGAGGTTTCTTTACCTCCTGCCAGTCGAG
This sequence comes from Lachnospiraceae bacterium, assembly GCA_016280395.1. GTDB lineage: Bacteria > Bacillota > Clostridia > Lachnospirales > Lachnospiraceae > SZUA-448. The sequence continues at coordinate 5,549 of JAEEGQ010000128.1, read as the reverse complement.
AACGGTGTAAACATAGAAGGTCACTTCCTGATCCTGATCCTCTATGACTTCTTCAAAGGCGCCGTTTCCAAGATCCTTTAACGTCGGTACGGGAACCTTGACGGTCCTCGTCTCGGTACGCAGGAATGTGCCGTCGGACGGGATCTTTGACCGGTCATCGGTATCGTATTCCCGCGGCGCAAGCTCTTCAAAGTAAACTTTTGAAGTATAGGAGATCGCATTGACGGTGGCAGTTGCGTTTCTTGTCTTGTTCCTTATTATAAACGCACCGATAACGATAAGCGCGATGACAAGGAGTACCCACGGCCAAACAAGTTTCTTTTTAGGAGCCGGTTTCTTTTCCTCTTCCTTAACCTTTTCGGAACGGGCAGCCTTGCAGCTTAAGCAGTGATCGGCATCCTGCGGGTTCTGTGCTCCGCAGTATGCGCATTCCCATTTCGAAGTATCTTTCTCGTGAACACGGTCTTTATCCGTATTCTGCTCAAAGTAATCCTTTGTATCGTTGCTCCTTACCGCGTTACAGCTCTGACAGTGCGTGTTCTTCGCATTGTTGTAGGTGCCGCAGTAATCACAGAGCCAGTCGGGCTCGGTGCCGATCTTTGCGGCTTCTTCTTCGGAAAGGAACTCAACGTCTTTCGTATAGAACTTTACGTCTGCGCCTCTTGCCGCATTACAGCCGGGACAGTTTCTCAGGTTTCCTTTTACCGTCCTGCCGCAGCTTGGGCAATCCCAATAACCCATTACTATCTTAGCCAACCCTTTTACCTCCAAGTATAAATTGATTTTTGAGATAACTTTTGTTATTATATGCAAAGATGGTGGTTTTGCATAGAATATCTATTCATAATTAAACCATTTTTATGCCTAAAAATCAATACTTTTATCATACACCGGGAGGATTCGGAATGAGTAAAACAAAGGTTTTTATAAACGGTTCCGAGGGCACTACGGGCCTTCGGATACTTGAAAGGTTCAACGGCAGGGATGATGTCGAGATAATCCCCATCCCTTCTGAGCTGCGTAAAGATGCGGCAACGGTAAAGGAAAAGATCAACGAGTCGGATATAACCTTCTTCTGCCTGCCGGACGCAGCGGCAATAGAGGCTCTCACCTATGTTGAAAACCCGGACACAAAGATAATAGATGCCTCTACGGCTCACAGAACGCTTCCCGGCTGGAATTACGGTTTCCCGGAGCTTTCCGCCGCTCACAGGGAAGGGATAATAAACGGCAAACGCGTTGCTGTTCCCGGCTGCCACGCATCGGGCTTTATTTCCGTTGTTTACCCGCTTGTTGCAGGCGGCCTCCTTCCGAAAGATGCCCTGCTTTCCTGCACTTCGATATCGGGCTACAGCGGCGCCGGGAAAAAAGCTATCGCTACATACGAAGACAAAGAAACGCGCAGCCTTACCGATCCCGACCCGCTCTGCTCACCGCGGCAGTACGCTCTTGCGCAGGCGCACAAGCATCTGCGAGAGATGAAGGCAATCCCCGGACTTGAGCACGAGCCTGCATTTTTGCCTTACATCTGCGATTTTTACTGCGGAATGCTCGTTACTGTTCCGCTTCACAAGGGTATGTTCACAAGATCCGTCTCCTTAAAGGACCTTCAGCAGTACTTTGAGGAATATTATGCAGAAAAGCCGTTTATCAGGGTTCTTCCCGAAGGAAATGAACTTGTTGCAAGCAATTTTCTGCCTGTAAACACCCTTAAGGGCTATGACGGCATGGAGATCCTTATCTACGGTAACGACGAAAGGCCCGTAATCTCCGCGCGTTTCGACAACCTCGGGAAAGGTGCTTCCGGCGCGGCAATACAGTGCATGAACCTCATGACAGGCGCCAAAGAGACTGAAGGATTGAATATTTGACAGCATAAATGAGTCAGCGGGGTCGTTTCCCGGTGACTCTTTTTGTTTGAGTCAACGGGGTCGTTTCTCGGTGACTCTTTTTTTGTTTTCCGTCGGGATACCGCCTTGCACTACGGCTCGTTTCCTACTCGCCGCAAGTCGCTTTTTGCGGATGCTTTGGCGCTCTCGGGGCATGGCCCTCGTCCGCTGCGCGGAACGCGCGTCGCATCCGGAGCGAACTTGCGGCTCCCTACGGAAGCCTCGCTCGTGGCCGTGCTGCGGGGCATCCCGACGGAAAACAAATGCGTCACCGGGATGCGATCTCAACTGACTCACCGCGGAAAACAAATAAGTCACCGGGAAACGCCCCCGCTGACGCAAAAGAAGAGGGCGCAGCCGTTACCGGCTGCGCCCTCTCTTCTGTACTGTTCTGTTATCAGAAATTGTCGGGTTCGATGAGACCGTAGGAATTGAACTTTCCTTTGCGCTTGTAAACAACATTTACTTCGTCGGTCTTCATGTTACGGAATACATAGAAGCTGTGTCCGAGGAGCTCCATCTGTATGCAGGCTTCTTCGGGATCCATGGGTTTTACGGCAAATTTCTTGACCCTTGTGATCTCAATAGTATCATCATCAATATTCTCTGCCTCATAGAAGGATTTCGAGAAACTGTCAACATCCTGTTTCGATTCGATTATCTTGTTCTTATATTTCTTAAGCTGCCTTTCTATGATCTCCTCTACAAGATCTATGGCTGCATACATATCCGAGCTTTCCTGCTCTGCCCGTATGATAGAACCTTTTACCGGGATTGTTACTTCGATCTTCTGGTGTTCCTTCTGGACGCTCAAGGTGACAATTGCCTCAGTATCGCTTGAGAAGTACCTTTCAAGCTTCCCAATCTTTTCTTCGATGATCTCTCTTAAAGCCTTTGTAACCTCAATGTTCTTGCCTGTTATAACAAACTTCATAAACACCAACTCCTTTACGGCTGTATTGCAACAAAAGGTACCGTTGCTTGAGAATAATTATAGCATGGTTTTTCGATTTTTTCAAGTGTATTTGCTGAAACAAATAATTATCCACAAAAGATTTTTGATATTTTCACAAATTATTTGCAATTTTACGAAAGTAATTTTGTCAAGAGTATTTCGCAAAAAAGGGGCTTTTCACGCAGATTTTACATTCTCAACAAAACAAACTTTCACTATTGACAGTTAATTTGTTCGACCATAGTGGGTAAAAATTGTGGATAATGTGGATAAACCCGCAGATAACACATTTTAAGGGCATCTTTTATCCACAAGGTGAAGCCGCTTCACTAAGTTATCCACAATTTCAGTCTACAACTTTCGTTTCAATTTTCCCTTTTGTGCAAACTATACAAAAAACACTATCGTTCCTGTGCGAACTTTTGTCTGCCCCTGAACAGCAGGTCGAAATCCGCGATGGATATGGGCTTTGAATAATAATATCCCTGGATCATATCACACTCCGAATCCTTAAGGAATTTCTGCTGCATCTCGGTCTCCACGCCCTCTGCAAGTACCTCCATATTAAGATCCTTCGCCATAAGTATAACGTGCGAGATGATCGCCTTATCTCTTCCGTCGGGTTCGTCGCTCCGGAAATTGTCCATAAAGCCCTTGTCAAGCTTTAAGACATCCACAGGCAGACGTTTCAGCATGTTCAATGATGAATATCCGGATCCGAAATCATCCATTGACAGGATAAATCCTGCGGATTTCAGCTTGTTCATAACTTCGATCAGGTATTCGAGCTCTTCAAAGAGCACCGTTTCGGTCAGCTCAAATTCGATCAGATTGTGAGGAACATCATATTTATCCACAATGCTCACAAGCTGCTCGACAAGGTTTCCGTCATAAAGGTGGACTCTCGAAAGATTAACGGATACAACGACCGGCTCAACCCCGTCTTCGATCCATTTCTTAATGCACTTGCAAACCTCTTCGAGCACAAAGAAATCGATCTTTACGATAAAGCCGTTCGACTCGAAAAGCGGTACAAAGTCATTGGGAGGGATAAGCCCCTTGGAATGGTGCTTCCAGCGGATAAGTGCCTCCGCGCCGACTATCTTTTCACTTGAAGTTGAGTATTTAGGCTGCAGGAACACAACAAATTCGTTGTCTTCAAGCGCTTTTGAGCTCTCAAACTCCATTTCGGCACGGGATGCCTGCTGCTCCTGAAGCTTTGTATCATAAAATTCGATGGTGTTGTCGTAATGATGAGGCGCGTTCTCTCTCGCAACGTTTGCGCATTCGCGCGCACGTACCGGATCCACCGTTTTATCCATAATCTTGTAGACACCTGCGGTAAACTGGATATTAACAACGTTTGCGCGCTCCTTGGTGCGTACCTTTCCGATCTTCTCATACCAGTCAAGGATACGGTCCCTTAAAGCCTCATCAGTATCGTAACGCAGCAGCAGGCCAAAATGCGAACCGCCTGTGCGTGCAAACAGCTCATCGGATTTAAGCGTTTTTCTGATCTCGTCGGCAACATAACGCAGGACATAGTTGCCGAAAACATAGCCGTACATCTCGTTAATGTACTTGAAATTGTAGATATCAAGGGAAACATAAGCTCTCGGACTGCGTGGCTTCTTAAAGAACTCCTCAAGATCGGAACGGTGCTTTGCCTTGGTCGGAAGACCGGTGACCTCATCCTCATAGGCGATCTTATACACCATTGCCCGGGTCTGGTTGAGCCTTACTCTTGTGAAGATAAAGGCAACTATGGAATCTCCCACTACTATAGCGGCAAGGATTACCGCAAAGATGAACACCCTTCTTTCTCCGCGGGATATCTCCTCAGCAAACTGCACCAATTCAGGATCCGCCGGCGATATCCCGCTTTGGATCATATTGGTGTACTCGATATGTTTTTCATTCAGACGGAAAAATTTGATGCCAAGGTAAACGGAACCTGCAATAAAAAGCGCTACCATGCTGATTATGCATATCTGCATGGATGACTTCATTATCTCGGTCGTTTTATCACCCTTGACGGAAGACCTGTGGAAAACAAATGCAAGAACGGCATTGACAAGAAACAGGTTGATACCTATGATCGCGGCGACAACAACAGTGTTTTCGACCCGTTGGAGTTCATTTTCGACCATTCTGATCTCAACTGCGGACCCGCCCGTAACAATAAGTCTTTCCTTTTTATCATTAAGATTTCTGAGGACCTGAAAATGAACGATAAACAACACTGTACTTGCAAGAAGTACGGCGATCATGACCACGATACATATCTGTGATCTTTTCTTCATTGTCATTTGAGATTTGGACATTTTGTAAACCCTTACATTTTCAAATAAATAACAATCGTCACAACGTTTCCCGCCATTGTGCGACTCTTTTTACGATTATAGCATAATACATGACAGTTTGCAACACGTTTCGTGAAGTTTTTAGCATTAAAGCTAAATTCCGGCGATACCGGGAAAAGCTGTTCCAAAAGTCTCTTTTGAGGCAAAAATAAAAGGCTGCAAGTTTCCCTGCAGCCTTTGAAGATGTTTTAAGTTGTTTGGATTACTCGATGATGGAAACAACCTTACCTGAACCTACTGTACGGCCACCTTCGCGGATAGCGAATGTAAGACCCTGCTCCATAGCGATGGGGTGGATGAGCTCGATGGTCATCTCAACGTTATCGCCGGGCATGCACATCT
>JAEEGQ010000127.1 GCA_016280395.1 Lachnospiraceae bacterium | reverse complement strand
TTTACTGTGACTATAACCAGCACATGGATCATCGTGCACACAAGGGCTTTAAGGAGTGTTGCTCCGAACTGGAGGCAATGTTCCTGTAACTAATAACAGTGTCGCTTGAGAAGCATTTACACAAACTTCTTGACACTATCTGTAAAGGAGATGCATCATATGAAGAAGTATAAATATATTTCACTCATTATGATATTGATAATATTGTTCTTTGCAACAGGAGATGCAACTATTGAAAAGCCTGTTTCGGCAACTGATAAATATGATATAAACAGATCGGATATAGTTAGCGAACGCTTTACGGAGAATCAAGAAAACGCAAGCCTGGCTATAACGAATTTCTTCAACTATTGCCTTTTGAAACAAAAAGAAAGTAAAGATGAGGTTAAGGGGTATACTGTAGATGGTGTTTCAAGAGAGTATTTTCCTGAATACTATGGTGGAAACTATATTAATGTATTTGGAAATGTCGTGTTTGAGATTGTAGAAGAGTATTACACCAAAGAGTTCGAAAGAAGCGAGCTTTATTATGAAATCATAGACATTTTGAATATTGACCCAAATAACATTTGCTTCCGACCTGTTAAAGCCTCATATGCGTATTTGATTGAAAAAATGGAAGAACTGGGTAAACTGTTTGGCGATTTGCAGTGGAAAGACATTACAGGTTATGGTATAGATGATTATAACAACGGTCTTTTTATTGAATTGAAGAATGGTATAAGCGAAGAACGATTGGAAGCTATAAAGACGATAATGAATGGAATATATTGCGATTTGTCTTATGGTGATTGTGAGATAAAAGAAACAAGTAGTTTGTCTCCGGGTGAAGATGTATATAGTAGTACTGCGTTATATAGTGTAGCTTTTCCTGCGGAAAAAATAGTGAATGGCGAGCATGTTATTGGTTATGTAACCGCGGGTCATTGTGTTGATGATACAACAGATCAGTTTATATATACCAACAGCAATATATGTATAGGTGAATATCATACCGGTAATAGATCGCTCGGGGGGAATGCAGATGCTGCTTTTTTTGAATTGACCGCGGGTGTTACACCTTTTTATAGAGTATACTCGGACACCACTTTTATAATCAATGAGAATAGAGTCCTTTCACAAGGGAGCGTGGTTAAGAAAAGAGGAAGGACAACTGGTGTTACAAGTGGAACAGTAAAGAGTACTAGCTATTCGGCATCGTATTGTAATACATCTTTTACGGATATGGTGAATACTAATATGCATGGTGAAAACGGAGATAGTGGCGGAATAGTTTATACTAATCCAAATAGTATTGATTCTGCATATATTGCTGGAATACTGTGCGCGGGGTATACTTGGTTGTTTATTAATCGCAGCATATATACAAAGGCTGGAAATGTTTTTACTTCGTTAGATGTTCAGCTTATAGATTGAAATGTTGGAGGAGAAAAATGAAAACACGGTTATTGTTTTGTTGCTTGATTGGTATGATTCTTCTGACGGGGTGCGGTACATCGAAAGGAAAGGTCAGAAGTAATCTTGTCATTGATACGGCTCACAGCATGTCAATGAGAATTAAGACGGGTTCACTGACCTCAAAGGGAATGGTTCTTGTGGTTGAAAACCTTATTCAGGATGATAATATTGTTATTGTAGGCGGTGTGGATGATGATTATCATCTCGAATATCAGTCAGGGGGAAAATGGTATTATGTAGAGTCGTTAATTGAAGAGTATTATGTTGCATTATTGGGGAAATATTATAAAGATACAATAGAACAGCAAATAAACTGGGAAACAAGATACGGAACTCTTTCTGACGGTAAGTATCGTCTGGTTAAAGCCTTTACGGAGGAAAAGCGCGAAGATGGGAAAAGTGTTACTCAAAAGGAAAAGTTTTGGCTTGCAGTTGAGTTTGAAATTGAATAAAATTTCGCTTAAGTACGTATAGGTAGACTTTTATGCTGGACAGGTAATCTATTGTAGATGAATAAGGAGAATAGAGAGGGACATGCTTTTTTTGAGCATGTCCTTTTTGTTGCGCAGGGGCGCACGAAGTGTTTTCCTGCTTTGCCGGGTGTGCCCCGCGCAGACGGCAGGGGCCGGCTTCGCCTTCTCGATCGATCTATGGATACAAGTAAAATCGCGGCTTTTCTTGTTGATTATTTTTTCATTAGTGTTAAGATATATCTGTAGCATGTTGTGGCGGGAAGACAGTACCGCAGCATTACGGAAACGGATTCGGGTACGTTATGGAGATCAACAGATGTAAAATGTGCAAAAGACCGTTTGTTGCAAGCGTAAAGCGCTATTGCTGTGATGATTGCAAGGAGGCGGATGAAATCCTGTTCGACAGGACAGAGGAGTATCTTTTGAAGTTTCCGAACAGTAATGCCATTCAGATCGCGCAGGGGCTTGATGTGCCTATTGAAATGGTACTTGGCTATATCGATGAAGGCAGGCTTACGCTTACAAACGGTACATTTGAAAAACTGCCCGGAACGGGCATAGTACCGAAAAGAATGAGATGAAACAGGAGAGCAACAGGACATGTTTGCATATATGAAAGGTGAACTTGCGGAGGTTTCCGCATCAAGGATTGTGCTTGAGTGCGCAGGGATAGGCTACGAGCTGCTTGTTCCCGCAACGGATGCGGAGGAAATTAAAGACAGCACGGGGCAGGATGTTAAGCTGTTTACGTACCTCAATGTAAGCGAAAACGGGATCGCGCTGTTTGGTTTCCTGACGCGCGAAGAACTGGATTTCTTCAAAATGCTGATCAATGTCAGCGGTATCGGCCCGAAAGGCGCGCTTGGCATATTATCCGCGATGACGGTAAGTGAGCTGAGGTACGCTATCCTTGCGGAGGATACAAGGACTATATCTAAAGCACCGGGGATAGGGGCAAAGACCGCAGGAAAGCTTGTTATCGAGCTTAAAGACAAAGTAAGAATGGAAGACCTGCTGCCTGTAAGCCCAAGAGAACAGAAGAAGGACAATGCCGTATCCGCAGATGTTACGGATGCAACGGAAGCGCTGCAGGCACTGGGCTATTCGCAGGCACAGGCTTTGAAAGCCGTAAATGCCGCAAAAGCCCTTGGGATAGAAGGTACAGAAGAACTTGTAAAAGCTGCGCTTAAGCAAATGTAACGGAAAGTGGGAAAAACCTTGAACAAACGAATGATAACAACCGAATTCACCGAAGAAGACAGGCAGATAGAAGGAAACCTGCGTCCGCTGCTGCTTAAGGATTACATCGGTCAGGAAAAGATAAAGACGAACCTTAATGTTTACATAGAGGCTGCAAGACAGCGCGGCGAAAGCCTGGACCATGTGCTGTTCTTCGGACCTCCTGGCCTTGGAAAGACTACACTTGCGGGCATAATCGCAAACGAGATGGGTGTCGGTATAAAGACAACAGCAGGTCCCGCAATCGAAAAACCCGGCGATATGGCTGCGATCTTAAGCAATCTCAAAGAAGGGGATGTTCTCTTTATCGACGAGATACACAGGCTTAACCGCCAGGTTGAGGAACTGCTGTATCCTGCTATGGAAGATTTCGTGATAGATATCGTGATAGGCCGCGGGCCTACTGCGCGTTCCGTAAGGCTTGACCTTCCAAAGTTCACGCTTGTTGGCGCGACAACAAGGGCAGGCATGCTGACGGCGCCCTTACGCGACAGGTTCGGGGTTGTGAGCAGGCTTGAATTCTATACCGTGGACGAGTTAAAACAGATAATAATGCGTTCCGCAAAGGTGCTTAATGTTGAGATAGAAGAGATGGGCGCAACAGAGCTTGCCCGCCGTTCGCGTGGTACGCCGCGTCTTGCGAACCGTTTCTTAAAGCGCGTGCGCGACTTTGCACAGGTGCGTTATGACGGCATAATTACCGAAGCGGTAGCAAGGGATGCCCTTGATCTTCTTGATGTTGACAAAGAGGGCTTAGACCGCATTGACAGAGCTATTCTGCAAACTATGATCGAGAAGTTCGCAGGCGGGCCAGTGGGACTTGAAACCATCGCAACAACCATAGGCGAAGACCCGGGAACGCTTGAAGATGTTTATGAGCCCTATCTCGTGCAGAACGGGTTTATATTAAGGACTTTGCGCGGGCGCGTTGCCGCGCCGAAGGCCTATGAGCATTTCGGGCTTCCCGTACCTGAGATACAGTGAGTATGCAGAGGGCAGGTTGACTGACTCCGGTTGTCACAAAATACGATTGCATAAAGAAAAATATTGTTGTATAATATTATAAGCGGTTTTGTGGTCTTTAATGCGAAGAACGGATGAAGACCGCATAAAGTTACAGCACGGAGGTACGGGGAATGAAAAAGCGCACTGATATCGAAGTATTGATCAACAATAAACGATATACCATCAGCGGCTATGAGAGCGAAGAATACCTCCAGAAGATCGCAAATTACATCAACAACAAGTTTTCTGACTTAAAAGATCAGGACAATTTCAAGCTCCTTGCGAGCGACATGAAACAGGTATTGCTGCAGATAAACATCGCGGATGATTACTTTAAGCTCAAGAAACAGCTCGAAGAAGCCGAAATAAATAACAGCAATACCGGAAATGAGATATTCAGGCTTAAGAGCGAGATCGTTTCCTTGCAGAACAAGCTCGAAGAGGCTGAAAAAGAGAAAAAACTCCTTCGAAGCGAGAATATCGAGGAACAAAAGAAAGTAGTAAAGCTTGAGACCGAGCTTGAAACCTTAAAAAAGACCAAGAATAAGTGAAACGGATTTCACTTTTGACGAAGAACAGACCGTACAGATTTTGACATGGAGGCAGAGTATGGCACTTTCGATCAACAACTTAATAGGTACTTCGAATCTTTTCGGAACATCGAACAAGACAAGCCCGTCAAGCTCGCTGTTTAGCGCAGTCGGCGGTTCGGGCAGCATCCTCGGGGATTTCGCGTCTATCAGGAACGGCTCATATCATAAGCTCCTAAGAGCTTATTATGCCGAAGAAAAGAACGGCACGACAGAGCTTACCGAGACGGAAAAACACAACACAACCGAGATTTCCTCCGATATGGCGGCTCTTAAAAAGGCTGCGGATGCGTTAAAGAACGGAAGATCGCTTTTTGAGGAAGGCGAGAAAGGCCTTGACAAAGATGCGATCGTAAAAGCCGTGAAATCTCTTGCCGACGCCTATAACAGCGCTGTTGACAGCACTTTATCCATTTCAATTACAGCTATTGATAAGAAGATGTCATATACCGCAGGAATGCTTTCGCGCAACTCGGGACTTCTTGAGGATGTCGGGATCAAGTTTACAGACGGCAAGATGACCGTTGATGAATCCAAGCTCCGCAATGCCGATGTTTCGACGCTCAAGTCCGTTTTTAACGGCGCAAGCTCGATATCCGCAAGACTTTCCACAAGAGCTGCCGATGTGTATTCGATCTCGCAGGCGGTGCTCGGAAAACCTACCGGTCTTTATACGGGCTCGGGTTCGCGTTTTACCGACTCCTTTACCGGAAGTCTGTTAAACAGGACACTTTAAGTAAAATCATATATACAGTTTTTATCCGTAATTAACTGCTGCGCTTAGCGCAGCAGTTTTGCTGAGAACATGCTTTGGGGTGGAAAAATACATACGGGGAGCATCTGATGAAACGTATTTTCCGATTCATTTTTTGTATTTCAATTATCCTTACTCTTTATGGGTGCGCAGGAAGGGAAGCAACACCGACAGTTGTTACGCCCTTTGTTACTCCGACACCCACAGTCTTTGTGACTCCGACGCCTGTTGAAAGGGCTGAAGCGCCCGTAAGGTTTTCGGACAATGATGATTTTTCGTCTGAATCCAAAGAGATAACCATAATTGCAGAAGGCGCCTCAAAGATATATTATTCTCTTGACGGCTCGATCCCTTCTGAGACTTCAAAAGAGTTCACTGCGCCGATAACACTTCGTACAGAAAACAAGGTGAAGGCATATTGCGTGACCGCGAGAGCACTCTATCCGAACGGTACGTGGTCGGATCCTTATGTGCATACATATCTTATCGGGAAAAATGCCGAAAAGCGTTTTGATACCCTTGTTTTTTCAATAACCACTGACCCGAAAGGGCTTTGGGACTATGATATCGGCATTTTTGTAAGGGGACGCATTTTTGACGAATATATGAAGAAGCACCCGAGAGCGCAGGTAAACGGCGGTACTCCCGCAAACTATAACCAGCTTAGGGGAATGGACGGAGAAAGAGAGGCCTATGTAGAGGTTTTCTATCCGGACGGTTCGCTTCTTCTTGAACAGCGCTGCGGTATCCGTACCTACGGAGGATGGTCGAGAGCAAACAACCTTAAATCCGTAAAGCTTCTCGCGCGTAAGGAATACGGCGACAAGACTTTTGATTACCCATTCTTTGAAACGGCACTTGACGAAAACAATAATGTTATCGATGTTTTTAAAAGGCTTGTTTTAAGAGGCCACGGGAACGACAACGGCTTTGCCTTCATACGTGAGGAACTGTTCCAGAACATTGCCGGGGCGGCAGGGTATCTCCAGAAGAATTCCCGCCCGTGTGCAGTCTTTATCAACGGTGAATATTACGGATGCTACTGGCTTACTGAAAACTGGCATAAATCTTATTTCGAAAACCACTTCGGGGAATTTAAGGGGAAACTTGAGATACTTGAAGGAGAAGAAAAGAAGCTTTCGACAGAAGATGAAGAAAGCCAGTATGCTGCTGAAGATTTCAAGAAGTTTTACGAAGAATATGCCTATAAAGACCTTCGTGATGACGAGGTATATGAGAAGCTCCTGAAGGAAATGGATGTGAAAGAGTACATCGAGACCTATGCATTCCGCATCTTTCTCGCAGATAACGACTGGCCGCAGAACAATTATAAGGCATATAAATATTATCCGGCTCCGGGTGAACATTTTGAAGAAGGCCCGTATGACGGAAGATGGCATTTCCTCCTGCATGACATGGATTATTCCTCGGGAATATACGGCGAATCATATTCCGGCAAGAACATGCTTTGGGCTTTAGGCTCTCTTGACGGTGTAAAGAACAATGTTTCCCCGCTTTTCGGACATCTGATGCAGCGTTCGGATTGTAAGGAGATATTCATCAAAAAGATGCTCGAGCTCTGCAACGGTGCGTTCTCGCCGAAATATTTCAATACGGTCATTGACAGTATGAACAAGTCAAGACTTAACGAGCAGCATTACATGTATTCATCCGGAAAGATCGACGGATGGATACAGGAAAACCAGCTTAAGGGCCAGATCGACAATCTTAAAAAGTGGATAAAATCCCGCGGGTCCTTTATGATCACTCATATCTATGGTTTCTTTAAGCTTACAAAAGGGCAGTATTACCTGAAAGTAAAAGTACCCGAAGGCTCGGAGATCTCGATCGGCGGCTGGACTGTTAAAGAAGATTTTACCGGCAGATATTTTTATGATGTTGATGTTGACGTGACCGGACTTGGCGGCGCGAACGGCAGGATAACCGGCTGGATGGTAAACGAAGAGTATGTTGAAGGCGAAAAGCTTGTAATAAACGGCAACGCATATTCGGATGACGCATGCGAAGTTGTTCCCGTATTTGACGGTAAGATACCGGAAAAAGAATAAAAACGAAAAAAGGCAGTCCGGAAGGACTGCCTTAAAAAATGCGGTTTATTGAGGCTGCTTGCCGATGTAGGCAAGGATACCGCCGTCTACATAAAGGATGTGACCGTTTACGAAATCCGAAGCATCGGAAGCAAGGAAAACAGCGGGACCCTGAAGGTCGTCTGTTGTGCCCCAGCGTGCTGCGGGAGTTTTTGAAACGATGAACTGGTCGAAGGGATGTCTTGAACCGTCTGGCTGGCGCTCACGAAGAGGAGCTGTCTGAGGTGTCTCGATGTAGCCGGGTCCGATGCCGTTGCACTGGATGTTGTGCTCGCCGTATTCGGAGCAGATGTTCCTTGTGAGCATCTTTAAGCCGCCCTTTGCAGCAGCATAAGCGGAAACTGTCTCACGGCCGAGCTCACTCATCATGGAGCAGATGTTTATGATCTTGCCGTGTCCTTTTTTGATCATTCCGGGGATAACTGCCTTTGAAACGATGAAAGGAGCATTGAGGTCAACATCGATAACCTGACGGAACTGCTCAGCGGTCATTTCACACATGGGGATACGCTTGATGATACCTGCATTGTTGACGAGAATATCGATAACACCGACTTCCTTTTCAACCTTTGCAACAAGCTCGTTTACCTGTTCTTCGTTTGTAACGTCGCAGACATAGCCATGTGCGTCGATCCCGAGTTCCTTGTAGGATGCGAGACCCTTGTCCACGAGTTCCTGCTTGATGTCGTTAAAAACGATGGTTGCGCCTGCTTCTGCGTAAGCTTTTGCGATCGCGAAGCCGATGCCGTAGGATGCGCCGGTGATAAGAGCGATCTTGCCTTCAAGCGAAAACTTGTCAATAAAACTCATTTTGATACCTCCTGTATGGATGGTTTTTCTATTTCGAAAACAATTATAAAGTAAAAAAGAATAAAAATCAAGTGTGAATTGTAAGCGTTTACATAAATAAAAAACTGCGGGAAGTCTTGCATTATTGCATAGTCTGGATTATACTTATCATCTGGAGACCGCAATAATGAAGTTAATGATTTTACGTAAAAAGAGCATATTTCGAAACCTTTATCCTAAGAGTTTTGCAGCATCGGCCTATTCGATAGACTATGAAAAACTTTATAAAAAAGGTTACAGAGGGATCATCTTTGATATAGACAACACTCTTGTCGGGCATGATAAACCGGCAACGGAAGAGTCGGTAGAACTTGCCATGCGCTTAAAGGATATAGGCTTCCGGCTTATGATAGTGTCCAATAATGATGAACCGAGAGTTAAGAGCTTTGCCGATGAACTCGGTATCCCCTATGTATTTAAGGCAAAGAAACCTTCGAAAGACGGGTATCTTAAGGCAGTACTGCTGATGGGGACTACACTTAAGACCACATTTGCGGTGGGAGACCAGCTAATAACGGATATCTGGGGCGCAAACAGGGCAGGGATCTTTAATATCAGGGTCAATCCGCTGTATAAAGAGGAACCGCCGAAGATCGTTTTTAAAAGAAAGCTCGAGAAGATCATCCTTTTCTTCTACAGACACGAGAGATAAATGCTTTTGTGCCGACAGGGATAACGGCTTTGCAATGTAGGGAAAGCATCTTGGATAAACGGAGTATAATTAAAATACATTTTAGCGGAGGGCGTATGAACAGATTTGTTTCAAAAGTTATGAAGGATAACGGGCTTGATGCCATCATTTTCTCGAACACCTACAATATCAGGTACCTTACCGGATACACGGGCGATACAGGGCTCCTTATCCAAACTGCGAAGAAAGGGTATCTTCTTACTGATTTCAGGTACATCTTCCAGGCAGAGAACGAAGCAAAGGGTGTGGAAGTTGAAGACGTTGCAAAGGTTGGCTATTCAGGGCTCATGAAGCAGATATTTGCGGACAGCGGTGTAAAGACTGTTGGCTTTGAAGGCGAACATACTTTGTTTTCCCAGCTTTCCGCTTGGAAAAAGAAATGCAGGGGGATCAAATTTGTTGATGTGAGCGAGGCTCTTGCGGATCTAAGGATAATAAAGACGCCGGAAGAGCTTGAGAAGCTTCGCATGGCAGAACATATCGGAGATCTCGCATTCAAGGATATCCTTAAATACTTAAAGCCCGGCGTTACGGAGCTTGAGATCGCAGCCCGCCTTGAGTTCACGCTCAAGATGCACGGAGCGGAGGCAATCTCTTTCGATCCGATAGTTGCAAGCGGCGTTAATTCGTCAATGCCTCATGCCATTCCTTCGACAAAGAAGATTGAAAAAGGCGATTTTGTCACCATGGATTTTGGCTGCAAATATCTGGGTTACTGCTCGGATATGACAAGAACCGTAGTTGTCGGGAAGGCGAGCGAAAAGCAGAAAAAGGTATATAACAAGGTACTTGAGGCACAGCTTGCGGTCATGAAAAAGCTTAAACCCGGCCTTACCGGTGTAGAGATAGACAAGATAGCAAGAGATATAATCGACGCTTCGGAATTCAAGGGAACCTTTGGTCACGGCCTCGGGCACGGCGTTGGTCTTTATATCCACGAAACGCCCAACGCAAATGCGCGTTATGACAAGAAGATGAAGGCGGGCATGACACTTACGGATGAACCCGGTATCTATATTGCCGGTTTTGGCGGCGTAAGGATCGAGGATATGGGCGCCTTTACCGCGAAGGGTTTTGATAATTTCGCCGAATCGCCAAAAGAACTCATAGAGCTGTAATCAGCGGTAAAAAAAGTAGTTGCATATTTCATAAAAATCGGTTAAACTGAATTGGATTTAGTTCTATAACAAACATTCAAAACATTATTTGGAGGAATTTTATGGTTTCAGCAGGCGATTTCAGAAACGGTATTACGCTTGAAATTGACGGAGATGTTGTACAGGTTATCGAGTTCCAGCACGTTAAGCCCGGTAAAGGTGCAGCTTTCGTAAGAACAAAGTTAAAGAACATTAAGAGTGGCGGCGTTGTGGAAAAGACCTTCCGCCCCACAGATAAGTATCCGCAGGCTCATATCGAGAGAAGTGACATGCAGTATCTCTATGCAGACGGCGATATGTATAACTTCATGAACAATGAGACCTTCGACCAGATCGCTCTTTCAAAGGAGCAGGTTGGCGATGCAATCAAGTTTGTCAAGGAGAACGATACTGTAAAGATGCTTTCGCATCAGGGCCAGATATTCTCCATTGAACCTCCGACATTTGCAGAGCTTGTTGTTACCGATACTGAGCCCGGTTTCAAGGGTGACACCGCTACAGGCGCTACAAAGCCCGCAACAGTTGAGACAGGCGCACGTGTTATGGTACCTCTTTTTGTTGAACTTGGCGACAAGATCCAGATCGACACCAGAACGGGTGAATATCTTAAGAGAGTCTGAGCTTGCGCGGCAAGATCGGGATTTGGATTATCAGGCTGCCGCATATCATTGCGGCAGCTTTTTTGTGCGATAAGCGAATGCCCTCGGCAGCCATCAAAGGGTTTACACATTTAACAGAGAAGGAAGATACTATGGAGATACAGCTTTGGCGCGAGATACTCGATCCGTACCAGATCGCGGTAGATGAACTCATAACGAAGTTTAACCACATTATCGCGTCATACAGGAATATGGGACAGTATTCCCCGATAGAAAAGGTGCAGGGCAGGGTCAAGACGATTTCAAGTATTCTTGAAAAAGTCCAAAAGAAAAAGATCGAACTTGACCGTTTTGAGGAAAAGATCGACGATATCGCCGGAATCCGCATTTTGTGCCAGTTTGTTGAGGATATATATAAGGTCGTGGAGCTTATCAAAAACAGGAGCGACATGATCGTCATTGACGAAAGAAACTATGTGGAAAACGCGAAGCCCAGCGGTTACCGCAGCTATCACATGAACATAAAATATGTTGTTGAAACGCTGAAAGGGCCAAAGGAGCTTGACGTCGAGATACAGGTACGCACGCTTGCGATGGATTTCTGGGCAACCGTTGAGCATTCGCTGCAGTACAAGTATAAGCAGAATATGCCGCAGGCCTTAAGAAAACAGCTTCTGGAAGCTTCACAGAGCGTTTCCGATCTTGACTGCGGTATGTCCGAGATCCGTGACGAGATCATGGATGCACAGAACTCGTTTAACAAAAAGGCGGGGATCGTTGCGGATATACTTACAAATATCCAGAACCTGTACAAGGTTGCGAATAAACGCGAGATCTTAAAGATACAGGACGAATTCCTTAAGGTCTATGAGACGGGAGACTTAAAGCAGCTTGAACGTTTCCACAAGGAACTTGATATTATCTCGGAAGGATACAGGGCTCAAAGCCTGAAATGATATGACATTACCTGATTCTTACAAAGAACGGATAAAGAAACAGCTGGGCGAAGAATACGAAGAGTATCTTCGCTCTTTTGAGAAGATGCCGGAAAACGGACTGCGCGTAAACACTGCAAAGATAAGTGTTGAAGACTTCTTGAAGATATGTCCTTTTGAAGTCAAGCCTGTTCCGTGGGTAAAGAACGGCTTTTTCTACGAGGGCGAGAGGCCTGCGGTCCATCCCTACTATTATGCGGGGCTGTACTACCTGCAGGAGCCGAGCGCAATGACGCCGGCAAGCATACTTCCCGTAAGTCCCGGCGAGCGTGTGCTTGACCTTTGCGCCGCACCGGGGGGAAAGAGCACCGAACTTGCAGCAAGGCTAAAAGGCAAAGGAGTGCTTGTTTCCAATGACGTTTCAAGCACAAGGGCAAAGGCTCTTTTGAAAAACCTTGAACTGTTCGGGACTTCAAATGCCCTTGTTGTCAGCGAAACACCTCAGAAGCTTGCAGGTGTGTTCGAAGGATGGTTCGACAAGATACTTGTAGATGCGCCGTGCTCCGGCGAAGGGATGTTCAGGAAAAAGCCCGCGATAATAAAGAACTGGGAACAGTACGGAACGGGATATTATCATGCGATCCAAAAAGAGATAATGCCATATGCCGTAAAGATGCTCCGCCCCGGAGGAATGCTTCTATATTCGACCTGTACATTTTCGCCTGAAGAGGATGAGGGGACAGTGCAGGAGGTACTTGACGCTTTTCCGGACATGGAGGTTTCAGATGCCAGGGATTACGCGCAAGATGTAGATCTTACGGGTTTTATGCCGGGACATCCGGAATGGATAGAAAACGGCAGCGAGGATCTTAAAAAGACTTTAAGGCTCTGGCCCAATAAGATAAAGGGAGAAGGGCATTATGTCGCACTTCTGAAGAAAAAAGCGCCTTTTGCAGAAGAAGATATAAGTATAAAAGGCAGGTACGAAGAGGAATTCGGCAAAAAGGCTTTAAGACAGGGTGCATCTTTGAACGCAGGCAGCAGACAGACGGGAAAAGCCGGGAAAAATGCGCTGCCCGACGAAGTTTATGCATTTTTTGAGAAAGTGCGCTTTAAGACAGATCTTTTGAGAGTAGAACAGCGCGGGGAACAGCTATTCCTGATGCCTGACATTGATCTGCCGACAAGAGGCCTCCGTATCCTGCGTTCGGGGCTGCTGCTCGGCGAGATAAAGACTAAGAGGTTTGAACCGAGCCAGGCGCTTGCCTGCACGTTAAGAGCTTCTGATTATGACAACCGCCTCGATCTTAAGGCGGGAGATGAAAGAGTACTCAAATATCTTAAATGTGAGACGATCGAAACAGAGGAAGACTTGGAAAACGGATATGTACTGGTAACTATTGACGGCTTTCCTCTCGGATGGGGCAAGTATGCTAACGGAAACTTCAAGAATAAGTATCTTGCCGGCTGGAGACATATGTAGAATGAAGTACATAGATATAAAAGAAACCGATGCGGGGCAAAGGCTGGATAAGTTTCTGGTCAGGCTGCTTCCGGGAGCGGGAAAGAGCTTTTTGTATAAAATGCTGCGGAAAAAGAATATAACCCTCAACGGAAAGAAAGCGGAGGGAAACGAAACTGTTCTTGAAGGTGACCGCGTTGAGGTTTTCTTTTCGGATGAGACCTTTGAAAAGTTTTGCAATCCTGAACGGAAAGATGAAGGAAAAAATGACGGAAAAACGGACGGCGAAAAGAGCGTTCGACACACGTGGAATACGGAAAATCCTGCACCTTCCGTTGTTTTTGAAAATGAACATATTCTTATACTTGATAAACCCGCAGGGCTTCTTTCGCAAAAAGCCAAGCCCGGGGATATCTCCGCAGTAGAGTTTGTTGAAGAATATGTGAAAGATAAAGAACAGGGCTTTAAGCCTTCTGTTTCCAACAGGCTGGACAGAAATACATCAGGACTTATACTTGCAGGGAAAACAGTTTTCGGGCAGAGGGTGCTTTCGGAAATGTTAAAGGACAGGAGCCTTTCGAAGTATTATATTTGCATCGTAAGGGGAGATGTTAAAGCCGGAAGAACGGAAAGTTTCCTTGAAAAAAATGAGGCTACGAATACCGTAAAGATCGGAACCTCCGGAGAAAAGACAGTGACCGTTTATAAGCCGCTGGCTAAAACAGAGGACGGAACGCTGCTCGAAGTGGATCTTGTTACCGGGAAAAGCCACCAGATAAGAGCCCAGATGGCGGCTTTAGGTCATCCACTGGCGGGAGATGCAAAGTACGGTGACAAAGCTTATAATTCCGTGATGAAGAAAAAATACGGGATTACCCACCAGGCGCTGCACGCCTACAAAGTTGTATTCCCCGGGGATTGCAAGATTAAAGATCTGGCGGGAAAGACTGTTAAAACAAAGCTTCCAAAGGAGATCGGGGAGTTTTGCAAGGTGAACGGGATAGATATTTGAGAGGTCAGTATGGCTGTTTGGAATTCAAGGGGCTTAAGAGGCTCTGTACTTGAGGAAACTATCAATATAACGGTGGAACGGTTAAGACAGCAGCATCTTGCGCTTATCCAGAAGATACCCACCCCGATAACTCCTATAGAGATGGACAAGGCCTCAAGGCACATCACACTTGCTTATTTTGATAAAAAGAGTACGGTGGATTATATCGGAGTTGTGCAGGGGGTGCCGGTTTGTTTTGATGCCAAGGAGTGCGCTGCGGACACCTTTGCGCTGCAGAATGTTCACGAACACCAGGTGGAGTTTATGCGGGATTTTGAGCAGCAGGACGGTATTGCTTTCCTGATAATATATTTTTCCCACATAGATAAGTATTATTACATGCGTTTTTCCGAACTTGATGCCTTCTGGAAAAGGCAGCAGGAGGGCGGAAGAAAGAGCTTCAGAAGGGATGAACTCGATGAAAGATTCTATATCGGCGATATAAAGAACAATATTCTGCCGTTTTTGAATGAATTACAGAAAGATATGGACGATAGGGAATAAAGAAAAGCTCCCGGGAACCAACGGTTCCGGGAGACTTGTTTTTTGCCGATGTTAAATCGCAGAGGTCACGGACGGAAGATCAGACTTCCTCGTCCTCTTCAAGGTCGTCAAAATCTTCAAGGTCATCGATGTCATCAACATATTCGGGGCATACAAAATAGTAAACCGCATAAGCAATGGCTGCAACGGCTGCAACTGCACCGAGTACGGCGAGAACGATAACGAAAGGATTCGATTTCTTTTCGACCACAACAGGTTCTTCCTCTTTCTTGAGGAGCTGTGCGAGCTTGAGCTGGCTTAAGGTTTCATTGAGCTTCTTCTGTGCAAAAAACTGTTTTACTTTATCAAACATAATGTCCTCCGTTCAGCAGCTCCAAAGCTGCGCTAATTCTTTTTTGTTTATGCTATTGTATCACATTTTGTATTGAAATACCACAAAAAACTTAAAATTTTCTCAGATTTTTATACTTTCTTCAAATGGGCGAAGGAAGCAAGCATTTTGCGTGTCCCGACAGTCGGGAAATCAACTGTGATCTCGAAATCCTTTCCGCCTGAGACGATATCCTTTACGACTCCTTCACCGAATTTCATATGGGATACGGTATCGCCCACGGCAAATCCAAGTGTTGATGCATCTCTTGAGCCAAAGGATCTCGGAGCCTGCCGCGCAACAGCGGGGCCTGCACTGCTTGAAGCCTTAGGAGACTTAAACGAAGACGGCGTCTCAAGATCAAAGATGAACTCATCCGAAATATCGTATTGCTTCTGCTTAAAAGAAGACCTGTAAGGAACATCGGGTTCAAAACCGGAGTCGTCGAAATTCCTGCGCGACGGGCGCTCCCGCTCGGAAATATAGGTGTGAGGCTTTGTATTTGAAGTTATATCCAGAAGATGCGGCGGGATCTCTTTTAAGAATCTCGACTTGTCATTAAAGTTTATCTCACCCCTTAACATGCGCTGCTTTGCACAGGAGAGAGTAAGCTCCTTCATCGCACGGGTTATCCCGACATAGAAGAGCCTGCGTTCTTCTTCAATCTCGGAACCGGGGTCTTCTGACATAAGGACGGATCTTCCGGGGAAAAGCCCTTCTTCAAGCCCGCATATATAGACATAGGGGAATTCAAGGCCTTTTGCACTGTGAAGCGTCATGAGCGTTACACCGCCGACGGAGTCATCGACCTCATCTATGTCGGATACAAGGGAGACCTCCTGAAGAAAAGCGCTTAAGGGCATGGCTTCGGAATCCGAGAGCACAAGCGATTCTTCAAAGGCCGCTGCCTTGTTCTTTAATTCGTCAATGTTTGAACGGCGCTCTATGACCTCATCATCACTGTCGGCGTATTCGTCAATATAGTCGATATAACCTGTCTCGTTAAGTATCTCGTCTATGATCTCTTCAACGGAAAGACGCTCGTTTGCGGCTTTGCTCCTGAGGTTTGTGATAAGTTCAGTAAAAGCGGTGATCTTTGCTTTTGTGGAGGCGCTTATTCCCTGGATATACGGGACTTCACAAAGGGCTTCAAAGAAGGAGAGGTCCCTAAGATCAGCGTAGGCCTGAACTTTGGAAACGGTAGTGTTTCCTATGCCTCTTTTAGGGACATTGAGGATCCTTGTGACAGCCAGCGAATCAAGCCCGTTTTCAACTGTGCGCAGGTAGCTTAATATGTCTTTTACTTCCATACGGGAATAGAAATTAACGCCGCCGACAAGTTTGTACGGGATGCCGCGGACTACCATCTGCTCCTCAAGAAGACGGGACTGGGCGTTGGTGCGGTAGAGGATGGCGCAGTCTGAAAGGGATACACCGTCGGACCGCCTTTTTTCGATATCGTCTGCAATGCCTTTTGCCTCAAGGATATCACTGTCGTAAATGTTGAGCTTAACGGCATCACCCTTGGGGTTGTCGGTCCACATGGTCTTTGCCTTACGCTCGATGTTGTTTTCGATCACACCGTTTGCAACATCAAGAATGGTCTGCGTGGAACGGTAGTTCTTTTCAAGCTTTATAACGGTAGTGTCTGTATATTGCGACTCGAAGTCGAGGATATTCCTGATATCCGCGCCGCGGAAACGATAGATCGACTGGTCATCGTCACCGACAACGCAAAGGTTATGCTCGATCGAACCGTCATCACCGATGCGCTCGGCAAGCTGCCGTAAGAGGACAAACTGGGCATGGTTCGTATCCTGGTATTCGTCGACCATGATATAACGGAAACGCCTGCGATAACGCTCAAGAACATCGGGAGCTTCCTTAAAGAGCTCAACGGTCTTCATTAAGAGATCGTCAAAATCAAGAGCGTTGTTGGCTTTAAGGCGGCGCTGGTATTCGAGATAGACGGCGGCTATCTTCTGGAGATTGTAGTTCCCTGCGGTGCTGCTGTCATATTCTTCAGCGGTGATAAGGTCGTTCTTGGCATCGGAAATTGCATTTATAAAAGTGCGTTCCTTAAAGACCTTGGTATCAACCTGGAAATCCTTGAGGATGCTCTTTATAAGGGCCTTCTGGTCATCAGCATCATAGATCGTGAAGGAGTTTTCATATCCGAGCCTGTCTATATCCCGCCTTAAGAACCTTGCGCACATGGAGTGGAAGGTGCTTACGAAAATATCCTCGGCGCCTGTCGTAACAAGCCTGTCGACACGATGCCGCATTTCCTGGGCAGCTTTGTTGGTAAAGGTAATGGCAAGGATCGAATATGGGTTGACATCACATTCTTCGATGAGATGGGCTATCCTGTGGGTGAGAACACGGGTCTTGCCGGAACCTGCCCCCGCAAGGATGAGGAGAGGGCCGTCTTCGTGGAGAACGGCCTTTAACTGTTCGGGATTTAGTGTATCATAATCTATCATAAAGAATATCCTTCCATACAAACATTTGTTTCATTTATTCTATCACAACATAAAATCATAGACAAGGATTTGTTTCATATCTTTTATAAAACAAGAAATATCGTTGATTTCTTGACTTGTGGTATGAAAAACTATATAATATGGTTTCAGGAAACATTTAAAATGCTTGAGGGTTTACATCATGAAAAAAGAGACCAACGAAAAAGAGAGCTTTACCAAGATGGTGCTTAGTGCGGCGCTCGGAATGGACTATATCAAAACGGAAGATGTGCCAAACATTGAACTGTACATGGACCAGGTTACTACTTTCATGGACAGGTATCTTGAGTCTTCGAAGAGGTACGACAACGATAAGCTGTTAACGAAGACCATGATCAACAACTATGCTAAAAATGACCTCATACCGCCGCCGGATAAAAAGAAATACAGCAGGAACCACCTTTTCCTGCTTACGCTCATTTATTATATGAAGAATATCATGTCCATAAGCGATATCCGTAAACTTCTAAAGCCTGTTACAGAATATGCCTTCAACAGCGAACGTGATTTTGACATGGCCGATGTTTACAGCGAGATCTTCAATATTGTCGGCAAGCAGTCAAAGGATATGGTAAAGGATCTTGTGAGAAAGGTGAAGATATCGGAGACGGCCTTTGACGGAATGGCGCAGAATGAAGACGAAAAGGAGTATTTCAGGAGCTTCGGCTTTATCTGCATGCTATGTTTTGATGTTTATATGAAGACCCAGGTAATAGAACAGCTGCTTGATAAGAGCGGGATATTCTCAAAGGAACCGGCTTCTAAGGAAGCAAAGAGCGAAAAATGAGCCCGGATATGGCAGAATGGCTGTTTGAAAGATGAAAAAGGCGCTGCAGGGTCTTTTGGAATCTGATCAAAAATAAAAGGCGGGAGCAATCCCGCCTTCTATTATTTGTCACTTTTTTTTCTGACTTCCTCGGGTTTTTCGATAACTTCCCTTGAATAATCGGTGGGAAGGGGCTGAATGCGTCCGAATACAACTTCATAACCGCCTTCTCCGTAGATGAGGGAACGGTTTACGCGGCTGATAGTCGCAGTGGATGCACCGGTCTTGTCCGCTATCTCGAGATAAGTGCTTTTCTGACGCAGCATGGCGGCTACTTCGAAACGCTGTGAAAGAGACAGAAGTTCGTTTACAGTGCATATGTCTTCAAAGAAAGAATAGCATTCATCTTTGGTCTTTAAGGCTAAAATTGCATCAAAAAGGAAATCTACCGAGGGTGATACTAAGTTTTTCATGTGATCCTCTCCCAAATACTTTTATACTTTGCTATTTTAACACTTCACTTTCCTAAAGTAAAGAGCAAAAGAAAGTTTTTGGTCTTGAATTTATCATATTGAAAAAAATACTTACATTTGTTAGTATTAATCTTTAGAAATCAGGAGTTCGGCCGTTTTTGAACAGGAAAATGAGCCGCCGGGAAACGATCACGGAAATTCAAAAAATGAGTCAGTGAGAAACGACCCCACTGACTCAGATAAGGAGAAAGTTTATGAAGGTTGAAAAAAGCCGGTTTATAACTGAAAAGAAACCGCTTTTAAAGAAGCTCCTTGGCAGGCTTCTTGAAAAGTATGAATATGCATCCGTGCTTGCTACGGATTCGGTAAGCAAGGACCTTGGCATTTCGACCAGGGGGACTAAAATTGCAGAGGACAGTGTCCTTACAGAAAGAGGCTTTGTCGTAAAGATATATGATAAAGGAGAGTTTGCGGAATATTCTTTTAACGATATCTCTGATGAAGCTATCGACAAAATGCTCGAAGATATCGAAAAGACTCTTATCCCCGTGAACGGGATGCTTGGGCCTGTTGAACCGTCGGATTTCAGGATCCCGGACGATTCGCCGCTTTCTTTCGAGAAGGCCACAGAATACAGGATAAGCCCGGTCGAAATGGGAGATGAGGCTGTAATAAAGCTCCTTTCCGACATCAGGGAGAAAGCCCTGAAGGTATCCGACAAGATAATCGACTGTATTACAAACTGCAGTTATCAGGTATATACAAAGCTTTTCCTTTCGAGGAACCGCGACATGACCCAAAGCGTTATGTGGGTCTGCGGAATGCTCATGCCCATGGCTTCGGAAAACGGCAGGGTCGAGACGGGATATAAGCCGGTTTCGCTCCTCGGCGGCATGGAATGCCTTGATAACCTTGCGGCAAAGATCGACGAAGGTTGTGCGGATGCTCTTGCAAAGCTTGATGCCGGTCAGATCGAACCGGGCGAGTATGAATGTATCTGTGAACCTGATGTTACGGGCATGATCGTTCATGAAGCCTTCGGACACGGAGTTGAGATGGACATGTTCGTTAAGGACAGAGCTCTTGCCAGACAGTATGTAGGCAAGCAGGTTGCGAGCGAACTCATCACCATGCATGACGGTGCGCTCACGATACCGCAGGTAGCAAGCTATTTCTTTGATGATGACGGTGTTCCTGCCCATGATACGGTGATCATTGAAAAAGGTATCCTGAAGCAGGGCATCTGCGACACGCAGTCCGCAATGATGCTCGGTACAGAGCCTACAGGCAACGGCAGGCGAGAAAGCTCGGAGCGCAAGGCCTATACACGAATGACCAATACCATATTTGAAGCCGGTACCTCCAAGGTGGAAGACATGATAGCTTCGATCAAATACGGTATGCTTCTTTGCGGTGCGGAAAGCGGCATGGAAGACCCGAAGAACTGGGGGATACAGCTTATGGTCGGCATGGCAAAAGAGATAAAGGACGGAAAGTTAACCGGCAAAGTGTTCTCACCCATTGTCATGACTGGATACGTTCCGGATCTGCTCAAGTCGATCTCCATGATCTCGGACACCTTCGAGGCAGGCGGGAGCGGCTTCTGCGGCAAGGGCTACAAGGAATGGGTAAAGGTTTCCGACGGCGGTCCTTACATTAAAGCAAGGATCAGGCTTGGTTAAGGGAGGAAACGGATATGGATGCTAATATTTTTAAGGCATTGAGCAATGCCGGCATAGAAGAATACAGGATAACAGAGACAAAAACAGAAAGCCTTGAAGCCTTTTTTGTAAAGCACCGTCTTGACTTAAAGCGAATGAAAGAAAGTACTGCGACAGAGGTCACGGTTTATAACGTTTTTGAGGATGAAGGCGTTAAGATGCGCGGTTCTGCGGAAGTTTATGTCTTCCCGGGAATGACGGAAGAAGAACTTACGGCAAAATTCAAGGATGCGTATATTGCAGCAGGCTTTGTAAAAAACAAATACTATGATATCGCTGCAAGGGAAAAAGACTCCGAGATAAAGGAGCTTCCGTCGCTCGAAGAATCCCTCGGGATCATGTCAAGAGCCCTTTTTGAAGCTGATAAAGATGAAGCGGCGTTTATCAATTCCGCAGAGATATTTATCGAGAAAAAGCTTGTCAGGATATTGAATTCCTTCGGATCAGACGTTTCCTACAACCGTTTTGTCGCAAAGGGCGAATTTGTTTGTCAGTGCAAGGAACCGCAGGATGTTGAGACCTATATGGATTTTGCATATCAGACAGCGGATGCGAATGCTTTGCAGAAGCTTGTTTCGGATACGCTCCTGACGACAAGGGCAAGAGCCATGGCTACAGAAGCGCCAAAGGCCGGCAATTACAGGGTGATCATTTCCGGAAGATATCTTGCGGAGATTTTTAATTTCTACATCGCAAGGACCAGCGGTCCTTTTCTGTACGCCAAGTATACGGATTATAAGCCCGGCGATAGCATACAGGGCGAAGATATAAAAGGAGACAGCATTAATGTCACACTTAAAGCTTTATCGCCCTTCAGCAGCGAAGGTATACGTATGAAGGACATGAAGCTTATTGAAGACGGGAAGCTCCTTGGGATCCACAGCTCCGAAAAATATGCGTATTATCTCGGAACAGAGCCTACCGGAAGCTTCGATTCCATGGAAGTCGGAAAAGGAAGCATATCTTTTGAAGATATGAAGAAAGCGCCGTATCTTAATGTGGTCAATTTTTCCGATTTCCAGGTTGAAGAGCTTAACGGCAGCTTTGGCGGTGAGATAAGGCTTGCATTCCTGTTTGACGGTGAAAAGACCATTCCGGTGACAGGAGGTTCCGTAAACGGCAACCTGTTCGATCTGCAGGGGAATATGCACATTTCATCGGAGACCCAAAAGCAATTGCATTACGAAGGACCTTATGCGATCTGCTTTGATAATGTCAATGTGGCTGGAAAATGATGCATGATGCACAGCGAAAGATCGCATGCGCGGATTTTTTATGCGCAACGTCGCATAAATGCTAAGCTAGGAGGATATTTATCAACATGAAGAAAAAAGCTATCGGGCTGCTGCTGTGTTTTGTGCTTCTTTTTACGGCCTGCGGGAATTTGAGCGGAAGAGAAGAGAATCCGACTCCAACTCCCACACAGACGCCCACGCCTACGGTGACAGCAACACCGTCACCGTCACCGAGCCCCACACCGTCACCGTCACCGAGTCCCTCGCCCACACCTACGGAAACCCCCGGAGAGGCTTTGAAGAAGAACCTTACAGAAACTACGGAAAACGGATTGTATTATGACGCGGGGTACGAATTAAAATATTGCGACAGCATCAAACCCTTCAGGTTAAAGAGCGGTCTTGTGCTTTTTTATGATTCATATGATTTTGAAACCGATACAAAGATCTGTTATCTGGTTGCCTACGACTATGTCACGCATAAAAAGATCAAAACGGTCGATGACGCCGAGATGTTCTATAATGCAAGCACCATGCTGATCGATGAAGATAAGCTCTTTTTATTTGACAGTACAAATATGATAGGGTACATATTTGACGGCAGTCTCAACCTCCTTGACAGCTTTTCTCTTGCGCTTTTGGGAAGGATAGGCGGCTGTGTTCCGAACGCCGACGGAAGCGGGATACTGTTCAGCAACGGCGGAAAGAAGCTGTATCTGTATGACTTCGCTTCAAAGTCATTATCGCATATATTTACTTTTGAAGTTGAGAATGTTGATTACGTTTATAATCTGTTACGGCTTTCAGGCAACCAATATTATGCTTATATGGATTATTACGAACCTGAGACCGACGATTACCTTGGATGTACACTTATAGCGGATCTTGATACAGGCAAAACGACCGTTCAAAAAGACGGGAAGATCCTTAAGTATTCTTATGACGAAAAGACAGGCCGGAAGATCGTCAGCGAGATAAATCCGTATAACAAGATAGGTGTATTTGACAAGGATGACAGGCTTATCACGGATATTAATTATACGGATTCGGACGAGCCGTTTTATGTGACTCCCGACTGGGAAAGAAATGTTCTTGTCACATGTTCCTACAATATGTCGGACAAACAGGGCGAAAGGTTCATGGAATTAAGATGTTATTCCCTTGAAGACGGTTCACTTGTATCCGATGCCGTTACACATATAAAAAGTAACGATTATTCGGAGTTCGAAATAGATACAGAGCTCGGAATGGTATATTTTACCTCAAGCCGGGAAGACGAGGATTATAAAGAGATAAAAACGCTGTTTTACTGGGATTATTCCAATGACGGTGTAGAACCCAAAGACGATATATATGTAAAACGTACCAGTATCACGCAGAAGTTTTCAAATGAGATCGAAGACAAACGAAAGGCACTTGAGGAAAAATACGGGATATATATATATCTGGGTTATGAGATCACTGATGTCGATTTCGGATTTGACCTTGAGGTCGTAACCGACGAGTATGATATAAATTATACATTGGATCTTTTAAAAAGTGTGTTGAGCACATATCCGGATGATTTCTTCAGGCAGTTGAAAACAGGGTCCATACGTACACTTGGGTTTTACCTTTGCGGAACAATGACAGGCAGGAATTCTGAATCGGTGGATTCTGCCGTGGGTCTTGCAAACGATCTTGGCTACGAGCGGGCGCTTGCGCTTAACCTTAATTACGGAAATCAGCTTGAAGGCACGATATACCATGAGGTTTCCCACTGGATCGACAGATATATAAACTCGGTCGAGTCTTTCGGCTTAATAAAGGATTTTGAGAAAGGCTTTAATGCACTTAATCCAATTGAAGACTATTATGCCAACAGCTATGTTGATTATGGTGTAAACTATGAATATACATATAAAAATGAATACGACTCCGACAATGTATATTCTGTCGATGAGTACGGAAGGACTTATGCGACGGAAGACCGTGCGAGGATGTTTGAATACATCATGGCAAACCAATACTATAGCAGTGTCCCTCTTTACAGGTATCCGTTCCTTTTGAGAAAGTATGAGTATTTCTTTAAGGCGATCCGTATGACGTTTGATACAACCGATTGGCCGGATAAGACCTGGTGGGAAAACAATCTTGATGATTGGATCAGAAAGTATGAAAGAGAGAGCCGTAAAACCTATGAACACCTGCCGGATGATGCGGTAGGTACATATTGAAAAAATGCCCGGAAGCCGCATGGTTACCGGGCTTTTTGATTTTAGATACATGTTTTCGATACATTTTTAAAAATATTTTGTAAAAATATCAAAAAATATATCGAAATGTATCCGCTCGTGTATCTTTTGAGTGTTATATTATGCATGTAAACTTGAAAAAAGTTCAAACGTAACTATTGGGTCTAACAAAAATTATGCGGAGGAATTAGAAATGAAGAACAGAACCAAAAAGATCTTAAGTCTGTTACTCGCAGTGGTTTTCGTATTCACGGGTCTCTTCACAGATGCTTTTGTCCTTAAGACAAACGCAGCAACAGAGAACTATGTAAAAGTAACGAAATCGGTTGGCGCAGAGCTTACAGACGACGGCGGGGTTGACGTAACACTTACGATCGATGTAAGCCAGAAGCAGTATAATGTCGATGTTTATTCCAAGTATGACATCGTACTTCTTCTTGATGCATCAAGCTCCATGTACGATTATCGTGATGATATCACGAATGCTGCAAAGAGCTTTGTAAAAACTCTTAAAGACAGCGGCGTAGGCAGCAACGTAAGAGTTGCCTGTGTTGCTTTCAACACATCCGATAACCGGGTTGCTGCTTTCCAGTATATGATCGGAAGCGCAACGGCTCCTTTCGCCGGTCTTGACCAGGACGTCACAGTAAACAACTTTACAACACATACCGGAACACCTATAGGACCTGCTTTTGACGAAGCTAAGAAGATCCTTGATACTTACGGACGTGAAGCAGAAGATGTTCAGAAGATCGTTATCCTCTTCTCCGATGGTGAGGCTTATGTACAGGGACTTGCTCACTCCGGAAGCAACACGCTTGCACTTAACGCAGCAGACAAGATCAAGGCTGCAGACGGCACAAACGCAACAGTTTATTCCATCAACTATCGTACTGACAAGACTTATTATAACACCTCAAGGGAAAGAAACCGTACCGCATGCTACTACGAGACAATGCTTAAGGTATCTTCCGAGAATCCTGTTTACGTAAACAACAACGGTGAGACAGTTGCTCTGACAAATGATGATGTTCACAGCAATGTAGCGCATTATACAAGCGCGGATGCAATTGCAATACAGTACGATACATACTACCGTACAACATCACTTGAAGAAGAAGGTTCACTTGAAGATGCATTCGTTCAGGTTGCAAAGGATGCCGTAAAGGTTGACAAGATCGGCAGCGAAGCAGTTCTTGCAGATGAACTTCCCCAGTTCTTTGATGTTGCTGTTGACACAGCTGAGAATGCGGTTCTTAAGTCAGCTACAGATATTTACGGAAATGATATCACAGGTCTTGTAGAAGCAAAATATGATTCAAAAGGCAACCTTAACCTTAAGCTCGGTACCAAGGTTACAGACGAAGAAGGCAATGCAAAACTCGGCGACCTTGAAGCAGGTACATACACAATAGTTTATACCGCAATGCTCGATCCCGAAGTTTCCGCTGAAGAACTTAAGGCTGTTTACGGTGATGTTAATGATGACCTCAGCAACCTTCTCCACATCGCATTTGACCAGCCCGCTGTCCTTACTTATGTAAGAACAAGCGAAACCGGTGAAGTTCAGGAACGCGGCGCTGAGAACGGCGAAGAGATTATAACCGTTACCTCCGGCATCGACATGTCCCAGACAGACATCTTCCTTGTACGTTTCTATATCAATGATAAACTTGTTAAGAAGCAGTTTGTAAAGCATAACGGAAAAGCTACCGCTCCCGCGCTTGCTGCTCCCGAAGACGGAAGAGAATACAAGATCACCGATTGGGACAAAGCATTTGACGTTGTTACAACCAGTATTGATGTATTCGGTTACATCACACCTTACTACAATGTATCGTTCGTTCTTGACGGTAAGGATTTTGATTCGGTTAAAGTACTTGAAGGCGAAGATGTAGAAAAGCTTCCGGAAGTTACTGTTCCCGGAGACGAGACCGATGAAGACGGTAATGTTACAAAGTACAGCTTCTCAGGCTGGGATAAGACACTTGAGGATCTCACAAAAGTAGAAGAAGATATCGTTGTAAAGGGCGAGATCACAGCAACAGTTATAACTCCTACCCCTGAAGATCCCACACCTACACCGGATGATCCTACACCTACACCGGATGATCCCACACCTACACCGGATGATCCTACACCCACACCGGATGATCCTACTCCTACCGAGCCCGAAGAGCCTACACCTACCGAGCCCGAAGAGATCATCGAAGATCCCGATATCCCTCAGGAGGATCCCGAAGAGCCTACGCCTACCGAGCCCGAAGAGATCATCGAAGATCCCGATATCCCTCAGGACGATCCGGTTGTTCCTCAGACAGGCGACAGAAGAGGCTTCTCGATAATCATCGCAGGCGCAGCTACACTCCTTTCACTTCTTGCACTTGTTTCAAAGAAGAGAAAGTAACATAACCCGGAAAAGACTTAAATAATGCTTATAGTCTTCCGCATTGAAGTTTTATAAAGAGGTACCCGGCAGAAATGCCGGGTATCTTTTTTATAGAAAATGTTATGTCAAAAATATTGTATAAAAAAAGCTGTTGTGATAAAATTGTTTATTGGGATAGCGGGCACTTAAAAGGCACGGTATCTGTAAGTAAAAAGAAATGTGGTCAGAACAATGAAAAAAATTACGTTTAAGACGGGACTTCTTATCTATGCAATTGTGCTTGCGCTGGTTATCGGTGCTTTGCTGCTGGGTTTAAGGGGGATCCTTGTAAAGTACGAAAAAGCACAGGCTTACAACCTTGTAGAAGGTTTTGTAAAAGAACTCGAATCAAATCTTGTATTTAACAACATTGAAGCATCAGGACAACATATAGATTATTCGGCTTTTTCAAAATTCGAAGACAAAGATTCCGTAATAAAGAATTATGTTTCTGTTTTTGGCGGGAAAAAGCTTGAATATGCGCTTTCTTCCCAGAGCTATGATGCAAACAGGCCTGTTTACATCATACATTCGGGTGATCTTATCGCGGGTGAACTTGAGCTCAACCTTGTTTCTGAAGAGATAAAGCTTGATATGCTGTCAGTGCCTACATGGGCAATAAGCAAATTCACACCGGACCTGTCCGCCATCGGAAAGACCTATGCAGTAACCGTTCCAAAGGAGTATGCCGTAAAGATCAACGGACATCTTCTTTCTGAAGAGGATATAGTTTCCGAAGAAAACGGAGTATGCGCTTACATGGTAAAAGGACTGTCCGCAGAGCCTGCAGTGCAGATAACGGACGGCGAAGGACAGGATGTTCACTATACCGTTGCGAAGAGCGAACAGTCGGACAGACTTTATAACATCAAGTCTGATTATATCATCCTGAACTTTACGATACCGTCTTCGTTTGCAATAAATACAGATAAAAAGATGACTGCTACGGCTGCAGGCGATCTTACCACATACAGTGTCGTATTTAGGACAATGCCGGATTCGGGGCTGATGAACGAACAGTTCGTGATAACCGATTTTGCCGGTAATGTGATGAAATTCATCGACAAGGACGGGGCACCTGTGCCGGAATATTATGAATATACGCTCATCTGTCCCGATACATTGACGGCACGCATCGGCACAAAGGCCATCGACCGCACCAATGCCGAGAAACTGCCGATAGAGCTTAAGCAGTACGCCGAGGTTAACAGCCTGCTAAAATGCAGTTTCTTTACGATAGCACCTATAATCACCGAGGATGACGGAAGCGGAGCCGCCTTTGCAATAACCGATAACGCAGGAAACGAAGTTCCTTACACACTTTCAAACGGTGTTGTTTCAGTTGAGGCAAGAGATATTGAGATAACCGTACCTGACAATTTTGGGCTACTTATCGCAGGAAGCGCTCCCGATGTTGAAGGAACAGTAAAAGATATCAGGGAATATGAAGATGTAAAGCAGTATACAAATGTTCCGAAGGCAGTGACCTATGTACTTAAAGGACAGTATTGCCCCGTTAAGCTCGACATAACCGATAACAGGGGTGACAGCTCGGTAAGATATGCTTTTGATGAAGTTAAGATACTTGAGCAGAGTGGTTCTGATGATGTTCCCGCCGGTCTGGCGGCATTCTACAGCGCCGGAGTCACCGAACCCGGAAGCGGCAAGATCAACCCGCTTTATTACGGCAAGCAGTACAGCTATTTTATGACCAACGATATAGCCGGAGATACCAACGGTTATTGGGCTATCAGAAAGTATATCTATAACGGCTCTTACCTCGACACGTCCTGCAAAGCCTGGGCAACGGGCGTGGATATCACATTCCTTGGGCGTCATGTTTTTGATAACCCGCCTTTCAGCAAGGAAAGCGTAAAGAATTACGTTATGCTTGCAGATGACTGCTTCTACTGTGATATCTATTTTGTTAAGAGCTTTACAGTTACAAGCAACGGAGTTCATCGTGACGATATCTTCTACAAGAGGATATACTTCAAATATTGTGATGACGACAAAGACGGCAAGAATACATGGGTCATAATCCATATGGGGGATCTTACTTAAGCACCGATGACAGACAAGAGTGATATATTAAAAATAACAGTGGTCATTCCGTCCTTAAACCCTGACGAAAAGCTTATTCCTACAGTTAAAGGCATGATAGATCTCGGGTTTTCGGACATATTGGTCGTCAATGACGGAAGCAGCCCGGAACACCTTAGGCCGTTTGAGGAAGCAGCAGCCTTCCCGCAGGTAACGGTCCTTGTCCATGAGGTGAACAAGGGCAAGGGACGCGCTTTGAAAACGGCCATGAAATATTACCTTGAAAACCGTAAGAACGGGAAAGGCATAGTCACAATGGACGGTGACGGACAGCATGATCCGTCGGACGTTTACGAATGTGCAAAAGCAATGCTCGAACGCGGCGAGACCGTACTTGGGGTGAGGGATTTCAAGCAGGATGACGTTCCCTGGAAGAGCAGGACGGGAAACAACATAACAAAAGCTGTTTTCCGTATCCTCTGCGGTATTAAGATATCCGACACGCAGACAGGTCTTCGAGCGTTCCCCGACAATGCGATCGGGTTCCTTTCGGAAGCTTACGGAGAGAGGTACGAATACGAAACGAACATGCTCCTTGAGATGAAGCATGCGAAGATGCCTTTTTCCGAGGTAACGATAAAGACGATCTATATCGACGAAAATGCCACTTCGCATTTTCATCCCTTCCGGGACGGATTTAAGATATATGCTGTGATCTTTAAGTATTTCGGAAGACGCCTCGGATATCTCGGAAGATATGCCTTGAGCTCGGGACTGTGCTCGGTGATCGATTTTGCGCTGTTCTTCATATTCAATGTGCTCTTCAATCACTTTGTGCCGTCGCTTGACGCAAGGCCCGTGATAATGCTTTCCACAGCGGGAGCGAGGATAATATCGTCAGTATGTAATTTTCTCATAAATAAAAAGGCAGTATTCGGGTCGGGTTCGAAGTCTTCGATACTTAAATACGCACTGCTGGCAGTTGTGATCCTTGTATCTTCGGGACTTATCGTCACAGGCCTTACAAGAGCCTTTTCGATGCTGCTTGCTACAGACCTTACGCAGAAGAGCCTTGCCAAGACGATCATCAAACTGCCCGTAGATACGCTGCTGTTCTTTGTAAGCTATAAACTGCAGAAAATATGGGTGTTCAAAGAGGAAAAAACAAATGAGTGAATCAAAAGTCAAAATTTATACAGAACAGGATCTTGAATCCGCGGGAGTAAGCGTGAACAGAAAAAGAAGATCAAATAAAAATACTAAGAAAAAGGGCAATATATTCCTGCGTATCCTCGCAGTGATCGGTGTTACGCTCGGTGCACTGCTGCTTGCGGTCTATCTTATTGTCGGGATGATCTGCAACGGCCCGTCAAAGAGTGCAAAACAGCTTCTTGTTACCACTGTGCTCGAATCCGGAGCACTCAAGTTCGTAGCAAGTATCTACCTGTCGCCCGACGAGATACAGAACCTTGTTAACGGCAATTCCATGCAGCCCTTTAATGATGATGTTGACCCCGGTCTTATAAAGATCGACAATAATACGGTTGATATCAGCGGCGGAAAGACGAGTGACCAGACACAGACCGTTGACAAGAACAAGAAGGATATCGAGCTTTTTACCATCAGCGGAAGGACCTTCTCTGCCAAGCTCTTAAAGATATCAGACCCTTCAAGGCTTTTCATTTCTACAGTTTATACAGGATCGGGTTGGCCTGAAGTCGGCAAGACACTGGACCAGATCGTTAAGGATGCCGGCGGTACCGCAGGTATCAACGGCGGCCTTTACGATAACCAATACGGCCTTAAAGGCGGACATCCTACGGGTGTTGTGGTCAGCAACGGACAGATACAGCTTAACAATCCGCAGGCAGCATCCGGGCTTGTTTTGATTGGTTTTAACGAGGACAACATCCTCATAATAAAATCTCTTAAAGGCATGACTGCCGCATCCTTCAAGGAATATGTCGAAAGCGCGAAGATACGCGATGCCTGTGCTTTCCAGGAGGAGAGCTCCGACAAGAACAACCATTTCGTGCAGCTTGTCATCAATGGCGAAGCAAGAGAGCTTAACGGCATGGGTAGCGGTCTTAACCCGAGAACCGCTATCGGACAGTGCGCAGACGGGTCCGTGCTCCTGCTCGTGACCGACGGCCGCGGCTACAATTCGCATCTTGGCGCATCCGCTTCGGATCTTATCAAGATAATGCTTGAATACGGCGCCGTGAATGCCGCAAACCTTGACGGCGGATCTTCAACATGTATGTATTACAACGGCGAATATCTGCAGCCAAGTGTAACATTTAAGTATTCACAGGCATCCTGGCATCTGCCGCTGGCATTTGTATTCAAATAATGCAATAAAACAGCTTCAACAAGACAGCTTCCGGGCCACGAAGGTTTAAGGCAGACGGCAACGGAGTATTAAGGAGGATTAAAAGTGGGAAAGGTAAAAAAGTTTACTTCGGATGAGTTATCCGTTTTCTGCGACCAGATCGCCATGATGCTTAACGGCGGCATTCCGCTGTTTGAAGCGATCCATATAATGAACAGTGAGATGGAAGATTCACACACGAAAGCCGCTCTCGACAGGATCGATGAAAAGCTTTCTGAGAATTCCATGTTCTGCGAGGCTCTTGAAGCTTCAGAGGCTTTTCCCGACTATATGATCCACATGGTCCGTGTCGGTGAGACAACAGGTAAGACAGAAGAGGTTCTGCGCGGTCTTTCGGAATATTATGAACGCGAGCACTCTGTATTTACTTCGATCCGCAGCGCCATTGCATATCCCCTTGTATTGTTTGCGATCATGGCTGTTATCCTTATCGTCCTTGTTTGGAAGATACTTCCCATCTTCGAGAAGATGTTCTCGGAGTTAAGTTCCGATGTTTCCGAAGCTACAGCCGGTTCGCTTTCCGTCGGTATGACCGTAGGCCGTGTGATCGCCATCGTTACGATAGCGCTTCTTCTTGTCTTTTTCGCGATCTTCATCTGGTACAAGACAAGATCCGGAGAGAAGATCATCAAGCGCTGGCTCACTAATTTCAGTTTTACCGGAAAGCTCGCAAACCGCATGTCTGTCGGCAGGTTCATTTCCTCCATGTCGCTTATGCTCTCCGGCGGAATGAACATCACGGAAGCCCTTGACTTAAGCCTTAATTCGGCATCAAACAATGATGTCCGCGAAAAGATACAGAAATGTAAGGAACTTTATGAAAGCAACGAGCCGTTTGATGTTGCGCTTAAAGAATCAGGTCTTGTAAAGGGGATGGAAGCCCGCATGATCACCGTCGGTGAAAAGAGCGGTGCAACAGACGAGGTATTTGCAAAACTTGCAAGGCAGTACAACAACGAAGTTACCGAAAAGCTTTCCAAGATATCGTCAACGGTCGAGACTGTGCTTGTCATAGTTCTTGCACTCCTTGTCGGAGCCGTTCTGCTCTCTGTGATGATACCTCTCGTAGGAATGATCTCATCCATCGCATAAAAAACACAAGAAAGGAGCAGCCTGTGAAAAGCTTAAAGAAAACAAGTAAAGGCTTTGTGGGTAAAGAGATCATAATCCCCGTCATCGTGCTGGGGATAATGGTCATAGTCCTGTTTTACGGTATGCGCTGGTTTAACGGTGTAAACGACGAGCAGAACAGGGTGCTCACCGAACAGTCCTTAAAAAAGGCCGCTGTGCAGTGTTATGCCAATGAAGGCATGTATCCTGCCGATGTTGAGTATCTTTGCGAGAATTATTATGTAACGGTGGATACCGATAAATACAATGTTGTTTATGACTGTTTTGCATCAAATATCATGCCGGTCATAAATGTTTATATCAAATAGGTATTTGTCAATATCCGAGGTTACGTTTGAAAGTAAAACTTTCAAACAGCGCATTTGTGCTGCGTGATCCTCGCACAAATGCAACCATTAGCTGTTCGCTTCGCTCGCAGCATGGAGGTTAAATACATGGAAAGACATTCAAATGCCATATGGTGGGTGGGCTTTATCGGAACGGTGCTGATACTCGGCACCTTCGCGATATCATCGCTCCTTCTTACCAATGTGGGAATACAGGTTTATCATAATATTGTGAAGGCCAACAACGATA
This sequence comes from Lachnospiraceae bacterium, assembly GCA_016280395.1. GTDB lineage: Bacteria > Bacillota > Clostridia > Lachnospirales > Lachnospiraceae > SZUA-448. Next base: position 7,791 of record JAEEGQ010000127.1, on the reverse strand, counting down.
ATTTTGAGCTGAGGACTTCGCTGAATTATGTTGCAACGAGGATAAGGCAGAAGGATGCCGCAGAGAGCATCACGATGACCGAAAAAGACGGGATTCCCGTACTTTCGCTGTCCTACATCGGTGGAACAGGCTACAGATACGAAGTTTTGATCTATCACTACAACGGTAGTCTCAGAGAACATATGCGTCTTGAAGGCGATCCCTTCGAGCTTGGCTATGGATTTGAAATGGTTGAGATCGAAGATTTCAATATCCAGCTGAATGGCAACAGCCTGAAGCTTACCGCAAAGAATCATGCGGGAGAGAGCGAAAGCCTGACAATGAGCCTGCGCACGGTCCAGTAAACAGCTTACATGCAAAAGCATGGAGATAATGCCATATGAAGATAGAATCCAACAAAAAACAGAATAGTTTCAGGGCACCTCTGCTTGAGCTTGTCATCATAATAGGCATCTTTGCGATAGTAAGTGTTTACCTGCTCAAGATGTTCATGGCTTCCGACAAGTTGAGGGGCAATGCCGTTAATACCACTAAATCCGTATTGCTTGCCCAGTCTGTTGCGGATTTTATAAAAGGGTGCGACTCGGATCAGATAGCCGAGATCCTCTCAAAGACCGGGCAGGAATTTGATTGCAAAATGTCGGGAAATGTCCTTACATGCGGATTTTCGAAAGGGTTTGAAAAGACTGATGACGATCCTGCTTTTATCCTTAAAGCAGAGCTTTATGACGGAACCGGGCTCATCACCGGATATGTCGGCATTTATTCGGCTGACGGCGAAAAGACCTATTGCAGGCTTGATGTTTCAAAGGAGAAGAAGCAATGAAAAAGAGCGACGATTATCATATGAATGTCGGTGGCGCTTCCATGATACTGCTTCTTGTTGTGTTTGCGCTTACTGTTTTTGCGGCTCTGTCCGTAAGGGCTTCCTTCCATGAGATGAAGCTTGCCGAAAAGACAAGGGATGCCGTACAGGAATATTATACGATGGACAAAGCGGCAACAGAAAAACTTGCAGCTATAAAAAAAGCGTATTATGATTATTATGGGAGCGAGCATTACGAACCTTTTACATTCGATGGCGCAAAGGTTTATTCCGCAGGGAGCGGGATATCATATATCTATGTTGAATATCAGGTAAAGTCGGCTGTTTCAGACAAGTCATTAAATGTTACGCTCCGCTTTTCAAAAGAGCCGGAGCCGAAGATCATGCAATGGGCCCTTTCCGAAGGGGAACACGGTGATTACGGAAAAGGCAACGGCGGTGACATCTGGAACGGAGATATAATAATCGAAGATTGAACGGAGGAATATCATGAGCGAAGAGAACGGCCAAAACAGGGAATTTGTTGCTGTTGAAAGAAATGCTGTGGGTTTTGATGCTCCCGCGCAGGAAACATCAAATAAGCCTTCACAGCCCGAGCTTGAAGAGATTTTAAGAAGGGCCAACGAGCTTGGCGCTTCCGATGTTTTTGTTGTCGTAGGACAGCCTGTTTCCTACAAAGTTCACGGCAAGATCGAAAGATCGGAATGGCCTATCCTTATGCCTCCGGATACGCGCCAGATACTAAACAGGATCTACGAATGTGCCGATAACAGAGATGTGTCCTACAGAGACGACGGTGATGATGATTTTGCCGTTTCCGTCAAGGGCGTGGGACGTTTCCGTGTAAACATCTTCAAACAGAGAGGCGCATGGAGCGCAGTAATGCGTACCGTCGCCTTCAATCTGCCGGATGTTACGCAGATGGGCATACCTCAGCAGATACTTGAATTGAGCGAAGAAAAGAAGGGACTCATCCTCGTTACCGGTACAGCCGGAAGCGGAAAGAGCACAACGCTTTCGTTTATAATTGATGAGATCAACAAACGCAGGAACTGCCACATCCTTACTCTTGAAGATCCTATCGAGTTCCTGCACAAGCATAAAAAGAGTATCGTGAGCCAGCGCGAAGTAAGCGTTGATACGGAATCCTATGCAAAAGCGCTCCGTGCGGCGATGCGTGAAGCTCCCGATGTAATACTCATCGGAGAAATGCGTGACCTTGAGACTATTGAGATAGCGATGACCGCCGCAGAGACGGGACACCTTGTCCTTTCAACGCTGCATACCGTCGGAGCCGCAAACACAATAGACCGTATCATTGATGTATTCCCTCCGGGACAGCAGCAGCAGATCCGCGTACAGCTTGCAATGGTGCTCAAATCAATTGTTTCGATGCAGCTTCTTCCCACAAAAGACGGAAAGCGTGTACCGGCATTCGAGATACTCGAAGCAACAAACGCAATAAAGACAATGATCCGCGAAAGCAAGATCCATCAGATCGATTCCGTTATCTATTCTTCAGCAAAAGACGGCATGGTTTCAATGGATGTCAGCATTTCCGAGCTTTACAAGGCAGGAAAGATCGACGAGCAGACGGCACTTTCCTATGCGATCAATCCGGAAACGGTGAAGCGTATGACGGGTATCAGGGAGTAAAAACGGATAAACAGAGGGTTTACACGGCCGGTATCCGGCAAAATGAGAAAACAGGAGGAGATCATGAAAAATAGAACAGCTTTGATGATCGGTTTTTTAGCCTTTATTCTCGTGTGTTTTCTGCCTTTGAAGGCAAAAGCGGCCACACCTGTCATAACCGATAACAAGAACGGAACAGTCACGATCAATTTTAATAATGACACAACACTTAAAGTAAAGATCCTTGCCGTTGCCGAAAATTACAAACAGCAATACGACATGACTGCGGGAAGCATCACGATACCGCTTACCGCCGGCAATACCACATATACCATCAAGGTCTGCAGACAGCTCGAGGGCACAAAATACAGTGTCATAGGATCGGAAAGCATTGCTCTTAGCCTGACTGACAAAAATCAGGTTTACCTGTATTCAAATGCGATAGTCGGTTTCAAACAGAGCGACAACATTCTGAAACGTGCCGCGGAGCTGACGCACGGCTGCAAAACCGAAGCAGAAGTGGTCACTGCGATCCACGGTTATATAATTAAAACCTTTGTGTACAATTACGATCTTGCAAAAAAGATAACTGCCGGCTCGGTAACGACATATGTTCCGAACGTGCAGTCCGTGTATAGCGCAAAGACCGGTATTTGCTACGATTATTCGGTAGTAATGGCATCGATGCTCAGAAGCCGCGGTATCGAAGTTCGGGTCATCACGGGTTATCCCGATCCAAGCATGGTAAATGGATATCATGCATGGCTGCAGATATACGATCCTACGACAAAATCCTGGTATACCTGCGATCCGACCTATGATTCCTGCTATTACCACAAAGGATACAAATACGAGCTGAAGAAGAAAGATTCGCTGTATTCAAACATTACGTATATCTATTGATTTCACGGATACCACGGGACAAAAACGGGACATCCCGTAAAGAACAAAATAACGGCTTTGAGATGATCTTCTCAAAGCCGTTTTGTTTGTTATAAACCAAGCCTTCGTTATTATTCAAATGACTTTGTCAAAGGGCAGATACCTTCGTTATCGTTCAGACACCTTTGTCAGTAATACCGGTATCCGGGCATCATCTTATCAGCGACAATACCACTATAATAAGTGCCGCCTGTACGACTGTGAACCTGAATACGGTCTGTGTATCCGACCAGCCCTTGTTCTTTCTGAAATGGTCGTGAAGCGGTGTGCGGATATTCTTCATGATGGAGATCTTTAGGAAGCGCAGCAGCGAAACCTTGATAAGCCCAAGCCCGCCGTCAAGTATGAATACAAGGGCAAAGGGCAGGAACAGGATCGGATCGTTTTTTAACGCAAGCAGCGCGATAAAGAGGCCGAGAGGACGCGAGCCCGCATCTCCCATAAGTATCGTGCTCGGACTTGAATTAAAGAGAAGATAGGCAAGCAGCATCATCACGAAAGAGATCGCCATGGGGTTCACTGCATCAGCTATTCCTGTTTTAAGGTTCAGCATAAAGAAACCGAGAATCGTAACTATGGAAAGCGAAGCACAAAGCCCGTCAACACCGTCTGTGCAGTTGACAACATTTATCGAAGCCCAGATAAGGATGATCGCAAGGATTATAAAGAGCCACTTCGGAACAGTCACGACAGTGCTTAAAAGCAGGAAATGTATATCGGAGCCGTTATAGAAACAGAAAGTAAAGGCAAGACCAAAGGCTATGGCAAGGTCAAGAGCGCCTTTTAGGTACTCGTTCCAGGGCTTTTTTGAGGCGTCATCAAAGAAACCGGTAAGCATTGCTGCCACAAGGAACAGGCAGTACAGCGGATACTCGAGGTTTTCCGAAGGGATAAAGAGCAGCACGCTTATTGCTAGTACGGCGATCATTATGATCCCGGCGCCACGGGCTTTTCCTTTTGACTTTTCACCGTTTACGGCAAAAGCACGTCCCTGATCCTGCGGAAGCCTGTTTCTAAGGAGACAAAGGCACAGCGCGGTACCGGCAAAGGAAAATATGTAGCCTAAAGCAAGCAGCAGATCAAGATGTTTTTGAAAAAGTAAATACAGCATAGATTTGTCCCATTTAAAAGTTATTTATTGTGAAGTGTATTATAGCACTAATCGTTCAAAAAAGGGAAACAAAATATTATTAAATGAGCAATGACAAAAACCTTTACATTTTTGATGACAATTATCAATTAAGATGGTATGATTAAAGTGCATAAATATATGGCAGGAGAACGGAAATGTATTATTCGGCAATCGGATTGCTTGCAATACTGATCCTTTTTATCGAAAACCAGGATATTCTATGGAAAAATGACCGGCAGGAAAGGTCCGCGTTAAAAGCTTACAGATATTTTCTCTTTTCAGTGCTTTTATATTACATCACAGATACGCTCTGGGGTGTTTTTGAGGCACTTAAGATCCCGGGGCTGCTTTTTGCGGATACTTCGGTCTATTACATTACCATGGCTTTGGGTGTCCTTTTCTGGTCACAATATGTTATAGCCTACATGGAAGAGGATAACAGGTTTGGCCGTATCTTTATTTATGCAGGCCGCATCGTTGCCTGCGTCATTACCGTCTTCAGCATCATAAATATCTTTGTCCCGGTACTCTTTACGGTTGACCGGGATTGTGTCTATCACGCGCTCCCGGTAAGACATATACTTCTTGCGGTCCAGATTGCCCTGCTCCTTTTTGTCTCTGTCTATGCTTCGTCTTTGATAATGCGAAGGGATTCGGGAAAGAGAAACAGCCGTTATGAGAGCATAGCTTTCTTTGGGATGATCATGGCGGTATTTCTTACGGGACAGATGTGGTCCCCGTACCTTCCGCTCTATACAATAGGCTATCTGCTTGGGACATCGCTCCTTCGCACCTTTGTAATAGGTGATGAAAAAGCGGAATACAAGAGCGAGCTTAAAGAAGCGGAAAAGATCAGACTTCTCAAACAGTCCATAACTTCTCTTCTTGATAATATGCCTGCATTGAGCTTTTCAAAGGATGCAAATACAGGTGTTTACCTTGCATGCAATCAGGCTTTTGCCGAGTATGCCCACAAAAAAGATCCTGACGGCGTTGTGGGGCTTACCGATGCTGAGATATTCGACAGCGTTACGGCAAGCCATTTCGTTGAAGATGATAAGATGGCACTTTCCATGGAAGAACCCTACATCTTCTTTGAGGATGTTCCGGACGCGGCAGGCAACCAGCGCCAGTTCCAGACAACAAAACTAAAGTTTTATGATGCAGTCGGCAGACTGTGTCTTCTCGGCATGTGTCAGGATGTAACGGATATGGTCCGTATCCGCCGTGAGAACGCAACAACAAAAGAAGCCTACGAGAAGGCAAAAAGTACCGGGCTGATCTTTACACATATCGCCCAGGCGCTTGCGAGAGGCTATTCGGATATTTATTACGTAAATGTCGATTCGGGCGAGTATGTTGAATACCGGTCCGACGAAAATAAAGGCGGTCTTATCGAGATCAGGAACGGTAAGGATTTCTTCGGATCCTGCAAGATCGAAGGCAGAAAGTACGTTTTTGAAGACGATTGCGAGAATTTTATCAACAGCATGGACAAGAAAACACTGCTTGATACCCTTGACCGCAATAATACATTTACGATGGCATACCGCCTTAAATCCCCTAAAGGTCCCGTTTATGTGAGCATGCGTGTTTCACGCTTCGAAAGCAGCAGGTTTATCGTTATCGGCATAACGGATGTTGACGAAGAGATGAAACAGAGAAGATTTGCCGAACGCATAAAAGAAGAACGTATCGCTTATACACGCATCAACGCACTTGCAGGCGATTTCCTGTGCGTTTATGTTGTTGTACCCGAAACCGGCCGTTACCGTGAGTTCAGCACCACGGAAGGATTAGATAATATCAGGCTTCCCAAAGAGGGACTCGATTTCTTTGAAGACGCAAAAAGCTTTTTTGGTTCGACGGTTTATGCCGAAGATCTTGATCATGTATTAAATTCGTTCACAAAGGAAAATGTTCTTTCTGATATCGGCAAGAACGGCATTTACGCGATCAATTACAGGTTCAGGCTTGCCGAAGGCACAAGATATGTCCAGTTGAAGGCCGCAATGGTTGAAGAGTCGGAGGGCCGCAGGCTTGTCGTGGGCCTTAATGATATTGACGCACTCATCAGGCAGGAGACCGAGTACGCAAAACAGCTCTCAAAGGCGCAGACAAGAGCGAACACCGATGCCCTTACAGGCGTCAAGACAAAAATGGCGTTCAAGGATGATGAGGAACACCTTGACAAGCAGATAAAAGCCGGAAATGCTCCTGCATTTGCGGTCGTGATACTTGATGTAAATAACCTGAAGAAAGTTAACGATTCTTTCGGGCATCAGGCCGGTGACAAATACATAAAAGATGCCTGCAGGGTCATCTGCAATTCCTTCAAGCACAGTCCCGTATACAGAGTCGGAGGCGATGAGTTCGCGGTCATTGTCAAAGGCTCCGATTACAAACGTCTGAATACACTGATGGGCGACTTTAATGTGAGGAATGAAGAAGCAGCTCAAAACGACGGCATCGTTATCGCCTGCGGAATGTCGGAATTCATGGGGGACGAATGCCTTGCGGATGTTTATAAACGCGCCGATATGAACATGTACGCAAACAAGAACTGGCTCAAAAATCTTAACGAGGATTAACTGTTGCATCCCAAAAACGTTTGTGATATCCTAAAGAGCAAAGCAATCCAAAACAAGTAAACATTTGAATGGAGACCGTGATGGGAAACGTTAGACGAGTATTTGTTGAAAAGAAAGCACCATTTGCAATTCGTTCCATGGAACTTGCAGACGAGATCAAGAGTTATTTAAACATCGACTCTGTAAAAGGGATCCGTGTCCTTGTCCGTTACGATATCGAGAATATCAGTGACGAAACCTATAACAAAGCCCTTGGCGCCGTTTTCTCGGAGCCTCCGGTTGATATCCTTTATGAAGAACAGCTGCCGCTTTATAGCGACTCCCGCTCTTTTTCTATAGAATATCTTCCGGGCCAGTTCGACCAGCGTGCGGACTCTGCGGAACAGTGCGTAAAACTGCTTAACGAGACAGAAGAACCCGTTATCCGTTCAGCTACAACATATATCGTGGAAGGCGCTGTTTCGGACGCGGAATTTGAGAGGATCAAGGCATACTGCATCAATCCCGTGGATTCGCGTGAAGCTTCCGAAACAAAGCCGGACACGCTTGTCACCAAATTCGAAGTTCCCGCAGACGTTGCAATACTTACGGGCTTTATCTCGGAGTCCGATGAAGAAGTAGAAAAACGGTACGATTCCCTCGGGCTTGCCATGACAAAAGCAGAT
>JAEEGQ010000126.1 GCA_016280395.1 Lachnospiraceae bacterium | reverse complement strand
TTCCGGAAGTTATAGATGCACATATTGGGAAATAAGCTCAAATAAGCCTAAAAAGAGCTTTGTGGCACATGGTTCGCCGCAGGGGTCATTTGTTGTGCGCCTAGCGGCGCACGTTAATTGATTTTATAAAAAAACTGTTGACAAAAAACTGTTGACAAAAAACTATCTCTGGTGTATAGTCTGTATTACAGAGAGCAATACAAAACATACAAACAATACAGAAATCATAAACGGCTTTCCGCAGGTGCAGAAAATGCCGGGGCAGAAAGGAGAAAACACTATGCCTGATATCAAAACAATGTTACCGTTCCTTATTCCGTTGATCGTTGCGGAGTTTGCGCTGCTCGGGTTTACCCTGTGGCACATCCTCACACACAAGACCTACAAGCGCGGAAACCGCACACTTTGGCTTATCGTAGCCATCGTAGGGATGGAATTCATCGGACCTGTTCTTTATTTTATCCTTGGTAAGGAAGATTCATAAAGGATCTGAGCATGCCCGGCTGCAGGCTGCAACCTGCGGCCGGGATAAAGAAAGCTCAGGCCCGAAGGAGAGACTTATGAATACAAATGTTCTTGAAATAAACGGATTAAAAAAACATTTTGGCGAAAAACAGGTGCTTCAAGGGCTTGACCTTTTTGTTCCCGAGAAAAAAGTATTTGGCTTTGTGGGGCAGAACGGCGCCGGAAAAACTACAACAATGAAGATAATCCTCGGGCTTCTTGCTGCAGATTCGGGCATGGTCAGCGTCTGCGGCGAAAAGGTGCACTACGGGAATACAAAGACAAACCGCTTTATAGGCTATCTGCCTGATGTTCCGGAGTATTATTCCTTTATGACCCCTGCGGAGTATTTAAGGCTTTGCGGCGAGATCGCGGGGATGCCGGCAGAGGAGATAAAGGCAAGAAGCACAGAAATGCTTGAACTTGTGGGCCTTGGAAGTGAGAAACGAAGGATCAGGGGATTTTCTAGAGGCATGAAGCAGAGGCTCGGTATTGCGCAGGCGCTGCTTGGAAGGCCAAAACTCCTTATCTGCGATGAACCCACATCCGCCCTTGATCCTATGGGACGCAAGGAAATACTTGATGTTCTTGTTGCCGCGAAAGAGGAGACGACCATCATCTTCTCCACGCATATCCTTTCGGATGTGGAACATATCTGCGATGAAATGGCGCTTCTTAACGGCGGCAAAGTGGTTATGCAGGGCACTATCGAAGAAATTAAACAAAAGAGAAGGAGCACCGCAACGGAGCTCAGACTTGAGCATGAAGCGGATGCAAAAGCGCTGATGCGGGCATTTACGGATCTACCAAAGATGCCTTCCGGAGATCTTATACTTAACGATCCTTGCAAACTCCCGGAGATCATGCGGTATATCGCAGACAACCGGATGGAGATCTTAAGGATAGAAAAACAGGAAGCAACCCTCGAGGATATCTTCCTTGAAACGGTACAGAAAACAGCATGAGGATACAGATATGAAAGCGTTTTTAAGAAAAGAATGGATGGAAACTTTAAGGACCGGAAGGCTCCTTATCCTTGGGATCATCTTTTTCATATTCGGGCTCATGAACCCGGCCATAGCAAAACTTACTCCCTGGCTTATGGAAACTATGAAGGATTCCTTAGCTGAATCCGGAATGTTAGTCGGTGAAGTGACGGTAAACGCCATGACTAGCTGGACCCAGTTTTACAAGAACGGCCTTATGTGCGTTATAGTCATCGTTTTGATGCTCAGCGGCGTTCTTGTTAACGAGTACATGAAGGGAACGCTTGTGCAGGTGGTGACAAAAGGCCTTTCAAGGCGCAAGGTCTTTTTTTCGAAGATGATCACGGTTTACGGTCTTTGGACCTTGATGTTCCTTTTATATTTTGGTGTCACTTTTGGATACACGGTTTATTTATGGCCGGAAGACAAGCCGGAAAACCTTGTGTTCGGCGCGGCCTGCTACTGGATCTTTGGAATGATGCTGCTGGCTTTCCTGCTGATGTTCTCGGCAATGGCAAACAACGCCGGACAGGTACTCATGGGAGTGGGGGGCGTTGTTGCAGTCCTGTTTTTCCTGAATTACGTTCCAAAGCTTCAAAAATACCTGCCTTTAAGACTGACGGAAGGCCTGAGCCTTTCAATGGGTGGCCTTGCTGCAAAAGATTTTGTGCCGGCTGTCATCATATCTTGCATATGCGTTGTTGTATGCGGTATCATAGGGGTAGTGACATTTGATAAAAGAAACCTTTGAATATAAGCTTTGAAAGGAAGACCTGCGATGGTAATACGTATCGACGAATTATCGGATGTTCCGATCTATCAACAGATAAGAAACCAGATTGTTATGGGAATCTCGGGCGGAGAGCTTAAAGCCGGCGAACAACTGCCGACGGTAAGGGCGCTCGCGCTTGAAATGGGCATCAACACCATGACGGTCTCAAAAGCCTACCAGCTCCTGAAAACGGAAGGCTATATAATGACAGACCGCAAAAACGGAGCAAGGATCCGCACCGAGATAAAAAAGCGCGGTGAGATCCCCGCAGCAGACATCAGCGAGCTTAAGCGGATCCTGTCGGAAGCAAGGCTTTCCGGTGTTGAAAAGAGCAGGATCATTGATTTGGTGGAAGAGTGCTACAAGTGACATTCGCGCGCGGGTGAAAAACACCGGCAGGAAAGGATAATATGTTATCATTCTATTTTGGGCTTACAATGTTCATATGTGCTGTTTTAACGCTTGTTATCACCTTTTTCATGGTCTATCCGAAAAAGTGGACCGGGAAAAAGCTGGTGTTTGGCGTAAAGAACAGACCGGAATTCAAAGAAGGAGAAACTGCGGCCGAAGTTGACAGGATATTTGCCGCACACCGCAAACAGGCGCTTTCTGTTGTTATCGCAGGGCTGATCGTTTCGGGGCTTCTGCTGCTCCTTAGAGGGCTTATACTTCAAACCGCAGTCTGGACAGCATTCATCTTCATCATCATTATTGCCATAAACCTGCCCTACATCCTTGGAAACAGCGAGATGAAGACCTTAAAGCGAAAGCTTGGGATAGCTTCGACGCCGGCTGTTACCTACACGGACTTAAGCAACGCCGGGGCAGTGC
>JAEEGQ010000012.1 GCA_016280395.1 Lachnospiraceae bacterium | reverse complement strand
GAAAAAACAGTAGACAGTATCAAGGAATTTGGAGTACTCAATCCCATCATAGTAAGGCCCAACGATGCCGGAGGATATGAGATCATCTCCGGACACAGAAGGTGCCATGCCTCTGAACTGGCAGGACTGAAGACGATACCGGCTATTGTTCGAAATTTGGATGATGATTCCGCGACTATACTGATGTGTGATTCTAATCTGCAGCGAGAAACAATACTACCGAGCGAACGCGCCTGGGCACTGAAAATGCGGTATGATGCGATGCGAAGACAAGCAGGCAGACCAAGCAAAGAAAATTCGTCCCCAATGGGGACACATTTTCGAACAGACTCCGTTCTTGCTGAACTAACGGGTGAAAGTCGCAATCAGATCCACCGATATATAGCATTAACAAACCTTATTCCTGAAATATTGGAAATGGTAGATAACAGAGCCATCGGTTTTCAGCCAGCTGTTGAAATATCGTATATAAAAAGAGAAGAACAGCAAGATTTCCTTGAAGCCATGGACTACGCACAGGCAGCCCCCTCTCTTTCTCAGGCTCAGCGAATCAAGAAGCTCAGTCAGGAGGGTATGTGCACCATGGAAGCCATGTGCGCGGTCATGGATGAGGAAAAGAAACCCGAGCAGGATCACATCACTATAAAACATGATGTGCTTCGTAAGTACTTTCCTAAAAGCTATACCCCGAGACAGATGGAAGAACAGATTATAAAGCTGCTCGACCAGTGGCAAAAGAAACGACAGTTACACGAAAGCTTATAGGGCTGCCTTAACCGGCGGCCTTTTTTGATTGGAGGAAAAATAAAATGCAGATTGGAATAGATCTTGATAACTATAAAAGCCCCATGGAGGAGCTGGAAAACCTGATAAATGATTATGGGGCGGCCAGAGAGATCGGTTTTCTTAAGATTAATCCTGAGCGGCTCCCAGTAATCGTATCGGAAAGAAAGGCGCTGGCTGATATTGATAAATACAGAGACCATAGGACCTCATACCCGGTTAAGGACGGCAGATATGAAATGATCACAAGTGACAAAGCAATGTTTATAGACGAAGGGGACTTATTTCTTTTGGGTAATGCCTATATAGCCAAAAGGCAGGGAGATGTATTTACAGCCCTTAACATGAAAGAAATCCTCGACTGGCTTTTGTATCTTTGTGATGCGGATTCGGCTGCAAAGAAGCCCGATCATAGATTGAGTGGTGACATTTATCTGTTTGAACTTGATAAGGATAGGGGGTATTGGAAATGAGCGAATCGGTTGCATATATAACCGGAGATTTTGGCGATTCTATTGCTGAACGGTTTGTTAACGCTGCAGACGCATGCAAGATAGCATATACCATAGGGTATAAACCGGTGTGCCCTTTCGTGCATAATTATTTCAACTGGGATATAGAAGATATCGAGGCAACTAAAGCAGGACGAGAGATGGCAGATCTGTTGCTTGAGCTGTCGGAAATAGTTTTTGTATGTAAGGGAGCAAAAGACGAAAATGCTGCCCAAGATATCGAAATCGCAGAAAAACTTGGGAAAGAGATCAGATCGCTGGATCCCTTTTTTGAACTCAGGGACATACTAAGGCAGGCAAGGAGGAAATGATTTGCAGGAAGAAGTTGAAAACAGAACAGTCAACCTCGCGGTATCCACCACAAAGCTTACAGCCAGAACACTTCTGAGAGCTCTGCGCTGGTATTTGATGCACAGGAGCCAAAAGCGGCTCAGAAAGCAAATGAAGCATCCATTCAAGGAAGGCAAACAGTCGGTTGATGAGCTGATAAAAGCAGGGGTATCCACCGACAAGATCGAACTGCCGGACGGGTCTGCCAAAGATTTCTGCAAAACGGCGAAGAAATTTGGAGTGGACTATGCGATCCGTAAGGACAAGACACTGGATCCGCCGCGGTACATTGTTTTCTTTAAAGCCAAAGATACGGAGGTTTTGGATCAGGTGGTAAAAGAATACGTTGCCGTAAATGAGAAAAAGCAGGAAAAGAAGAGTATCAGGGAGCAGCTGAGGAAAGAAAAGGAGGCTGCAAAGGCGGAGACTAAAGAAAAGTCAAAGAATAAGGCCAAGAAGATCAAGAAACGCAAGGAGAGGACGGAAGGCAGATGACAACAAAGACAAAGAAACTGATCATAAACACCGTTCCTTATGCGGCTATCGGTCTTCTCACAACAAACATAGGCGAAGCGATCCGCTTGTCAACAGGAAAGAACGCATCTGATAAAATGATTTCGTTCCTTACAGAGGGGCTGGGCATTGCTTTTTCAAATATGCAGCCAAGCCTTCATCCTTTTGACCTTCTTGTGGGAGCGGCAATAGGCGGTGGTTTTAGACTGCTAATGTATATCAGATCCAAGAATGCCAAAAAGTTCAGACATGGCACGGAATATGGTTCAGCCAGATGGGGTAAACCTGAGGACATAGCTCCTTATAAGGATCCTGAGCCAAGGAAAAACGTGATTCTTACGGCAACGGAGTCTCTTACAATGGAATCAAGACCTGCAAATCCGAAATACGCCAGAAACAAGAATGTCCTGGTGGTCGGCGGAAGTGGTTCCGGTAAGACACGCTATTTTATTAAGCCGAATTTGTTGCAGATGCATTCAAGCTATGTTGTGACTGATCCCAAAGGGGAACTCCTTGGGTCTACGGGCAAAGCACTTTACCAGAACGGATACGACATAAAAGTGCTCAATACCATCAATTTCAAGAAGTCGATGCACTACAATCCGTTCAAGTACATTCATTCCGAGAAGGACATTTTAAAGCTCGTAACAGCCCTTATAAGCAATACAAAGGGTGAGGGCAAGGGAAATGATCCTTTCTGGGAAAAAGCCGAGACACTGCTCTATACGGCGCTTATAGGGTACATTTATTATGAGGCACCACCTGAGGAGAAGAATTTCTCCACCATGATCGAGTTTATAAATGCATTCGAAGTGAGAGAGGATGACGAAGACTTTAAAAATCCAGTTGACAGGATGTTTGAAAGGCTTAAAAAGCGGAATCCAAACCACTTTGCAGTGAGACAATATGCCAAGTTCAAACTTGCGGCGGGCAAGACCGCCAAGAGTATTTTAGTCAGCTGCGGCGCACGCTTGGCACCATTTGACATAGCAGAGCTTCGTGAGATCACTTCTTACGATGAGCTCGACCTTGATACCTTAGGAGATAAGAAGTCGGCGTTATTCCTCATTATGAGCGATAACGATCCGACTTTTAATTTTCTTATCGCCATGGTATATACGCAGCTTTTCAATCTTCTTTGCGAAAAGGCGGATGATGTGTACCACGGGAGACTCCCGGTGCATGTGAGATGCCTGATCGATGAGGCGGCAAACATCGGACAGATCCCGAATCTGGAGAAACTTGTCGCTACTATACGAAGCCGTGAGATCTCGGCATGTTTGGTACTGCAGACGCGAAGCCAGCTTAAGGCTATATATAAGGATCATGCAGATACCATAGTCGGAAACATGGATTCACAGCTGTTCCTCGGAGGTTCGGAGCCAACAACACTTAAAGACTTAAGTGCAGCTCTCGGCAAGGAAACCATCGACACTTATAACACCGGAGAGACACGCGGCCGCGATGAAAATCATTCTCTCAATTACAGTAAGCTCGGCAAAGATCTGATGAGTATCGATGAACTTGCAGTCATGGACGGAAGCAAATGCATCCTGCAGCTCCGGGG
>JAEEGQ010000125.1 GCA_016280395.1 Lachnospiraceae bacterium | reverse complement strand
GGAAATGTAGGCGTAGGAATTGATGTAATTGTCGCAGACTCCTGCGACAGTCAGCCTGTATTCAAGGAAATCCTTATCCCTGAGGACGATCGTGTCTCCCGCTTTCAAATTGTTAAGCTCTGCCACGTTCCGGCTGATGATCACCTCGTTATGCCCGGGAAAGTCCAGCTTTTTCCGGGATGTATCGCGCAGTCCGAGCACCTTTTCAATATCGTCGGGACCGGAAAGGACAACAACGGATATTTCGCGTTTGGATGGTGTATCCACGGGGTCGGCGTTAAATGTCCGGACAGGGTAGAAGGTGTCTATATCCTCAGAGAAGCCGGACAGAAAGGCGTCTATCCCGTTTTCGTCCATGCTTTCCTTAAATTCTGCCAGTTCATCATAGATCATGATCTCGTTAAACTGCATGCCGGGGATGTCGGTTATGGAATCGCGCAGACCAAACCCGGTGATGAGAAGCCCTGTGCACCCGCCTATCCCGAGGAGCATCATGACAAAGCGTCCTTTGTAGCGGAAAACGTTGCGGATAGAGACCTTGTGAAGGAAGGGCAGACGTTTCCAGATGAAGCCCACATGTTCAAGGAATATACGCTTTCCGTTCTTTGGGGCCTTGGGACGGATAAGCTCCGCAGCAACCCGCGCAAGATCCAGCCTTATCGAGAAATAAGTTGTTCCGGCCGAGCAGAAGAGCGAAACGGCAAGGGAGAGGAAAAAGAGCGGGGCATCAAAGACGAAATCTATATCGGCAAAACCGTACATCAGCCCGTAAACCTTCCAGATGATCCACGGAAAGGCGGCAGTCCCCGCAAAATAGCCGAAGATGCAGCCAAAGAAGGCGCTGCTTCCCGAGTAGATAAGATATTTTGCCATGATGGTACCGCGGCTGTAGCCGAGAGCCTTCAGTACCCCTATCTGCGTGCGCTGCTCCTCTATCATGCGGCTCATGGTGGTCACGCAGACAAGAGCGGCGACAAGGAAGAAAAATACGGGAAAGACAATGGCGAGACCGTCAACTATCATTGCGTCATTATTAAAGCAGGAATAGCCTATGTTTTCGTCCCTTGTGAGCACATAGGTATCCGGTTCCTTAAAATCGGCAAGCTTTTTCTTTGCATCCTTAACTTCGTCTTTTGCATCCGCTATCTCTTTGTCGTGGGAAGCCAGTTCTTTTTCGCCTTTTTCAAGCTCCTCACGGGCTTTGTCGAGCTTTTCCTGCTGTTCTTCGAGCTGCTTTTTGATCTCCGGAAAGGCCTCGATCATTGCTCCGTACTTGGCTTTGGCGTCATCAAGCTCTTTCTGGCCGCGGTTTATCTCGTCCCGTCCGTCATCAAGCTTTTTTCTTGCATCTGCAAGCTCTTTCTCTGCATCTGCAAGCTTTTTTTCGGCGTCTTCAAGCTTTTCGGCCGCTTCACCGTAAAGCTTCGAATACCGGAGCCCCGCGCGTTCTTCAAGGGCGTTCTTTACGGAATCCTTGTGCGTGCTTATAATGCGGTCATATTCATCAGAGTAAACGAAGGCTTTCTCGGAAAAAGAAACATAGATATCCGTAAAGACTTCCATGTCGAAGGCTTCCGGAAGGATGCAGCAGAAACATTTGACGGAGCCGTTCCCCACGGATGAGGTGCCGCGTTCATAGTTCAGATAAAGGGGAGAGTATGCAAGCCCCACTACCGTAAATTCGCGTACGGCAAAGCGGTCAAGGGTATCGGAGGTGTTTGAAGAAGAGATCACAAGCTTTTTCCCGAGATATTCTTCGGAAAAGACATGGGCATCAAGGACCAGCTCGCCGGGAGCTTTGGCAGTGCGGCCCGCCGTGATCGAAAGAGTGTTTATGCCCTCTGTAACAGTAAGAAAAGTTACTACAAAACCGCTTTCCTTTGAAGATGAGGATCCGTCTGTAGAAGCGGCGTTTTCCGGGGACTCCGCAAAGTATGCGACAGCGTCGGCGGTATATGCCCCGACGGCGCTCTTGACGCCGGAAAGCTTTGAAAACGTGCTCACATCTTCATCTGTCAGACCAAGCGTTGAGATGAGCCTCAGATCAAACATCTCATGCTGTGATATAAAACCGTTCGCGGTAGAAAACATTGCGGGCACAGTTACCTTAAGCCCCGAGAAAAGACCTACTCCGAGCGCGATTATCGCAAATATGGCCAGATATCTTCCGAAGCTTGCGCGTATCTCGCGAAGCGTCGTTTTCCACATGCTGCGGTTCATTCACAGACCTCCTGTGAAAAGGTTTTTACCAGTCGATATCCTCAACCGGTACTACAGTTTCGTTCAGGTGCATATCCGTTACGGTGCCGCTCTTAACGGTGATGACACGGTCAGCCATGGCTGTAAGGGCGTGATTGTGAGTGATGACGATAACGGTCATGCCCTGCTTTCTGCAGGTGTCC
Source organism: Lachnospiraceae bacterium (assembly GCA_016280395.1). Taxonomy (GTDB): domain Bacteria; phylum Bacillota; class Clostridia; order Lachnospirales; family Lachnospiraceae; genus SZUA-448. The sequence continues at coordinate 77,993 of JAEEGQ010000125.1, read as the reverse complement.
TGCAGGATCTTTAAGACCATTTTCCCGGTGACATAGTCGAGAGCACCGGTGGGCTCATCGCAGAGCAGTATCTTGGGGTTTTTCGCAAGAGCCCTTGCGATAGCCACACGCTGCTGCTCCCCGCCCGAAAGCTGGGCCGGGAAATTGTTTGCGCGGTCTTTAAGCCCCATGCTCTCAAGGACTGTCATTGCGTCAAGAGGGGCTTTGCAGATCTGCGAGGCAAGCTCTACATTTTCAAGAGCCGTAAGGTTTTGGACAAGGTTATAGAACTGGAAGACAAAGCCTATGTCGTGGCGGCGGAAGGCAGTAAGACGGCGTGTGTTAAAGGTTGATATATCCTCGCCGTCGAGGGTGACACGGCCCGCGGTTGCGGTATCCATGCCGCCGAGAATGTTTAATATCGTGGTCTTTCCGGCGCCGCTCGCTCCGACTATAACGGCAAATTCGCCCTTCTCGACGCAGAAATTCACATCTTTAAGGGCTTCCGTATCGACTTCACCGGAGTGGTAGATCTTTTTTACGTGCTCAAATTCAACAAAACTCATGATAAATCCTCTTTTATCCCGATATTGCGGAAGATACGGCCGAAGGGGAACCGCCTTTAAGCGCGGAGGCTTTTTTGCCTCCGGCAGGGACCATTTACAGTATATATGCGTTTTTCCCTTTTTACAACTTAAAAATATGTTTATCTTGCGAAGCGGACACTAAGGTGGTATCATCCACAGTAGGAGAAAACAGGCGGATACAACGGTAAATGCGTGTTTTCTCTGCAATACTCAGTGCAAAAGAGGTCTAAGATGAGCAGGGTGATAGTCGGTCTTTCGGGTGGCGTGGACAGTGCTGTGGCAGCGTTTCTGCTTAAAGCGGCAGGCCATGAGGTTATCGGACTGACACTTAAAAACTGGGAGAGCAGGACCGGAGAACCGGGAAGATGCTGTGAGATAACGGAAGCGCAAAGGATAGCTTCCGCTCTTGATATATCGTATTTTGTGAAAAACGCGTTCGAACCCTTCAAAAAATATGTAACAGAGCCTTTTGTCAGGGAATATGCCGCGGGAAGGACCCCGAATCCCTGTGTGGAGTGCAACAGGTACGTAAAATGGGACGAGATGCTTAAAGCGGCAGCCCATCTGGGCGCGGACTATATCGCCACGGGACACTACGCAACGGTGACAAGGCTTGAAAACGGCCGCTTTACCGTAAAACAGGCAGTTCACGCGGAAAAGGACCAGACCTATATGCTCTACAGACTTTCACAGGAACAGCTTGCCCATACGCTCATGCCTCTCGGCGGTCTGTCAAAACCCGAAGTCCGAAAGATTGCCGGGGAGGTTGGAATCCCGGTCGCAGACAAGCCGGATTCCCAGGAAATATGCTTTGTTCCGGACGGAGATTACGCCGGATACGTTGAAGAAGAAGCGGGAGCTTTCCCGGAGGGCAATTTTGTGGATGAGGAGGGGAATATACTCGGGCGCCACAAGGGAGTGATCAGGTACACCGTAGGCCAGCGAAAAGGCCTTGGGATCGCCATGGGTCACCCGGTGTTCGTAAAGGAGATAGATCCCGTTAAAAACGAAGTGGTGCTTTCTGAAGAAGAAGCGGTCTTTTGTGATAAGATCGTTGCCGGCCGCCTTAATTTCCTTGGTATTGAGGATATCGGGGAAGGAGAGGAGATACGTGCGAAGGTGCGGATACGTTATCACCATGCGGGTGAGTGGGCAACCATTACGCGAAAGGACGCGAAATCGGTGCTGATCGTATTCGATAAGCCCGTGAGGGCAGCTTCTCCCGGCCAGTCCGCTGTTTTTTATGATGCGGACAACTGCCTTGTCGGAGGCGGGATAATCGAAAAAAGAGTTTAAAACAGATAAAGCATGCAGGTGGAATGTGTCATTTAAAGGGGACATTTCACCTGCATGCTTTTTATGTCTTTTCAGTCTTCTATCATATCAATGCGTCTGCGGTGCCTTTCATCTCCCGAAAAGGCCGTGTTCAGAAACGTATCGACGATCATGTTCGCAAGTCCCGGACCTACGACCCTGCCTCCCATGGCAAGCACGTTCGCGTCGTTGTGCAGGCGGGTTGCCTTTGCGCTGTAAACATCATGGCAGAGCGCACAGCGGATGCCCTTTGAGCGGTTGGCGGTGATGCTGATCCCAATGCCTGTGCCGCAGATAAGGATGCCTTTGTCGGCTTTTCCTTCAAGGATGGCCCTGCATACCTGCTTTGCAAAGATGGGATAATCCACAGGCGATTTGTCAAAGGTGCCGTAATCCTTGAATTCTTCCCCAATCTCCGCAAGATGCTCCTTTACTTCCTGCATCAGCGCGTAGCCGCCGTGATCACAACCTAAAGCTATCATTTTGTTCTGTTCCCCCAATGGTATATTGAGGCGGCCCGTCCGGGACATGCTCCCTTACGGAAACCGATCCTCTGGAATCTAGTTTATTCATTCTTTGTGATCAAGTCAATATCATTGTGAAAAAAATCAAAAACTTGACCGGACTGCCGGATTGAGCTAATATACAGCTATGCCCGGATCGAAGGAAAATGCCTTAAAGACAAGCGGGCAAAAAGGAGAAAAACATGGGGTTTCTGAAAAAGATCATTTCAAAGCTTACGGGGAGAAATAACAGCCCCGAAGGACCTGTGGGAAACAGGGGTGACAAGGATGCAGCGGCCAACAAAAGCGGAATGATACTGTTTGAGTACGATTATCACGGCAGCATAGGCGCCGATTCTCACAGTTACAAACTTGAGATGGCTGACGGAAACTGCGTTTTCTCGTTTTGGGGTATGCAGTACGAAGCTTACGGCGATCTTTCAAACCGGGTGGATGCGTCTGTGTTTGACAGGCTTGCCGGCCTTTGCGAACAGAACGGGGTCGAGAAGTGGAACGGCTTTTCGATGAGCGATCCGTACGTGTGCGATGGCGACGGTTTCTCGCTGCAAATCGGATACTCGGACGGAGGGAAAATTAACGCCGGCGGCACCAACGCATATCCTGAAAACTACGGGAATTTTATAAACGGGATGAGAGAGATACTTGATCCGTTGAGGGATGAACTGCTCGAAACCGGAAGACAGAAGATAATAAAGAAGGGCATAGAAGGTGCCTTTACGGGCGGAATGTTCAATTTTATCCAGAAAGGGACAGCGGGGTCCGATTCATATTTTGCAATGCTCTTTAAGCAAAAAGAAAGAAGATACAACTGCGAGATACGCATAAAGACCAAAGAATACCGTGAACTTCCCGATAAGGAGCTCAGGATATGCAAAGAGGTTCCGGACGGGTATCTGCATCTTGATGAGATCGATGCACTCGTAAAAAAATACAACCTTATCGAGTGGTACGACTATGATAAGGCTGCAAAGGATTATAACAACGCGGAATGGTTCCAGGTCGAATTCTGCTATGAGGGTACGTATATCAACGCCTGCGGCACAGAACATCCTGCAAATTACGACAGATTCAGAAAGGATTTCTTAAAGATATTAAGCAGGATAGTTACAGAGGTTAAGGACCTGTAGATACAGTCATTTCAGTGCCGTCTTACAGAAAATGGACCGGACCGGTTTCAAACAGCCACATTTTTCTGATATTTTACTGGCATTATCTGTATATTTACTTGCAATTTCTATTATGTTATGTTATAATCTTCAAAGATAATTTCGTTTTATTAAATTGTGCGATGTCATGATCGTATATGATGCGTACGGAATCGAGGGTGAAATGGTAGATAAGAAACTTGTGTCATTATTGCACATTGTGGAGTACGGAAGCTTTACCGAAGCAGCCAGACAGCTTTCGCTCACACAGCCGGCTATAAGCCAGCACATCAAGCAGCTTGAGAACATGTACGGGATCAGGGTCTTCAGTCACCGGATGGGCGGGACGATCACCTTGACAAAAGAGGGCGAGATGCTTGTAGGCTACGCAAGGCGTATGATGACCATCTCCGACAGGATGGCAGAACTGCTTCGCGGTTCGAATGCTCAGGAAGGACTCTATGTTGTAGGAGCAGCAGAGAGTATTGAGAATTATTCGATAGTTAACGCGCTTACAGCGTATTCGGAAGCGCATCCCGATTTCAGCTTTAAGTATGTTGTGGATGACAACACCTCGCTTTTGCGGAAGCTCGACGCATACAAGGCAGACTTCATCTTTACAGACAAATCCCCAAAAGGCAACGGATACAAGATAACAGAGGTCGGAAAAGACAGCGTAGTGCTTGCCGTTTCACAGAAGAACAGGCTGGCGAAGAAGAAAAAAGCAACGCTTGACGAGATAAAGAAAGAAAAGCTGATCCTTATGCTCCCCGGCGCTGTTTCGCGTGACGTCTTTGAAGAAACACTTACGGCACAGAAAGAAAAGCTTAAAGCCTTTAATGTTACAACGGAGATAGACAGGGTATCGGCTATCACGGGCATGGTCAAAAAGAACCTCGGCGTTGCCGTTCTTTCAAGTTCTGATATACGGGAAGAACTCAAGAGCGGCGAGATAGTTGCCCTGAAGATCGATGGCCTTAAACACGACAGGAAGATCAGCCTTGTTTACAGGGATGATTTTGACAGTCCCGAAATTGCGGAGGATATCGCATATATATACAAACAGGTTTAAGATCCGCAAAGGACGCGCAACGACCGGAAGGGAGGCTGAATGGACAGCTACGAATTTGATGAGACCCAGAAAAAGTTTATCGAAAACTCGGTGATCCCTTATGCCGTTTATCTGTATGTTGACCGCAGGGTAGTAACCCTCGCGGTTTCAGCCGGTCTGTGCGAACTTCTCGGAATGACACGTACCGAGGCTGTGGATCTGATGAACAATGATATGTACAAGGGGACACATCCCGATGACATTGCAAGGGTTGCGGATCTCGGGTATCAGTTTGCGGTTGGCGGAGAGGTATATGATGCTGTTTACAGGACCAAGAGCAGAACCGGCAAATACGTGACGATCCATGCCCACGGCAGGAAAGTGCGTGCAAAAGACGGCACTCCGCTGGCTTTTATCTGGTATATGAGCGAACCCTTGAACGCTAGGAAAAAGATCGAGGCCGAAAAGCAGCTTGCCGCAACACTTGGGAACATTATGCGGGACGAGAACATGTTCCACAAGAATTATTATGATGCTTTAACAGGCCTTCCGAATATGTCCCATTTTCTTTCGCTTGCACAGGAAGCGGGCGAAAAAGCCCAAGAGAACGGGAATGTCTCAAAGATGCTGTTCTTCGACCTTTGCGGCATGAAATCCTTTAACGGGAAATACGGTTACTCCGAGGGAGACAGGCTTATAAGAACTGTCGGAGCCATACTGAAAAATCATTTTGGCAGTGAGAACTGCGGACGTATCGGCCAGGATCATTTTATGGCGTATTCCGTATCCGAAAACCTTGATGATGAGCTAAATGCCGTATTTAAGGAGGTTGAGGAGGCAAACGACGGGAAGACTCTGCCCTTAAGGACCGGTATCTATGTTGACAAATATGACAAGATCGATGTCGGTATGGCTTTTGACAGGGCAAAGATTGCCTGCGATACTGAAAAAAGCTCGCATTTTTCCAAGTTTACGTACTACGATCTCAAGATGCGTACCGAAACGATCCTTCGCGACTACATACTGAACAATCTGGAAAAGGCGCTTTCGGAGCACTGGATCAAGGTGTTTTATCAGCCTATCCTGCGCGCAAAAAACAGCCATGTTACCGAGGAAGAGGCTCTTTGCAGGTGGATAGACCCGGACCGCGGCGTGATCTCTCCCGGAGATTTTATTTCGATCCTTGAGGAAGCAAAGCTGATCCATAAAGTTGATCTGTACATGGTGGACCGGATACTTGAGGATTTTGAGACGAAGAAAAAAGAGGGAATAAGACCGGTTCCCGTTTCGATAAATCTGTCGAGAGTGGATTTCTTCATGTGCGACATCGTTCAGGAAATATGCAAGCGCATGGACAAAGCACGCATGGACCGCAGTATGATCTCCATCGAGATCACGGAAAGCTTCGCCGAAGCGGATGCCGAATTCCTGAAGATCCAGATAGACCGATTCCACAGAGCGGGCTTTAAGGTCTGGATGGACGATTTCGGCAGCGGCTATTCATCGCTGAATTCCCTTGATGAATTTGATTTTGATCTTGTGAAGTTTGATATGATCTTCCTGCGCTCCTTTGAAAAGTCAGGAAAATCAAGGATCATTCTTGAAAATCTACTCAGGATGACAAAAGATCTGGGTCTTGAGACTATAGTCGAAGGTGTTGAAACAGAAGAGCAGATGCAGTTCTTAAAGGATGCCGGCGCCGACAAGCTCCAGGGTTACTTCTTCGACAGACCCGCACCTCTTCCGAATGTCATAGAACGCATCAAGACAGGCATGTGTTTCTCGGCGGATCTGCCGGACGGGACTACGAAAATACCGGAAAAGGTTAACGAATCCCTGAAGAAGGCCGCAAAATGAATGCCGGTCCGGTGGTAAAAGATATTTTAAAATCCACTTGACAAGCATACTCCGTTGGAGTATTGTACCAAAAGAACAAATCTTCGGGGCGGGGTGAGATTCCCCACCGGCGGTATAGTCCGCGAACTGCTTTTTGCAGCCGAACCGGTGTGATCCCGGTACCGACAGTAAAGTCTGGATGAAAGAAGAAAAGTCAGAGCGTCTTTATGCCCCGGGAGCTTTATGCCCCGGGGTTTTGTTTTGCAAAGACCGTCTTTTTTGCGGCTCCGTGCCCGGGACGAAAGGAAGGAAAAAACATGGATTCTTACTCAAACAACAAGACCGGAAAGACGATATTTCCGGTAGTGACCATCGCCGGAATAGGTATGCTCTCGGCAGTTGCGGCAGTTCTGCAGGCATTGCAGATAGTAGTGCCTATTGTGCCGCCCCAGATCCTTAAATTTGACTTTTCGGATCTGCCGGCTCTCATAGGTGCTTTTGCTTACGGGCCTTTTGCCGGCGTGCTTATAGAGCTTTTGAAAAACCTCATTCATCTTATCACAACATCTGTAAACGGTTATGTGGGCGTCCTGTCGAACTTTTTGCTCGGTGCCACGTTCACCGGTGTTGCAGGCCTTATTTATATAACAAAAAAATCAAAGATGAGTGCTCTGACGGGAAGCCTTGCCGGGTCGGCCATAATGGCGATCCTCTCTTTCCCCTTCAACTACTTTATCATCTTCCCGCTGTATTATAACTTTATGGGATACCCGGAAGCAGCAGTGCTTGGGATCTATCAGGCCATCCTCCCGTCGATAAAGTCCGTTCCGCAGGCACTTGTGATCTTCAATATGCCGTTTACCCTCGTAAAAGGCCTTGTGTGCACCGTCATCACGATGCTCATCTATAAGCCGCTCTCACCGCTGCTTAAGTGGAAATTTAAAAAACAGGGCTGATAGCAAAAACAAAAACGTACACCCTTGACTTTATCTTTTTTCTGTGCTATTCTTTTGCCAATGAATAGAAGGAGGTACGCTCTAATGGAAAGGATCAAGACCTTAAAGACAAAAAATCTTTGCGAGACCGCTAAGAACGGCGGCTGCGGCGAGTGCCAGACATCTTGCCAGTCAGCATGCAAAACAAGCTGCGGCGTTGCAAACCAGAAATGTGAGAATACAAAGAAAACAAAATAATCCGAGTATTATTTGACGGTTGCGAGTAGGGTTATTCCCTACTCGTTTTCTTTGTGCAACAGGCGAATGCTTCCGGAATGCGGATCATGCCGGGGTCCGGGGCAGATCATACAGGAGATATACATGGTCCATCAATACAAACTGAACGGCTACAACATAGTGATAGACACCTGCTCGGGATCGGTGCATTCCGTTGACGACGTGGCGTATGACATAATCGCCATGTACGGAAGCGACAGGGATAAGATCGTTTCCGCGATAATGGACAAATACGGAGACAGGGAAGATGTTACTCCGGAAGATATAGATATGTGCATTGAGGATGTGGAAGAGCTTGTGAAGGCAGGAAAGCTCTATACTCCGGACACCTTTGAGCAGAAGGCGGGGACCTTAAAGGAGCGCTCCGCAGGGGTAATAAAGGCTCTCTGCCTGCATGTTGCCCATACCTGCAACCTTAACTGCTCCTACTGCTTTGCAAGCCAGGGGAAATACCACGGGGACAGGGCCCTGATGTCCTTTGAGACGGGAAAACGTGCCCTGGATTTTCTTATCGAAAACTCCGGAACAAGAAGAAATCTTGAGGTGGACTTTTTCGGCGGCGAACCGCTCATGAATTTTGACGTTGTCAAACAGCTGGTGGCATATGCCCGCTCGGTTGAAAAGGAGCATAACAAGAATTTTAGGTTTACGCTTACAACAAACGGGATGCTGATAGATGATGACGTGATAGATTTTGCAAACCGCGAGTGCAGCAATGTTGTGTTAAGCCTTGACGGAAGAAAAGAGATACACGACAGGCTCCGCGTGGATTATGCGGGGCGCGGCAGCTACGACAGGATAGTACCGCTGTTTAAGAAGCTTGTAGATGCAAGAGGCGGGAAAAACTATTACATGCGCGGCACTTTCACCCACGCAAATCCGGATTTTACGAATGACGTATTTCACATGGCGGATCTTGGCTTCACGGAACTGAGCATGGAACCCGTTGTATGCGCGAAAGGTGATCCGGCGGGGCTTGACAGTGAGGATATAGAGATCGTTAAGGAACAGTACGAGATCCTTGCAAAAGACATGATAAGGCGCGAAAAGGACGGAAAACCCATCACGTTTTATCACTACATGATAGACCTTGAAGAGGGGCCATGCATCTATAAGAGGATCTCGGGATGCGGTGCCGGTACGGAATATATGGCTGTGACGCCATGGGGCGACCTTTACCCCTGCCATCAGTTTGTGGGTGAGGAAAAGTATAAGCTCGGCAACATTTGGGACGGCATCACAAATGAGCAGATACGTCTTGATTTCAAGAACTGCAACGTATATTCGCGCAAAGAGTGTGAAAACTGCTGGGCTAAGCTTTATTGCTCCGGAGGGTGCTTTGCAAACGCGTATCATGCCACCGGCAGCATAAAGGGAATATATGAACAGGGCTGTGAGCTGTTTAGAAAGCGCATGGAATGTGCGATAATGATACAGGTGGCAAAACAGACAGAAGAAAACTGACGCGGAACGGCAGCGTTTAAGGCAGGACAATGAACACACCGGTATATGATTTCTTAAAAGAATATGAGAAAAGCGGTACTGCAAGGCTTCATATGCCGGGACACAAGGGCAGGATGATGCTTGGCCCCGAAAGCCTCGACATTACTGAGATACGGGGGGCGGATTCGCTTTACGAAGCCTGCGGGATAATAGCCGAAAGCGAAGAAAACGCATCCACGCTGTTTGGTTCGCTTGCAACAGCTTATTCCACAGAGGGTTCTACCCAGTGCGTGAAGGCCATGCTTTGCCTTGCTGCGGGATTTAACGGGCAGGAAGGGCCCTTGTTACTTGCGGCAAGAAATGCCCACAAGTCGTTTGTATACGGGGCTGCGTTTCTTGATGCCCGCGTAAGGTGGCTTTACGGCGAAGAAAACATGGGGCTCTGCGGCTGCAGGATCACTCCCAAAGCGCTTGAAAGCGCGCTTAAAGAGGCATACAGAGCAGGTGAGAAGCCTGCCGGAGTCTATGTCACAAGCCCCGACTACCTTGGAAACATGTGCGATATCAAAGGGCTTTCGGAGGTTGCACACCGTTACGGGACACTTCTCCTTGTGGACAATGCCCATGGAGCGTACCTGCATTTCCTTGAAAAACCCGTGCATCCTTTGGATCTTGGCGCTGATATCTGCTGCGATTCGGCCCATAAGACACTCCCTGTGCTTACGGGAGGTGCATACCTGCATGTTTCGAAGGGAACGGCAGGAAGACAGGGCATTCAAAACAGGGAAGAGGCTTACCGCCTTGCAAAACAGGCTCTTGCGGTCTTTGGTTCGACAAGCCCTTCTTACCTCACCCTTGCTTCTCTCGATCTTTGCAATGAGTATCTCGAAAACAAAGCAAAAGACGAGCTTAAGGATACCGTAAAGCGTCTTGATGCGCTAAGGGAAAGCATTAAGGAGGCAGGTTACAGGATACTTCCGACAGATCCGCTAAAGGTAACCCTGGACTTAAGAGGGTTAAAAACGGCTGTTCCGGCGGGAAAAGACCTTGAATACGAGTTTTATGACGGCGAATTCATGGTCTTTATGTTCACGGGAAATAATACCGAAAGAGATTTCGCTTTGCTCAAAAACCTGCTCTGCAGCGGCGAAAGGCCTCAGTACGGTACTTTTGAGCACCTTCCGGTACCTGCTGCAAAGGCTGTTACGACCATAAGAAAAGGCATCCTGGCACAAAGTGAGAGGATACCTTCAAAAGACAGTGCGGGACGCATCTGCGCGGCGCCGACGGTGTCGTGTCCCCCGGCTGTGCCTGTGGTGTTTCCGGGAGAAGAGGTGTCAGCCGATGCAGTTGCCGTCATGCAAAAATACAATATCGAAACAATAAGTGTGATCAAAGACGGCCGCGGTTAAGCTTCGGGCGGGTCCTCGTCAAGGGCCAGTTTTACGAAGAAACCGCTGGCCGTTGTTTCTATTGCATCTACAATTCCTTCACGTGATTTGATCCGCTGTGAAAAACTGTAGTTGGCCGACATTGCAACAGCCGGCTTTATGGTGTAATACCAGCTGGAAGGAAGCACTCCTTCTGTTATCTCGACTTTGTCGCCGACGTGGACAAGGTCTTCTCTTTCCATCTTGAAAATTTCGTATCTCATTGGCATTCTCCGTAATTGTTAATTATTTTTGGACAAATTCGGGTTTTTGGCTTGTTTTCTAAAATTATACCCCTTTTTGTACCTTTTTCTGTTGACTTTTTGAATACAGATACTTATGATGATAATAGTATTGTGCGACTTTTTTGCACAAAGGGATATTATCACACTTTTTTAATGTTTTCAACATTAATCGGGAGACAGATAAAATGAACGACAGAGGAGTATGTCTGTTGAATGACAGCTTTCCTCCGCAGATAGACGGGGTGGCAAATACGGTTGTGAATTACGCAAGGGTCCTCGAGGCAGACGGAGCAAGACCTTTTGTTCTTACGCCAAGGTATCCCGGTGCCGACGATTCCGGGTATCCGTATCCTGTGATAAGATATCCGGGGCTTGATACAAGAAAGCGTCTCGGTTACGTTTCGGGGTATCCTTTCTCTGCAAAGGTGGCCCAGCGCTTAAGCAACGAGAACATAAACCTTATCCATTCGCATTGTCCCTTTGCCTCTACCGTTCTTGCAAGGAGTTTAAGGGAGATTATCCCTGCTCCGCTTGTCTTTACATATCACACGAAATTCGATTTCGATATCCGCAAGATGGTAAAAAACAGGCTTATCCAGGACAGCGCGGTAAAGCTCCTTGAAAGCAACATAAAAGCCTGTGATGAGGTCTGGGTAGTAAGCAACGGCGCAGGCGAGAACATGCGCGAACTTGTCGGGTACGAGGGCGAATATGTGGTCATGGATAACGGAGTGGATATGCCGAAGGGCCGCCTTCCCGAAGAGGAATACATGCGCCTCACATCGGATGTTGACATACCCGCCGGTGTTCCTGTCTATCTTTTTGTGGGCCGCATGATGTGGTACAAGAACGTAAGGATGATAATCGAAGCTTTGGAGGGCATACATTCCCAGGGCCGGAACTTCAGGATGGTATTTATCGGCGGCGGAAAGGACCTTGACGAGATGAAGGCCCTGACCGACAGCCTCGGGCTTAGCGAAAAAGTCCTGTTCCTTGGCAGGATCGGAGACAGGGAGAAGCTGCGCGCCTGGTACTGCAGGGCAGATCTTATGATCTTCCCTTCTACCTACGATACTAACGGCCTTGTCGTGAGAGAAGCGGCTGCCTGCTCGCTTCCCGCGGTGCTTGTCGGCGGAAGCTGCGCAGCGGAAGGGACAACAGCAGACAGGAACAGTTTTATCGTATCCGAGACAGCGGCATCGCTTGCGGCGCTCCTGATGCGTATGGGGGATAACATTCCGTTCATGAAAAAGGTTGGGGAAAAAGCCGCCGAAGAGCTTTATATCTCATGGGATGAAGCTGTAAGGAAGGCAGAAGAGCGCTACGAGATCGTTATAGATAATTACTGGTCCGGAAAATACAAGAAAAAGCGCACCATTTCAAGGGAATATATCAAATTCTCCGCGGAACTCATGGATACCATCGGTTCAATCTACGGAGCGGTAAAGAACCTAAGACATGATGACAAGGGTGAGACCGATTAAAGGGTGAAAGGAGCAACATGCGTCTGTTTTTCAGAAAAAAGAGGTGCCCTGTGTGCAGAAAGCACAGGTTTACGGAAAAGTACGAGATATGTCCCGTATGCGGATGGGAAAACGACCCCGTCCAGGCAAGGGACAGGGATTTTGAAGGCGGAGCCAACAAGCTCAGCGTTAATCAGGCACGGGAGGCCTACATCAGGAAAACGGAGGGCAGGGAACAGTAATGAAGCTTAATAAAAAGACCATGCTCATAGGCGCTGCGGTAATAGTTGTCCTGATTGTCCTCTTTATATTCGGAGGGCCGGGGATCCGCACGTTCCTGACGGATATTTTCAAGTCGGTAACGGGTATTGAGACGAATGTTACGGATACTCCGTCGGAGCCGACAGACAAGCCGGCCGACCCGACAAATAAGCCTGCCGACCCGACAAACAAGCCTGCCGATCCGACAAAGAAGCCGACAGAGACAGCAAAATCAACACCTACGCCAACAAATGCTCCAAAATATGTAGAGTACAAGTTCAGGACACAGAAGCTCTTGAACGATCATTTTGAAAAGCACGGGAAGCCCGAAATGGGCTTCAAGAGTGCATCCGATTACGAAAAAGCGGCATCGGATGTGATCAATAACCCCAAAGCCCTTCATAAGACAGAAAAAGAGGATGGCGACACCTGCTATTACATCGAAGAAACCAATGAATTCGTTGTACTGTCGAAGGACGGATATATAAGGACCTATTTCCTGCCAAGTGCCGGCAAGGCTTATTATGACAGGCAGTAGCAATATACTATGTGGTTTACACCGGGAAAGGATGTATCAACATGACAGATTTCAGAGAAGAAATCAGAAAAAAAGGGGAAAACCTGAAGGCTAAGGGAGAAGAAGCCAAAGTCAGGTTTTTCTCGAAGCAGTCCACAAGAGTCGGGATGCTGATCATCGTTTTGATCGTGATACCAATGGTCGTATCTACGATCATCTCCGTAAGCGAGACTACACGCGCCATGGAGCAGACCTACCTCAATTACTCCTTAAACCTTGCGGAAGCAAGCGCCCAGGCGGTTGATTTCGTTATGCAGTACGGAGAGGGTACTTACGGAAACTACGCAAAGAACCTTGCGGAGAACACCGTAAAGGGTGTTACCTTCGCCCAGCAGTTCGGTGAGCAGGTGTACAAGAACTATGCTCTCGATCTTGCGGAGCAGGCAGCGAACGAGATCGAGCTGCAGCGTGCAAACGGCGTTGAGATGACGACGGCAAGCCTGAACAAGATCCTTGCAAGGCTCGTTATAAGCGGTGTTGACGGCTCTTATGCGTATATGGTGGATTCAAACGGAACGATGCTTTATCATCCTACCGAATCAAAGATAGGCAACCCTGTTACAAACGCAGCGGTAAAACAGATCGTGGCAGACCTGCAGTCCGGGAAAAAGGTCGAGAACGGTTCTGTGTTCTACGAGTATAACGGCGCAACAAAGCTTGCCGGTTATGCGCTTACCTCAAACAAAGAGATCGTTATCGTTACAGCCGATTACGACCAGTTCATGAAGATCGACTGGGATACCCTTATCGGCGAAGTTGAGATCTCCGGCGTTGAGGGCTCCTACGCATACATGGTATCAAAGGACGGTACCATGCTCTATCACACTAATGAATCGAAGATCGGCCAGCCGGTTGAAAATGCGGCAGTAAAGCAGATAGTTGCCGATCTTGCCGCAGGAAAGCAGCTTACAAGCAATTACACACTTTATGAGTATAAGGGCGCGCTTAAGCTTGCGGGCTACGATTTCTTGAAGGATAACAGTATAATCGTTGTTACGGCCGATTATGACAAGTTCATGGTCATCGACTGGGATACCCTTATAGGCGCATTAAAGATCGACGGTGTTGACGGTTCCTACGCTTATATGGTAGGCCGCGACGGAACCATGCTCTACCACAAGGATTCCTCAAAGATCGGCGGTAAGGTAGAGAACCAGGCTGTCACGGATCTTGTGAATTCCCTGCATGATGCCAATACTGTTGGAAAGAACAGCGCTGTCACATACATGTATAAGGGCGCAAAGAAGATCGCAGGCTGTGCATTCCTTGACGGGGGCCTCGGTGACATAATCGTGGTCACGGCAGATTACGACACGATGATGAAGCCTGTACATTCGCTCAGGACCAAGCTTATAGTTACATCTTTGATATTCACCCTTATCGCAGCGATCGTCGGATATGCGGTTGTAAGCCTTATGCTTAAGGCATTTGACAGGCTCGTTCCCGTTATCCAGAAGACCGCCCAGCTCGACTTCAGATACAACGAGGAGAGCGACAAGCTCTGCAAACGTGTTGATGAGACAGGCCTTATCGCAAGGGCTCTTGCGGGTATGAGGGATAACCTTAAGAGTATGGTTGAACGCATCTCTGATGCCGGAAGAACTATCTCCGAAAGCGTTGACACACTGAATTCCTCAACCCAGAGAGTAGGCGCGCTCTGCAGCGATAACTCCGCAACAAGCGAAGAGCTTGCAGCCGGAATGGAAGAGACTTCTGCAACAACGGCCGAGATCACGAACAATATCGGTGTTATGCAGAACGGTGCGGCAGAGATCGAAACAATGGCAAATGACGGTGTAAAGACCTCAGACGAGATCATGGGCCGCGCTTCCGGCCTGAAGAAGACCACGGAAGATGCTACAAAACGTACCATCAACATTTACGAATCCGTCAAAGTGAAGTCCGCAGAGGCTATTGAAGCTTCAAAGGCAGTAAGCAAGATCAACGAGCTGACCGAGACGATCATGGCGATCTCCTCACAGACAAGCCTGCTTGCGCTCAACGCTTCCATAGAGGCTGCCCGTGCAGGTGAGGCGGGACGCGGCTTTGCAGTTGTTGCAAACGAGATCGGAAACCTTGCTACACAGACTTCCAACGCGGTTTCGAACATCAACGGCATCGTGGGCGAGGTCAATGACGCAGTCGCACAGATGCAGTCCTGCCTTGGCGAGACCACAGAGTTCCTTGAAAAGAACGTACTCGAGGATTACAAGTCCTTCGGTACCGTGAGCGACAGGTATCGTGATGATGCCGGCCTGTTCAAGGACAGCATGCTCCATATCAACGCAAGCATCGAAGAGCTCAACAAGACGATAGATACCATTGTTGACGCTGTCAACGGTATCAACGACACGATCAACGAATCCGCAGACGGAATAACGATGATCGCGCAGAAGACATCGGATATGGTCAGTGAGACGAACGCTACCGCCGAACAGGTAACTACATGCAAGAACAACGTGACAGAGCTCGAGAGCATCACACAGGAATTCAAACTGGATTAAGATGAATAAAGAACAGGAAACAACAGTAACACAGGAAACAGTTAATACGGCATCGGCAAGGATCCCGGGAGGTAAAGTGTTCCTTTACCTCACCGAGTTCTTTGCCGGAATGTCGGTAATGGCAGTGGAACTTGGCGCAAGTCGTTTGCTTGCGCCATATTTCAGTTCGTCCCAGATAGTCTGGACGATAATCATCGGCACCATAATGATCGCAATGGCCCTCGGCAACCTCTACGGCGGGCGCATGGCAGACAAAAAGCCGGATCCTTCAAGCCTTTACAGGCGCATCATCATAGCTGCGATATGGATAGCCGCTATCCCGGTACTTGGGAAATACGTGATCGTGGGTGTTGCCGGTATAATGGTAGTGACCGTGAATACGGGATTCCTTATATGGGCTGCCTTTGCGGCCTGTATGGTGGTTTTCGTTTTCCCGCTGTTTTTACTCGGAACGGTAACGCCGTGCCTTGTAAAATATGCTGTCCAGAACCTTGCGGACAGCGGTTCGACTGTGGGAAAGCTTAATGCATCAAACACCGTCGGCAGCATAATCGGTACCTTTGTTCCCACTTTTGTTACCATCCCTTCTGTGGGAACGAGCATTACCTTCATCATTTTTTCGTGCATACTTATGGCACTTGCCGTGGTATTCTTTATCGGACAGACCGGTAAGAAAGACAAAGTCCTTTCGGCAGTAGGCGTCGTGATCATCATCCTCTGCGCCGTTTTCGGACACAGGTCGGATTTCGCGTTCTGGGAAAAAGGGCTTACATACGAAGGAGAATCGGTGTATAATTACCTTCAGGTATCGGAGGACGATCAGGCAGTTTACCTTTCGACAAATGTCATGATAGGGATCCAGTCCGTGTATGTAAAGAACGGCAGCCTTACGGGCATGTATTACGATTATGCCATGGCTGCGCCGTTCATGAACGGTGTGCACGAGAAAAACGAAGTGAACACGCTTATCCTCGGCATGGGGACGGGTACGTTCGCAACGCAGTGCGACAGGTATTTTGATAACGTTAATTCAAAGGGCGTCGAGATCGACGGAAAGATAATCGACCTTTCAAGGAGATATTTCGGGCTTTCGGAAAGCACGGAAGTCGTTGAATATGACGGAAGGGCATATCTTTCCGCCATCAGCGACAAATATGATGTTATAATGGTCGATGCCTACCAGGACATCACCATACCGTTCCAGATGTCATCCGTCGAATTCTTTACTCTGGTTAAGGAACACCTTGCGGAAGGCGGCGTGATGGTCGTGAACATGAACATGCGCGGCACAGGCGAGCTTTCCGGGGATGATGACATAAATGTATGGCTTAAAGACACGATAGCTGCCGTTTTCCCGTATGTGTACACTGCAGATGTGATAAACGGCTCCAACTGCGAACTTTTTGCATCCTGTAATCCCGGGATGCTTGACATATTTGAACGAAATGTAGAGGCAGAGCAGGATCACTCGCTTAAAAGGATGATGCAGACCGTAGGAGAGGGTCTTAAGAAATACGAGGCCGGAAACCGCGTAATGACGGATGATCAGGCGCCGGTGGAGCTGCTCGGAATGAAGATAATCGACACGCTCATCATGGACGAGCTGCAATATTATAAGCAGATTCTTAAGGAAAAGGGGATCCGCGGGCTTTTGGACGAAATAATGTAAACTTATAAAAATGATAGGGGGGTAGTGGTATGATAAAAAAGATACTAAAAATGTTCCTTTCAGTTCTGTTTGCAGTTCTTTTGGTTGCGGGACTGTTGCCTGTTACCGCCGCAAAAGCGGAGGAAGAATTAAAAAATGTCAGCATCTCACCGGAAGGGATCCTGTCATGGGATGCTTTCCCCGGGGCAGAAAACTACATGCTGGAAATTGGTTCGGGCGGCGGATATGCCGACGGTACTTCAGTGAATCTGAATGCAAACTGTGAAAACTACGGGTTTGCAAGCGGTACATATGAAGTAAGGCTGTATGCGATAGATGCAAACAATGCGCAGATTTCGGCCAAGTGGACGGGATCCTTTACCTACACATCCGCAAAACCGCAGCTTGCAACCCCCTCCAATGTACAGTGGACAGGTGGGACCGTGTCCTGGGATCCGGTTCCGAATGCGGAAGAATACCTGGTGATCATAGATAACCGCTCGGTATATACAGAGAACTGTTCAGTGGATGTTTCGGGAAAAGTTCCGGAGGGCAATCATGAATACACATATTCGATAATGGCATCCGCACAGGGTTATCCCGACAGCGAGCCTTTTAAAGGCAAGATAGAGCTGAATATCAACAGGGCCGGCCTTACAAATGTTTCGATATCGCCGGAAGGTATTATAACCTGGGATGCGTTCCCAGGTGCAACACAGTACTTTTTTGAACTTGGCACAGGTGGCGGAAATATAAGTCTTACAACGGAGAATCTCTATAACTGCTGCGAGGCATACGGGTTTGAAAGCGGTACATATAATCTCAGGATATTTGCGAAAGACGATCAAGACAATTATCTTTCCGCAGTGTGGACCGGCACTTATACATACACTAAGGGCTCGTTCTATGTTGTGACCTTTTATGAAAACGGCGGCAGCAACATAATGCCGGGCATAAATGTACCTGCCGGCGCAGATTTCACGCTTCCGGAGAACGGTTTCGGTGCTCCCGACGGTATGGAGTTTGACGGCTGGGAGATACCGGGTTACGGCACATTTTCTCCGGGTACGCCTTTCCAGCCCGGCTCGAATATGACGGTAAATGCCGTATGGAAGGAAAAACCGGGAGACCCGTCCGAATACAAGGCAAAACTTGAAAACATAGACTGCGGCGAGGCAACCGTAGGATACACGGAAACGACCAACTACATCTTCAGGGTCGACATTATCGGCGCATACAATCTGAATTGCGATGATGAGCACTATAAGATAGAGTTTTCGGGCGATACAGATGCGTTCAGCCTTTGGGCATCCATCGGCGGAACATATATGGTAAACAATATGTACAATGCAGGCAGTGTTCAGCCAAATACAGGCCTTCCGGAAGGAGAATATAAGGCAACTGCTTCACTGTATTACGACATTGACGGCACGGGTACGGCATTCGACTGGATGCTGCTCGATACCGCAGAGTTCACATTTAAGGTCCTCCCGGACAAAGCACAGTTTGATATCTGTGTCTCTGTTTATGATATATCTTTGAACCAGAAATGGAGCGGAGGTCAGGTGTACCTTTTAACAGACGGAGAGAAGACGAACGGCTTTCAGGATTCGGGTTATGGTTTTTATGCAACCGAGGGCACTATAGTCACGATAAAAGCCGCGGCGAAAGACGGCTACGAGTTCGTTGAATGGCGTCTTAACGGCGCAAACGGTGCGGAATTTTCAAAAGAAGCCGAATATGATTTTTATGCCAACGAAAACCTTGATCTGTATGCAATCTTCAAAAAGATCGAGACAGAGCCGGAAAACTCGCCTACACCCGGCGAAGGCGACAATAAGCCGACTTCGGGCGAAACCACAGAAAAAACTCCCACACCCAAGGGAAGCAGTCACCACAAGACCGACGACTATGATGACAGCGACGAGGGTAACGGTTTACTGATATTCCTCATTATCGCAGGCAGTGTGGTTGTTGTGGCAGGAGTAGTCATAGCGGTTGTTCTGGCGAAAAAGAAGAAAAAATGAGATACTTGGACTGTAAGTTAAAAGGCCGTGCGAAAGCAAGGCCTTTACATTATGTGCAGATCTTCGCCCGGAAGGGAAAACGGGATTGATTTTTAGATAATTATACTGTATAATGTATATACATTAGGAGGTGCAGCAATGGATCAGGTAGCGATCAGAACATGGGGAAACAGCCAGGGAATACGCATTCCGAAAGATATTCTGGAAAAAATGCAACTCAAAACGATGGATATACTCGATATCAGTATAGAAAATGACGCGATAGTGCTTAGAAAGCGGTTCAGGCATAAGAACTTTGAAGAACGGCTTGCAGAGTATGAAGGGAAGATTTCGGTTACTGATTTCAATTGGGGGAAACCTAAGGGGAGAGAACTTCTATGAGTACATTTTGCCAGGGAGATATCATAAGCATCGAGGGATACAGTAAGATGCTGTTCGTTGTGGTCAGCAAAAATACATTTATCAGGGCTACGGGGGTATTTCATGTTTGTCTGATGCAAGATAGAGTACCCGCCGGACCGGTTCATATTGCAGTCATTGGAAAGCAAGGTACGAAAGGAACAGTGATCTGCGAGCAGATAAAACTGATCGATCCGGCAGCAAGAGCATGCAACAAAAAAGATACCCTGAACTACGGAGACATAATGGATGTCTCGGATGCAGTCCAGGGATTGTTTGAGTATGACTGAGGTTAAGGGATCGGAACTCTTTGCATGCTTTTTCAAGAATATCAAAATCATTAATACGCTTGGCAAGGGGAGTGGTGCTACCGCTCCTCTTTTGACGATATTTGCATAAGCCTCCCCAAAAATCAGGGACAAGTGGCTTTGTCCCCGGAGTTAACTCGCTCATTTATAAGGCTGTATTCTTATAAATGGAATAAGTACTTCTGTTTTCTTGTCATGATCAAGCGATATTATCAACAATAAAGAATAGAATAGAGCCAATACTATGATGGCCATAATACTAATGCGGTCTCATCACGAAAGGAGCTCATTCTATGGGAAATATGTACGGCTATGTGCGTGTTAGCACAAAGGATCAAAACGAGGACAGGCAGCTGATCACTATGCGGAAGATGGGGGTTTCGGAAAGAAATATATATGTGGATAAACAGTCCGGAAAAGATTTCAATCGTCCACAGTTTATCCAGCTTATGAAGAAGCTTAAGGCAGATGATCTGCTCTGCATAAGCAGTATCGACAGACTTGGGCGAAACTATGAGGAAATACTGGAACAATGGCGCTTGATCACAAAGGGAAAGCGGGCGGACATTTTTGTGTTTGATATGCCCATTCTTGATACCAGACGTGAGAAGAATCTGCTCGGAACCTTTATAAGTGACCTTGTTTTGGCACTTCTGTCTTATGTGGCGGAGAACGAGCGCTCAAACATAAGAAAAAGACAGGCAGAGGGTATAGCAGCCGCAAAGGCAAAAGGAGTGCGGTTTGGAAGAAGACCAATGCTGCTGCCGGAGAATTTTAATGAGGTATACGAGCGCTGGAGAAGTAAGGAAATATCTATATCAGAGGCTGCGAGAGAATGCGGGATGGCACAGACTACGTTCTTTGAGAGAGCTAAGAAGTATGGGGAGCGGATAACAGCAGAAAAAGCGGAATAGATGGATATGGCTGATGTAAAAAGAATTCGGAAAGGTGTACTTTTCCGAATTCTTTTTTTTGCTTAGATACAGCGTGTATTATAACGCAAGATACAAAAACGGTCAAGATAAATCTTGAATTATTGAAAAAATATCATTTCATCCAAATCTTTAATCTTGTTTCGGAAAAGTACACAATTCCGTATTTACTTGCATTAACTTGCTCAAATAGTGAAGGGAGGCTTGAATGGAAAGGTATGACTTTGAAAACCTGCGAAAGAACTATAAATCCATATTTGCGGATGATGAATTGAAAGCGCGTGCTTTTGACAAGGTTGCTGAGAACTATTTTCTCGGAAACTTTGGGACAATGCAGAAGTCAGATTTTGAGGTTCTCCTATTTTCAATCTATATTGAGGCGATCCTTGACAAGTCAGAAGCAGACATCAACTCATATAGTGATTACACTTTGGCTAAGCAGTTGGGAATACCACAGAGTAAGGTAAGCACATTAAAAGTTAAGAAACAATTACAGTATCCCTATGAGGGATTTGATTGGAAACAGTCTTTTTTACGGGTGGCTGACAAAGCAAGATATGAGGGAGGAAAGATTCGTATCAACCTCCGAGATCGAAATTTGTATTATGAACTAAAAAACTGGATAGACGAGCAAGGAAGTTATGTCGACACATCGCTTACAACAAATCTCTTGATTGTTTCCCCCACGGATTTTCTTAATCTGATCGGACAATTGATGAGTGATAAGGAAAAGAAGGCTTTTCAAGAAACATTTAGAAAGAACTACAATAATGAGGCGAAGCTTTGTGGGGATATAGAAAAGGCTCCATTGGGAGAAACACTTGCAAATACCTTTAAGAGTAGTTTCGTAGATGTGGTTTTGGAGATTGTCAAGAGTATTAGCCCTGCTTTAGTCGGAAAAGGAATCGAAGTGTTGCAGGAGACTTTTAAGAAAATAAAAGAAAAACAACAATAAAGAGGCACAGGAGAGATCATTATGTTTAATGTAAAAAAAACCAGCAAAGAGAATAGGAACTATGATGTGGTATTATATACCATTATTTGTCTTGCAGGGGGGCTTTTGTTAGCCATTGGACCGTTCTTTTCTTTTAGATTTGACTCAAAGACCATTATATCAGGTCATGAGTTTAGTTCTTCTACAGAAATCATAAATTCTATTTTTGCCCGGCTGGTTTCTAAGACGAATTTCTGGCTTTTTGGTAATGGAGCTGTGTATTGTATTATTGCTTTTTTAGCCGCTATTATTGTCATTGGATGGATAGGGTGGATCAAGGGATTTTATATTAAAAGCATAAATATTGTATGCAGTTCAGCAGCTTTATTATTTTTGATAATTGGAAGCATCTGTGGTTCGAGATCATTTAATTATTCTCATGAAACTCCTATTGCACGTAAGAATACAAGTATTTATTTTGAGGAAACATTCATTTCATTCGGAGCCGTATACTACATTGAACTGATATTACTAATTGCGCTTTTGATACTATCGGTTGCAAGTGATAGCGGAGTTATTCTCTTAAGAAAGAGAAAAAAGAGCCCCTCAATTAATAAACCGGAGTCCTCAGAAAATAATGTTTGATTTATTATATCCTTAACACTCAGAAGGGAGAAAAAATGATCTGCCCAAAATGTGGGAATTCGATTGTTGACAACTCGGCGTTTTGCTCGTTCTGCGGTGCACAAATCGAAAACAGTTACAATGGATCACAAAACACTATTTCCAAGGGTAATAAAAGAAGAATTGTGTTGCCAATTGGAATAGCTGCGGTTGTTCTTATATTGATATGTGCTTTCTTAATACCTAAGATTGCATCATCGAATAGCAGAAACTCGAGTAATAATAATCAGAAAACATCAAAGAATTCATATGATTCCTCATCTTATGAGATGTCACATAGTACATACTGTATGTTGTATATGGACGTGTCGAATGTGAAGGTAGAGCATAAAAGTGGTTATTGTTATGTATCCGGGACAATAACGAATAATGGTTCATATCGGGTTAAATATGTTAAGGTAAAAGCTTCTTGTAAAGATGCAGATGGCAAGGTAGTAAATACAGATTGGACATATGCCGTTGGCTCTTCATGGTTGGAACCTGGTGAGAGCAATCAGTTTGAAATGATGATTAAAGACTCGGGTTATTTAATCAAGAAAGCAACAGTAAGAATTCAATATGATTAACTTGATAATAATGTGAAAGGCGAGGAGTGAGAAAATGATAAAGAAAACACGGTTATTGAGTCTGATAGCAGCATTAGCAATTTTTGTAATTGCATGTGGTAACAATACAGAGAAGAACAAGACAACTTCTACCCCGCCCCCAACCCCAACCCCAACACCTATTAATACCCCAACTCCGACTCCTGACCCGACTATATGGACAGAAGACGATAAGAAATTGATTTATTCTTATTTGGAAAGCGCAAGCTCGTTATGCGAAGAAGCAAGTAATTATGCAGCTTACGCAGCTAAGGCATGGGGAGACGGGGCATACTATTTGGGGGATGATTATTACGATAAAACACAAAACGTTATAGGAGAGATAAAAAAGGTATTATCCCAAGTAAAGGAAATTTCTTCGGTGAAAGAAAACTTTAAGCCTAAAGATGCTGGTGAACCCTTCGACGATAATGTCGGAGATACCGTTAGAATATGTGATACCATTACAGAATATAAACCATTTGGGGATCTTACTGTTACTGAAGTCAAAGAATGGTACAGGAAAGTTCTTGAGTTGAGTTTGTATGTTACGGTTTTAAAAGCCATGGTGTATTAGTATGATGAAAAAGCGGAAAAGGTGCCCTATGCAACATGAATGCATGTCAATTAACGAGAATGATCCCATTTCATGAGGATGTTCTGGATAAAAGCCATTATGATGACGGATACCCATAAACAAAGAAAAGGGCCGGAAGGTCCTTATTTTTTTATAATATTTGAGGGACAATTCAGATACACTTCAATATTCCGGTCATTGAATAGCGTAAGATAAGTCATAGAAATGTCAATTAAATAAGCCTTGACAAATACTTCCAAACCAAATATAATTTACGTACGGAAAACATATCAGAAAACGTACGGAGGATTAAAATGATCTTTGCCAAAAGCATGGAAGTAAGAGATAATTTCAAGTCATGGTGCAGTCAGGTCGCTGAAGGCGAGACAATTCAGATTGCTCGCCCCGGTAATAATTTTGTTTATCTTATTAGCCAGGAAACGTACGAAAGATTGACAATGGAAAAGCGCGCCGCCGCATACACATCTTATTTGTACGGAAAAGATAAGATAATAAACCTAAAGCGGCTCTCTGAAATAGAAAAGCTGCCGGATAACTGGAATAACAACGGAGCTGAAAGATTTCCCGAGAGTATTATTAAAAATGTACGTAAACTGTTGATGAGCCTTGAAATTCAGCCGGAGATCTTTCCCACAGCATGCGATGCTGTACAGCTTGAGTGGGAAAACGGAAATGGTGAATACCTTGAAATGGAGTTCCTCGAAGATTCGATCAATGTATTCCAGATAGACGCAGACGGAGGAGAAAAGCAGAGTACTATTGCTGTTGATGACGTTGCAGTAAAGAAGATTGTGAGGGAATTCTATGACGGAGCAGTTTGAAATGTTTGAAAAGCTGTATCGTGCAGTTTATCCTCCCGAAATAATGCCGATGTTCTGGAAAGAAAACGGAGAATTATCGTCTGCAGTATTCAAAGATAAAAATGGACTTTCTGTAGAACGAGCAGGTGGAAGAGATGAAAATGTAGTTATTGCCGCTATGCGTCTATTCTTTTATGGAGCCATTTTCAGTATATCAGCCGGAGACTGCACATCTTGTGAGGCGGTTCTAAAGTATCTGCCGACAAAACGAAGCATGTTCCATTCAGAAATACACGGATCCAAAGACAGAAAGATGTTGTCACAGTCTCAGTGTAAATATCTTGCTAAAAGAGCAACAATGTGTTTACAGTGATTTATTCCTGCCTTTTGAAAAAAATGAAGAAATACTTGGAAGACCGGAGTTAAACAGATTGTTAGCACTCAATTGATTTGAGTGCTAATTTTTTCTTGACTTTTTACCCGGGGAGTATTATTATTCTCTTTGGCCCTACAGGGCATTGTCTGTTTCACGCGAAGCAGACAGATCATTATGAACATCTTGGACCGCAAGGGTTCTTATAGTTTTGGAGGTTTGGTATGAGTACTGAAAAAGGCAGTTTGTCAATCAATTCGGAAAACATATTTCCGATAATCAAAAAGTGGCTGTATTCCGATCACGACATTTTCATGCGTGAGCTTATCTCTAACGGCTGCGACGCCATCACAAAGCTAAAAAAGCTTGAAGTGATCGGCGAATATAACCTTCCCGAGGGCAAGGAGTGGAAGGTGGATGTTTCCGTAAACCAGAACGAGAAGACAATAAAGATTACCGATAACGGTATCGGTATGACGGCAGATGAGGTCAAGGAATACATCAACCAGATCGCATTCTCCGGTGCAGAGGCATTCCTTGCAAAATACAAGGATAAGGCCAATGACGACCAGATCATCGGACATTTTGGCCTCGGTTTCTACTCGGCATTTATGGTTGCACACAAGGTAACGATCAACACACTTTCCTGGCAGAAGGATGCAGCTCCGGTGCTCTGGTCGAGCGAAGAGGGCATGACCTTTGAGATGTCCGAGGGCACAAGGACGGAATGCGGTACAGAGATAACACTTTACCTTAACGAAGACAGCTACGAGTTTTCGAACGAGTACAGGGCAAAAGAAGTAATCGAGAAATACTGCTCGTTCATGCCTGTACCCATTTACTTCACAAACGAGAATGCAGAAAAGAAGGATGGTGACAAGGAGAAGGAAGTTAAGCCGCTCAATGATGTTGCACCGCTCTGGACAAAGAACCCTTCAGACTGCAAGGATGAGGAATACAAGGATTTCTATCGCAAGGTCTTCCACGACTACAAGGAGCCTCTGTTCTACATCCACCTGAACATGGACTACCCGTTCAGACTCAAGGGTATCCTGTACTTCCCGAAGATCAACATGGAATATGAGCGTATTGAAGGCACCATAAAGCTTTACTCGAACCAGGTGTTTATTGCGGATAACATCAAAGAGGTCATCCCTGAGTATCTGCTGCTCTTAAAGGGCACCATAGACTGCCCGGATCTGCCGCTCAACGTATCAAGGAGCGCGCTGCAGAACGACGGCTTTGTAAAGAAGATCTCGGATTACATCACAAAGAAGGTAGCGGACAAGCTTACCGGCATGTTCAACGTAGAGCGTGAGTCCTACGAGAAGTACTGGGATGATATCGCTCCGTTCCTGAAATACGGCTGTTTAAAGGACGAGAAGTTCCGCGACCGTATGAAGGATTACATGCTGTTTAAGGACCTTAACGACAAGTACCTTACCCTTGAGGAGTACTTAAAGGGCGGAAATGCCGAGGAGAAAGAATCCGACAGCCATGATGAGAACGATTTCGAAGATGACGACAAGAACGTTATCGACGGCACTGCAAAGGATATCACCGAAGGTGAAAACAAGGATGTATCCGGGGAGGCCGGAAAGCCTGAAGAAAAGCCAAAGAAGCTCAACAAGATCGTTTACTATGTAACCGATGTCCGTCAGCAGAGCCAGTACATCAAGCTCTTCAAGGATGCAGGCATGAATGCTGTCATCCTTCCCGACAATATCGACCAGCCCTTCATTTCGCAGCTTGAAGCCGCAGACGAAAAGAACGAACTCCGCTTTATGCGTATAGATGCCGATGTTTCCGCTACCGTAAAGGATGACCTTTCCGAAGAAGATGAAAAGCTCTTCAAGCAGAAACAGGAGCAGATCGCAAAGATCATCAAGGAGGAACTTGCAAAGGATAAGCTGGATGTCGAGCTCCAGCGCATCAAGAACGAAAAAGTGGCTTCGGTCATGGTATTCTCTGAGGAAACACGCCGTATGCAGGATATGATGAAGATGTACGGCATGGGCGCATCGGATCTTGGCGGCGACGAAGGAAAGCTTGTATTAAATGCCAATCATCCGCTTGTACAGTACATTCTCGAGCATCGCAAGGGCGACACCGTAAAGCTTATCTGCGAACAGCTTTACGATCTTGCGCTCATGACCTACAAGCCTCTCCCCGCAGACGCGATGTCACGCTTTGTTGAGCGCAGCAATGAGATACTTATGAAACTGACAAAGTGATATAACGAAACGGATTGAAACAGCCGGAACAGGAGTGTTTATGCTTTTGTTCCGGCTTTTCATCTTTATTCTGCTCCGGATGTTCAGCTTTTTGCCTCGCATGTTCTTTGTTAATTAAATAATAATGATATAAATTTGGTGTTTTATTTTGACTTTTAACAGCTTTTGTGAGATAATAACTAAATAGCAGAATGTCATATTGTATTGATATGCGTAATTAAAAATTATTTAGGAGGCTGTGATATGGCATATGGACAGGGGTTGGTTTATACCAACAGCAATTGTGTAGGGTGTAATAAGTGTATTAAGGCATGCAGCTGCATGGGCGCCTGCGTTTCGGACGAGCCGAACATGGACGGCACGGCACGTATCGAGGTTGACGGAGACCGCTGTATCTCCTGCGGCGCCTGCTTTGATGTGTGCGAACACAATGCAAGGGAATTCAGGGATGACACGGAGAGATTTTTTGAGGATCTTAAAAAGGGAACACCCATATCGATCCTGCTTGCACCGGCCTTTAAGGCAAACTATCCGAGAGAATACGAGAGTGTCCTCGGCGGCCTTAAGAAATGCGGCGTAAAGCGTATCATCAGCGTATCCTTCGGTGCGGATATAACTACATGGGCTTACATCAACTACATTCAGAAGAACAACTTCTTAGGCGGCATTTCCCAGCCTTGTCCCGCTGTTGTGGGATATATCGAGAAATATATGCCGGAGCTTATCCCTTCGCTTTTCCCTGTACAGAGTCCTATGATGTGTACGGCCATTTACGCGAAAAAAGAGATGGGCATCAGGGATAAGCTTGCTTTTATCAGTCCCTGTATCGCAAAGAAAAACGAGATCGACGACCCTAACAACAAGGGCTATATCGAATATAATGTGACCTTTGATCATCTTATGGAATATGTCCGTAAGAACAGGATATCCGGGCCCGCATGCTCGGATGAGATAGAGTATGGTCTCGGCTCGATATATCCGGAACCCGGCGGACTTAAAGAAAATGTTTACTGGCTGCTCGGAGAAAGCGTCTTCATCCGCCAGATCGAGGGCGAGAAGAGGATGTACAACTTCTTAAAGGCAAATAAAGACAAGATCCAGAGGCATAAAACACCTTATCTCTTCATAGATGCGCTTAACTGTGAGAACGGCTGTATCTGCGGCACCGGCACCGATCCGGAGATTTCGGAGACGGATGATGCTCTCTGCGCTCTCCTTAAGATCCGCGAGTCCGTAAAGAACCTAAAGAAGAATGACGCATGGAGCAAAAAGCTTACTCCTGAACAGCGTATGAAGGCTCTTAACAAGCAGTTCGAGAAGCTCAATCTTAATGATTATATCAGACGCTATACCGACAGGTCCGCTTCCTGTAAGATAAAGACCCCGTCACAGGCAGAGCTTGAAAAAATATTTGTCTCGATGCAGAAGACAACAGAGGAATCCCGTAAGATCAACTGTTCCTGCTGCGGATACGATACCTGTAAGGATATGGCAACCGCCATCTACAACGGGTTCAATCATAAAGAGAACTGCGTACATTACTTAAAGAATGTGGTTGAGAACGAGCGTGCCGAAGCCGAGTCCCAGGTAGAGCGGGAGAGAGCCACCCTTGAATCGAGGCAGAGCGTGCTCTATGAGACCATCGACAATATCAATGAGCACTTCGGAGCGCTCAAGAGCTCGCTTGACAGCGTTATCCAGGGTAACAATGACAATGCCGAAGAAACATCGGGAATCTCGTCTGATGTTCTTGAAGTCCAGAGGTTCTGCCAGGAGCTTGACAGCTCCATGGCCACTATCCTTGAAGTGCTCCATGAGCTTGAAGAGAGCAACGGCATGGTTGTAAGCATCGCTTCACAGACAAACCTCCTTGCGCTCAACGCATCGATCGAAGCAGCAAGAGCAGGCGAGGCGGGCCGTGGGTTTGCGGTCGTTGCCGATGAGATCAATGCGCTTGCCGCAACATCCCGTGAGACTGCAGCAGGCAGCTCCACCAATAACCAGAAGATCCGCGAATACATCGAAAAGATCGTTACTGAGACAAAGACGCTGCTTGAGATCGTTTCGGGTGTTAATTCAAGGACACAGAGCCTTGCGGCTTCAACAGAGCAGATATCCGCTTCTGCGGCAGTTGTTTCCGATTCTGTCGACAAGGTACGCGAGGAGCTTGAAAACCTCGCAAGGAGTCACGACTGATGAAACTAATATTTGTTGATATAGACGGCACTTCAAGCGCTCCGGTCTACATGGTGGACGGTAAGCCGCAGATTGGGATGAGTGATGAAGCCTGGGATCCCTTTTGCAGGGAAAAAGGCGACGATTCCTACGAATACTGCGAGCCCGTTCCGGCTCTCAAAGCCTTTCTTGAGGAACAGAAGGCTCTTGGAAACAGGATATTTATCCTGACAGTCGTATATAACGACCATGAGCCCGGAGCAAAGCAGAAGTTCGTAGACAAAAATTACCCCGGCATCTTTGAGAAAGTGATATCGGTTGGGAGTGAAGACGAAAAGATCGGGACCATGAAAGAATATGCCGAAAAAGAGGGTGTGCAATATGAGGATTGCATTCTCATAGACGATACTTACGCTCTGCTTTTAAGGACGCTGTGCGCCGGCTTTGGAGCCGTTCACATTACAAATATCTGCAGCAGGTTTGAAAAGAAGCTGCTGGAAGAAAAAAGACAGTGATCCGAAACAGGCATTCACCGGCTGAATAATAAAACATGACAACCCCGCAAGCTGCGAGGCTGTCATGTTTTTTTGCGCGATAAACGAATGCCCTTGGCGTAAGCTTGCTTACAGCCAAGGGCTCCATTTACGTTCGGGTAGAAATATTATCTTCCGCAGCAGAATTTATACTTCTTGCCGCTTCCGCAGGGGCAGGGATCGTTGCGGCCGACTTTCTTTTCGACATGCACCGTGCCTGAATTCTTCTGCTCCTTATAAAGCTCCTTTCGTCTCTCTTCGGTAAGGATATCGTTCCATGCCGGAAGATTGTACAGCCAGTCTGCCTTTGCGGCAACCATGTTGTAATAAAGCTTCTCGGGATCGAAATCGAGAGACACAGGAGTGTCTTCGGTCATTTCTTCGATCGGGTTCGGAGTCTTGAGCGAATCGTTGATACCGTCAAGAAAGCCGGTGATCATCATGACAGTGCAGCCGTACTTCTCGGCAAGCTCCTTAACTGTGCCGGTCACGGTTTCTTTGGGAGCGGCAAGGAGCTTCTCATATATGCCCTGTTCTTTGTTAAAATACGTAGTCCAGAAAAGCTCTTTGTCTCTCTGGGAGCGTTCAGTTTCATAAGCGTTTTTACGCCATTCAGTCAATAAACTCATAATCCACCTTCTTGCCGGCGCAGGAGACTGCACCGGCATTGATAATCGTTAATATTTACGGTACTACGGGTGTCCAGTACTTCTCCTGATAGATATCCGTGAAGCAGTAAACTGCTTTGAGATGTTCGGGATCGTTGATGGTCACGTTTGCAAGCTCGACAGTTTTTCCGAGCTTGAAAGAGGTACCGAGATCGTATGAATCCTTATAATTGCCGTCGTAGTCATAATAATCGCAGATGGGCTGTATCTCATCGCCCTGTTCGAGACCTATCATGGCTTTTGCTTCGGTTTCGGTCTCCGTGGTGTAGATATATCTTACACCGGTGATGTAGCCGTAAGGATTCTGCTGGTCAAAGACTATCTCAATCTGCGCGCGCTTATCGTTCACGAATGCAGGAATGTAGCCCGTGTGGGTGTTCCCGACCGTCGAAACGTGGTAATAAGCCACAATGTGTCCGTTGAGGGCAAGCCAGGAACCGTCGTAATCGCCGATGAGATTGCCGGCTGAGTCGTAATTGAGGATGTTGTCCATGCCAAGGTCGATAAAGCCTTCACCATCGTCGTACATCACGTTGAGTTCTATATCCTTGACCATATCCCACTGATCGTCTGCAAGCTTTATCACATTCTTGCCGGATTCCTTGGTCCAGACAAGCTTTGAAGAGTCAAAGTAGTGATTTGAGAGGTAATCGGCCATATCGTTGTCGCTCATGGAACGGTCCGTAAGGAAACCGAGGAGCGAGGTGCCGAGGCCCTCTGCAATGGTGCTTCCGGAAGACGGGCTTGAAAGGCCGGAGAGCATCGAGAGGATGCTGCCCATGCCGCCGCCGCTGCTTTGGTTCTGCGAATAGCCGCTTAAGAGCGAACCGAGAACGGAGTTTGCGCCGCCGCCCGAAACCTGACCGCCTGTCTCTAAACTTGCGAATTCCTTGATACACTTGGTGTAATCGGAATTCATGCCGATCTGGTCGTAGATCTTTACGGTCCTGTCAACGCTTGAAAGCTTTTTATAGGGGAAGAAGATCGAGATCCCGTAGGAATTCGACATTGTGCTTCCCGCGCGGTTATACTTGATCGCGCCGTCAAGTGCTTTTGCAAGAGCTTTGGATTCTGTTGTATTTAAGTTGTTTGCGAAGTCGATAAGGTCGATCTGGTCGATGTTCGAAGAGGAACCGAATTCTCTCGTTGTGCTCCTTGCATCGGCTACGGTTTCGAATTTCTTTCCGGTGATAAGCCCCTTTGTTGAGGTTGCAAAGCTGCTTAACGCTGAAGGAACGGTGTTTGAAAGCTCCGCGAGATCCACAAGCGAAAGAGTTGTCTTCTGGCCCCTGCACTTCTGGGCACAGACGGTTATGAAATCATCTACGATATTCTTGCCGATCTCGGTCGTCGGCATCGAGGTGTTCTGCGAGAGCTTTGTAAGCCAGTTGGTGTAGTACCAGCCGACACCGGGCTCGGTCTCTTCAGATGCGATCATGTAGTCCGCGTAGTTCGAAAGCATCAGGCCGTTTTCGAGCGTTGCCATAAGACACGCATCAAAGCCGATAAAATCGAACTTCTTTCCTGCTTTCTTTAATGCGGAGTCGATGCCGGCAAGCGTCATGGAACCCGACGAAGAGAACTTCTCATCGTGGCCGTAGCCTGTAACGGAGCCGCCGCCGTGATCCCAGAAGATAAGATCCATGCGGTCTGCAGCGTAATTGTTAAAGCCGTAATTTATAAATTCAACGAGCGTGTCGGGATTTGTCATGGACTTGCTGCCCATGTTATCCTCAAGCTTTTTGAGGCCGCCGTTTTCGATCTTCCAGATCTGGTTGTTCGAATTGCTGATCGCGCTTGTTTTCCAGGTCTTTGTTCCGCCTGTGTAAATAATGATCTTGACCTTGTCCGAAAGCGTTGCCTTTGCCATTTCGGACATATCCGACGAAGCCATGCCGTGCTTGGATTCAAGGTCCGTTCCGCACATATACACAAGGATCGTCACGGTGTCATTGCCGTTGCCTTTGAGTTTGGTGTATTTTGCCCTTGAACCTGCGGCAACGGTCGTATCGAGTGCTTTGTCGGTGTTGGAGACTACCGTTGCTCCGGATGCGGTGTTGTAATCGTCGGAACTCGTCTGGTAGTCGGTGCCTGCTCCGAGAAGACTCAATATGCTCGATGTACCGCTGTTTCCGACAAGATTTCCGAAGAGATTGAAGATTCCGGATTTATCTCCGCTGCAGCTCTTTATCAGGAAGAATGCGATCACGATTACGATAAGAAGCCCGCTCCCGCCGAAGATTCCTCTTGTGGGAAGCCCGCCTCCGCCAAAGCCGCCGGGACCGCCTGAACCGCCCGAACTGCTGCGCCTTCTGCCGGAATAATCGGCGTTACCGACGGGACCGGTACCGAGACCGCTTCCGGTCTTTCCTACCGAGCCTGTGCCGGAGTGATGGACATTTCTTCCGCTTGGTCTGTTGTCTGCCATTTTTCTGCCCCCTTACTTACGGGTCTTAAGCCCATTCATCATCTTTCTGTGCTTTTTTGATACCTAAATAGAGCGATGAGAACTCATTTGCGAACCATTCATCCGTAGAAGGCTTGTGCCTTAAACGGACAGGACGCTCGGAATCGCCGCCGCCGGACTTGACAAAGAGCCTGTAGTAGCCCTGATCGTAGATATCCTTGCTTGTTGCGAATTCGTAAACCTTTATGGTGTACGGCTTTGAAGGGGTGTAATTGTTTTCGGGCTTTGCACCTTCAAAGTAGGATATCGGAACATAAGGACCGTTCTGCTGAATGCTTGAGTCGATACCCTGGATCTGAAGGTTTGCAAGCTCTCCCGGACCCATAACATAGTCAAATGCGGCAATACCGGCTTCTTTGTCGGTGTAGTACATGTTCAGCGCAAGGACTGTCATCGCAACGGATGCGAAGGGATCCTTCATATCGCCGCCGGGAAGGGCTTTAAGCTCCTCAACGGTTGTGGGGATCTTGTCGAACTTAAAGGTCTTTGTCCTTGTGGCCATAGCCTTTTCGACATTCTTCTTAGCGTCCTCAACCGCACTCGTAAGTTTGGCTTTTGCGCTGTGTGAAAGCTGGTTGACAGCTTCGCCCGCATTCTTTGAAATGAGGTTCTTTAATGAGTCTAATAATGACATGGTTTCCTCCGTATTCACAGGACAGGCTTAAAGGCCCGCGCCTGTTATTTTTCAACATCCAGGGTGGTTCGTTGCCCTGTGATATGCATTTTATCACTCAAAAAGCGCTTCGTCAAACGGAATTGTGAGTCAGTGGGGTCGTATCTACCTGACTCACAACGGAATTTAAAACGGTTATCGTGTTCTTTACGCAATTTAGGGGGCACAATATTGACAAAAAGCTGAAAAAAATACATAATAGGGCTCGTGAGACATTGCGGGGACGGGAGCGGAAAAATTCACGGGAGCCCGCAAAATGTTAAGACAGAAAGGAAATATGAATATGTTTGACGGTTCGGTATTTAACATTGACGCATCCAACCTCAGTGCACGCATAGCGCAGGCTGCGCATTATCTCGAGGAATACGAAAAAGAAGTGGCTCGTGCCCAGGGTGCTGCAAATTACAATTTCCGCAGCAAGGAAGACGCACTCGGCAGGATAAAGCTGCTTGTGGAATTTGCTCCGGGTGATGAACGTATTCAGGACCTTTATTCCCGTGCGAAAGCATGCGTAAAGGGTGGAGCGGGCAATATCGCGACCATCGATCCGTCCATGACGGTTTACCTTGAGAACGAGGAGCGGATCCGCAAGCACTTTGCGGATGCCAGCGAGAAGGCATGGAACGATATCCTTGTCGCAAATACGGAGAACAGGCTTGAAAAGGCATTTCCCACACCCGATCTTAACAAATATACACTTGACGATATGAAGGGCAAGATAGTTGTCCTTGACAATGTAAGATATCCCGATAACCAGTTCCACGGCTCCGTGGGCGAATTCATCTGGTGCGGCACGCGTTCGGACGGCATGTATTTCGTGAGGATAGACGGCCGCGCATGGCTCGGGCCTTATGAAGCCGTAAAGCGTTACCGCCGCCAGGTCGATACGACCATGAACGAGGTAAAAGAGTGGACTGTGATCGGCCGCATAAACGATCTTGCAATGGAGTCTCCGGATGCCGGCGAGAACCAGGTTGCGCCGCCCGTTATGGCTTGGGAGGTTGAACCCATCGCGCTTTATGTTCCCGGACACATCATGGGCGTTTATGACGAGAAGGGCGAGCACACCGGCAGATTCGTTGACGAGGACAAGCTTGCGGAATTAAAGGATTCCTGCTATACCGTGAAGTCCGTTCCCGCAGATGTTACGCCGGAGCGCCTTATCGAAATATTCATGTATGCGATCAAAGAAAAGAACTACAACCTTTATCTCGACTGCATCGATCCCGACAGACGCGAGAATCCTATCCAGCAGAGCCTTGTGACTTACCACTGGGATCTCCATCAGGAGCGCTTCCACGGGGAATATATCCACGCTTTCATCAATCCCGAAAAGACTGTGGTGAAGGTGCTTCAGGGATATGACGACAACAGCATCGACAACTTCTTCCTTGATGAGGACGAGCAGGCAAAGATCAAGGAAGCCTACGGAGAAAAGGAAGAAGAGGCCGTTGTACAGACCTATGCCATCGACATGAACGGAAAACAGATCGGTTCACCCGTTAATCACACATTAAGGCGCGTGGGCAGCGGCAGATGGTATATCACATCTTACGAGAACAGATTCTAAGGGGGAAAAGCAATGGATGAAGAAATGGATGTAATAGATTTCCACGGTGTGCTTGAGGATGACGGACAGGATGTGGAATGCGATTCCCTGTGCATGACAAAAGCCGATGTCAAAGTGCTTATCGATGAGGTGGAATCTGCTTTCAGACATGCGGAGAAGCAGTATGATTCCTTCATAAAGAGCGGAAACATCGACGATATGCGCGCAGCTCTCGATACAGCAACATACGAGCTCAGAAACGGCCGTTATAAAGATATCGCGACGAAGAATCCCTGGCTGAAGAAGGGGAATGACTATCTGACCAGAAAGGACGGGTCAAACAACTTCGAAGACCGCGAGGCCGTGCTCAGTGCCTACAGGCTTGCCACAAAGGCCTCGGATGTCATGAATGCGGTATGCGCTCACATTGATTACTTCAACAGGGTTTATCTGCTGAAAGCAAGCGAATTCATAAGCTTCGACAGGGATATGCATGCGGTCGTAACGGGCGATTATCTTGCAAACATTGACAAGTGCTGCCATGAGTACAATTATTTCATCAGCAAGTTCAACCGCGGCAAGTTTCTTAGCGACATCGAAGGAGTGAGCAAGGATAAGCCGTTTGATGAAAACCTGAAGCTTGTCACCGAACAGATGAATTATGAGATCTCGGTCCTGAACAACCTGAAGGGTTTGCTTTCCGACAGCACCCATGTCAATCCGTCGGCTGTCAACATGTTCTATGTTGTCGACAGGATTACACGTGAGTATGAGGAACTCGAATCCGAACTTAAAACAGGCGGAGATATCTTCATAAACGGAACAAATAAACACATTGCGGAGATAGAGGCGCTCATGGGGCAGCACGATTATTTCATCGTGCGCGGTCTGTTCCATGCCGTTATCGATCTTTTGACAAAACTCGATTTTGTATTCATGGAGCTCGGTGAGATCCTGAAGAAATACGACAGCTCGCAGGATGCACCTTATGCAATAATGCAGTATTCATCGAACGTAAAAGATACGGCCGAAAAGAAGCTGTTCATGTCCCTCGGCAATCCGAAAAAGGGCGGCACAAAATATAACGAGCTTGCAAGAGAAATGGTCTCAAGGAACAGGGAATTAGCACAGAATGTGGCAAAGATGGCTCCTTAACAGGTTTTTGAAATGAGTAAGTTTTTTGGTAACAAAGAGTTTTATAAAAAAGTGATGATGCTCGCGATCCCGATAATCCTGCAGAACATCATTACCAATTTCGTCAGTCTTTTAGACAATATCATGGTCGGGGCCGTCGGAACCGAGCAGATGACAGGTGTTTCGATAGTGAACCAGCTCCTGTTCGTCTTTTACCTTGCGCTTTTTGGCGCTGTTTCGGGCCCCGGTATCTTTACAGCCCAGTACCACGGCAAAAAAGATGTTGACGGTGTGCGGACCACAATGCGTTTTAAGCTTGTGGTCTGTTTGCTGATACTTGCGGGCGGTCTTGCGGTATTTACGCTGTTTGGCGACAGCCTTATCAAGACCTTTATCACGATAACCGAGGGCGAGCAGGTTGAAAAGCTCGATACAGACGCGATCTTCCTGTATGCAAAGGAATACCTTGCAGTTATGCTTATCGGCCTGATCCCGTTTGCTTTTTCAAACGCATATTCGGGAACGCTCCGCGAGACAGGGCAGACCACTGTCCCGATGATAGCGGGCATCACTGCGACCGTTATAAATCTCGGGCTGAACTATGTCCTCATCTTCGGACACTTCGGTGCACCGAAGCTCGGTGTGACCGGTGCGGCAATCGCGACTGTTGTATCCAGGTATTTCGAGTTTTTCATAGTCGTTATCTGGACTCATATGCATGCTGAAAAGAACGGGTTTGTAAAGCAGCTGTACAGATCCTTTAAGATGCCCGAAGATATCGTA
The DNA here is from genome assembly GCA_016280395.1 of Lachnospiraceae bacterium. Lineage (GTDB taxonomy): Bacteria > Bacillota > Clostridia > Lachnospirales > Lachnospiraceae > SZUA-448. The sequence continues at coordinate 40,899 of JAEEGQ010000125.1, read as the reverse complement.
AAGAAGATACTCATCAAGGGAACGCCGCTGTTTGCGAACGAGTTCTTATGGTCCCTCGGCATGACGATGCTTGCACAGCGCTATTCAACGCGCGGTCCGGATGTTGTTGCGGCGATCAATATCTCAAATACGATCTTCAACCTCTTTAACGTAATGGTCATCTCCATGGGCTCCGTTGTTGCCATCATAATCGGGAACATGCTTGGCGCGGGAGACCTTGAAGGCGCTGTGGATACGGACAGAAAGCTTATAATGCTTTCTCTCCTTACCTGTATCTTCTTCGGGGCGCTGGAGTTTGTCCTTGCCCCAGTATTTCCGGAGCTTTACAACACGACCCCGGACATAAAGAAGCTTGCTGCAGTGCTCCTAAGGATAAACGGCTGCTGTCTTCCCGTGCACTCCTTCCTGAATACTGCGTATTTCACGCTTCGTTCGGGCGGAAAGACGATAGTCACATTTATATTTGACTCGGTATTTATCATGGTGGTCTCGCTTCCGCTTGCATTTGTGCTGACCATCGCCACCCCGATGCCGATAATCCCGCTCTACATATGCGTTCAGGCCGCGGATCTTCTTAAGGTGGTAATGGGTGTTTACCTGCTCAAAAAACGTATCTGGCTTAACAACCTTGTTGAGTAAAGATCGAATACTTTGTAATTTATCCGTCCGGAGGTACAAATTACTTTACAAGTCGCCAAAAACTTGCTATGATATATCAGAATAGGGTAATAGGGGCTTTTTCGTCTTTTGAATTTCAAAATTCAGGATATACGGAGGTCGGATATGAATCCTTCAAAGATCATCGGCATAATAGGCGGCGGCAATATGGGCGGCGGCATTGCGAGAGGCATTGCGGCTTCTGATATCGTGCCCGTTAATAATATCATCGTATCTGATGTCAGCGCTAAACGACGCGCAGAGCTTGAAGATAAATACGGCGTAAGGACTACGGCCGGCAATGTCGAGCTCTGCAGTGAGGCTGACATCATTTTTCTTGTTGTAAAGCCTTTTCTTCTGGCAAAAGTCGTTGATGAGATACGCGACTATGTCAACGAGGACGCGCTTGTGATAAGCGTTGCGGCCGGACAGTCGATCAAAAAGGTCGGGGACATGTTCAAGCGCCCCATCCATCTTATCCGTATCATGCCGAACCTCGGCGCTGTTGTGGGTGAATCCATGACAGGGTTTACACCGAATGAGTTTGTTACGGAGGAAGAGCTTGCGGATGCCGCAGAGCTGTTCAATTCCTTCGGTAAATGCGAGCAGATAGACGAAAAGCTCATGGATGTCATAACAGCTGTGAGCGGCTCGGCGCCTGCATACATCTGTACTTTTATAGACGCGATGGCCGATGCTGCCGTGCTGAACGGCATGCCGCGCGCTAAGGCCTATACGATCTGCGAACAGGCCCTGCTCGGCACTGCTAAATATCTGCTTGAGACAAAAGTAACTCCTTCGGAACTGAAGGATATGGTATGTACACCCGGCGGAACCTCCATAGAGGCAGTCACAGTCATGGAAGGACTGGGACTCAGAGGCGCTGTACATGCAGGAGTTACGGCCTGCACAGAAAAGTCACGAAACCTTTGACACGGGATCGGAATTTTGCCCGTTTACAGTCCGGAAGCTGCCGGAGACAACAGCTTAACCTGAGATGAACGAGAACGAGATCAAAACAGCTATGGCCGAATGCGAAGAAAACACCGATTTCTTCCCCATATGCAACGGTGTATGGGGCCGGGATTACATGTGGATCTCCGCAGACGAGCGGGTCTATAATTTTCTCTATTATTTCAAACGCAATCTTCTGATAAACCAGATATTTGAGGATGACAGGGCACGCTTTGAGGAGTGGTGGAACGGCATTACAGCCGATAACACATCTTCTCTGGTGGCCCGGCTTGTGCGCGGCAACAACGAGGTCCGTGAAGTATACTTCAGGGGCCGTGCCGTTGACAGCGGAGAGAACAGGGATAAGATCAGCCTTGAACTTATAGATGTGGAAAAGGTGTGCGGCCATTATTCGGATCAGGCCGATGTTATGATGCGCATTACCGCGTATCTTGAGCATCTTGAGGGCTGCCAGTTTGAATATGACGCGGAAAACAAGGGGTTAAGGCTTTTCAGATACGTGAGCGGAGAAGAAAAGAACGAGACCGATAAGGCACTTCTCGATCTTATGCCCGTACTCTCGGAACGGTTTGGCAGGATGACATCCAAACCGGATTATATACATGAAGTGATCCAGGGCAAGGACAAAGAGAGCTATTCTGTGGACGGTGCCTGCATTTACAAGCACTTTGAACTGGAAACCATCTACGGCCGCATCAGACGGAACAATCAGCGGGCCGATGATATCAAAGAGCTTGCTTCCATGGACAAGACCGACTCCTTTACAGGGCTCTGGAACAAAGTCGGTTCCCTCGAGTATCTGCAGGAGGCCCTTAAAGACCCCGAAGTCAAGCAGGTCGTTGTCTTCATGATGGACCTTGATAATTTCAAGAATGTAAACGATATCTACGGTCATGCTTTCGGAGACGAGGTCATCTTAAGGATGTCAAGGATAATAAAGAGCGTAGTGAAGGACAGGGGCATCGGAGCAAGGTTCGGCGGCGACGAATACATGGTAGTGTTCAAGAACCTCGGGCCGGAAACTGCCATACGCGCAGCGGCTGAATCCATAAGGACGCAGATAGCATGGGCCTTTGCCGACGACGAGCTGACAGAGCGTATCTCCTGCACGATAGGTATTTCGGAATATCCCAGGAACGGCGCGGATTTTGACACCATCTTTAAAAAAGCCGACCGTGCGCTCTATATCGGGAAACAAAAGGGAAAAAACAGATATATCATCTATAAAGAAGCCATACACGGCGAACTTACGCAGGATACCGAGGTTTCGCTTGAACAGGGCATCCGCGATTCCCTGAACGTCGGGGAGCTGCTCGATGCCACCACGGAATGCATAAACCTGCTTTCGGAAGGCGGAAAGGACAGCATCGCGAAGGTGGCGGAAAGGCTGCTTCCGCTTTACGAAAAAGAGCGGCTTTCAATCTATACCGGCGAAGATCTTAAGCTTTACGGCTGGTACGGTATGAAGGAGAAGCCTCCCGAAGATCTTTCCGGCTTTAAGAAACCCGAGGCTGCCGGGATGCTGGATAAATACGGCATTTGCCAGATCACTTTCCATTTTGCCCAGCTCAGTTACATCGAAGAGATACACGGCGTGCTGCGAAGAAACGGTATATACGAGGATTCTATTTTTGCCCTTACAGACAAAAACGGCATAAAGGCGCTTGTCTGCTATGAAAGACTGTCTTCAAGAGATGATGCGGTGAGCAGGAAGTGGTCTGATGAAGAGCTGCATTTCCTGACACTGGTGTCAAGGATAATTGCCGAGACTGTATTAAAATAACACAGTATTGCGGAGACTGAAAATTTAGATACAAAACTCCATTCTGTTACGTAACATTTTAAAAATAAATATCAAAAGCAAGCCTAAATATATCCGATTTTGTATCCGGGGCATGCTATGATGCAGTAAAAGAAAAAATGGATGGAGGCGAGCAAATGTCACTTGCAGCAGCAGGTATAATGCGTCGTGAAGCATGTACCGCTTTAATATGCATCGATTCGTTCGATGATTACAGCATGACGGGGCGTCTTTATCACAGCAGTCTCGCACATGAGGCTTATTTCCGGAGCTTCATGGAATTAATAGAAATCCTGGAGCATATCTTTAATATGCTTGAATATCCTCAGTCGTCAATGACATTGCGCTCGTTTGAAGGCACTGAGCCTGCCGAGCGTTACGACATCAGAAAACCGGCCATTCCGGCTTCGGTTCCGTTTAATGCGAAGGGAAGCACGGCAACATTCCGCTTGAGAGTAATGTTCAGGCAGAATGCAACCTGGCAGGGTTCGGTCCGCTGGATGGAAGCCGACAAGGAGGAGAATTTCAGGAGCGTGCTCGAGTTACTGCATCTGATGGACAGCGCTATCCCGAATCATACGAGAAAGGCAGAACTGCCGTATTTTGAAAATGTAATGTAAAAGTTACCCCGTACCCTTTGCGGTGCGGGGTTTTTTGCGCGATAAGCGAATGCCCTCGGCAGCAAGCTCGCTTGCTGTTTTACGTTGATTATTTAACACTTGAATATTTTAAAGCAATAGAGTAGAATGTTCTCATTATAAGGCAAAATGGAGGCACAGTATGTATAAGATTCTCCGAAAAGAATATCTGTCACCCACAATAATCCTCATGGATGTTGAGGCTCCGAGAGTAGCAAAGCACTGCCTTCCCGGACAATTCATCATAGTTCGTACCGACGATAAGGGCGAGCGTATCCCCTTGACGATCTGTGATTATGACAGAGAAAAGGGCACTGTGACAATAGTATTCCAGACTATCGGCGCCAGCACCAAAATGATGGCGGAACTTAACGAGGGAGACGGTTTTGCGGATTTTGTAGGACCTCTCGGCCATTATTCGGAGCTTATTGATGAGGATCCCGCCGAGCTTAAGAAAAAGAGCATTCTCTTCGTTGCAGGCGGTGTCGGCACGGCACCCGTCTATCCGCAGGTCAAGTGGCTTAAAGAAAACGGGATCGATGCGGATGTCATCATCGGCGCAAGGACAAAGGACCTTATCATCTTAGAAGATATGATGTCAAAAGTGGCTGCAAACCTTTATATCGCCACGGATGACGGCTCCTATAGATTCAAGGGAAATGTAAACGACAGGATCAAAGCCCTTGTTAATGAAGAAGGAAAACATTATGACGTGGTCGTGGCCATCGGGCCGATGATCATGATGAAGTTTGTGTGCCTTCTTACAAAAGAGCTTGGGATAAAGACCATCGTCAGCATGAACCCCATCATGGTGGACGGCACCGGAATGTGCGGAGCCTGCCGCCTTGTAGTGGGCGACAAGGTTAAGTTCGCTTGTGTGGACGGCCCCGAGTTTGACGGACATCTTGTTAATTTCGATATAGCTATGAAGCGTATGCAGCAGTATAAGACCGAAGAGGGACGCGCAAAGCTGCGCGAGCTCGAAGGCGACACGCACCACGGCGGATGCGGCAACTGCAATTGACAGAAAGGCAGGTATTGATCTATGGACGTATTAAAGAAAGTACCGGTTCGCGAGCAGGAACCGCTTGTCCGTGCGCACAACTTCGACGAAGTCTGCTACGGTTATAACCTTGAGGAAGCTAAGGCTGAGGCTGCACGCTGCCTTACCTGCAAAAATCCGAGGTGCGTTGAGGGATGCCCCGTTAACATCGATATTCCCGGCTTTATCGAAAAGCTGAAGGATGGGGATGCCGCAGGCGCTTACGGAGTTCTCAGCAAGTATTCCGCTCTTCCCGCAGTGTGCGGACGCGTGTGCCCGCAGGAGACACAGTGCGAGGCAAAGTGTATCAGAGGGATCAAAGGCGAAGCTGTCTCCATCGGCAAGCTTGAACGCTTTGCCGCGGATACGGCCCGCGAGATGGGCATCAAGCCTGAGAAGAACGCGGTTCCGACAGGGAAGCGCGTTGCGATAATCGGTTCGGGCCCATCAGGTCTTACATGTGCCGGCGAGCTTGCCAAGGCAGGCGTTGACGTAACAGTGTTCGAAGCCCTTCATGAAGCCGGCGGTGTGCTTGTTTACGGCATTCCCGAGTTCCGTCTTCCAAAGGAAAAGGTCGTAAAGCCCGAGGTCGAGAACTTAAAGGCTCTCGGTGTAAAGATAGAAACGGATGTTGTTACCGGCAAATCCGTGACAATCGACCAGCTCTTTGATGAGGAGGGCTTTGATGCCGTATTTATCGGCTCCGGCGCAGGTCTCCCGAAATTCATGAATATTCCCGGAGAACAGGCCAACGGCGTATTCTCCGCTAACGAATATCTCACAAGGAGCAACCTTATGAAGGCCTTCAGGGAGGATTACGATACTCCCATCGTAGCAGGCAAAAAGGTTGCCGTTGTAGGCGGCGGAAACGTTGCAATGGATGCGGCGCGTACGGCACTGCGTCTGGGCGCGGATGTGACCGTTGTTTACAGAAGGAGCGAGGCCGAGCTTCCCGCACGTGTCGAAGAGGTGCATCACGCAAAGGAAGAGGGCATAAAGTTCGAGCTTCTTACCAATCCCACAGAGATCCTTGTGGATGAAAACGGCTGGGTAAAGGGCATCAGATGCGTGCGCATGGAGCTTGGAGAGCCTGATGCGTCCGGGCGCCGTTCACCCGTTGAGATCAAGGGTTCGGAGTTCGATATTGACGTCGATACCGTAATAATGTCCCTCGGAACAAGCCCGAATCCGCTTATCGCTTCTACCACAAAGAATCTTGAGGTAAACCGCAGAGGCGGCATCGTTATTGACGAAGAAACCGGAATGTCCTCAAGACCCGGCGTTTTCGCGGGCGGAGATGCCGTTACCGGCGCAGCTACCGTCATCCTTGCGATGGGTGCAGGCAAGAAAGCGGCAAAGGGTATCTTAAAGTACCTCGGACTTGCAAAAGAAGACTGATAAGGTGATCCGGAGACAAGATATGAAACTGATCAAAAACGGAATGTACTTAAAAAACGGCACGGAGCTTGTTGAAACCGTATCAGCCGCAGAGGCGGCGGCTTTTGGCCTTGAAGATGCCGGAAAAGCTAAGCAAGGCACCATGAGTTACCGTATCCTGCAGGCACATAATACCTCAGGAGACGAAAAGAAGCTTAAGATAAGGTTTGACAAGATCACTTCCCATGACATCACATTTGTGGGGATCATCCAGACTGCGCGCGCAAGCGGGCTTGAGGAGTTTCCCATTCCCTATATCCTTACGAACTGTCACAATTCCCTTTGCGCTGTAGGCGGTACCATCAACGAAGATGACCACATGTTCGGCTTAAGCTGCGCCAAGCGCTACGGCGGCATCTATGTTCCGCCTCATCAGGCCGTAATCCATCAGTACGCAAGGGAAATGCTCGCAGGCTGCGGAAACATGATACTTGGCTCCGATTCCCATACCCGTTACGGCGCCCTCGGAACCATGGCGGTGGGCGAAGGCGGCGGAGAGCTGGCAAAGCAGCTCTTAAAAAAGACCTATGACATCAATATGCCCGAGGTTGTTGCGGTTTACCTTACAGGTGAGCCCGCGCGCGGCGTCGGTCCTCAGGACGTGGCGCTTGCCCTTATCGGAGAGACCTTCGGCAACGGCTTTGTAAAGAACAAGGTCATGGAATTTGTCGGCCCCGGCGTAAAGAATCTGAGCATGGATTTCAGGATCGGCGTTGATGTAATGACTACCGAGACCACATGCCTTTCCTCGATCTGGACAACAGACGGGAAAACGAAGGAATTTCTTGAGATACACGGCAGAGGCGAGGCCTTTAAGGAGCTTGCGCCCGAGCCGCTCGCATATTACGATTCCGTGATAGAGCTCGATCTTTCGACTGTAAAGCCCATGATAGCCATGCCCTTCCATCCGAGCAACACATATACGATAGAAGAGCTCAAGGCCAATCTTCCGGATATCCTTCACGATACAAAAGAACGCGCAAGGGTAAGCCTCGGCGATAAGGTCGAATTCTCGCTTGAAGACAAGGTGAGAGACGGCAGGCTCTATGTGGATCAGGGCATCATCGCGGGATGTGCCGGCGGCGGTTTTGAAAATATCTGCGCGGCAGCGGATATCCTTGAGAACTGCGATATCGGGAACGACAGGTTCACTTTGAGCGTTTACCCGGCAAGTATGCCTGTTTACATGGAACTTATACGGAACGGCAGGGCTGCAAAGCTTATGGAAGCGGGCGCCGTAATAAAGACGGCATTCTGCGGACCTTGCTTTGGCGCAGGGGATACCCCCGCAAACAATGCCTTCAGTATCAGGCATTCCACAAGAAACTTCCCGAACCGCGAAGGCAGTAAGCTGCAGAGCGGCCAGATATCGAGCGTTGCCCTTATGGACGCAAGGTCTATCGCGGCTACGGCCGCAAACCGCGGCTTCCTTACGGGTGCGGACGAGATCGACAGGGAATACTTCCCGCCTGCATATCATTTTGACGGAAATATCTACAAAAAGCGTGTTTACGACGGCTTCGGAAAGGCTGACAAGTCTGCGCAGCTGCAGTTTGGCCCCAACATCAAGGACTGGCCGAAGATGCCTGCGCTTCCCGAAAACCTTCTGATAAAGGTTGTAACACGCATAGACGATCCCGTAACCACTACGGACGAGCTTATCCCTTCTGGTGAGACCTCTTCTTACCGTTCAAATCCCATAGGTCTTGCGCAGTTCACGCTTTCACGCAAGGATCCGGCTTATGTCGGGCGCGCAAAGGAAGTAGGCGCCGCAGAGACGGCAAGGGAAGAAGGGAAAGACATAGCATCCGTAAACAGCGAAGTGGCAGCGGTATTTAAGCTTATCGGCGGAAAGATGAGCGATGTCACACTTGCAAACACCGGCATCGGAAGCGCCGTTTGCGCTGTAAAGCCGGGCGACGGTTCTGCGCGTGAGCAGGCCGCATCCTGCCAGAAGGTGCTCGGAGGCTGGTGCAATTTCGCAAAAGAATATGCTACAAAGAGATACCGCTCAAATCTCATTAACTGGGGCATGCTGCCCTTCGTATACGAGGACGGCGAACTGCCCTTCAAGAACGGCGATTATGTCCTGATAAAAGGAATCGCAAAGCTTACAGAGAGCGGCGAAAGCAGGACAACGGCCTGCGTTGTGTGCAACGAAGCGGACACAGGAACGGCGGCATTTACGGAATACCCGCTCAATCTCGGAGAGCTTACTCCGGATGAGAGAGAGATCATTCTTGCGGGCTGCCTTATAAATTATTACAAAGATTGAATCAGAGGATAGCAGTCATATAACGGCTGCTATCCTTAAAAACGAGCCGCAGAAAGCGGCGGATACCGGAGGACAAGATGAGCAGGATTACAATGACAACGCCCTTGGTGGAGATGGACGGAGATGAGATGACACGCATCATCTGGCAGTATATCAAAGATGAGCTGATCCTTCCGTATGTTGACTTAAAAACGGAATATTACGACTTAGGGCTAAAACACAGGGACGAGACAGACGATAAAGTCACGGTCGATTCCGCGAATGCGACAAAGAAGTACCGTGTGGCTGTAAAGTGCGCCACCATTACACCCAACGCGGCAAGAGTGAAGGAATATGACTTAAAGGAGATGTGGAAGAGCCCCAACGGCACCATCCGCGCAATCCTTGACGGTACCGTTTTCCGTGCCCCGATCCTTGTAAAGGGAATCGAGCCCTATGTGAAGAACTGGGTAAAGCCCATAACGATCGCGCGTCATGCCTACGGTGACGTTTACAAGGCAACCGAGATGAAGATACCGGGTCCCGGGAAGGCAGAGCTTGTCTACACTGCCGAAGACGGCACACAGACACGGGAGACGATCTTTGATTTTAAGTCTGTGGGTATAATACAGGGAATGCATAACCTCAATTCTTCCATAGAAAGCTTTGCAAGATCCTGTTTCAATTACGCCCTCGCGACAAAACAGGACGTCTGGTTCTCGTCTAAAGATACCATTTCCAAAAAATACGACCATACCTTCAAGGATATCTTTGAAGAGATATTCAACAGCGAGTATAAAGCAAGATTTGAGGAGCTTGGGCTTACTTATTTCTATACTCTTATCGATGACGCAGTTGCGCGTGTCATCCGTTCCGAGGGCGGATACATCTGGGCCTGCAAGAATTACGACGGAGATGTTATGAGCGATATGCTCGCGACGGCTTTCGGCTCTCTCGCAATGATGACCTCCGTACTTGTTTCTCCGGACGGCTGCTTTGAGTTCGAAGCGGCTCACGGAACGGTGCAGCGTCACTATTACAACCACCTTGCCGGAAAGCCCACATCCACAAATCCCATTGCCACGATTTTTGCGTGGACGGGAGCGCTCGCGAAGCGCGGTGAACTCGACGGGAATAAAGAGCTTTCCGAATTTGCGCGAAAACTTGAAAAGGCGACAATAGATACAGTGGAATCGGGCAAAATGACAGGAGACCTTGTTGCGATATCGACCCTTGAAAATAAGGAAAAGCTCGAAACGCTTGATTTTATCAAGGCAATTCGCTCTACTTTGGACGGTTTGCCCCATTAATTCAACATTTTTAATAAAAAAACGCGAAAAATCAGCATTTTTACTTGACAAATTGCCAAAGAAACATTATATATAATATATGACCAGCGTGTAACACGTTGGGAAATAAATGTTTAGGAGGAGTAATCCATGAACAAAACAGAACTTGTTGCTGCAATCGCTGCAAAAACAGAATTATCCAAGAAGGATTCCGAGAAGGCATTAAAGGCTTTCGTCGAAGTCGTAACCGAAGAGCTCGTTAAGGGCGGTAAGGTACAGCTTGTTGGCTTCGGTACATTCGAAGTTGCTAACCGTGCTGAAAGAAAGGGTAAGAACCCTCAGACCGGTAAGTCGATCACCATCAAGGCTTCCAAGGCTCCTAAGTTCAAAGCCGGCAAGGCTCTTAAGGAAACCGTTAACGCACCTAAGAAGGGCAAGAAGAAATAATTACGGAGTGATTACGGGCTGCTTTGGCTACAAGGCAGCCTGTTTTTCTTATCGGGAGTTTTTATGAGAATAGACAAATATCTCAAAGTCTCGCGCCTTATAAAGCGCAGGACGGTTGCAAACGAGGCCTGTGACGCCGGCCGTATCCTTATTAACGGCAAAGTTGCAAAAGCCTCGACAGAAGTTAAAAAAGGCGATATAATAGAGATCGGGTTCGGTGAAAAGGCTGTCAAAGCCGAAGTTACCGATATTCTGGATTCTACCAAAAAAGAAGCTGCAAAGGAAATGTACAGGCTGCTCTGAAAAGGGCTTCACGGCTTTGGCAGTTGCGGAGGTTGAGTATGAAAAAAGGCGGAGGGCGCAGAGCCGGATTCAGGATCATTGCAATCACGGTGATCGTTATATGCGCGATCCTCGGAATAAGTAAATACCGTCTCGAAAAGCGCTATGCCGCGCTCGCAAAGGAAAAAGCCGGCCTCGAGATGAGGATCGAGGAGGAAGAAGAGCGGACCCGCGAAATAGAAGAATACAGCATTTACATAAAGACCAAGAAGTTTATCAAAGATCTGGCGAATTCGGTTATGGGACTTGTCGATCCCGACAGTGTTATCATAAAAGAAGGTGATTAGGTGTTAGGTAAAGTCAGGGATTTTATCGAAAATAACGATATGCTCGCTGAGGGCGACAAAGTTGTGCTCGGCGTATCAGGGGGCGCGGATTCCGTTGCCCTTTTGCTTATTATGAAGGAACTTGCGGGGCACTTCGGCGTGACGCTGTCTGCGGTCCATGTGAACCACGGGTTAAGAGGCAGTGAATCCGACAGGGATGAGGCTTTTACAAAGGAACTTTGCGAAAGACTCGGTGTTCCGTTAGAGATATATCATGAGGATGTGGCCGGTGTTTCCGAGAAAGAGGGCATAAGCCTTGAAGAAGCCGGAAGAAGAGTGCGTTATGCCGCCTTCGAAAAGACTGCGGCGCGTATCGGCGCCAACAGGATCGCCGTGGCGCATCACATGGACGACAATGCCGAAACGGTGCTGTTCAGGATAGTCAGGGGAACAGGCTTAAAAGGCCTTGCGGGGATGCACCCCGTAAGAAAGCTTGCAGGAGGCATTTCGCTGATAAGGCCGTTTCTTGAGGTGGGAAGGAGCGAGATAGAGGAATGGCTCGCGGCAAAAGAGCAGCCGTTCTGCACCGATTCGACCAACCTTGATGATGAATACAGCAGGAACATAATACGGAACAGTGTGGTCCCGGAGCTTGAGAACATCAATTCCGGAGCCTGTGAGAATATATGCGCGCTTGCCAAGGCGGCGGCTGCGGCGGAGGACTACCTGACCCGCGCCGCGGATGAGCAGTACGGCGGTCTCGTTGAGTTCGGACGTACGGAGAACGTGATGCTGGTGCGTATCCCGAGGCATCGTGAGCCTGTGCTTTTCGAGAGGATACTCAGGAACACCCTTTTCAAAGTCGCAAAGCATGAGAAGGACATAACCTCAACACATATAAGGCTTCTTTCGGAACTTGCGGACAAGCAGACCGGGAGCCGTTTGTCGCTTCCCTACGGCGTTATTGCGGAGAAGAGCTACGACTGCATAATGCTCAAGCGTGAAGCGGACGATTCCGCAAGGAGCTATCCCGGCCTTGAAGAACAGGTCTTCCCCAAGGAAAGACTTGAAAACGGGCCGGTAAAAGTGGATTTCCCCGGTTACGGTTCCTTTACTTTTGAACTTCTTAAATCTTCTGAGTGTATTTTCTCGAAAGATGACTATACTAAATTCTTTAATTATGATAAAATATTAGATAATCCTGTTTTGCGGACTGTAAGAGAGACGGATACGATAGTGATATCGCCGGACGGAGGCAGGAAAACAGTGAAAAAATTGTTCTCCGACCTTAAGACCGACAAGGAAACAAGGGCGCTTATCCCTGTTATAGCGGAGGGCTCGAACGTCCTTTGGATACCGGGAGTGAGAACAGGCGAAAACAGGCGCATCGACGAAAAAACAGAAGTGATCCTTAAGATCACGTGGAGGTAGATATGGCGCACAATCCGGCCAGGATAAGTACACTGATATCGCAGGAAAAGGTTGAGAGCAGGCTTAAAGACTTAGGGGAGATGATAAGCCGCGATTATGAAGGAAAAGAGATAAACCTTGTCTGCGTATTAAAGGGCGGCTCCTATTTTATGATAGAGCTCGCAAAATATATCACGGTACCCGTCAAGATGGACTTTATGCAGGTTTCGAGCTACGGCTCCGCGACAAAATCCTCGGGTAACATCAAGATCATAAAGGATGTTGATGAACCCATGACGGGGCGCGATGTTCTCATAGTAGAGGACATCATAGATTCCGGCAGGACCCTTTCCTGTCTTGAAGCGCTTTTTAAGGACAGAAAACCCGCAACCTTAAAGATCGCGACACTCCTCGACAAGCCGGAAAGACGCGAGGTTGATGTCAAGGTGGATTATGTGGGTTTTACCATCCCGGATGCTTTCGTGGTGGGATGCGGCCTCGATTATGCGCAGAATTACAGGAATCTGCCGTATGTCGGCGTCGTGGAGTTTGAATAATATCAGAAGGGCAGTAAAGTTTAAGAATGAAATCCAGACCTAAGAATCTTTTGTTTGTAATAAGCATTGCGGCTGTAATGCTTTTCATGTATTTCCTTATTTCCTACATGGATAAGCAGAGCATGGCAGGGTATCAGTATTCCGATTTTCTCAATGATACAGCCGCCGGCAATGTGATCTCGGTGGTTATCCGCCAGAATAACGAGATACCCACCGGACGTATCACCGTATCGTTGAAGAACGGTCTCACCAAGGCGTTTTACGTCGGCGATATAAACGATATCGTGGATTACTGCCTTGAAAAAGGGATCACCTACACTCTTCAGGACGTTTCAAGACCGAGCTTCTTCCTGACTTCGATCCTTCCGTACCTTATCGTGCTCATAGTCATGTTCTTCATGTTCATGCTGATGACGGGACCTGCTCAGGGCGGCGGCAATTCAAAGGTGATGAACTTCGGAAAGAGCAAGGCAACGCTTTCGGTTGATGAACAGACAAAGTTCAGGGATGTAGCGGGTCTTTACGAGGAAAAAGAGGACCTGCGCGAGATAGTGGATTTCTTAAGCAAACCCGGAAAATACCTGCAGGTCGGGGCAAGGATACCTAAGGGCGTTCTCTTGGAGGGCCCGCCCGGAACAGGTAAGACGCTCCTTGCAAAGGCTGTGGCCGGAGAAGCCGGTGTACCCTTCTTCTCCATTTCCGGTTCGGATTTCGTAGAGATGTTCGTCGGTGTCGGCGCATCCCGCGTAAGAGACCTTTTTGCGGACGCGAAAAAAGCCGCACCATGCATAGTTTTCATCGATGAGATAGATGCCGTTGCAAGACGCAGGGGAACAGGTATGGGCGGCGGCCATGACGAGCGTGAGCAGACCCTTAACCAGCTCCTTGTCGAGATGGACGGTTTCGGCTCCAATTCGGGCATCATCGTACTTGCGGCAACAAACCGCGTGGATATCCTGGATCCCGCCATCATGCGTCCGGGCCGTTTCGACAGAAAAGTTGTCGTTGGAAGACCGGATGTCAGAGGTCGTGAGGAGATACTTAAGGTCCATTCGAAGGACAAGCCCCTTGCAGATGACGTAAACCTTGAGGAAATAGCAAGGACAACGGCAGGCTTCTCCGGAGCCGATCTTGAGAGCCTCATGAACGAGGCGGCAATACGCGCGGCAAAGGAAGACCGGGAGGTCATCACTGCCGAGGATATCAAGAAATCCTTCATAAAAGTCGGTATCGGGACAGAGAAAAAAAGCCGTATCATTTCCGAAGAAGAAAAGAGGATCACGGCCTACCACGAGTCGGGCCATGCGATCCTGTTCCATGTACTTCCCGATGTCGGACCTGTATATGCCGTATCGATCATACCCACGGGCCTTGGTGCAGCAGGCTATACAATGCCTCTTCCCGAAAAGGATGAGATGTTCAACACCAAAGGCCGCATGATGCAGCATATCATAGTATCCCTCGGAGGCCGTGTGGCCGAGGAACTGGTGCTTGACGATATTACGACAGGCGCATCGCAGGATATCAAGAACGCTACGCAGGTAGCCCGTTCAATGGTCACAAAATACGGTTTTTCCAAGCTTGGAACCATCAATTACGACCATGATGATGATGAAGTGTTCATCGGGCGTGACCTTGCCCATACCCGCAGCTACAGCGAGAATGTGGCAAACAGGATAGATGACGAGGTTCGGGAAATAATCACCAACGCATATAACGAGGCAAAGAGGATCCTTGCTGAATACAGGGATGTCCTTGATGCCAGCGCGGCACTGCTGATGGAGAAGGAACGCATAACCCGCGAAGAGTTTGAAGCGCTTTTTGAAAACAGGTAACGAAGCTATCGGAGGGTATGGCACGTGAGTTGGGATCTGGCATATGACTACAGCGCACTTGTGGCGCTCAGCTTATTTGCTGTATATGTATTTTCGATGAGACAGGTTAAATATCGTGTAAATTCGATATTTAACTTGCTCCTCATCATCACATATATCACGATCGTCCTTGACATAAGCGGATGTATCGCCTTAAAGCACCTTGGCACATCTTTTGTGACAAGGGGGCTTGCTTATGCCGTCAATATCGCATATTTTATCGCGTTTGCCATTGATTCCTTATTCTTTTATCTCTATATTCATGCTTTCACTGAAAGGCCAAAGCAGAGCACTCTTGAACAGGGGCTTTTTGCAGCTCCCGCAGCTGTAGATGTCCTTATGGCTGTCATAACTCCCTGGACGCATGTTCTTTTTACCATCAAAGAAGATGTCGATGCTTCGGGACGCCCTTTCGGAGTTTATGAGTACAGCGGGTTCACGTATGCTATCCATGCGTCAATAATCGCATTCTATTATGTTTCTGCCCTTGTGGCGGTCATAAGATACAGGAAGCAGCTCACAAGGGCCAAGAAGATAGCCATGTACTCCGCCTTTGTGATCCTTGCCATGTCATTGTGGCTCCAGTTCGCACTGCCGCATCTTATCCCCGGTATGGACAGGACTCCTCTTATCGGGATAGGTATGGCGTATGGCATTGTTGCGATATACATGAGCCGTTTCAATACCGGTGACGGCATGGACCAGCTGACCGATGCTTTCAACAAGAGAGCCTTCTATTTAAGCGTTTCGTCCCATATAGACGAAAAGCATCCTTTCAGCGTTATCGCTTTCGAACCCGACAATTTCAATGATGTCATAAGTAAATACGGTGAAGACAAGGCAAACATGCTGCTTCAGCAGATATCCGAATTCATGCACGGTATCGTGAATGCCCAGGCCTTCTTTAAACTTGAGGGAAATGCCTTTGCAGTGCTGCTTGGTGCCAACGACAAGTATGTCAATGAGGAAACTTTCCTTAAGTATTACTATGCTTTCCGCGTATTTCAGGGCAAGGGCATGGGCGATTCCGAGGAAACAAGGATCGTGCTCCAGGCTTTGAGCGAGCGTTTTGAGCACAGCTGGTATGTGCGCGAGGAGAAGATCGACCTTACAACGAGCATCTGCTATTTAAGATATCCCGAAGATGTCCAGCGTGCCGACGAGATCAACGACATGATAAACGGCGCGCTCGATCAGGCCCATTCCGTCGGGAACGGCACTATCCTTTATGCAGTCGAGTACCGTCAGACACGCGAGGCCTATATCAACGAGCTTCAGGAAAAGCAGAAGCAGCTTGAGGAAGCCACGATCGAAGCGGAAGAAGCAAGACAGGCCGCAGAACAGGCAAATGCATCGAAGACCAAGTTCCTGTCCAACATGTCCCACGAGATACGTACACCCATGAATGCGATCATGGGTATGACGGAGCTAATCCTCCGGGATGAAGTGAACGAGCAGGTACGCAAGAACGTGAGCAACATCCAGAGCGCCGGAAATACACTTCTTACGATCATCAACGACATACTCGACTTCTCAAAGATCGAAGCCGACAAGATGGAGATCATGGATGCAAGCTACGAGACGGGTTCGCTGTTCAACAACGTGCTCAGCATAAGCGCTGCCCGTCTTTCGGGCAAGAGCCTCGATCTTATCGCAGACATCGATCCGACCGTTCCGTCAACCTTTAAGGGTGATGAAATGCGTCTTCGCCAGATCATTATAAATCTGCTCGGAAATGCGATCAAATACACAGAACGCGGCTCCGTAACGTTAAAGGTCCGCTGGAACCGCATAGAGACTGCGGTTGACGAGCCGGCAAGCAATAAGGTCAATCTTATCGTGAGCGTGATAGACACCGGATCCGGTATCAAGAACGAGGATCTGAACAAGCTTTTCAAGAGCTTTTCGCGTATCGAGACAGAGAAGAACCACCTTATAGAAGGAACAGGGCTCGGGCTTTCGATAGTAAAGCGACTTCTCGACCTTATGGGCGGCACGATCGAGGTAAGGAGCGAATACGGAAAAGGCAGCGACTTCACCTTTACCGTCCCGCAGGAGGTAGAGAGCATCAAACCGTTTGCCCATGTTGACGACGCGGATTCAAAGAATGTGCTTATCTACACAGAGACCGCATCCCTTCACAACGAACTCGGACCCGTACTCGACAGCCTCGGTGTTTCGTACTCCGTAGCTCTTTCCGGTGATGAAGTCATCCAGGCTCTCGAAAACATGCAGTTTACCCATATTTTTGTGGAATATTCGAAATACAGCAATGTCTGGGAGAACTTAAAATCCCTCTCGGGCGTAAAAGTCGTTATCATGATCAACGGAAGCCAGGCCGTAGAATCCAACAACGGCCTTATTTACCTGCGTGAGCCTTTCTACTGCCTGAACGTTGCGGAGTGTTTGAATGACGTAAGAAAGAATGAAGAACTAAAGGTAAAACGCGATTACTTCAAGGCGCCGGAAGCCCGTGTGCTGGTTGTGGACGACAATGCCATCAACATCCAGATACTTGCCGGCCTTATGCGTCCTCACGGATTGCAGGTCGACTCCGTTGAGAGCGGACGCGATTGCTTAAAGCGCATGAAAGAGAATGTCTACGACCTTGTGCTGATGGACCACATGATGCCGGAAATGGACGGTGTGGAGACGCTTCACGCCATAAGGGCGATGGACGGCGACTATTACAAAAATGTGCCTGTGGTCGTTGTAACTGCAAACGCCATGAGCGGCGTTCAGGAAGCAATGGAAAAGGAAGGCTTCCAAAGCTACATCTCGAAGCCTATCAATGTGGACAAGCTTGAAAACGTGCTTCTCGAATATATCCCCGCGGACAAGATACTGAGTGCCGGAAGCGGGCAGGAAGGATCGGGCGAGATCATAACGCTGTTCATACCGGGCATGAACGTGCATGCAGGCATAGAAACATGCGGAGGCAAGCTCTCTTCCTATGTGACGCGGCTTAATATGTTCCTGCACGACGGCAACAAAAAGCTGCAGAATTTCGAGCGCTGCATAAGGGATGACGATTACAGGATCTATGAATCCGAAGCAAGGGATCTTAAGCTCGAGGCAGGCAATCTCGGTGCGGATGTCCTTGCGGATATGGCAAAAGAGCAGGAAAAAGCCTGCAGGAACGGACGCCTGGCCGATGTACGCATCCAGCACAACCGTTTTTGCGATACATACAGAACATTGCTCCGCAATATCGAGGAAGCGCTCCATGACAGCAAAGAAATGCTCTCGGATGTCAACATTCCTTCAAAAGGCATAATGTCCGATGCGGATGCGGCAGAGCGCATAAAGACCCTGTATGCCCTTGTTTCAAGCCACTATTATGAGATCGCAAGAAAACATGTGACAGATGCCTTTGACTATCAGATGAGCGAGCGGTTCAGGGAAGCTTTTTCCGCGGTTAAGGATATGGCAGGAAAGGCAGAAGTTGAAAAAGCCGGGGATTATCTGAAGGAATTCATTGATCAGAACCTGTCCTGACAGAAAACGATACGGTTTGGGAGATAAAAATGACGGACTCTGTAAGGATCCTGCACTGTGCGGATCTGCATCTTGGAGCGGCCCATATCTCACTTGGGGCACGCTCAAGGACCAGACGCACGGAATTCAGGAACACATTTCACAGAATAACGGAACTTGCGAAGAAAGAAGAGGTCAACCTGCTCCTTGTGGCAGGAGACCTCTTTGATTTGCCTGTGGTTCCTGAGGATATATGCGTTGAGGTACGCGATGCCTTTGCCGCGCTTTCGCCTCTGAGGGTAGCGCTCTGCTCCGGAAATCACGACCCTGCTGTCAGCGATTCGGTGTATCTTAGGGAGGATTTCTGGCCGGATAATGTGACGATATTCAGCTCCGGCATGCGCGTCGAGGAATTCCCGGAAATTGGCATAAGGCTTGTCGGTGCCGGCTTTACAGGCGCCTACAGCCCCCATACGCAGCTTAGGCGCATGGTTCTCCCGGAGGATGGGCTTATCAACATCGGCCTGATGCACGGAACGATCGTTTCCGAAGGGCAGGGCAGCGACCACAATCCCATAACGATACGGCAGATAGAGAACAGCGGCCTTGATTATCTTGCGCTTGGGCACATTCATACAAGAAAGGCGCCTGCAAGGGCAGGGAAGACCACATATGCCTACAGCGGCTGCACGGAAGGCAGGAAGTTTGGCGAAAACGGTCAAAAAGGCGTATATATAGCGGATGTTTCACATAACGGATGTGACGTGAGGTTTGTGCCTGTATGCGAAAGACGCCTCGAATATGAGGAATTCGACATAACGGGACTTAACGGGAACGGTGAGATCGCAGAGGAGCTTCGGGAATTGCTGACAAAGACCGTAGGCCCCGATTACAGGGAACAGATCATCCGTGTGACACTGACAGGAGAAGCGGAAAGCGGCGTGCTGAGCACTGAAGCCGTAGAGGTGCTCCTTTCGGACATATGGTTCTTAGATCTTATCGATGACACGACACCGGTGATAGACAGGAACGAGCTTGAAATGGGGAATACGCTTAAAGCCCTGTTCATAAAGAAGCTTGAGGAAAGAGCGGGAGAGGTTCCGGAAAAACGCATAGAGCTTGCAAAGAAGCTTTGTCTTAAGGCTTTTGCGGGAAAACTGTTATGAGAATACTGTTATGAGAATACTGAAGATAGAGATCAACAACTTCGGAAAACTTAATAATTTCGTGCTTGAGCCCGGCAGCGGCCTTAATCTCATATACGGTCGCAACGAGGACGGAAAGTCCACCATAATGGCCTTTATCCGCATGATGTTCTACGGAAATGTCGGATCCGCAAAAGAGCTCGGTGCAAATGCAAGAAAGAAGTACAGGCCTTGGAACGGAAGCTCTATGGGAGGAGCGATAGAGTTTTTGCACGGCGGTAAAAGGTACAGGCTCCAGAAGCGTTTCGGACAGACCGCGGGGCGGGATGAGGTGCATCTTTTCAATATGGATACGGGAGAGCCCGTAGCTCTCCGTTCGGATGAAGAAGCGGGCATGCATTTCTTCGGGATGACCCTTGACGGCTTTGAGAGGAGCATGTTCATAGGCAGGAGCGGAGGCTTTGAAAGCAGGGACGGAAAGGCTGACGGGATCACGGAAAGGCTTGTAAACCTGACTACAAGCAACGACGAAAATGTCTCGATGAAACAGACCCTCGAAGATCTGAACAAGGCTCTCGAACAGCTTGTTTCAAAGCGGGGTAACGCGGGATTGCTGGTCGAAACAAGGGAAAGGGCAACAGAACTTGACAGGGAGCTTCGGGAGGCAAAGGCTGAAGAAAGCGCAAAACGCGCAACAAGAGACGAACTCGAAACGCTGCTCACTCTCCAGGCAACAGAGAAGGAACGGCTCGAAAAGGTAAGGGAACGCAGAAAAGAAGCGGACAGGCTTGCTAAGGAGACGGAGGAGAAGCGCGAAAAGCTGAACCTTGCGGAACGCAGGAATGCGCTGTTTGAAGCCGAAAAGCAGAAGCGCGAGGAAGTATCCGCAGTAAAGATACAGCAGACGGAAGAGAAGATGAACCAGGCAAGGGAAGCCTCGGAAAGCGGGAAGGAGCTGAACCTGATCCCGGTTTTTGCAGGTTTCTGTGTGCTGACAGCCTGTGCCGCGATAGCGCTGGCTGTAGTCTTCAAGCCTGTATTCCTGCTGCTCCTGCTTGCAATCCCCGTATTTCTTCTTGGTGAGATGAGCGCAGTGAGCAGAAGACGGAGGATGCGCATTTACAGGGAAGCCGCGCTTGCAAGGGCAGGAAAGCTTGAAGAGGAGCTTGAAGACCTGCTTGAAGCGGTCGGCCGGCAGGGCGAAGAGGATGAGAAGAACAAAAAGCGTCTCGAAGCCGAAGAAAAGGATGCCGCAGACCAGCTGAAGAGGACAGAGACACGGCGGAGCGAGCTGATAAAGCAGTTATCCTCGGATGACGGTCTTGAGGACAGTATCATCGAAAGGGAACAGAAGATATCGGAGATACGGGCTTTCTTAAGACCGGAGGGCAGGGCTCTTTCCGAGATAATCGACGAGAGGAGCGAGGTGCTTGAACAGCTTGCCGGATACGAGGAGCGTTACGAAGCGCTAAAGCTTGCCATAGAAGTTATGGAAGAGGCCGGGGAGGAGCTCAGGAAGAATTTCGGACCAAGGCTCAACACGCGGACCGCAGAGATATTCTCCGGGCTTACGGGCGGAAAATACAGCAATGTCAATGTTTCTAAGAACTTTGGCGTAAGGGTCTTAGAGGAAGGCGACAGCTTTTATCATGAAGGCGGGTACTTGAGCAACGGTACCAACGATCAGGTCTATTTTGCACTTCGTCTTGCAATAGCCGAGATACTTACGGAGGCGGAGAAAGAGATGCTGCCGCTGCTCCTTGACGACATTTTCGAACAGTATGATGACGAAAGGACTGCCAAAGGCTTAAGGTTCCTTGACGCATATTCCTCGGAACGCGGGGGACAGGTCATACTTTTCACGTGCCACAGGCATGTGCTCGAAATGGCTGAAAAAGTGACGGAGCATTCGGGATTTTTTGACCTGTCATCATCCGGAACATGACGATATTATTGACATTTCGTCTGTCTTGTGTTAAAACGAAACATGCTGGATCATCAAATAAACAAAGGAAAGACATACTATGAAAACAAGAAACCTGGTAGGAGACCGCTTTAAGGAACGCCCTGCGGACTGCGTCATCGACAGCCACGCAATGATGGTAAAGGGCGGCTATATCAAATACGTTGCAAACGGCATTTATTCGCTTTTTCCGCCTGCAAAGCGCATCACAAAGAAGATAGAGAACATCATCCGCGAGGAGATGGACAGGATAGACGGACAGGAGGTGCTCCTTCCCGTTGCCCTTCCCGCAACGCTCTGGGACGAATCCGGGCGCTATGAGTCTGTCGGGGATGAGCTCTTAAGATTCTCTGACCGCAACAAGAGCAGGATGGTGCTCGGAATGACGCATGAAGAGGCAGCAGTACAGCTTGTGCGCGATTTTGCCCAGAGTTATGCGCGTTACCCCTTTATGATATATCAGATACAGACGAAGTTCCGTGATGAGGCGAGACCCCGTGCCGGTCTTATCCGCGTGCGTGAATTTACCATGAAGGATGCTTATTCCTTCCATACCTCACAGGAAGATCTTGAGGCTTATTACGCAAGATGCTATGAGGCTTACAACAGGATCTTCGCCCGCTGTGGTATCCCGGAGACCGTTGCCGTTGTTTCTGATTCCGGTATGATGGGCGGCAATATCTCGCACGAATACATGCTCCTTACGCCCTGCGGCGAGGA
Organism: Lachnospiraceae bacterium; assembly: GCA_016280395.1. Lineage (GTDB taxonomy): Bacteria > Bacillota > Clostridia > Lachnospirales > Lachnospiraceae > SZUA-448. Next base: position 18,605 of record JAEEGQ010000125.1, on the reverse strand, counting down.
TTCCATCGCTATCTGCCCGGAGTGCGGCTATAAAGCCAATATGGAGGCTGCAAAGAGCATTATCGTAAACGAGAACGCAGCTCCCGCAGAGGAGCTCGTAAAGGTGGAAACACCTCACGTTTCGACCATCGAAGATCTTTGCGGTTTTATGAAATGCAGGCCGGAGGATACCTGCAAAGCCGTTGTTTACGCAAAGAACAGCGACGATAAGATCGTTATCATCTTTATCCGCGGCGACCTTGATGTGAACGAGGCCAAGCTCAAGAAGATCGTAAAAGACAATATCCATGCGGCTGTGATAACCGAGGAAAGCGGCATTGTTGCGGGCTTTATCGGACCCAAGGGGCTTCCTTCGAATGTTGAGGTCATCTTTGATGCATCGCTTAAAGGCCTTAACAGCCTTGTTACCGGCGCAAATGAAAAGGACCACCACTTTAAGGGTTTCAATATCGAGAGAGATTACGGTTCCGTTGAATATGCGGATGTGGCAAAGATCGTTGACGGCGGCATCTGCCCCGAGTGCGGAAAGAAGAGCATTAAGATATCACGCGGTATCGAGGTGGGCAACATCTTCCAGCTCGGAACAAAGTATTCAAAGTCCATGAATCTGACATATACCGACGAAAAGGGCGAAAGCCACTATGCGATAATGGGATGCTACGGTATCGGCGTTGGACGCCTTGCTGCTTCTGTCGCAGAAGTACGTCACGACGATTACGGTCCCATCTGGCCCATCACGATCGCACCCTGGGAAGTACAGCTCTGCTGCGTTCGTGCAGATGATGCGGCTGCAAAGGCTGCAGCGGACAAGCTCTACGACGACCTGCAGAACGCAGGCCTCGAAGTGATCTATGATGACCGTGATGTCCGTCCCGGCTCAATGTTTGCCGATGCAGACCTTCTCGGTGTTCCGGTACGTGTTATCGTAAGCCCGAGAAACCTTGCGGAAGGCGTTGCCGAGGTAGTTACACGCGACAAGTCCGTATCAAAGAAGGTTTCCATGGATAACGTGCTTGAAGAAGTAAAGGCACTTGTAAAAGAGCTTTACGCAAAGTATTCGATCTGAAAAAATAAGCCCCGCAGCGATCCTGCGGGGCAGCTTATGAAAGGATAAAGGGAAGAAAATGCTGGTTCCGATCTTATTGTTTTTACTTGGGTTTGCATTGCTCATAAAGGGCGGTGACTGGTTTGTCGACGGTTCCGTCGGCATTGCACACCGTTTTCATCTGCCGGAGATACTTATCGGCGCAACCGTTGTTTCCATAGGCACAACGCTGCCTGAGGTAATGGTATCCTCACAGGCTGCGGCGCTTGGAAACGCCGGCATCTCTTACGGCAACGCCATAGGCTCCATAATCTGCAACACAAGCCTTATTGCCGCCATCACGGTAACTTTTAAGCCGGGGAAAGTAAACAAAAAGTCGCTTCTTCTGCCTGCGGGCTTCTTCTTTGCGGCAGCTGTCGTATATGCCTGCATCTCGTGGTTTAAGGGCGGTTTTGAGCGGTATATGGGCATTATCTTCCTTTGCGCTTTTGTTGTATATCTCATTATTTCCGCTCTTCAGATGAAGAAAAATCCCGAGCTTTCCGAGGATGGCGGGGAAGAGGAAAATCAGAAGGAAAGAGCTCTTTGGCTCGATATAGTGCTGCTTGTTGTAGGAGCCGCCGCTATCGCTGTAGGAGCAAGGCTCCTTGTGGATAACGGAACAAAGATAGCTTCTGCACTCGGAGTGCCCGATTCTGTTATCGGTCTTACCATGATCGCTCTCGGAACAAGCCTTCCTGAGCTTATCACAGCTATAACAAGCCTGCTAAAAGGGCATGGCGCGTTGTCGCTCGGAAACGTTATCGGAGCAAACCTATTCAATATCATCCTTGTTTCAGGTATGGCCATTACCATTTCACCTTTCAGGGTTCCTGCGGAGAAGACAATAAACGGCATGAATTCGTCCTTTGTCATCGATCTTCCGGTAATGCTTGGCGTTATGCTGCTCCTTTGTGTTCCGCCGCTCGTTACGGGCAAGCTTAAGCGCTGGCAGGGTATCATGCTGCTTGCGATCTATGCAGGGTTTACCGTTTATCAGTTTGTGTCGTAAGAAGGCGGGTACCGGATTATAGCTGCGGAAGCGGAGTTGACCGGGTATTATATGCAGTAGATTCCATGCCGGATGCGTATCTTAGAATTGCTTCGTCAGTATACCTGTGGAGTCCTGATATTTTTTTTCCGGTTTTGCAACATTTTGAATATAAAAAGAGTATTACAGGCAGCAGGATAAAAACCGGCTGCCTTTACAGGTTAGGATCATGGGGATTTTTAAGAAAAACAAAGTGTCTGCCGGGGAGGCTGAACGGCTGGCGGCATACTATATCGAAAAATACGGTAACGCCATGCTGCGATTTGCCTACAGCTATCTGCAGAATACCGAGGATGCCGAAGATGTTGTGCAGGATGCGCTCATACGCGCAATTGATTCCGAAGCTGCCTTCGAGAACGAAAAGCATGAGAGGACATATCTTTTACAGATAGTCAAAAACTTATGCTTCGATCATATCGGGAAACGCGGAAAAGCTGCGGAATCGGAGCTTGATGAAAACATTGAGGCGAAGGAAAGCGAGGATTACTCCTTTGTCCGGGATGCGGTGGGAATGCTTCCGAAGAATGAACGGGAGGCCATACATCTGTTTTACATCGAGGGGTATTCCACGAAAGAGATAGCAAAGATACTCGGAAGAAAAGAATCCACAGTCCGCTCTGACATGCTGAGAGGCCGGGCACATTTGAAAGATATCCTGAAGGAGGAATTCGACTTTGAATAAATATCAGAGATCCATGGAAGACATTAAGCTTTCCGAAGAGTCAAAAGACAGGATACTTAATAATATCAGCGGGCATTATGCCAAAGCTGCAGATGAAAAGACAACGCGCATAAGACGCATCAATTTCGCAACAAAATGGGTTGCGGTTGCGGCAGCGGTACTGTTACTGTGTATAGCGACACCGATAGGAGTTAAGCTTGTCCGGGATAATTCGAAGAAGGAAGCGAAAGGAAATCCGGTTCAGTGGGTAACCGGGACACCTTCGGGCGTTGAAGATGCCAACATGAACGGACAGGAAGAACCTGAGAGCGGGAAAAAGAGTTCGTCAGTGCCCGGAGCTAAAGGGGAAAACGACGGGATTGCATCACAAGAGATAAGCAAAGAAGACAGGATCAGCATGCTGAACGAGGGCAAGTATTCATCGGCTGAGTGTACGGCATGCAGATATAACCTGGAGGGGAAGACACCGGAGCAGTTTTTGCAAGATACTTTAGGCACCCCGGGTACGGATTGGTTAAGCTCCACTTTCACGTCGGATGAATCGGGGCCTGCAGGGGACGACACGAGCATTCCTTTTAATGACGGACGGGAACTGGTTCTTGTGAAAAAGGATGGGAAGATCACCAATGCGTATGTTGTGAACGGTGATGAGATACTTGTCTGCAGCTTTACAAAAGTTATAAGTGAAGAAGCGGCTGTTCGGGCGGCACGGAATATCCTCGGGTTCATGCTGGAGTTAAAGTAAACAGGTAATGCGACTGTGATCAAAAGAGAATCAAAAGAGCTGTCAAACTGTGTTATCAGGTTTGACAGCTCTTTTATTTTGTTATTTGCTGTATTATATTCAGTTTCCTGCGGCTGCAAAGAGCTTTGCGATCTCATCCGGGGAAAGTGCTTTGTTCGGGTCACTCAGATCCAGGCCGGCGAAGGGATCTGCCTTGGGTTCGGGCTCGGGAGCGGGCTCGGGCTCGGGAGCAGGCTCGGGTGCAGGCGCAGAGGCCTGGGCGAACAGAGCGGCGATCTCGTCGGGAGAAAGAGGTTTGTTCGGGTCACCGGATACTTCAAGCTTCGGAGCGGGAGCAGGTTCAGGTTCAGGAGCGGGCTCGGGCTCAGGCTCAGGAGCAGGCTCGGGTGCAGGCGCGGAGGCCTGGGCGAATAGAGCGGCGATCTCATCGGGAGAAAGGGCCTTGTTTGGGTCACCGGATACTTCAAGCTTCGGAGCGGGCTCGGGTTCGGGAGCAGGCTCAGGCTCGGGTTCGGGCGCGGAGGCCTGTGCGAACAGAGCGGCGATCTCATCGGGAGAAAGGGCCTTGTTCGGGTCACCGGATACTTCAAGTTTCGGTTCGGGAGCAGGCTCGGGAACAGGAGCTTCAACTACCGGTTCGGGTTCTGGTTCTGGAACAGGAGCTTCCACTACCGGTTCGGGTTCCGGTTCGGGAACGGGAGCCTCCACTACCGGCTCAGGAGTGGATTCGGAAGCAACCTCAACTATCGGTTCGGGTTCTGGTTCTGGAACAGGAGCTTCGACTACAGGCTCGGGTTCAGGCTCGGGAGCTTTTTCAATAACAGGCTCGGGAGCAACTTCTGCAACAGGCTCGGGAGCTGCGACCGGTTCAACAACCGGTACGGGTTCCTCTGTCTTTTTCTTTCTTGATGAGCTTCTGGCGGGCTTTGCTGTTTTAGCAGCCTCAACGGCAGCTGCCATTTCAGCTTTGATGAGTGTAAGCTCGGTAAGAAGGGCATCGAGTTTGGCATTCAGCTCTGCGGGAACAACAGAAGGGGCAGGTGCGCTTGAACCTGCGGCCACAGCAGCCTTAACGCTTTCAAGACCGTCGGAAACGGCACCTGTCACTGTGGAACTGCCGGTTTCAACGGCAGCAGCTATGCTGTTGTTTCCTGCTTCAATGCTTTCCTTGATGCCGTCGTTGCCGGCATTCATAAGCTCGGCAAGCTGCTTGGCGTTTTCTTTGTTATATTTGATGATCATCTTTACACCGCTCTGCTGATCCTGACGCAACAGGTGTACAGCCTCGTGAAGGCTTTGCAGTGCAGCAAGCGTATTTGCGGATGCGGGATTATGGGTAACGGCGCTGTTAAGCTCCGCAAGCTTGTCCTTTGTATCGCTTCCGTTGCGCTTTGTGGCGGTATATATGGCCTTTTCGACATTCTCAAGGTTTCCGAGCCTGTCTATGAGTTCGATGGTTTCTTCCGATGAACCGTGCCCGATATAGTTCTCAAGGATGCTGTCTATCAGAAGATAGGAAGTGATCAAGAGAACAGCGGCACCCCCGATAACTGCGAGCAGGGAAGATCTGAGCTCGACAAGGACATAGATCATGAAAACAAGCGATGCAATAAACAGAAGACTGAATATTTCAGTAAAGATCTTTTTCTTTTTCAAAACGAACCTCCGCTACACCCTGATAATGCCCTTAAAAACCGTTCGGAAACAAAAGAGCGCTTTATCAGACTTCTTCATTCTATTTTCTCATAAATGCTTTTGTTTTTCAAGTATAAAAGCACTCAAAATGGCACTTTGGGATGTAAAAAATAAAATTTTAAGATCCACCTCTCTTGACTGAAAATCCGCAACAATAAAACTTGATTTTTTCGTCGAATGCATTTATAATCTTTCAAATGGGTCATGAGCCCAAAAGAACAGGAGGAGATATTTATGTTTAAAGAGTTTAAGGAATTCGCAGTAAAAGGTAACATGATGGATCTTGCTGTCGGCGTTATCATCGGCGGTGCATTCAATGCCCTGGTAAGCTCGCTTGTTAACGACATTATCATGCCGCTCTTAAGCCTTATCACAGGTAAGATCGATTTCAACAATCTGTTCATCGCACTTGACGGAGAGAAGTACACTACACTCGAAGCAGCAAAGGAAGCAGGCGCTTCGACCGTCAATTACGGCTCATTTATTTCAGGTATCATCAACTTCATCATAATGGCATTTGTTGTATTCCTTATCGTTAAGGGTATCAACAAGCTCCGCAGACTTGGCGAAAAGCCCGTAGAAGCAGCACCCGCAGAGCCTACCACAAAGGTTTGCCCGTTCTGCCAGTCTGAGATCTCCATCAAGGCTACACGCTGCCCTCACTGCACATCAAAGCTTGAGGAAGCAGAAGCTTAAAATACCGGAATACCTGTGTATTCCCTGCTTTAGAAAGGAACGCGAAAGCGTAGAAAAACCGTGGAATTAGTATCGATTCGAGACATTTACAGAGACAGAGAAAAATATATCGGCACAGACATCACAGTCGGCGGATGGATCAGAAGCGTGAGGAATTCGAAAACCTTCGGTTTTATCGTACTTCATGACGGAACATTTTTTGAGACACTTCAGATCGTTTATCATGACACAATGGGCAATTTTGCCGAAGTTTCAAAGTTAAACGTCGGCTCTGCAGTCATCGTCAAAGGTAAGCTTGTTGCAACACCGGAGGCGAAGCAGCCCTTTGAGATCCAGGCGGATTCCGTAGAGATAGAAGGCGCGTCAACGCCCGATTATCCTCTTCAGAAAAAGCGCCATACACTGGAATATCTTCGTACACAGTCGCACCTCCGTGCCCGCACGAACACCTTCCAGGCCGTATTCCGTGTACGTTCGCTTTGCGCATATGCCATCCATAAGTTCTTCCAGGAGCGCGATTTCGTATATGTTCACACCCCGCTCATCACGGGAAGCGACTGCGAAGGCGCAGGCGAAATGTTCCAGGTAACGACACTTGACCTTAACAATGTGCCGAAGACAGAAGACGGAAAAGTAAACTATGCCGAGGATTTCTTCGGGAAGCCCACAAACCTTACCGTAAGCGGCCAGCTTAACGGTGAGACCTACGCGATGGCTTTCAAGAACATCTATACCTTCGGACCTACCTTCCGTGCCGAGAATTCAAATACTACAAGACATGCCGCAGAGTTCTGGATGATCGAGCCCGAGATCGCTTTTGCCGATCTTAAGGACGACATGATCCTTGCGGAAAGCATGATCAAGTATATCATCCGTTATGTCCTTGAAAATGCTCCCGAAGAGATGAATTTCTTCAACAGCTTTATAGACAACGGCCTTATCGAAAGGCTCAAGCATGTGCTTAACTCTGATTTTGGCCGCGTTACCTACACGGAAGCCATCGAGATCCTTGAGAAGAATAACGATAAATTCGATTACAAGGTAAGCTGGGGCTGCGATCTTCAGACAGAACACGAACGCTTCCTTACCGAGCAGGTATTCAAGAGACCTGTATTCGTAACGGATTATCCGAAGGATATCAAGGCGTTCTACATGAAGCTGAACGAGGACGGAAAGACCGTTGCGGCAATGGACTGCCTTGTGCCCGGTATCGGCGAGATAATCGGCGGCAGCCAGCGTGAAGACGACTACGACAAGCTTTTAAAGAGAATGAGAGAGCTTGGCCTCAAAGAGGAAGATTACGGTTTCTATCTTGATCTTCGTAAGTTCGGAAGCGCAAGACATGCAGGCTTTGGCTTAGGTTTCGAGCGCTGCGTTATGTACCTTACGGGTATGGGCAACATCCGTGATGTCATTCCGTTCCCCAGAACAGTTAACAATTGCGATCTATAATGCCGCAAGGCACGCTGCAGGGTGCGTAAAACGTGCCCTGCAACGGTTTTTTTAAGTATATGCACAGTTATTTAAGAGCGGTTGGCTACAGCAACATAGACAACTTACAGAAAACAGAAGAACTGATACAGAAGGCCATCAAGGACCCTACATATGTTTTGGAGACGAAGAGCACCTCAGGACGGCCTGCACGTGAGTATTATTACGAATGTACAAAGGACATGGGTATATGTGTCCTCTGCGAGATCGATGACGATCCCGTATGCGAGAGCGAGACTCCTGTCAGGGTCGTAGGGTATTTCCCGTATTACAAAGGCGAATACACATCCGTTTCAGGAGATATCTTTGTGGAAAAAAAGGTGGATACCGGGTCGTTCCACGGCATGTGCCATGACAGCAGGTTTGGCATCGCACTCATATTCAGCCTGCAGAACACCGTGGATTATCTGAACAGCAGGATGAAGACCAAAAACGGGAGCTATTCCGGTGAAGTACGGCTTTCGGCCCTTTCTCTTGAAGGAAGGATAATCCTTCCCGTGGAAAAGAGCATGAAAAATACAGAAAGCCTCATCATTCCCGGGAAAAGAAAAGCGGAGTCGGGCAGCGGTTCCTATGACACCGGTAAGGACAGTGCCACGGAAATCCCCGAGGATGACTATTTCCTTAAAGGCAGCATGATCCTGGATCGGGCCAGGAAAGAAGATATCTTCAGTATCGTTGACACAACATTCATGCCTCACGGCACCGAGACAGATGTTTACAGTATGGTAGGCGAGATCACCGAGTTTGTCCTGCTCATCAACGAACACACAGACGAACCGGTATGGCTTCTTGACGTAGTATGCAAGGGCGTTCCCATGCAGGTATGCATCAATAAATCGGACCTTCTCGGCGTTCCGGATTACGGCAGACGTTTCAGGGGAATCGTCTGGATGCAGGGCCGGATAAAATTCTTTTAGTGTTCTACTTGACAAAGCCATATTTGATAAATAAAATAGGTGTTGTTGAAATTTTGTTTTAAGTTTCCGTAGCTCAGCAGGATAGAGCGTCCGCCTCCTAAGCGGAAGATCGTGCGTTCGAATCGCATCGGAAACGTTTCAGACCGCCTGTTACGGGCGGTTTTGTTATGTAAACAGACGGCACATTCCGCAAAAGGAAGGGGTACCCATGAATTCGAATATTGATTACAACGGTTTAAGAGACAGCGCAGTTTCGCTTGTTACGGATGTTCCTCATCTGACGGCGGATCTTGCGAATGTCTCTGCTTTGCTTTTTACGACACTTCCGACACTTAACTGGGCCGGATTCTATCTTTCCGAGGGCGATAAGCTTGTGCTCGGGCCTTTCCAGGGAAAGCCCGCATGCATAGAGATCCCGTACGGCAGGGGCGTCTGCGGTACGGCCGCAAAAGAGGACAGAACCGTGGTAGTGGCTGATGTACATAAATTCCCGGGGCACATTGCCTGTGACGGGGCATCACTTTCGGAGATCGTCATCCCTCTTCACAAGGACGGGAAAGTATTCGGAGTGCTTGACATAGACAGCCCCGTTACGGACAGGTTTTCCGATGTCGACAGGGCGGGTCTTGAGAGCGTGGTAAAGGCGCTTGAGAGCGTTTTGCCGCTGTAATGGTCACGGGCTTTTTTGGGGATGTGACACAAAACAGGGTCATGCTTACTGTACAGAAGAAGACTTTTGTGTTATAATGTTTCGACTGGTGGTCTGGCATATCCAAATTTTGCCGGATTATCATATATAGCCGTATATCTATCCATTAAGATTGTACGAGTTACAGCATGGAGGTAAGGAACAATGGGCGGTATCTTTGGAGTAGTCTCCAAACAGGAATGCGTCTTTGACCTGTTCTTCGGTATCGACTACCATTCGCATCTGGGCACACGCCGGGGCGGTATGGCGGTCTGGGGGCCGAACGGGTTCAACAGATCCATTCACAACATCGAGAATTCCCCTTTCCGTACGAAATTCGACAGGGATTTCAGCGAGATGAAGGGCAATCTCGGTATCGGCTGCATTTCGGATCTCGAGCCGCAGCCGCTTCTGGTGCGTTCGCACCTCGGAACATACGCTATCACTACGGTAGGTAAGATCAACAACAAGGAAGAACTGATCAAGTCCGTATTTGAACGCGAAAATCTGCATTTCCTCGAAATGAGCGGCGGGACGATAAACTCCGTTGAGCTTGTGGCGGCGCTGATAAACCGCGAGGATTCAATAACCGCAGGCATCAAACATGCGCAGGATGTGATAAAGGGTTCGATGACCATCCTCCTGCTCACGAGCGAAGGCCTGTATGCCGCAAGAGACAGGCTTGGCAGAACGCCGCTTGTCATCGGCAAAAAGAAGGACGCCTACTGTGCTTCCTTCGAAAGCTTTGCTTATCTTAACCTTGGCTATAAAAGCTTCAAGGAGCTTGGGCCCGGCGAGATCGTCTTTATCACGCCCGACGGTGTCGAAGTCAAGAATCCGCCCGGGAACGAGATGAAGATATGCACCTTCCTCTGGGTCTACTATGGGTATCCGACCTCCTCTTACGAGGGTGTGAGCGTCGAGCAGATGCGTTATGCCTGCGGCGAAAAGATGGCAAAACGCGACAATGTTACCCCTGATATAGTTGCGGGCGTTCCGGATTCCGGCACACCGCATGCAATAGGCTACGCCAATGCTTCGGGTATTCCGTTTGCAAGGCCGTTCATCAAATATACGCCTACCTGGCCGCGGTCCTTTATGCCGACAAACCAGTCACAGCGCAACCTGATCGCAAAGATGAAGCTCATCCCCGTGGATGCGCTCATTAAGAATAAAAAACTGCTGCTCATAGATGATTCCATCGTCCGCGGCACGCAGCTTGGCGAAACTACGCAGTTCCTGTATGAGAGCGGAGCAAAAGAGGTGCATGTGCGCCCCGCCTGCCCGCCTATCATGTATGGCTGCAAATACCTGAATTTCTCGCGTTCGACCTCCGAGATGGATCTTATCGCAAGGCGCGTTATAGCCAAGCGCGAGGGCTGGGACAACGAGGGCTATTCGGTTGGGACCATCCCCGGAGCAGCCGCTCCCGCATGCCACTGCGGAAGGGTGCCGGACAGCGGGGAACAGAGCAAAGTGCTTGCAGAGTATGCGGATCCGGACGATCCGAAATACTCCGCGATGGTGGAAGATATCAGGGAAAACCTGAACTTCACATCACTGTCATTCAATAGACTTGATGACATGTGCGACGCGGTCGGGATCGACAGGTGCAAGCTTTGCACATACTGCTGGAACGGCAGGGAATAAACGGACAAATAACGGAAAATTTGGAGATGCAAAATGGCAAAACGTACTGACATACATAAAGTGCTGATAATAGGCTCGGGTCCGATCATCATCGGACAGGCCTGCGAATTTGACTACTCGGGCACACAGGCCTGCAAGGCCTTAAGACAGCTCGGATACAAGATAATCCTTGTTAATTCAAACCCCGCGACGATCATGACGGATCCGGGGACTGCCGACGTTACATACATCGAGCCCTTAAACGTTGAGAGGCTTGAGCAGATAATCGCAAAGGAACGCCCGGATGCGCTGCTTCCGAACCTTGGAGGGCAGTCCGGCCTTAACCTCTGCTCGGAGCTTGCAAAGGCCGGCGTCCTTGAAAAATACAATGTAAAGGTCATCGGCGTCCAGGTGGATGCCATCGAACGCGGCGAAGACCGTATCGAGTTCAAGAAGACCATGTACAAGCTCGGTGTCGAGATGGCGCGCAGCAAGCCCTGCTACAGCGTTGAAGAGGGCCTTAAGATCGTTGAGGAGATGGGACTTCCCGTCTGCCTCCGTCCCGCTTATACAATGGGCGGTGCCGGCGGCGGCCTCGTATATAACATCGAGGAGTTCAAGACCGTACTTGCAAGAGGCCTTCAGGCGAGTATCGTAGGACAGGTCCTTATCGAAGAATCGATACTCGGTTGGGAGGAGCTCGAACTCGAGGTTGTCCGTGACGCAAAGGGCAACATGATCACAGTCTGCTTCATAGAGAACATCGATCCCATCGGCGTTCATACCGGCGATTCCTTCTGCTCGGCACCGATGCTCACGATATCCGAAGACCTACAGAAGCGTCTCCAGCAGATAGCCTACAAGATAGTTGACGAGGTAGGCGTTATCGGCGGGACAAACGTACAGTTCGCGCATGATCCGGTTTCGGACCGCGTGGTTGTTGTAGAGATCAACCCGAGAACATCCCGTTCTTCCGCACTTGCCTCAAAGGCTACAGGCTTCCCCATCGCACTTGTTTCCGCAATGCTTGCCTCCGGCCTTACACTTGACGAGATCCCCTGCGGAGTTCACGGAACTCTCGATAAATACGTACCCGGCGGCGATTATGTCGTTATCAAGTTTGCGCGCTGGGCATTTGAAAAATTCAAAGGCGCCGAAGACAAGCTCGGCACCCAGATGCGTGCCGTAGGCGAGGTAATGAGCATCGGCAAGACCTATAAAGAGGCCTTCCAGAAGGCAGTAAGAAGCCTTGAGACAGGCCGCTACGGGCTTGGCTTTGCGAAGGATTTCAACGACCTTCAGCTTGAGAAGCTCCTCGGCAAGCTCCATACAGCCTCAAGCGAGCGTCAGTTCATCATGTATGAGGCTTTGAGAAAAGGCGCGACCGTTGAAGAACTTGAGGAACTTACAAAGATCAAGCGCTATTTCATCGAGCAGATGAAGGAGCTTGTAGACGAGGAAGAAGCACTTATAAAGGACGCAAAAGCCGGCAGCGCTGTTGATGTCCTTACAAAGGAGCGCCTCCTTGCGCTTAAAAAAGACGGTTTCTCCGACAGATATCTTGCTAAGCTTGTGGGCGCGGATGAACAGACGATCCGTGATCTGCGCGCAGGATACGGCATCAAAGAGACCTTTGAGCCCATACATGTAAGCGGGACAAAAGACAGCGAGTACTTCTACTCGACTTATAATTCCGAAAACGACGCGCCTGTCGACACGGAGCGTAAGAAGGTCATGATACTCGGCGGCGGCCCGAACCGTATCGGCCAGGGTATCGAGTTTGACTATTGCTGTGTACATGCGGCTTTTGCCCTTAAGGATCTGGGCTTTGAGACCATTATCGTAAACTGCAACCCGGAGACCGTTTCAACCGACTACGATACTTCGGACAAGCTGTATTTTGAGCCTCTTACGCTTGAAGATGTGCTTGCTATCTACGAAAAGGAGAAGCCTGTCGGCGTTATCGCCCAGTTTGGCGGACAGACGCCCTTAAATCTTGCGGACGATCTTGAAAAGGCCGGCGTGAAGATCCTCGGCACTCCGCCTGCCGTTATCGATATGGCTGAGGACAGGGATCTCTTTAGGGCCATGATGGAGAAGCTTGGCATCCCCATGGCTGAATCCGGCATGGCATCGACCGTTGAGGAAGCTGTTGAGATTGCGAACAGGATCGGTTATCCCGTTATGGTGCGTCCTTCCTTCGTTCTTGGCGGACGCGGCATGGAAGTTGTCTATGATGACGAAAGCATGCGCGGTTACATGGCAGCGGCAGTAGGTGTGACACCCGACCGTCCGATCCTGATCGACAGGTTCCTTCGCCATGCAACTGAGGTTGAAGCTGATGCCATCAGCGACGGAACGAATGCATTTGTTCCCGCCGTTATGGAGCATATCGAGCTTGCGGGAATACATTCCGGCGACTCCGCATGTATCCTGCCTTCGAAGAACCTTTCCGAAGAGATCCTCGATACTATCAAGGATTACACAAGAAAGATAGCCGTTGAGATGAACGTCCGCGGTCTTATGAACATGCAGTACGCCATAGAGAACGGCAGGGTTTACGTGATCGAGGCAAATCCCCGTGCATCCCGTACGGTACCGCTTGTTTCGAAGGTCTGCGACATCAACATGGTAAGGATCGCAACACAGATCATCACCATGGAACTTACAGGCAATCCTTCTCCCGTTCCTTCACTTAAGGAGAAGAAATACGATTATTACGGTGTAAAGGAAGCAGTATTCCCCTTCAACATGTTCCCTGAAGTGGATCCGCTCCTCGGACCGGAAATGCGCTCTACGGGCGAGGTGCTCGGCATCGCTTCAGACTTTGGCGAAGCCTTCTACAAGGCAGAGGAAGCTACCCAGACAAGCCTTCCGACGGAAGGAACGGTGCTCTTCAGCGTCAACAGGAGCGACAAGCCCGAAGTGGCCGATATCGCAAGGGTGTTCGCGGAATGCGGCTTTAAGATCCTTGCCACCGGCAATACATACAAGACAATAGTTGACGCAGGTATACCTGCAGAGAAGATCAATAAGCTCCAGGAGGGCCGTCCCAACATCCTTGACGCGGTGACAAACGGCGAGATCTCGCTTATCGTGAATACACCTTCGGGCAAGGAAGCGGCATGGGATGATTCCTACATCCGCAAGGCAGCGATCAAGAACCGGATACCCTACATCACCACGATGGCAGCCGCAAAGGCAAGCGCAGAGGGTATCAGGAGCGTGCGCAAGTACGGCAAGATAGGCGTTATGAGCCTTCAGGAGCTTCATAAGAACTGACACATGAACAAACTGGATGGAATAGACACATTACTGATAGACCTTGACGATACCATATTTGATTTCGGAAAGGCCGAGGGTATCGCGGTGCGGGCCGCATTTGCGGAATCCGGGGTCGAACCGTCGGATGACCTGCTTTGGGACTACTCCGTGATAAACCGCGGGATCTGGAAGGAACTCGAACGGGGCGAGATAACACGTGAAGTACTGCTTGTTGAGCGGTTCAGAAGGCTTTACGAAAAACGCGGTATCGACAAGGATCCTTCGGTTGTGGCAAGGCTCTATCCGGAAAAGCTCTCAAAGGGGCATTACTGGCTTCCCGGAGCGAGGGAAGCTGTCATAGAGCTTTCGAAGAGATACGATATTTACATTGCATCAAACGGGACCTACTGGATCCAGTACGGCAGGATTAAGACATCGGATCTTGAAAGTTTCGTGAAGGGAGTGTTCATCTCGCAGGAGATGGGCGCGGACAAGCCTTCTCCGCTGTATTTTGACGAATGTTTCAAACGTATGGGACGCGACAGGAAAAGGTGCGCTATGGTAGGCGACAGCCTTACTTCCGACATACTCGGCGGGAAGAACGCGGGACTCGTTACCGTATGGGTCAACACCAACGGGCTTGAGCCGGATCCGTCGATAGTTCCTGATATTACGGTGGGGAAACTGGGGGACATCCTTACCCTGACAGACAACGGGTGATGTATCCGAAGCCTTGAGAAGAGGTATTTATGGCAGACATTTTTTCAATCTATGAGATCGCAGTTAATGAAGATGAGCTTGTAAAGGTATGGGAGACCATGCCGATGCAGATCGCGGAGGTGTATGCTCCGGAGGCCTGTATCGCAAAGGACGCGGGAAGGACCGTGTATCTTGCCGAAAACAGGCTTGATTCGTCACGCGTTGTGATCACCTGTGCCGTCGGCGAGGCCATAGCGGCACTGCGCAAGGAATCCGACACAATGGACCTTCTTGTGCTGGGGTGTATCCCAAAGAAGCTTATGTTCAGGGAATATGACGACCGTGCGATCCTCATGGGCGAGTACATAAAGGGCGAAAGCTTCGGCGGAGCCGTTGCGCGCGTTGGCGCCTTTTCGGAAGAAGAGGTGCGGAATTTCGGGATCGATCTTTGCGAGATGGTCATGGAACTTTATGAAAGGTCACTGTCTGTCGATCCTTCGACGCTTGTCGCAAGAAACATAATCATTTCCGAAGGCAGGATGAAGTTTATCGAGCCCAGGGGAATAGAATACTGCGAGGATTGCAGGAAGAACTGGGGTGAGCTGGAGATCGCCATCGGCGAGCTAATGAACATGCTTCTTGTCGGCAACGGCACGGGGCTCGAACCGGAGAGTTCACCCGGCATGAAGAAGCTGCTTGCAAAATGCAGGAATAAGTCCGGAAAGAATTTTGAAAATGCGGAAGCGCTTCTCTGGGCATTAAGGGCAACATCCCCCGACGAACAGGCAAAGAAATTCGGAACAAGAGGCATAATAGCTGTTGTTGCGGCACTTATCCTTGCAATAATAGGGATATCCGCGGCAAGGCTGAACGGGCCGTTAAGGAAAAACGTAAGCGCGGACTTTGTGGAACTTGGCGAAGACGGCATTCCGGGCGCAGATCCTTTTGATGATGGAGCCGAAGGCGTGATAAGAGGCGTCAGCAGCGAAAGCGGAGAACCTGCGGAATCAGAAGCAGACAACGATAAATGATACAAAACAAATCCAAAGGGCTCGGCTGAGCCCTTTGTTGCGCGATAAGCCCGGCAACGGGCAGGAACAGGCCCATTTTGCCGATACGGGCAGGGATCGGAGGGAAAACCGGTGGCATCAAAAAAGAAAAAGCAGGATCATAAAGATGCGCTCGGCCTCGTCCTTGCACTGATGCTCGGTATTGCTGTATTCTTCGTGGTCTTTATGTTCGTGACGGGATATGTGAACAACAGGTACGGGAATTATACCGTGCCGGATATTCCGGAAATACAGGAAGAAACGGAAGTTGAAACGCCGCTGACCGCAGCAGAGCTTGTGCTGGTGCTGGATGGGGACGGTTCTCTTTCAAAGGTATTTATGACTGAAACGGACTGTATGAACCTTCGCTGGCGTATGAGCACGATCCCGCTTGACACGAGGCTTGAACTGTCTTTGTCACTGTATAAAGAATGTGTAAAGGCTAATGTGGCGGCTCCGCAGTTTACTACCATAGCTGAACTGTTCAGGTGTTTTGAAGGCGATACGGCATCAAGGCTTACCTTTGATGCGGTCAGGGAGCTTCTTCCCTTTGAACCGGATTTTCTTACGGTCATGCCGAAGGATGTGTATCTTTCGGTATTTGAGGCCAGGGATGATAAGTCTCCTTCACGATTCAGTGAAGCTCTCGCGGATAACATAAAGAGAGCAGGCTCGCTCTACTCGTTCGTTAAGAATGCTCGAAGCGTCTGCAAAGGCAGAAAGACTGCAGAGGCGGAGCTCTTTTACTTAGAGACATACGAAAACATTTCAAACAGGCAGACGGAATTCAGGATCATACCGGGGGAAAGGCATGGCAACGGTTATAAAGTCATTGCCCTTCCGGCGGATTTTTATAAAAAGTGAGGTCCGCGCGGCTCACAAACGGAGGTTAATGTGAAGAAAACGATAATTTTCGCGATTATGTTCATAATGGCTGCCGGCGTGTTCTTTGGCGGTTACAAGGCCGGTGCTGCCGGCGGCGGCGCAGGCTCCGCTTCGGACCCGCTCATCACCAAAAGCTATCTTGAGGCGAGACTTGCGCAGGCTCTTGGTACAAGCGGCGGATATGTTAAGGTTGCTGTCGCAAAAAACGGCCGTATAAGGCTTTCAGAGACCGGCCAGCTGTTTTTGTATTCCGGCGCGGGTACCGTTTCGGACGGTAAATTCGTGGACTTGAGCAGCGGTGACCTGTTCTCGAAGGGCAATGTCTGTGTTAAGTACAATATCTTTTTTGCAGCCGGCGGAAGTGCTGTGATACAGGCCGGCACGGATTCGGTGTTCTATGTCCTCGGACCGTACACGCTCGAGTCCGAGTAAGCATCTGATCTTTGGGGGAAAAGGAAATGAAATTCTTAAAGACGCCGTCAAAGGCAAGAGACATCCTGCTCATCATAGTCGGGACCGCTCTTATCGCCGTAAGCATCAATATGGTCTATGACCAGATGGGCATAGTAAACGGCGGTGTTACCGGTATAGGCATAATACTTAAGCATTTTACCGCGATCCCGATCTGGGTTACGAACATAGTCCTGAACGTGCCTATTTTTATATGCGCATTCATAATGCTCGGACGCAGGGCGACTTTTATGAGCCTGATCGCGGACCTGCTGCTTACCGCGTTTCTTGCGGTATGCCCGCAGTTCCCGCTGTTTGGTGACGATATAACGCTTTCCGCGGTGTTCGGCGGCATCATAGGCGGGACGGGAATGGGACTGGTGTTCCTGTGCTCGGCCACAACAGGCGGTACCGACATGCTTTCCGCGCTTATCCACAAAAAGCTCCGCCATTATACGCTTCCCCAGATCATGTTCGTTGTGGACGGCGTAATAATCGTTGCGGGTTTTGCCGTTTTCGGCATCAAGATATCGATGTATGCCCTTATCGCGATATTTGTTTCAAACAAGGTATCGGACGCACTGCTTGAGGGCTTTAAGTTTGCAAAGATCGCCTATATAATCACGGATCACGGCAAGGAGATAGCGGACGAGATCATGGTGAAGCTTGACCGCGGCGTGACGGGCTTTGACGCAACGGGCATGTATTCCGGCAACCATAAGGATGTTCTCATGTGCGCTGTCTCGAAGAAAGAGATAGTCGAGGTGTTGGACATAGTGAACAAAAAGGACCCCGTGGCTTTTGTAACAGTTCACGATGCAAGAGAGGTCTGCGGGGAGGGCTTCGTCGAAAATACCCACTGACATGCGGTTCTTTTGTCTGAAATGCACATATTAACGGTTTAATTGGCTATTTTGAACAAATATAGTATGAAACTTTCGGCAATTCGAATATTGAAAATGAGGTAAAGGTCTGATATCATAGCATTGTTAAAAAGCCTACTTTCTGATGAGGGGGCTAATTTAGGAGGAAAAAATGGCAGGATTAAAATTAAAGGGGATCTATAAGGTTTATCCTAACTCGGACGTTGCAGCTGTTAAGGACTTCAACCTTGATATCGAAGACAAGGAATTCATCATCTTCGTAGGTCCTTCAGGTTGCGGTAAGTCCACAACACTTCGTATGATCGCAGGTCTTGAGGAGATCACTCAGGGTGAGCTCTGGATCGATAACAAGCTCATGAATGATGTAGAGCCCAAGGATCGTGATATCGCGATGGTATTCCAGAACTACGCTCTGTATCCTCATATGTCGGTTTACGACAATATGGCATTCGGCCTTAAGCTCAGAAAGACTCCCAAGGATCAGATCGATAAATTAGTACATGAGGCAGCAAGGATCCTCGACATCGAGCACCTTCTCGACCGTAAGCCGAAGGCTCTTTCCGGCGGACAGAGACAGCGTGTTGCCATGGGACGTGCTATCGTACGTAACCCCAAGGTATTCCTTATGGACGAGCCTCTTTCAAACCTCGATGCCAAGCTGCGTGTTCAGATGCGTATAGAGATATCCAAGCT
>JAEEGQ010000124.1 GCA_016280395.1 Lachnospiraceae bacterium | reverse complement strand
TTGAATCATATAATCGTATTTCATCCGTTCCTCGAGAACATAGATCCTTCCGGTTGTGTGCTCATAAACATAAACCCTTTGATCAACAATTCCGGAACCGTTACTTGCGTTCAGGCATATCTCAGGCTTACCGTCTCCCGTAAGGTCACAAATGAAAGCATCAAAATTGTAGTTAGGGAAATCTCTCATGATAGACCTTGTTCCTTTTTCGGATGTCACGGTAAACCCCGGAT
Organism: Lachnospiraceae bacterium; assembly: GCA_016280395.1. GTDB lineage: Bacteria > Bacillota > Clostridia > Lachnospirales > Lachnospiraceae > SZUA-448. The sequence goes on along the minus strand of JAEEGQ010000124.1, from coordinate 47,914 downwards.
TTCCATCAGAAATAGAGAACACATCACCCGGGTATTCTTCCAGGGTCAATTGTTCTGTATTTGGATATTTATAATCATAAAGACGCCACGTTTTCGCATCCGGCCGGTCTTCTACGGGAATGCCGCCGTTAACGGCAGGCGTAGTCGAAAGTTCCGTTGCGGAGCCGGTTGGTGTGGCTGTAGGTTCACCGGCAGGTTCATTTTTCTTTGGATTTGTCATAAGAAATACCATCAGCACAACAGACGCGGCCAATGCGGCGATTATCACCCAGAATGCGGGCTTTTTGTAGTTCAGGATACCCTTTATGCGCTGTTTCACGTCAACGGCTCCGAAAGCCAGCGGGCAGGCGGCAATATTGTAATATCTTTTCCCGGCAGTGCTGCATTCCAGCAGTGTCTGCGAATATTCTGCGATCTCGTCTTTGCTCATATCACGGATAACGCGCTCGTCGCAGGCCATTTCGATATCCCTGCAAAGCAGTATGTATGCCAGCCAGCAGAGCGGATTGAACCAGTAAACCGAAAGCAGCAGGAAACCCAGAGGTTTCCAAAGATGATCACCGCGTTTTATATGCGTTTTCTCATGCGCAAGCACATTTTCAAGACTACGCCCGTTCAGCGTCGAAGGAATGTAGATCCTCGGCCTGATGATACCGAGAATAAACGGCAGATCGATATCATCGCAGAAGAAAGCGCCGTTTTCCGAGCGGTATGAGGCCTTTACGCGGTGTTTAAGCCTTATGTAGCTTACCGCAGCATAGACAGTCATTGCGGCAACGCCTGCAAGCCAGATGACCGTAAGCACGGATACGATGTTCTGCATGGGTGTTGCGGTCGTTTTTGTATTCTGCGCGGCGGGCGAAGATGTAGCAGCTGGATTTGTTTCGGCCGGGTTTGTGCCGGCAGGCTTTGTATCACCCTGAACGGGATCAGCCTGCGATATGTCTGTACCATTTCCGTTCTGCGAAGCCTCAGGTGTTTCGTTTCCCCGCGGTGATAAATACTCCCGGATCATTGGATTTAAGGTTGAATTGAATGCACCGATCCCTGTTCTGATCTCGGGCTCCTCAGCTGTCTGAATATCTGCGGGTATAGTTTCTGCGCTCGGTACAAGGCTTAAGACGCTCTCTATCGAAACAGGGCAGACAAGTCTTATCGCAACAAGCGCCCAAAGCAGGCAAATAACCCATTTCGGAGCCTTCTTAAACAGCAGGCGCACAAGTATAACAGCAAGGATAAGCCAGCTTGCCGTAATAGTCATATTAAGGATTTTCAAAAAAATCGTATCCATAAGTCAACCTCTCTACATATCTTCTTCCGCCGACGGCGCACGATTCCGTACAAAAACCTGTTCCTTATGATCGTTCCCGGTAGTCACGGTATATATAAACATTACCGTCAGCTTGTCATCGTAGAACACAAGCTCAGGATCTACATTTATTATTTTGACAAGCGCATTGAGCACATCCTGCGGAATATCAGCCTTACTGCAGCCCGGAAGATATGCGTTGAATTCCTTGCAGTCTATGAACCCGTGTTTTTTTTCCTCAAACAGGTAACTGCTTGTTTCTATGAGTATATCGTCGTTCAACTCACTGAGCTCGAATGAATAAATGCAGTCGCCGATGCGTCTGACATTTTTGAACGCCCCGGTAAAAGACATGGAATAGTTTTTTATTTTCCCTGTCCCGTCAGCGCCCGATTCAAATTCGTTAAACACGCCCCGGAAATTTCCGCCCCGGCCAATACTCATCGTTGTATCGAAATCGCGTGTTTCGGTAATATAATAGTACTCACCCCTGACAGCATCAAACAGGGTGCTTGTGATATCCTTTCCGCTCCACTCGTAGGGCCCATACTCATGTACATAAACAGAATACGATACTTTCGCAAACTCTGCTGTATCCTTGCCGTCCTCCGAAACGCATTTCAGCATTCCGTCGCTGAAAACGATCTTCTCGTAGGGTTTAGACAGTCCTTTCTTCCGGAAGTTTCCTTCTCTGACAACCAAAGTGTCGTTCTGTTCTTCAAGCCAATAATCTTTATGCTCCTTACGCCCCGAAAGTTCGTACATTTCCCCGGTCGAATGATCATATACGATAATCCTGTGGTCAATTATTCCGGAGCCCACATCCAGTTCGAAACAGAAATCCGGCTTGCCGTCACCGGTCAGGTCATAAATCAATATCTTCTCAGCAGCCGTAAAGATCATTCTTGTACCTTTGGAAGATGTGACGGTAAACTCCGGCGACAGTTCAAACACTTCTCCCGGATACTCTTTAAGCTTTATTTTTTTACTGACAAAATCCACCTGTCCGCCATCACTGTATAAGTTGTATCCGAGCAACGGAGCGGTCGCGTCAACCGTTATCGCAGTCGGATCGTCTGCTGCTGCAGGATCGCCTGTTACCGCAGGATCGTCTTTCTTCGCCGGTTCATTGTTCTTCGGATTCGTCACAAGAAATACGATCAATACCACAGACGCAACCAATACGGCGATTATCGCCCAAAATGCGGGCTTTTTGTAGTTCAGGATTTTCCGGAAGATTTTGTGCATAAGTTATCCTCTCGACGCAAATTGGTCTATCGATATAGACCACACTTTGAGTCTATACCGATAGACCAATTTTGTCAAGCACTATTTTATTTACACCATTCGATGATCGAGCCTGCGTTTGCAGAATCCGGGTCGTGGGCAAACTGATAGGGGTTTATGACTCCGTCGAAGGTCGGGTTTCCCGAATGCCTTTTTACACAGAACAGATATGTGTTTCCGACCGCTATATTGCACCTCGGATTTGAACAGGGATAATATATCATCATTCCGCTGTCCCGTTCAATGAGGCCTGCTTCCACCATCTTTTCATACTGTTCGTCTTCTTTATATCCGGGAATACCGCCGTAGAGCCTGATCCTGCAAATGTCCTGTTTTTCGCCCTTATACTGTTTTTCAACACTGACGGTATATATCGTATAAAGTATTCTTTTATCGTTTCCTTCGTCAAGAACCTCGTATGAAATATCTGTCAGTTTCCCCAGATATATGTCCGAGCATGCATTTACAAGGTCCTCCGGCTCCGGATACCCCTGCCAGTCACCATTCATAGGCATATACCTTGCATTTTCCGAATAAGATAACGGCAGGTCGTTCGGATATGTGCTGTCAAGTTTCCTGTTTCTCAGAATCTGTTTCCGTATAACGCCTGTCGCAAGCACCGCCACGATCAGAACTGCCGCGGCTGCCGCTGCGATCCTTATTATCTGCGTGCGCCTTAAGAAGATCTTTTCCGGATTTCCCGCCTCTTCTATGTATCTGTCGTCAATTTCGTCGAGGAATTGTTCCATCTCCTTTTTTGTTAAATGCTCCGTATCCTGCTTCATTCCCTGTTCCATCCCGTAACTCCTTTCTCTGCGAGGAAAGCCTTCATCTGCGCTTTGAGCCTGTTGATGCGGGTTCGCAAAGTGCCCTCCGAAAGGCCCGTCATTTTCGCGATGTCCGCATAGGAGTCGCAATACCAGAACCTTCGGATGAACAGTACCCTGTTCTCTTTTGAAAGCTTTGAAAGAAACTCATTTGCATAGGATGAAATTACTTTGTTGTCTGCGTTTTTTAAGGCTGTCTCCTCGGCTGTCGGCGCAGTCTCCCGCTCGAGACTGCAAAGTTCCTCAAAACTTGCGATATACTCCGTTTTTCCGTTTTCCGCTCTGTGATACTTTTTGATCGACAGATTGCGGACTATCCCGCAAAAGTACGCCATCAAAGAATCCGGCCTATTGGGCGGGATCGAGTTCCATACAGCCATCATCGCATCATTTACGCATTCCTCTTCATCCCTTGCGTCAGAAAGGTGGTTTGCGGCAATATGCCTTGCAAGTTTGCCGTACTTTGCGCCAAGCACATCCAGTGCCTTCCCGGACCGTGCAAACAGCAGCTCTATTATAGCTTTGTCGTCTGTTTCAGATATCTGCCGCATTTTAACCCTCAAAAACAGAGCTTCCGCCTCTGTTTTCCCCTTTCACCTTATAAGTACCTTTCCGCAGAAAAATGTTACACGGTGCGCCAGTTTATCGAGCAGACCGGCGGCAGCCTGTCAAAATCGAGATATGACACTGTTTTTGCCCAATTGTCGTGCAGGAGCAGGAAACGATGCTGCTTTCCGCCGGCGGAATAAACAGCATAGCCTACTATCAGCATGGTATGGTCTCCGTAAAAGCCATTTCCGTCGCGGAACAGCGAAAAGACCATGGGAATCCCCTTGTCTATAAGCTTCGTTATCCTTGCAAACCGCACTCCGACGCCTTTTACGAAAGCAACTCTTGTGTGCGCGCTGCGGCCCGCCTGTCTCAACGTCCTGTCAAATATGGGTTTTATCATGAACGGATTGGTTCCGCGTTTCCCAAAGAAGAACCGTTTGGCGTTTTTATAGACTCTGTCGAAAACATCTTTTGCAAGGGGAGCACGGGTTTCTGCAGGCGCATCGTTCTTTGTACGGGTTCCTGCCGATGCGGCCGTAACATCAGTGCCGGGGTGAGCCTTCTTATCGGTATTTGAAGACAACGCTCCCGTGTGATAAAGCGCGGATGTGATGCTTGCTATGCTGCAGCAGTTGTTCACTCCGTAATCGTCCTGCAAAAGCGGGACAAACCCACTGAGCACCTTTTCCCGGATACAGGAAGCTCCCGTAACACCATAGTTTTTCAGGAGATATTCATCAACATTCTCCTTTAATATCCTGCGTTTTCCGTATTTATTTCTTTTGAACAGCCAGGTAAACATCATGCTCTTCCTTTCCGGACACGAAACATCTCTTTCAATTGTATATCAACCATGTCCGGAACTCAACAAAAAAAGCCCGGAAAGCCGTTAAAAAGGCTTTCCGGGCTTTGTCGTTCACCGAACCTCAAGAGACCGTCAGATATAGAATTCCCTGATCCCTGCGGGATAAACAGCATCCCTTGATGTGTTAACAAGATAAGTCTCTCCGGCCCACTCTACGGATGCGTAGATAACGCCGAGTAAGGAACGGGCATCTACCTTAAGGCTTCCGTCAAAGTTTTCAAGGATGAATTTATCTGTTGTGCCGTCGGAATTAAGAAGTTTTACGAACTTTTCCGAATCTTCGGGTCTGTCAAGGCATACCCTTGTTCTGCTGTGTGCCTGTGTCATAGTCATGTTTTTTTCCTCCTGATGATTTGATCTGTAGTATTATTTACAAGGGAACGAAGAGTGTCCGCCGGTGAACATCATGTATTCATGGGGCATCCGTTCTCCTTGGAAACTGCTTTTATGTTTTTCGGTTTACAAGGTTATACTACTTTGATTTTTATTTGTCAACATAAAAATTGCACAAATATCAAATTTTTTTTGTCATCGGGAGCGACAGTTTGCTACTCTATGGCATTTATGATGTCAAGCACGGCAGCTTTTATCCTTGCATTTACGTCAAGCGCAGCCTCGCGCGAATCCTGCTTTGAATAGAAGTAGAACTTGATCTTCGGCTCCGTACCGCTTGGCCTTACGGCAAACCAGCTGCCGTTTTCGAGGAACAGGCGGATGGCGTTCTGGGGAGGGATATCCTCGTAGCCGTTGATGTAGTCGATGACCTTTTCCACCTTTATCCCCGCTATCTCCTTAGGAAGCTCTGCACGGAAGGTCTTCATCATCCTGCCGATGCGCTCCGAACCTGCTATGCCCTCAAGTATGATATTCGGCTCATCCTCCGCGAAATACCCGTACTTCGCGTAGATATCCTGCAGAACATCCCACAGCGTCTTGCCCTGCTTGCGGTAGTAAGCCGCTGCCTCGGCAACGAGCATGCCTGCGGAAATACCGTCTTTATCGCGGATATCCTCGCATGCTGCATACCCTACGGATTCCTCATAGCCAAACAGGTACTTGTAGCCGTTCTCGTGAAGGTAAGGGATCTTGCCGCAGATGTTCTTAAAGCCCGTAAGTGTCTCAAACATCTCAACCCCGTAGGCGTTTGCGATGATATTTGAAAGTGTTGATGTTACTATCGACTTGACCATTGCGCCTTTTTCGGGAAGCGTGCCGGCGGTCTTGTGTCCTTCAAGTACGTAATTTACGAGCAGATAGCCTGTCTGGTTGCCGTTAAGCGGAACATAATTGCCTTCGGAATCCCTTATCTCGATGGCGAAGCGGTCCGCATCCGGATCTGTTGCCATAAGGAGCTCGGCACCGAATTTCCTGCCGTATTCCTCGCTTAACCTGAAAGCTTTGGGGTCTTCCGGATTAGGATAGCCGACAGTTGTAAAGTCCGGATCCGGGTTCTCCTGCTCCGGAACGATCGTCCAGTTGGAAAAACCGCGATCGTTCAGCATCTGCCTGAAAGGGATCGAACCACAGCCGTTAAGTGGGGTGTAAACAAGCGGTATCGAAAGGTCAAGCTCGTCGCCCTCATGTATCGCGAGGGATTCGATCTTGTCAAGATATTCGCGGTCATATTCGGGCCCAAGCTCGATGATGCTGCCGTTTGCAAGACCTTCGGCATAAGAAGATGTCTTTACGCCTTCCCACATATCAACGGCATTTATTTTTTCAGTCATGCCGCCGGCAACCGACGACGAAACCTGGCATCCGTCATCCCAGTATGCCTTGTAGCCGTTGTATTCTTTTGGATTATGCGATGCGGTTATGTTGATACCGGAAACGGTACCGAGGCGCCGTATCATGAACGCCAGCTCAGGTGTCGGACGGAGTGACGGGAAGGAATAGACCTTTATCCCGTTTGCCGCAAAGATACCTGCCGCAAGCTCGGAAAACTCCCTTGAGAAGTGCCTCGGATCGTGGGCGATGACAACGCCCTTGTCCATGGCTTCTTTGCCGTATCCTGTAATATAGTCCGCTATACCCTGGGTTGCTTTTCCCACGGTATAGATATTCATCATGTTTGTGCCGGCGCCCACTTTCCCGCGCAGGCCCGCCGTTCCGAAGGAAAGATCCTTGTAAAAGCGCTCTTCCTTCTCTGTCTCATTGTCCTTAATGCCCCTAAGCTCCTCAAGAAGCTTCGAATCCTCCGGGAGCCTTTCAAGCCATTCTTCGTATTTCTCTCTATATCCCATTAAATAACCTCCTTCTTTTTGACTCACTCTTGCTGACACCGGTGGGGACGCCCCCGCTGACACTCTCATCTGATGTCAGGCAGGACCGTCCCCACCGTCTGATTGGAAATGTTGTCAGAAACAGCTGTCCCCGCCGATATTTTAATAATTCTCAGCGTTTACTTCAAAATAGCTCTGGGGATGAGCGCATACGGGACAAACATCGGGAGCCTTTGTGCCTACTACGATATGACCGCAGTTCCTGCACTCCCAAACCTTGACTTCGCTCTTTTCAAATACCTGCTTTGTCTCAACGTTCTTGAGAAGCGCACGGTATCTCTCTTCATGATGTTTTTCGATGGCAGCCACGCCGCGGAATTTAGCCGCAAGCTCCGGGAAGCCTTCCTTCTCGGCCGTCTTTGCGAAATCCTCGTACATATCTGTCCACTCGTAGTTTTCGCCGTCAGCCGCAGCCTTAAGGTTATCTGCCGTCGAGCCGATGCCCTTAAGCTCCTTGAACCACATCTTCGCATGCTCTTTTTCGTTTTCAGCTGTCTTTAAGAACATTGCCGCGATCTGCTCATAGCCTTCCTTCTTGGCAACAGAAGCGAAATATGTATATTTGTTCCTTGCCTGGGACTCGCCTGCAAATGCGGCCTGAAGGTTTTTCTCTGTCTGTGTTCCCGCATAGGGATTTCCGCCAACCTCAACAAAAGCGTTCTTCTGGTGGCACTTCGGGCACTCTTCCGGAGCGCTGTCGCCTTCATGAATGTAACCGCAAACCTTACACTTATACTGTTTCATTTTCACTACCTCCTTATTTGTCTGTCCGGCATTTTCCGCTGCCGTCCAGCATATTTAATATGATATTTATATTAGCATTTTTCATGCTCATATACAAGAAGAATATAACCGCCGGATCAGTCCGTTTCTACGCGTATCAGCGTCTTCGGAAGGAACTCCTTGAGCACGTCATTCATCTGCGCCGTTTCTATGGGCTTCGACAGATAACCATCGAAACCTTCGTTCAAATAAGATTCCTTTGCTCCGAGCACCGCGTCCGCTGTAAGACAGATAACAGGCGTATCAAAGCCCGGGATCCGCTTCATCCTGCGGAGCGTTTCCGTTCCGCTGAGCTCCGGCATGCGCTGGTCAAGGAAGATCAGGTCGAACTTCTCGTTGGCAAGGGCTTTTAAGGCATCCTTACCGCTTTCCGCAGTCGCAACACGCATCTGCGTATTCTTAAGCAGCCCCTTTACAACCATCAGATTGACGATGTTGTCGTCCACCACGAGAAGCTTTGCGTTAGGCGCAATAATGCTCTCTCTGCTGCTCTTTTCCTTTATGCTCTCCTTGAAGCGTTCCCTGAAGTCGCCTATAACGTCCTCGGAGCATACTCTCTGCGGGATGACCGCCGTAAATACCGAGCCCTCGCCGTAAGTACTGTCAACGCTGATGGAGCCGCCCATTATCTCTGTAAGGCTCTTTGTGATGGTAAGGCCAAGGCCCGTTCCCTCGATATTCCGCACTTCATTGTCGGCAGCGCGGTTAAATCTCGAAAATACCTTGTCCATATCCTCAGGTCTTATGCCGATGCCGGTGTCTTCAACCTTTATCTCAAGGTCGATAACATCATCTCTTCTGGTGCCGTCGACACATAGCTTAACATAGCCTGATTTCGTGTATTTTACTGCATTTCCGAGCAGGTTCACCATGATCTTGCGGATACGCATCTCATCCCCGTAAAGCTCGTCCGGCAGGTTTTCGTTGACATAGGTCTCGAATTCAAGCTTCTTTTCTTTTGCCCTGATGTTCGTCATGTTGACAACGTCGTTCAGCACGGAACTCAGCTTGTAGGGCGCGTTTACAAAGTCTATCTTTCCGGATTCGATCTTCGAGAAGTCAAGGATATCGTTGATTATGGAAAGCAGGCTGTGCCCTGCGCTCTCGATATTCTTAGCGCAAAGCAGCGTATCATCATCCTTGCTTTCGCGGATTATCATCTCGTTCATGCCGAGTATCGCATTGATAGGAGTACGGATCTCGTGCGACATGTTGGCAAGGAAGTCGGATTTGGCCGTATTGGCTTCCTCGGCATGGCGCTTCGCTTCCACCAGCTCGCTCATGGCGACCGAAAGATTCTTGTAGTCCGAGTTTTCGATACCGAAGTAGAAAATGTAGAGGCCAAGCACGGCTCCGGGATAGTTCATTACGATATGCGTCTTATTCCATATCTCGATCATTATGCCGGCTATCGTAACGATAAGACCTGCAACAGTCGTGATCTTCGCACGTTTGTCAAAGGTTTTGTTTCTTACCGCAAACATGACGATCGCATAAACAAGGAAGTACAGATCCACCGCAAAGCCTATGTAAAGCCTTGTCGCAGTCGACACTGAGATGCTCTCTTTGCTCGTACCTACAGCGTTCGGGACTTTCGCGATGAACACGCCCAGGATGAACAGCAGCGTCACGGTCAGGAAGACCAGGTTTACGAGCCTTAGTGTCAGGAAATGCTTCTTTTTGCGCTCAAGATCCGAGAAAGCGATAACCTCCATGTATTTCGCGAAACTGTATGTGAGGATAAGGTTAAACGCGTATTCGAGAAGCACGAGCAGGAGCGAGAATTTAGGGTAAGACATCCAGAACTGCGTATTGCGGGCGTATCCTGCGAGAATAGTAAGAATACTTCCCATTGCCACCGACATGACAAGGTTTCTGAACCACCCGGTGTGGCTGTCCTTTTTCTTGTCCGAGTTGAAAACATAGATGGCAATAAGCAGGATGATATTGAAAACGAGCGCAGTAAGCATTACCAGCATCTTCTCGGTTTCTTCTGCAAACGTAAAGTATTGAGTTGTCGGCATAATGTTCCTTTCCTGACGCGGCGCGCGCTTTGTCAAAAGTTTATGTCGATGTTCCGCTTATGGCTTAAAAAACTTAATTTCATATACTTCTCCAGAAAAGCCTTAACGGTCTTTCTGTATTTTTCGGGATCCGTGATGACCGACACCGCATGGGCAGCGCCATCTATAAAGCAAAGTTCTGCAGGTCCTTTTGTTGCTTCACAAAGCCTTTTACTGTTGTCCGGCACGATGAAATCGTCTGCGGCGCCGTGTATCAGCAGAATTGGTACAGTATTTTCTTTAAGCGCAAGAATAGGCTTCATCTCTTCAAAGCTCACTCCGAAACGAAGCTTTGCGCCTATGGAACCAAGGAATATAAGGATGGGCGCAAACACGCTGTCGTGCAGCCCCTTTTTCAAAACATTGTGTATCTCTGCAAACGGACAGTCCGCAATAGCAAAGTCCACTGCAGGCTTATATTTGAGGCATGTTAAGGTTGTTGCGGCCCCCAGCGATTCGCCGTGCAGCCCCAGCATCGCAACGTTTTTATAGCGGATCCTTGTATCCTCTATAACATGCAGCAGGTCCACCGCTTCCCGCACTCCGTATGTAGTCGCCGCAGGCGCGTTCTCTCCGTGTCCGCGGAGGTCGTATATCACACAGTTGAAGCCCATATCGAGATAGTTTTTTACGTATTTCAGGGCTCCGAACCTGTTATCCGTGTAACCGTGGGAAATGATCACATACCTGTCCGACGGCTCCGGCGCCGGGATCATGAAGGTTTTAAGCTCATAGCCTTCAAAGCCTCTGACCGTGTACGGTTTTAAGGCTTCCCTGTCGAACCAGGAAAGATCGTAATGTTCCGCCTGCCATCCAAACGCCTCGTCAAGCGTCTGGCGTTTTCCCGTCATCGCGATGCCTGCGATCAATGCTCCCGCTACGGCAAAAACGAGCAGAAGGCCCAATATGACCAATGATGTTATCTGCCAGAACATGGCCAACCTCCGGATTGACATTTGATACTTTTGTTTGATCCCGGCCAAACCGGCACAGGCCGGCTTTTAAGAACTTAGAAAAGTTCCGGGTTTGGGATCAAAGCACTCTTACGAGTCTCATTTCTTCGCTTACAAGCAGGAAATGACCGGTGTAACCAACAGCGATCTTTCCGTACCTGTCATCTATGCCTATGGATCTTGCGGGATTTTCTGTTGCCGCTCTGACGGCATCTTCCCTGCTTACGCCGAAGCTTATGGCACATGTCATGCACTCGAACAGATTTGTCACACTGCCGGCGATGGTATTACGGGCCTCCGCGAGCACTGCCTTTCTCCCCTCAACGCACACTGTCTGTCCGCCCAGGTCGTACTCGCCGTTTGCAAGGCCGCAGGCACGCATACTGTCGGAGATAAGGATCACTCTCTCCGGTCCGAAGATCCTGAAGGCCATCCTTACCATTGCCGGATGGATATGGATACCGTCGCTTATAAGCTCTGCATCCGCGCCCGCTTCGCAGGCTGCCGGGATAACGCCCGGAGCCCTGTGGTTTAAGCCCGGCATTGCGTTATACAAGTGCGTAACATGGCTCGCGCCGCACTCAAAGGCCTCTTTTGCGGTATCATAATCCGATTCCGTGTGGGCAACAGAGAACACTACCCTGTCCGAAAGATCCCTGATGCAGTCGATCGCCCCGTCAACTTCGGGAGCGATGGCTATGAGCTTAACAAGCCCCTGCCCCTTGTCAAGGAGCCTGCAGATCATGGCCTTATCCGGCGGTATGACATAATCCGCGTTCTGGGCTCCGATCCTGTTTTTCGATATGAACGGTCCCTCAAGGTTAATGCCCTCAAGCGCCGCATAGCAGGGAAGCGTGAAGGATGTGTCGTTCTTGTATTCAAGAGCGGCCTCGATGACCTTTGTTATCCTTGCTTCGTCGTAGGTCATTGTGGCGGGGCAGATCGCAACCACGCCGTTTGCGGCCTCATATTTCGCAAGCGCTTCTACCGCCTCTTTTGTCGCATCACAGAAATCAAATCCCTTTGCCCCGTGAAAATGCAGGTCAACAAGTCCCGGTATGGCAAGAAGCCCCGAAGCCTCGATGGTTTCATCATCCGCAGGCGCCGTCCCCGGCTCATAGATCCCGGCAATTATACCGTTCTTTACGGAAATATCCGCAGGTCTGAAAGTGTGATCGATATACGCAGATACACCTTTTACAAGCATTTTCCCACCTCTTTCTGCTGTTCTCCAGCTGTTGCGGGCTTTTTAGAAGCCCTGTTGTTAAATATCCGAATAGTCTTTAAGGATGCGCTTCAGGTTATGTACCGCGCGCTCTTCAAATTTCCTGTAAAGGCTAATCTCCTCCTCTGTAAAACCGTCATAGCGGATATCCTCAAAGTCGCTCAGAACGTGCTTTAAGTCGCCGGTAACTGCCTTTGCGCCGTCAACGAGCCTGTATCGCGTTTCTTCCGGCTGTTCCGGCTTTTTCTCACGGTTTTCCGGCTTTTCTTCCCGGTCGGCCTGTTTTTCGTCGGTCCTTGCGGGCTTTACCGCCTCCGCGTATTGCTTTCTAACAAGCTTTTGCAGCGTAAGGAGCGCCGTTGCGCCGCTGCATTCAAGATAACTTACCGCCTCTTTTATCGTAATGCCTTCCTTCGCAACCGAGAGCAGAAGGAGCATCCTTACATCGATATCCTTTAGCCCCGTCTTTTGCGCGGTCGCGTGCGACAAACGCGCAAGAAGCTTATTTTCGTAATAATTGTAGGCAAAGACATTATCGTCACCGTTAAGGAAATATACCGGGATCGATTCCTCCCCAAGCTTCTTTGTGCTCATCGAAAGCGGGGAAGCCGGGTCATCCCTTGCAAATTCCACAAGATACATGAGGATGTCCGCCTTGCGGGACTTGTAATCCTCCTCGTTGTGGATCTTTTTGAAGAAATCATCATAATACCTGATGACATTTTTCTTGGCTTCGGTGATCTTTTTTATGTTAAGGCTCTTTGTCACAAGCGAGCCTTCCGTCTTGACATAATAGTAAACAGGCACAGGCAGTGCCGCAATGCGCTCACAATGCGTCACATATTCGAGATTGAAGATGAAATCCTCGCAAAAGCTTACTTGCGGATCCATACCGAGGTTGTATTTCCTGATGATGTCCGTCCTGTAAAGCTTGTTCCATACCACACCGTAATAGAAATCCGCCGGGTTCTCCATCAGATAATCGCCGAATTCCTGTACCGTCATCACCTCGTCGGTGTCGATATCGCCCTTTGGGGCTATCCTGTCCCCAACCACACGGTAAAAATCAGCTATTACAAGATCGGCGTTCTTATCTGCTGCGGTACGCACAAGCAGTTTTGTCGCCTGGGGCGAAAGCCAGTCATCCGCGTCAAGGAACTGTATAAATTCGCCTCTTGCCATGGCAATGCCTTCGTTCCTTGTGGCCGAGACTCCCTGGTTCGGATTGTGTTTTACAACAACACGCTTGTCCCGTGCCTCAAAAGCATCAAGTATCTCCTTCGAACCGTCCCTGCTGCCGTCGTTTATGAGGATCAGCTCGAAGTCCCTGAACTCCTGCCCAAGGATACTTTCCACGCACCGGCCGATGTACTTTTCAGCGTTATAGACCGGCACTATTATACTTACCTGCGGCTTCTCCTGTGACATTTTCCTCTCCCCCCGTTGAAATCTTATCATTATATTTTATCAGAAAAGTGTTGTTTTTTCAACAATAACGGGCAAAATCTCCCTGTCGGTTAATAAAATGTCATTCTTGAGCAGAAACAGTTTTTCACAAGTTAGGTACAACTACTCCGGACTTGTTACGTTTTAAATAAATATTTTTTCATTCTATCTTTGTATCATTTCCATGATCATCCTTTTTAAACCCATTTAAAATCCGACCTTTTAAAAATTCTCTTTTTGTCGATATGCCGTTTTAAACCCATTTAAACGAAATTAATTTTAAAATTAACAAATGCCGTTCTTCTCCTGTAGATTTCCGACTTTTAAAAAAATATGGTTTTTTCTTGAAAACTAAAATCAAGTTATTTATACTGATTTTGAGACAGTTTACTTAAGTTTTGCACGGGGTGCATATACGGTCCCGTAAAGCTTAAGAGGAAGGAGTCAGGTTACAGTATGAAGGAGACCTGCATAACCAATATCGATTCACTGTTAAAGTTCGTTAAAGGCCTGGATGATTCCCATGACGGCCTTCGCCTGTGGTACAGGGGAGACGACTGTTCCGACAGGCCCCTTATCCCGTCCATCCAGCGCACGGAGCAGCGCATACAGGTGGAACGTTACATGACAAATGACTTCTATATAAGAGCCCATCAGATCATGTCAAATCCACCCGTAAAACACAATTACGCCGCATGGGTCTCGATAATGCAGCATTACGGTCTTCCGACGCGTATGCTTGACTGGAGCAAATCTCCCCTTATCGCAGCCTTTTTTGCGACGGAGAATTTTGCGGTCCATCCGTCGACGGACGCGACCATCTGGGTTCTCGTCCCCGATCTTTTTAACGAGATGATGGGTTTCGGACGCTGTATCTACCCCATTGATGCCGACACCACCCAGGAGATGCTCCTTCCGGCTTTTAAGCATAACCACCATAATCCCGAGCTTGTTGACAGGATACTCGCGGTAAGTTCCATAGAAAATAACCTCAGGATGTATTCCCAGCAGGCCAATTTCACTGTCCATAATTCGCTCAAACGGCTTCAGGACATCTGTCCGGACGACATCCTTTACAAGATCGTCATCCCGAGTGACAAAAAAGAGTACTTCCTTGAAAGCCTGAGAGTGTTCGGTATTACGGAAAGCTTTGTTTATCCGGATCTTGACCACATTTCAAAGGATCTGAGACGTTTTTACAATATCTAAAAAACATGCTGATTGCTATAGCGTTATATACATTTCGGCAGATCACCAATCAAATATAAAGGGGGCATTTCAGATGCAGATCAGACTGGAACATCTTACAAAAAGATTTCCCAACAGAAACAAAAAAATAAAAGAGGACGTTATCGCCGTAAACGACTTTGACTTAACTCTTCCGGACGGAAAGCTCATAGGGCTGCTCGGCCCTTCGGGCTGCGGCAAAAGTACCGCTCTCAATCTCATCTGCGGTCTCCTTGAGCCTTCGTCGGGCAGGATCTTTTTTGACGACGACGATGTTACTTCGATCCCCGCGGAGCGCAGGGGTGTAGGTCTTGTCTTCCAGAGCTACGCTCTTTACCCGCATCTGACCGTTGAGCGCAATATCCGCTATCCGCTTGAAAACCTCAAAGGGGATAAAAAGCTTACAAAAGAGCAGATGAAGGAAAAGGTCCTTCAGGCAGCAAAGCTTGTCCAGATAGACGAGCTTCTCGAAAGAAAGCCGAATGAGCTGTCAGGCGGCCAGCAGCAGCGCGTTGCCATAGCCCGTGCGCTTGTAAAGACCCCGAGAGTCCTGCTCCTCGACGAGCCTCTGTCAAACCTTGACGCAAGGCTCCGTCTGCAGACCCGCGAAGAGATCCGCCGCATCCAGAAGGAAACCGGCATCACCACTATCTTTGTAACCCACGACCAGGATGAGGCCATGAGCATTTCCGATACGATAATCGTTATGAACGCAGGCGTGATCCAGCAGGTCGACAAGCCACAGGATGTTTACGATAATCCGGTAAACCTTTTTGTTGCGAAATTCCTTGGTACTCCCGCCATAAATGTTTTTGACGGCAAGGTCGAAGACGGTGTTCTCTACATAGGAAAAGATGCCGTCCTTAAGCTTTCCGGCATAGGAAACAGGCCCGTTAAGGTCGGTATCCGTCCCGAAGGCTTTAATCCCGAAGAAAACGGCCCGTTTGTCTGCGACCTTGACAGAGTCGAGGTCATGTGCCGCGACATCAGCGTCGTTTCAAGGCACGAAGGCTCCGAAACGGACATCATCCGTTCCATCATAACCAGCGAACATGCAAAAAAGATGAAAGGCGAAAAGGTCCGCTTCTCGTTAAAGCCCGAAAAAGTCCACATATTTGACAAAGAGACCGGTGAAAGACTCTACTTTGAAACCGTCTGAAGTCCATAAAGAGGAGTGTCGATAATGAAGAAAAACAATCTCAAAGCGTGGTTGTATCTTATCCCCGCCTTCATCTTTCTCGGAGTTTTCATGGTCTACCCGCTGATAGACGTGCTTGTCTACTCCTTCGAGGAGGGTTACAATTTCGCTTCGCAAACGTCCTTTGGCACCGGCGCCTACAACTACAGATACGTGTTAAGGGATCCTTACTTCCTGCAGGCGCTTAAAAACACGTTCATACTCGTTGCAATAACCGTTCCTGTCTCCACGGGGCTTGCGCTCCTTATCTCCCTCGGTCTCAATTCCATCGAGAAGCTGCGCGACCTCTTCCAGACGGTGTATTTCCTGCCTTATGTAACGAACACGCTGGCTGTCGGTCTCGTCTTCATGATACTGTTCAAGAAAACGGCATATACAGACGGACTTGTCAACCTGCTGATCAAGCTTTTTGGCGGAGAGGCAGTGGATTTCATCACGGGTCCCTACTGGGCGAAGATGTTCGTGCTGTGCTTTTACACGGTCTGGATCGTGCTTCCCTTCAAGATCCTGATCTTTACAAGCGCCCTCGCATCCGTGAACAAGGTCTATTACAGCGCGGCAAGGGTCGACGGGACTTCAAAGTTCCGCATGTTCCGTACCATAACGCTGCCGATGATCTCTCCCATGATCTTCTACCTTGTCATCACAGGTTTTATCGGTGCTTTCAAGGCCTACAGCGATTCAGTGGCCCTGTTCGGCGTTGACCTTAACGCAGCCGGCATGAACACCATCGTAGGTTACGTTTACGACATGCTCTACGGCGATTCCGGCGGTTACCCGTCCTATGCTGCCGCAGCTGCGATAATCCTGTTCATCATCGTGCTTACAATTACCTGCATCAACCTGCTTGTAAGCCGCAAGCACGTTTACTACTAAGGAAGGAGGGCAAAACCATGGCTGTTCAAAAACAAAACGATTACGAAACAAAGGCTGAGCGCATCAAGGCAAAAGTCGGGCGCATATTTGTGTACTTCGGGTTATTTTTGTGGGCTCTCATTGTCCTCTTCCCGTTCTACTGGATGCTGCTCTCCTCGGTAAAGAGCTACGCTGCATATAACGGCGAATTCACCCCCAAATTCTTCACGCTCTCGCCCACGATGCAGAACTACCTCGACGCCTTCACATCGGTCCCCCTCGGGCGTTACCTGCTCAACACCTTCATCTTTACGGTGCTTACGACAGGTCTTATGCTGATCGTCATCATATTTGCGGCGTTTGCCTTCGCACGGCTTGATTTCAAGGGCAAAGACATTGTTTTCACACTGTTCCTTTCGCTGATGATGATCCCCAACGAGCTCGTTGTCATCACAAACTTTGTTACCATCACAAACGCAGGCCTGCGCAACACCTTTGCCGGCCTGATACTGCCATCCGTAACGAGCGTCTTCTACATTTACCTGCTTCGTGAGAACTTCGCCCAGGTACCCGATGACATCTACTATGCCGCAAAGGTTGACGGAACCTCGGATTTCCGCTATCTTTTCAAGATGCTTATCCCTATCTGCCGTCCGACCCTTGTGACCATCATCATACTTAAAGTCATAGAGTGCTGGAACTCCTATGTATGGCCGCGCCTCATCACCGACGACCAGAACTATTTCCTTGTTTCAAACGGTATCCAGGAGATAAGGGAAAACGGCTTCGGACGCGAGAACGTCCCTGCCATGATGGCCGCAGTCGTTATAATCTCGCTGCCGCTCATAGTCCTGTTCCTTATCTTCAGGAAAAAGATCATGGCAGGCGTTGCAAGAGGAGGTACAAAGGGATGAAAAAGCTTAATGTTACCCGTTTTCCTCTTTCAAAGCTTTTGCGCGGGGCTTTAGTCCTTCTGCTCACCGTGTTCATGCCGGTGCTCCTTTCCGGATGCCATAAAGCCAGGAACCTTGCCGTATACGAGGTTCCGGAAGACTTCGACACCTCAAAGCACTACGAGATAACCTTCTGGTCGAAGAACGATACAAACAACGTTCAGAAGCGCATCTACGCCCAGGCCATAAAGGATTTCGAGGCAGCCTACCCGAACATTACCGTGACCATGCGCCAGTACACCGATTACGGCGCGATCTATAACGATGTTATAACAAACATCTCCACCGGGACAACCCCGAATGTGTGCATCTCCTACCCGGATCACATCGCAACTTACCTTTCCGGTGAAAATATCGTTGTTCCGCTCGATGCCTTCTTTGCAAGCGAAAAATACGGATTCGGCGGCACAGACATAAAATACACGCCGGTTGCAAAGGACGGCGTAGTGCAGAAGTTCCTTGACGAAGGGCGTTTCGACAGCTGTTACTACGCGCTCCCCTTCATGCGTTCCACGGAAGCCTGCTATATCAACAAGGATATGGTCGAAAAGCTCGGCTACACCATTCCCGAGGACCTTACCTGGGATTTTGTGTTTAAGGTCTCCGAGGCAGCCATTGAAAAAGATGAGAACGGGCTGTTTAAGATCAACGGCCAGAAGGTCATGATCCCATTCATCTACAAGTCCACGGACAACATGATGATACAGATGTTAAAGCAGAAAAACGCGGGATACTCCGACGCAGCAGGTAATGTTTATATTTTCAACGATACGACAAAAGAGCTCCTCAACGAGATCGCGATACATGCAAAATCCCGCGCGTTCTCTACCTTTGCGATATCAAGCTATCCCGGCAACTACCTTAATGCAGGACAGTGTATCTTTGCGATAGACTCTACCGCCGGTGCGACCTGGCTCGGGTACGGCGCTCCGCTTTCGGATATCCACGACAGCCAGAAGGTAAAGTTCGAGACCGTTGTAAAGCCCATTCCGCAGTTTGATCCCGAGCATCCGCAAATGATCTCCCAGGGCCCGTCGCTCTGCATCTTCAATAAAGAGGACACCGGAGAAGTGCTTGCATCCTGGCTTTTTGCCCAGTACCTGCTGACAGACAAGGTCCAGGCGGCATATTCTCAGACCGAAGGTTACGTTCCCGTAACAAAGAGCGCCAGGGAATCCGAACAGTACAAGGATTATCTGTCAAGAAGCGGCGAAGATAACGACACCTACTACAAAGTCAAGATCGACGCCACAAAGCTTCTCCTTGAAAATACCGATAACACCTTTATCACCCCTGTTTTCAACGGTTCCGCTTCTTTAAGAAATGCTGCGGGGCAGCTCATAGAAGATGTTGCAAACGCAGTAAGACGTAAGCAGACCGTAGATGACGAATTTTACGTGAAAGAAAAGGAACGTATCATAAGCCTCTACAAGCTGAACGAGATCACAGTCTCCGGCGAAGTGAGAAAAGAACTCGGAGAACTGCCGAACGCGTCAAAGGCGCTGATAATAGTCCTGATAGTAGTCTGGGCGGGGATCGCCGCGTATTTTATCCGCGATAAGATCCGCGAAAAAAGGGCTCAAAAACAAAAGCATTGATTTTTCACAAAAATCGTTTATAATAATTGCGTGTTCGTAAGGACGGACACGCAATTTTTTTGAAAAGAGGAGATTAACTATGAAGAAAAACCTCATACTGGCGCTCGCGATGGCTGCTATGGTCGTTCTTGCCGCATGTGGCAATAAAACTACGACAACACCTACCAACACACCCGCAACGCCTACCAACACCCCATCACCCACGGAAGCTCAGAGCACCCCTACGGATGTTCCCGCAACTCCTACACCCACAGAAGCTCCTTTCGATCCCGCTGCAAAGTCCGAAGGCGTTATGACATTTGCCCAGTATTCTGCTGCAGAGATGGAATCCCAGGTCGTTATCGAGTGCTATGTTCAGGATCACCAGTCCTGGTATAAGGACAAGATCACTGTTTACGCAGCAGATCCCGACGGTGCTTACTTCATCTACAACATGGCCTGCTCAGAGGATGATGCCAAGAAGCTTGTAAAAGGCACAAAGATCAAAGTTACAGGTTTCAAGGGCGAATTCTCCGGTGAAGTTGAAGTTAAGGAAGCTACCTTCGAATTCGGTGAAGGCACCTACGTTGTTGAAAAGGCAACAGATGTTACCGCACTTCTTGGCACCGCTGATCTCGAGAAGCATATGAACGAGTTCGCAGCTTTCAACAATCTCACCATCGAGCCTTCCACAGATGCGGACGGCAATCCCGTTGCTTTCCTTTACAAGCACAATGGTTCCGGTCAGGACGGTGATGACCTTTACTTCAAGGTCAACAGCAACGGAGAAGTTTACACCTTCACCGTTGAATCTTACCTTTGCGGTAAAGGAACAGACGTTTACGAAGCAGTAAAGAACTTTAAGATCGGTGATGTTGTAGATCTTGAAGGCTATGTTTACTGGTACAACGGAATCAACCCTCACATCACAAGCGCCAAGGTAAAAGGCAATGCAGCAGCAAAGAGCGACGGCGTTATGACATACGCACAGTATGCTGCCGCTAAAGTTGATGATGCAGTTGTTATCGAGTGCTATGTTCAGGATCACCAGTCATGGTATCAGGACAAGCTCACTGTTTACGCAGCAGATCCCGACGGTGCTTACTTCATCTACAACATGACCTGCACCGAAGCAGATTCCAAGAAGCTTGTTCCCGGAACAAAGATCAAGGTTACAGGCTTCAAGGCCGAATGGTCGGGCGAGGTAGAACTTGCCGCAGGCGCAACCTTTGAGATCATTGACGCTCCCGCATATATCGCACCTGCAGTTGATATTACTGCTGTCTTCGAAAGCGGAGAAGATATATCCAAGTACATGAACCGCAAGTTCAGGATCACAGGCGCGAATCTTTCGTTCTCCATGAACCCCGACGGCATCAAGGTTCCTTTCCTTTACAAGGATCACGGCCAGGGCGAGGACGGCGACGACCTCTACTTTGAGATCTACGTCGGAGATAAAGAAATGACCTGCACAGTTGAGTCTTATCTTCGCGGAAAGGGAACGGATGTTTACGAAGGCGTTAAGCAGCTCAAGCTTTACTCCACCATCAACATCGAGGGTTACCTCTACTACTATATTGTTCCGAATCCTCACATCACAAAGGTTGAGGTAACACAGACTGTAGAATGATAACGGCTTAGCCGCATTAAAGAGTTTTTACCCGGCCCTTGGCTGTAAGCATTCTTACGCCAAGGGCTTTTGTTTATCGCAAAAAAAGTGCTTCCGGTTTTAAGCCGGGAGCACTTTTCTGTTATTTTGCAGGACTTTGCAGGCATTCTAAGCCTGTCCGTCACTTTATAAAGCTTGTGACAACTATCTCTATCCCGATACCGATAAGGATGAGGCCGCCGAGTATCGTTGCCTGACGCGAAAACTTCGTCCCGAACTTCTTGCCTATCGCAAGTCCCGCAAAGCAGATAACAAAGGTTACGCCCGCAATGATAAGTGCGGCAGCAAGCGCCTGTATCCAGTCGTATTCCGCTATGGTGAAGCCCACGGACAAAGCATCTATCGAGGTTGCTATGCCCTGCACCATAAGCGCTCCGAGCCCAAGCCTTGAATCCTCTTCCTGTTCCGTATCGCCCTTTATGCCTTCTACAAGCATCTTTCCACCGATAAACAAGAGCAGCGCAAGCGCGATCCAGGGGATGAATTTCTCAAAAGCCTTAAAATACACCACGATAGTGTGGACGCAGACCCAGCCTATCATGGGCATAAGGCCCTGAAATCCGGAGAAAACGCCCGCGATAAGGCTCATCCTTTTAGGGTTCATCTTTGGCTCCGCAAGCCCGTTTGCAAGCGATACCGAGAAGGCATCCATTGCAAGGCCCACACCAAGCATTATGCTGTTTATAAAAAAGAGCGCGGTCCAGCCCATATGGTCCACCTGTATCCGTTCCGGCTGTCCGCCGGTGTCATTAACGAGGATTTTATCACTTATCTTGCCGGGCCGCAAGTGATATTTGCACTTATCCGATTGACTTTTACACATCACAAGTGTTAGAATAACACTACACATGCAGGCAGGAGGAACGCTACATGAACAAGATACTCAAAGAAGCAATGTCCTACATTCTTATCGCGCTTGGTGCGATAATGGCGAGTTTTGCCGTAGCCTGCATCCTCATCCCCAATGACGCCATCGATTACGGTACCGCCGGTATCGCGATCATCATCAGCAAGCTCTCCGGCATCAAGCTTTCTGTCTGCGTAGCCGCTGTATTTATCCCCTTCCTGATCGCAGGCGCAGTTATCCTCGGCAGGACCTTCGGCATCAAGATGCTGCTCGGTTCCGTGCTTTATACCGTCGGGATCGAAGTATTTGAAAACATCTCTTTTGAGCTCAACATAGAGCATTTCCTTGCCGTTGTGTTCGGAGGCGCGATCCTTGGCACCGGCCTTTCTCTGATCTTAAAAAACGGCGGATGTATCGACGGTTCCGAGATCTTTGCGAACATCGTTGTAAAGAAGATCTCAGACAAGACCGGCAAGAACTTCAGTATGACTTATATCCTTATCGCTTTTAACGCCTGCGTTTACCTTGCCGTATTCATCCTTATAAACCGCAATGCAGCGCTCATGAGCCTTCTTGTGTACGTTGTCGCAACCTCGATCATCAACCACTTTACGGACCATTTTGAAGCCATCAAGCAGGTCACGATCATCACGAAACATCCCGACGACCTCATAAAAGCCATAAAAGAGGAGCTCAACAAGACCTGCACCATGATGGACTCCTACGGCGCGATAGCAGGCAGCAACAAGACCCTGATCTGCTATGTCAACTACTTTGAACTTTCCAAGATGAAGGACATTATCTCAAGGAATAAAGGTACTTTCAGCACCGTATCGACCATAGACGAGATACTCAGATAAAACACGCTGCCCCGGCACATCAATGCCGGGGCATTTCTTATTCCGTATAATCTATGCGTTTATATCTTTCCTGCAATACTTCACATATGCCGCTGCGATACCCGCTGCCATCAGGCACAGGCCAACGCAAAGATAAGGCACGTTCAGGGCTTTGTCGTTGATCAGATCCGCCCCCTCACAGAAACCGAAGGGAGTAATGTACTTCAGTACCTCTGCGTCTTTCGAGATATTTGCCACGATATTGAGGAAATACATTACCGCAGCTATCCCGATGCCGATCCCTATACCCGACCTGCTTAAGAAAGCCGAGATCCCAAAGCAGATACCTGCGATAACAAACTGCATCAGGAGATACGCAAGGTGGAACAGCAATACAAGCCCCAGGTCTATCTCCTCGCCTATGATCGCAACCGAAAGAAGCGAGCAGACAAGCACGATAGCGTTAAGTATCAGGATAATGGCATACACACTGAGAAGCTTTCCTGTGACCACTTTGGCGCGTGATACCGGGTGCGTGAGCAGGAATTCCGCAGTGCGCTCCTTTTCTTCCTTCAAAAGCGCGGATATTGCCGTGATCGCTGCGAAGAAGGCTCCGCCGATGGCAAGGATGTTGCCGCCCTCCACAGCGTAAAAGCCTATCAGCGTCCCGAAATTCAGCCTGTCCATGCCAAAGGCCGCGGTAAAGCTGCCCATGGAGGCGAACAGCTCGTTAACGCCGTCCATCTCGGATTTCATTTCCGGATACATCAATACGCAGACAGCGATCAAAAGGCCTATAGACAGGCTCCAGATAAGAATCGCCACCTTCTGTTGTTTTATCTCCTGTAATAATATAGTCATTTTCCCTCCTGTACAGAGCCTTCGATATAAAGGATCCGCTCTGTGTTAAACGGCTTTGGCCTTATTTGACTTGGTATCGTAGTATTCCATAAAGATCTCTTCAAGGCTCGGCTCCGTGATCGTTACATCCAGCACCTTCTGCGCCGCAAGATTTTGCAGCAGCGCGTTAACGTCGCCTTTGAAAAGGTATTCTTTTGTGCCTTCCGCCGTCTTTACCGAGACCTTCTTTGTACCTGTCTCTTCAAGCTTTTCGACACTGTCGCACATGATTATCCCGCCGTCCCGTATAAACGCCGCAGTCCTGCAGTAATTCTGCACTTCGGAGAGGATATGCGAAGAGAAAAAGATCGTGGCTCCGCGCTTGTTCTCTTCGTTCAGGATAGCGAAAAATTCGCGCTGCATCAGGGGGTCGAGGCCCGATGTGGGTTCATCGAGTATCAGCAGCTTCGGACTGTGCTGCACCGCGCAGACAATGCCCACTTTCTTTCGGTTCCCAAGTGACAGCTCGTTCACCTTCTTTTCAAGCCCGAGCCCGAGCCGTTCCGCAAGCAAAGCAGCCTTTTCACCGCATTTTACGCCCCTTAGGTCGGCAGAGTATTTGATAACATCCTTCACCTTCATCCCGGTGTAAAAATTGATCTCAGAAGGCAGATATCCCGTGTTTTTAAGGATCTTCGTGCTTTCCTTTACACAGTCGTATCCAAGCACCTTCGCGCTGCCCGACGTTGGGCTTATAAGCCCGAGCAGTGTCCTTATGGTCGTGGACTTCCCCGCGCCGTTTGGCCCGATAAAACCGAAGAAATCCCCTTCTTTAACGGTAAGTCCGAGCTTGTCAATGCCCCTGTTTTTGCCGTATGTTTTCGTAAGTTCCCGTGTTTCTATAACATTCATAACGATCCTCCCATGTTATATCCGCTATTTTTATGGCATATCTTCCCTGTCGCCAAAAACCGCAGGCTGCTCCTTTTATTTCAGGTACAGCGATTTCCAGAAGGCGATTATCTTCCTGTAATCCTCGACCATCCTGTCCACGTCAAGTTTTCCGGATTGCTGCATCTGCCAGAGGTACCCTTCCGAAGCAAGATACATGTCCTGATACATCATCTGCAGATCCAGACCGTCCTTGAACTTTGCGGGATCTATGGGCGGCAGCGATGCGTTGGACTTTAGTTTTGTGTAGGGCGCAACGATCTTTCGCACATCCTTTGCAACTTCCGGGTCTTTCTCGTAATACGCGCGGATGGAGAATTTGCCCATGTCCGGGTAATCCCGCATCATTTTCGCTTTTACCAGCAGCCCCCTGTACATGATGTCAAAGATGTCGTCACCCTCGTACGCACCGGATTCCTTAAGGTTCTTAAGCGTCAGCTCCTCGGATTTTTTAAGAAGGAACAGATAAAGCTCTTTCTTGTTCTTAAAGTAGAAGAACAAAAGCGATTTGCTGATGCCCGCTTCGAGGGCGATCTCGTTCACGGGGCTTTTTTTGTAAGAATTGTCCGCAAAAACCTTGAACCCCGCGTTGATGATCCTGTTCTGTTTTTCTTCGGGTAATGCATAAAACTTCTCGTTCACGGCGTTACTCCTTTTCGTTTTGTGTAACTTACGGTCCCGGAGAATCTCCGTTCTTTCATGATGAACTGTCATTGACCGTTCCATTCATTGACCGCTCCGGTTAATTTTATTATATTCCGTTGACCGTTTTTGAGAAGACCCCAAAATAATTTCTTTTGTCGCAAGCTTCTCCCCGAACCTTACATCATGTTCAACTATCAGCATTGTAGGCCGGTACCGCGCGATCAGGCTTTCTATCTGCATTCTCGAGAATACGTCTATATAATTCAGCGGCTCATCCCAGATATAAAGATGCGCAGACGTCAGAAGGCTTGATGCTATGAGCACCTTCTTTTTCTGTCCTTCCGAGAAATCCTCCATATTCTTCTCAAACTGGACACGTTCCATGTCAAGCTGCCGAAGAAGCGAGAGAAGCAGCGTGTAGTCAAGGTTATTCCGCTTCGCATGCTCGCTAAGGCGCCCTTTAAGATAAGAGGTATCCTGGTTTATATATGAAATAATGAGGTTTGGTGCGGTATTCAGAGCCCCTGTAATCTCCGGGCATTGCTTTTTCGCGTCACCCCCGGTATCGGGCCCGGTTCCTGCACAAATGCTGTCTTTTGGCACTGTCCCCGTCTCATACCCCGCCTTTTGGAGTATAGCCTTTATCAGGCTTGATTTTCCGCTGCCGTTCTCCCCCTTAAGGAGCACTATATCTCCCTGCGAGAGTTCAAAGGAAAGTCCCTCAAATACCGGCTTTTCGCTGCCATTGTACCGTAAAGACAGATCCCTGCATTCCACAAGCCTTTTTTTATAGTGCGAAAGCGGCATAAGCTTAAGGTCCGCAGGCTCTTCGATATCCCGGAGCAACCCTTCCTTTTCCTCTATCTCACGGCTTATCCTTGTCTCAAAGCTTTTAACACGGCTTTGCATCTTCTTTGTTTTTGCGCCGATAAAAGCCCGAGTACCCATGAAGCGGTCATGCTCCTTTACGGGATCAAAGCCGATCTTTGTGCCTTCGTTTTTGTCTGCCCAGCGTGCCGCGCGGTCTGCAGATGCCTGCAGTTTTCCTATTTCCTTCAGGTGCTTTTCGTTCTCTGCTTTTGCAAAGGAATCTGCCTTCTGCTTATTCTCCCACCATGTCGAGAAATTCCCCTTCTGCACTTCTATCGTTGCGCGGTTAAGGACCAGGACATGGTCCACGCAGGCATCCAGCAGGTCTCTGTCGTGGGAAACAAGTATAAAGCCCTTCTTTTCCGCAAGATAATGCTTTATTATCTCCCTGGAAGCCATATCCAGATGGTTTGTGGGCTCATCTATCAAAAGGAAATCGTTCTCCCCCGAAAAAAGCACCGCGAGCATCACCTTTGTGCGCTCCCCGAAGCTTAAGGTGGAAAAAGGCCTGTAAAGCAGCTCTGCGTCAAGCGAAAGCTTTGGAAGCTCACAAAGCACGCGCCAGCTCATTACACCGCTCTTCCAGTTTTCCATCAGCTCATCCGCGGTCTTTTCAAGGTCTCCCGGATATAATTTGTACGGGAAATAATCGAAGATCACATTTGCGGATATACTCCCGGAATACTCATATTTCCCGAGCAGCAGGTTTAGGAATGTTGTCTTTCCCTTGCCGTTCCTGCCTATAAAACCAAGCCGCCAGTCTGTATCCACGCTGAAGGAAACATTTTCGAAAACATTATCAAAGCTGCCCTCGTAACCGAAAGTCAGATCACTTACATTTATCTGTGCCATATATATCACTCCTGTTCTGTTTTGCGTTTTTACCAAAGCCTGCAAGCATGCCCGCACCGGTTTTATCCGTTTGCGGCAAACAAAAAAGCCTGCTTTTGCGTACGCAAAAACAGGCTCGTAAAAAGACCGTGTAAATATACAGGGCTCCGTTCACGATGATCCAATTCAAGCGTACACTAATAGACCTTAAGCCCTGCAAAACTGCAGCAGCCTTTGGTAAAGCTTATGTCTGCTTAAATCAAATCATCAAAACTTCATTGGACTCCCTCTTCGCACCGGGGATTCTTACCCGGCACCTTTCTTTCAGTATGTGAGTATTATAATATGACGACCGGAATTTTGCAAGATGAATTATTGCTTCAGGGTCTCGTAAACCGCCCTTGTTTCTTCTTTCGTCCCGCCGTTCACGTAGTAGGTTCCGTCCTTTGTAACTATCTTGATGTAGTTTTCAGAATCCCTCCACAGGAAGACCTTGCAGCCGGACTCTCCGTCGACTACGAAAGTACCTCTAAGTTCCTTATCTGTGCCGAGGCCTACAACCTTCGCAGCTTTAAGCTTTCCTGTGTTTTCGCCTAACTCGACGCTTATGATATCCGCTTTGTCGATCACGTAATTGTCGCGAAGCTGGTGACAGATGACTTTATTGTCCTCGAATTTCAGCTGCATCGGCGTGCTTTCG
The DNA here is from genome assembly GCA_016280395.1 of Lachnospiraceae bacterium. GTDB lineage: Bacteria > Bacillota > Clostridia > Lachnospirales > Lachnospiraceae > SZUA-448. Next base: position 20,320 of record JAEEGQ010000124.1, on the reverse strand, counting down.
AGCATTCCTATCCATACGATGGCAACGATCGTGACAACAATGGTAAGTGCAAGAACAGCAGAAACAGCTTTCCCGGCAGGGTGTGCCAGGTTGATGGTGCCGCCCATTCCCACGCGTTTTTCTACGTTGAGCCGCTTGTCTTTGGGGTTGTAGTAGAACATGCCTGCAAGCCAGTAGTCATCATCATCAACAGTAAGGGTCATTTCCTTCTCGTAACGTGCTTCAATCTTTTTATTGCGGGCAACGAACAGCGCAACCCCGCCAAAAAGCAGCAGCATGTATACCGCAAGCGCTATCATGAGCAAAATATCAGTGTAAAGGAACAGGAAGGCTGCGAGCACGGCAAACGTAAAGGCTGTGTTTATCCAGGTCATGAGCACGAAGGAATCGGCAAAATTTTTCTTTTTCGCCCTGTTGTAATTCGCGTTTACAGCGCTGTCGGTCGAGATTACCTCGTTCTTCAGGCGGTCGATCACAAAAGCAATGATCAGCACGATAATGCCCGTAGACCAGAAAACAGCGGTTAGTCCCGTGATCATAAAGCTCCCGGCGATCCGAAGCGAATCAAAGGGGATGACCTTAAGATCCACAAGGAGCGCTGCCAGACAAGCAAGGAATCCAACAACATTCGGAAAGATGATCTTTGCAGGCTCAAGCCCGTGCACAGCTCCGGCATTGCTTAAGTCTGTGTAGGTAACCGCAGGCGTTGAGGCAATACCCAGCTTGCGTTTCAATGTCTTCATCTCGCTGTTTCCAAGGATGTAGGGCAGGTTTACGGCAATAATGATGATGAAGATGAATGCTGTCCAGACTGCTGTTTGAAGTATAAGCCCTCTAAGGAGCAGCAGAAGCCCCGAAACGATCAGCCCTGCGATAACAACGAAAAGCGCCTGTTTGCGGTGTGCGGCAAATATCCGGTCAACTTCCGCCGCAGCCTCTCCCTCTTTGTATTCCGGTCTGTTTTTCACGCCGAACACCAGCTTCTTCTCTCTCCAGTTTTTCGGATAGATCATGAAAAAGGTGATAACAAGCGTTAAAACGGCACATATACACATTGTCAGTCCAAAATAGAATGATAACATAGTTTTCCTTTCTTGACGGGCACTTTTCCCGTGCGTGAAAAATTACTTATAACACTCTTCCACTAAACTGATGATCCTGCTCTTTTCAACGCCGGAAAGCCTTGCTTCCGAGAGTATCCGCTTAAGCTCGTTAATATCGGCTTCGGGGATCTCACCGTGCTTTTTTATCTCGGTGCGGATCCTTGCTCCGTTTTTGCGGTCTGTCATTATATAGCCTTCCGTTTTCAGGAGCTGGTAGGCTTTTGAGACTGTCATGGTGTTGATGCCCATTTCAAGCGCGAGCGCCCTTACCGTCGGCAGCTGCTCTCCCGCTTTAAGCTCTCCGCCCGAGATCCCCATGACGATCTGGTTCCTTATCTGTTGATAGATCGGAACATCCGATAATTCATCGATTCGTATTACCATCGCAGGTCTTCCTTTCTGAATATTCTCCCATCTCAAACGATCCCTGACACAGGATTCAGGATATCTTTACAAGTTTCTTTTATCAAATACTGCCATTCCTATGATACCGCATGCTGCCACGCTTATGCAAGAGATGATAACAGCCGGCACAAAATCTTCCGTCTTAAGAGTCCCAAGGGAAAGATTCAGGCCTTCCGTAAGCCTTAAAGGCAGGTATTTTTGAAGCTTTGGAACATAGTTCAGGAAAAACATTACCGCGGTAACCGCTCCGACTCCGAGAAGCACCTGTCCGACATTACCTGCGATCGCTGAAAACAGCAGGAGAAATGCCAGGAGGAACATTCCGAAGAGCCAGTAGCAGAACGCACCGAACACAAGAGCTTCCACCTTATCCTCCGGCCAGAAATAAGCTGTGTAACCATATGTAACACCAAAATACACGAGATACATCAACGTCCAGAGACCGTAAACCGTGATCATCTTCGAAAAAAAGATCTTGCGTCTTGAAAGGCCTTTTGTCACCACCTGCACAAGCGTTCCCTTCATGTACTCGTTAACAAGCACGCCGCCAAGCATCAGGACGATGACTATGACGCACATAAGGCCGTTCTTGTAAAACTGGGTCCAGCTTGTCATTGCGTTGACTGTCACTTCACCGACTACCATTCCGGATTCAGCCAGGGAATCCTTCATGGTTTCCATAAGCCAGGGAGTAAGTTTTGCTATGGCAGGGTTCATGAGCCCGAATATGAAAAAGATGATCCCAAGGATAAGGAGCCTTCCGGTCCTTACGGTCTCCATCCATTCTTTTCTTAAAAATGCTTTCATATCTGTATCCTCATACTGTTTTCTGTATCGCTTCAAGGAAGATATCCTCGAGAGTCGCTTCCTGTTTTTCTATCCTTACGATATCCATCCTGTTATCCGCGATATACCGCATGATCTCAGGGAGTTTCGCAGGATCGTTAAGGACGATATCGCCGGAAGGCAGCCTTTGGAGCTCCGTATAGGCCCGCATAAGTGCTTTTGTGTCATTTTCATGCTCAAGGCGCAGCTCCGTTGCCGTGCTCCTTCTCTTTTGCTTTACCTCTTCGATAGTGCCCTGCATTACCACTTTACCGCCTTCAAGGAGCGCCATTTCATCGCAAATATGCTCCACGTCCGAAAGGATATGCGTAGAGAAGATGATGGTTGTCTCCTCTTTTGCGGCAACGAGAACATCAAGTATTTCCTTGCGTCCCATCGGATCAAGCGCTGAAGTCGGTTCATCGCAGATAAGGAGTTTGGGCCTTCCGAGCAGCGCCTGCGCAATACCGAGCCGCTGTTTCATGCCTCTTGAAAACCCCTTTATCCGGCGTTTTTCACTGCCAAGGCCCACAAGCTCGAGCATCTTATCGCTCCTGCTCTTTATCTCCCCCGAGTTCATTCCTGCGATCTCGCCGCAGAGCCTTAAATACTCCGCAGGGCTCATAAAGGAATAATACTCCGGCACGTCGGGCAGGTAGCCGATAAAGCGGTTTGTCTTTGTATTCCCGTAGTGCACCTTTTCGCCGCAGACAGTGACTGTTCCCTCATCAGCAGCGAGAAGCCCGAGTATTATCTTCATTGTCGTTGTTTTTCCGGCGCCGTTTCGTCCCACAAAGCCGAAGACTTTTTTCTCGGGGACTGTAAGGTCAACACCCTGCAGCACCTTTTTTTCGCCAAAATGTTTTTTTAGTCCGTTTATTTCAAGAACATTTGCAGTCATAAATATCTCCTTCGGGCACGGGCTTTTTCCCGGGCTGCAGGTCACAGCCTGCAGCCGGTCCATGCCCCAAATCTTTACGAATCTTCTTTACCAAGGATAAAGTAAAGGATCGGTCCGATGAATTCCATACCCACGATGGCTACGATAAGCCAAAGTGTGCGGTTCCCGCGCTTGTAGGTCTTGTGTGTGAGGATGTGCCACAGGGTAAACCCGAGCAGCGCAAGCTCTGCAACGATCAGCGGAATAAGGAATGGTAACATTGTTTTGATATCAGGCATAGTGTTTTCTCCTTTCTGCCCCGGCATTTTCCGCACATGCAGAAAGCCGTTTATGTCTTTTGCTGTATTGTTTGTATGTTTTGTATTGCTCCTTGTAATACACATAATACACCCTGTTTTTAAAACTGTCAAGAGGATTTTTAAATATATTTTTCGGCGCATTTATCATAGAGCAAAAAAGCATATCATGCAGTAACTGTTCAAGTGTTTCGATAATATAAAAGAGCGGTCAGTATCCTGACCGCTCCGGTGACAGCTGATAACTGTCATTTTTTATGATATTATGATCTCCCTGTCATATTATTATTCGTAGCTTATCGTCCTTTTCTCTTCATCCACAGTTACCTTTTTTACAGATATAACGGTATTCTCAGGGTATCCGAAAGCTTTTATGTCTGTTGTAAAGCTGTTGTTTCTGATCGTATTGCCCCTGCTCAGCTTTTCGAATTCATCACCGTAGGCGATACCGTCTCCCGTGGCAATAAAGACATTATCCTCTATCACATTTGAAGGATCGCAGGCATACTGGATCACAAGGCAATAGGATTCCGTGTTGTACACGATATTGTTTTTGATCGTGCAGCCCTTGGCGGTACCGGTCTCTTCCGGATCATACCCGCCGATGCATATCCCGGCCCAAGAATTGTTATACGCGAGCTTATTGTCATGAACGTTTATGCCCGATGTGACCTTGCCCTGATGTTCGCTTGCGACTTCAATGCCTATATCGCAGTTGATGACAAAATTATCGTAGATCTCAATGTCGCGTCCGCCGTCCACATATATCCCGTCCGCGCATGCCGATTCATAGGTGGGATTTATCGACGGATCCGAGCAGATGTTCTTTACAACGTTTCCGTGTATCTTCCCGTTTCTTGCGCTGTCCTTGTCATTATCCTCATCCTGTTCATAACCGATCGCATCGATACCGATATTGTCGCAGTCGTGGATGTAGTTGTCCTTTGCTTCAAAATCAGTCACATTTCCGTTAAATACGAGCGATTCACTGCTTCCCAGATGCAGGTTGTACAGTTCGCAGCCCTCAACGAGTATTCTGGTGGTCTCCCTGTTCACGCCGCCGCTGACATAAATACCGTGCGCATTGTAATTATCGTCATCCGTACTGCGGTCATAAATGAAGCCGAGGTCATGTACCTTACAGTTCCTCACGGTAATGCCGGAGGATCCCTTTGCGACCTTTATGCCTACCGGGCAGATATCCGAAGGCCCTTCGATCAGAAGGTTCTTTACTTCGATATTCTCAACGGTGATATCCTTCCCGTTTATGTAGATCATAACACTGTTGTCTTCGTTTTTCATGTCGAAGCCTGTTCCGTCGAAGACCGTTCCCTGCTCGCCGCGAAGTGTTATCCCGTCCTTTTCGATACTTACGGGCTCTTTATAGACACCGGAAGGCAGAAATACGACCGTATCTTTTTCAGCTTTCTTTAAAGCTTCCTCTATGGAAGTGGCATCTTTTCCGACTGTTATGACCGGGCGGCCGTCGGGCGTGGGTGTCGGCGTACCTGTATTCCCGTTTTTCTGTTTTCCGCATGCCGAAATCCCGGTCACGAGTGCCGCAAAAAGCAGGCATAAAGCAATGCGTCCCATGATCTTTTTCATGTTTTTTTACTCCCCTTTTTTTCTTTTTTTGGTCAAATTGTCAAATGACCGGATACTATAATACCACTATTTTTATGTTTAGTAAACTAAATCGTAAAAACCTGTTTACTTTTTCGTAATATAGTGGTAAATTTGTTTCGTTGGCAGATGCAAAATCTGTGCAAACGTTATAAAGAGGAGGCATTATAATGATTAGGTTACGTAACAAGTTACGTAAACCCATTACAAAAGCTTTGGCCGTTTTTCTGGCGGGGGTTTTAGTTTTTACCGGTCTTGGCTTTGTAATGGACAGGCAGATGGTATCTGCCGGCGAGCTTACCCTTGACGGTAAGGTCGATGACTGGAAGGATATCGTTGATATCCTCGAAGAACCTGACGGAGCATTCGACAGAGTCGCAGCTTATTGTGACAGCGACAGTTTCGACATACTTTTTTCCGTCAACGACACTTCAAAATGGTGCTATTTCCAGGTATATCTGGATATAGACAACAATCCGTCCACCGGTTATTCAACGGACGGCGGCGGATATGAGTTCCTGCTTGAAAACGGGTTCCTTTATCAGTCGTTCTCGGGTGAATGGCCCGGTACCGAAGTATCTTACTTTGACTTCGGTCAGTCGGACGACGGCTCAACCTTTGAGCTCTCTGTTCCCTTCAGTTCCATCAATCCCACAGCGGACAAGATCGCATTCCAGATCGTGCTCCTTAACGATTCCTGGGAAAGCGTCTTCAAATTGCCCGAAGAAGGCTCGAATTACGCTCAAAGCAAAGACAAGGTGACCATCGTATCCGATCAGCCTTATATCAGTGATTTCGAGTTAAAACAGAACGATGTCAAGGCCTTAAGCCCCGAAGCCATGCAGGACGGCGTTATCGCAACCTTTGCCGCAAAGGGCGGCGACGGAAAGGATTATAAATATTCCTTCGTAACAAGCTCAAAGAACGGTCCCGACAACAAAGATTTCAGGATAGAAGGCAACAAGCTCATCACAAACAAGAAGCTCCTTTCTCCCGGCGAATACAAGTTAAACGTCAAGGCAAAGAGCGGTGTGAGAAGCGAGATCAAGTCCTTCACTCTCAAGGTTTCGGCCCCCGCTCCCGGTTCCATAACCGAAAACATCTTTACCGGCGACCTTGGTGAATGGTTTATCGTAGATCACACCGAAAGCAAGGATGAAAGCGGCGATTACACGCTTGTTTCAGCCTGCTCCCAGGACAGGTTCTACGCAATGATCTCTTCCGCAAATAAGGACCTTAACACAAGAACATCCCTCGTACTCGATACGGACTCCTCAAAGGGCTTTAAGTACCTCGGGCTTGAAGGCGCAGATTATGCTGTAAGACAGCAGAAGCTTTACCCCGTCATTGCCGATAACAAGCTTGGTGCTCCCCTTGTTTCCGTAAATGAGGATTATTACAACGATCACGTTACATTCTCCCTGTATCTTGACGATATCGGGAATCCCGCAAAGGTTGGTGTCCACGCTTTTGCACTCAACAGGGACGTTTCAATTCCCGAGAGCGGATATGCGGTAACAAAAGATGCCTTCTCTATGTCTTATGACAAAGGATTCTTATATCCGAAGGCAGGTTATGACGCTTTCACAAATCCCGGTACAGGCTGGGCATGCTGGACCACAATAAGCCGGGAAAATGCCGAGAATATCGCATTTGACTACAGTCTCGCTTATCTTCCTCTCACATGGGCGAACCTTGAGACAACAAAGGGCAGCTTCGACTGGGCAAATGTTGAGAAGGAATACCACATTTCCTACTGGGAAGCAAACAATATCAATTTCATCATCCGTTTCGTCATCGATACTCCCGAACCCCTTACCGGTTCAAAGAAGAACGAGACCTACGGAGTAACGGTCAACAAGAGCTTTATCGAATCAAATCTTGCCGAAAACGGCAAAGTTACGGAGCAGACCGTAAACAAGCTCCTTAATACGGGCAACTACCGTATGGATATCCCCGCATGGCTCTTTGCGGAACTGTGCAATGATGTTCTCGCGGGTACGATCAAGGATGCCGGAACCTTCTACAACTGGCCCGATGCAGACGTTCTCGGCGGCGCGGGCTTCTCACCGAATTATGATGCACAGTCGCTCATCACCTATCATGCAGCCTGCATGAAAGCCATTGCAGACAAGTTTGACGGCTCCGCGGCTTACATCGAAATGGGTTCCCTCGGCCACTGGGGCGAGATGCACACATGGCCCGAAGCAGAATCCTTCGAGGAATACGATTTCGGATCAGGTGAATGGCCCGATGACGCAACCATCGAAAAATACGCAAAGGCCTACACCGACAACTTCAAGAAGACCAAAGTCGGCATTAGATCTTCCTACGGTTTCTCAAGAAAGAACAATTTCGGAATGTTCAATGATGTATTCGGACAGCCCGAGGGCACAAATTCCTACCTTGTGGACATCAGTAAGTCTCCCGACTTCTGGAAGACCAACTATTCCGGCGGTGAATTCGCAAGCGGCGACGTTCTCGCGTGGGTACACAACGACAATATCATGCGAACGATCTCCTACCTTAAGGAATCGCACACTTCATGGCTCGGACCGTGCTCACCGTGCGACATAATCAAAGGCAGCGCCGCAGCTTCGATCTACAAGGGAAATATCGATTACCTGCAGACCATCATGGGCTACCGCTTCCGTGTAAGCAAGGTTAAAGAGATCACAGGTGCAAAGCCCGGAAGCAAGATCAATGTAGATCTGACCTTCATAAATGAAGGCCTCACTCCTGCTTACAGCGACTATAAGATCGCCGTTGCCCTTATACCGGAAGGCGCAGCATCCATCGCAGATAACGCAGGTTTTGGAACAGCTGCGTTTGCTTCGACGACGCTCATGCCCGGTTCTGCGCTGAATATCAGCGTTCCCATGACGGTTAACGCCAATGCTTCGGGTAAATACACCGTTGTTGCAACTGTTGTGGATAATGACAACAAGCCCTGCATGAACCTCGGAATGGCAAAGAAGCTGTTCGACAAGGTCTATGTTCTTGGCACAGTAGAGGTTAAATAAGGGGGAAAAGGCAAATGAACAAAAGGACATTTTTCAGAAAAGCCATTGCCGCAATTCTCCTTGTGGCAATGATAACAGTATCGGGGTGCGGCAAAAAGCCCACGGATCAGCCCACACCTACCGTGACTCCAAGCCCCAGCCCTTCACCCACACAGGAAGTCAAGCCGACAGATGTTCCTGCCACACCGACTCCGACTCCCACTCCAATCGTTAACAAGTATGAAAAGGGCAGTACCGTAAACTGCGCAGGTTACACAGGCAAGATCACAGGTCTTGTAACGATGGATAACGACAATTTCTTTGCCGAATCCGGAAGTCTTGTGTTTGATTCCGCCGATGCAGACGGAAATCTTCTCTTCAAAACAGACGAAAACGACGAAAACGTCCGTGTACGCTGCTTATTCGAAGGCGGAAGCGGCGTTACGGTCAAGGAGGGCGATTTCCTTGTATTCAAGTATGAGCCCGTTAAAGAGTTCCCTTTCCGCACTATCTACATCGAAGGCCTTGTTGACGATCCGGAAGGCTGGGACAGTGTTTATATCGGGGATCTCTCCTATAACGACGGCTATGCCCTCATGGAGATCACAAAGGATTTCTTCGACAAGAACCTTGTCGCACTCCGTATAAAGGGTGACGGCGCTCCCGCAGGCTCAGGCCTTTCCTTCAGCCGGGTTTTTGTAATGACAGACGTTGCCGCTCCTGTGGCAAAGGGTTATACCTACGAGGTTTCAAAGACCGTATGCGGCGTTACGACTACCTTCTTCAGCGATGTTTACTCACGCGGTGTTGCATGGAGGACCACAGATGTTGAAGGCAAGGATACCGTGCTCCAGTACGTAAACAAGAATGATGTTCCCGACATCTACGCATTCGACTGGGATAAAGGCGTAACAGACGGCAAGGTTAAATCCGTTCCCGACTACTTCAACACAAAGATAGTAAACTCGGATGATTCCGCAACATACTACTGCCACAAGGCCCATGTTGAAAACCTTCCCGACGGAAACCAGTTCTATTACCGCGTAGGCGGCGCAAGCACAGGATTCTCAAGGCCGGGCCTCTGGACCGTAAAAGCGGAACCCGAAGACATTCTCTTTATCTATGTTACAGACCCTCAGGCTGAGAACGAATCCCAGTACCGCCAGTACGAAACATTAATGCGCGCAGCCTTTGAGCAGGCCCGCACAGTAGATTCCCATCTTGTGGGATACTTCAACTGCGGCGATATTACCAACGAGAGCCATGACGACAACTATTTCGTCGATGAGTACAACATGGCTGTGGATTTTGATGCAGAGGATATGATGGATTCAGTGATCATCCCTATTGCCGGAAACCACGACAACTCCGTAAACGGTTTCTATTCAATGTACGATATCGACTTTGTCGATTACTGCAAGGACGGAAAGCACAATTCACACTCGAGCGGCGGCTGCTCAAGCATAAAGATCGGTAATGTATATGTGATCTCCACAAACTCCAACGAGTCCACTTACCTTACCGGCGGCGGCAACGGCGAATATGACCCTCACTGCGATTACCACGAGCAGTACGCATGGATCGTTTCAGAGCTTGAAAATGCGCAGAAGTTAAGAAACGACGGCCAGATCAAATGGATCGTGATCCTCACTCACGCAGGTATGATGAGCGTCGGATATCACACCATGGACGGCGGTTCGAGAGCCTTAAGGACAAACCTCGTTCCGTTGTTTGCAAAGTACTCTGTGGATCTTGTCCTTCAGGGACATGACCACGCCTACACCAGAACTAACCCGTATTACTACGGCAAGGATATCAACGGCGACTTCTTCTCAGGCTATGTTTCAAACGAGAGAGAGACCGGATCCGGCCACGGCGAGATCACCCATGACGATCCTTTCACCGCGGAGATCGAGAAAGACGGCAGGCTCTTCAACATCGAGCCCGAAGGTACCCACTATATCACCGTTAACTATTCCGGTGAGAAGTCGCTTGACATTTCCAAGGAAAACGCTGAATCGCGTTACGCCGTTCCCGACAGCTACATCGAGGAAGGCTGCGCAACAAGCGTAATCAATGACGAGCTCTGCGCAAAGAGAGTTAAGAAGCAGTTCTATGCGCTTATCAGGGTAAAGGGCGATGTACTGACACTTGATACATACTCATTCAACGGCATTTCTTCAGAGCTGTTTGACACCTTTACGGTCAAGAAGGACGGTTCCGGCCTTCCCGACCTCGCAAAGAGGGATATCGACCTTAAGGGCATCTACGCTTTCGACAAGAAATATGACGGTGAACCCGCAGAATTCGATATCTTCGATATCACCGCTTACAAGGATGATTCCGATGAAGAAGAAAAGCTCTTCAAGGAATACGACGACCTGATCTACAAAGTTACCGGCACAACAGCAGACGGAAAGAGCTACAGCTCCGACAAGATGCCTTCAGCACCCGGTAAGTACACATTGCATATCATCGTTTCCGACGATTCGATCTTCTTCAAGGGCGAAACAACAGTAGATTTTGAAATCACACAATAAATCCTCCCTAAGTAAAACAAGACCGGCCTTGCATCCTGCATGGCCGGTCCTGTTTTTTGTCTGTGATTGTTTCCCGCTGACTCACTTTTGTTTTCGCCGGGATGCCCTGCAGCACGGCCACGAGCGAGGCTTCCGTCGGGAGCAGCAAGTTCGCTGCGGATGCGACGCGCGTTCCGCGCAGCGGACGAGGGCTATGCCCCGAGAGCGCCAAAGCATCCGAAAAAAGCGACTTGCGGCGATGGAGCGTTAAGAAAACGCGCCTGTGACGCGTTTTTAGCGTAATCCGTCCGAGCTATGCTCGAACGGTCGAGCCGTAGTGCAAGGCGGCATACCGCGGAAAACAAATGAGTCAGTGAGAAACGCCCCCACTGACTCATTAAACCAAAGACCCCTGTGGCGCAAAAGCGCACCACAAGGGCCTTTGAGACTATTTATGAAATATGTTGTAAGCCGGTTCAGATCGTCTTCACATCTTTATTGAAGATCATGAACAGCGCCGTAGCGGCAAAGCCCACGGAGCACCCGAGCAGCAGCGCCGTGCTTCCGAGGTTCTGGAGCACAATGCCCGCAAGCGCCGTTGCAATAGGTATAAGTCCCTGCGAGAAAACATTTGTGATGCTCCCGACCTTGCTGAGCTTGTCCCTGTCAACAACGCGCATGAACATTGTCCCGACGGGGATATTGATTGCAGGAATGAGGTATCCTATAACAAGCGACCCTGCGCAGAAGGTGATAAGGAACGCGTTAAGCGATCTTCCCTGCTCCACGAACAACCAGAATGTAACCGTAAGAAGAATCATTACGACCGCTATCGCTGCAATGAGTACCGATACCTTCCGGCCGCATTTATCGTCCTGTTTCTTTGCGCTAAGGATTGCGGCGCTCAAAAGGGAGCTTACGCCAAACACAACGCTTACGACCGATGACCACATCTCCGGTTTCAGGGCACTGTCAAACAGGTAAGAAGGCGCCGACGCAACATCCGTTTTTATAAAGAACGGCAGGAAATTCGATGTCACGGGGGCAAAGAAGAAGTTGATAAACAGTATCGACAGCATAAACACAAGTATTGCCTTCTTCTCGGCAAGATATCTGATGCCGTCGCCCATATCCGCAAGGGCAAGCCTGATCGTAAGCTTTTCCCCGTTTTTTGTCATCTCGTACCGGATGAACATCTCCGAAACGCCGGAGAACACATAGCAAACGCCGACTATCAGGAACAGCGTGTTTACAGGCATTGCGGCGTACATAATACCCGCAAGGATCACGCCGAAAATGCCGATCAGCGAACTTTTGATGGTGAAATAGGAATTCGCCTGCTGAAGCCTTTCTTCCTCGATTATATGCGGGAACAAGGCACCCGCTGCCGGTGAGAATACACCGCTCACCGCGTTTCCCACGGCTCCGACTATAAACAATATGACAATATGCGCCGTTGCGGCATTAAACAGGATCATCAGCACCGTCGCGACTATTATCAGTCCGCCTTTGATGTAGTCGCATACAGACATGATGCCCGCTTTGTTGAACCTGTCCCCGAGCACACCTCCGACAGGCGTGAAGATCAGCAGCATCACGCCGCAGACCGCAAGGTACAGTCCCTGCAAAAATGCGTTGTTACCGCTTATCTCGAGGATATAGAAGCTTACCGCAAAGCTGTAGAGCGCTCCGCCAAGTTCCGAAACAAGGGCTCCGAAGAACACAAGCCTGAAGTTTCGGTTTGTAAAGACATTTTTAGTTTCCATTTTCGTGCACGTTCCTCCAGAGTTGTATCAATTCACTGCTATCAAGGACACCGAGCATGTTTTCTATACTCTCGCCCGCTGAGGTTCCGAGCCCGTCATGGAAACTTGTTTCACTCGAAATGTTTACAAATCTGAAATCACTCCCGCAAAAGCTGGGTGCCATATCAAAACATGTAACTATCTGATGTGCTTTTCTCATACAATCCATCGCATCCTTTCTTTTTTCCATTTTCAGATAAATATACGACCTGGCCACCAGGGTCATCGCCTCGACCTTATCCAGAAAGCCTGTTTTCTTTCCCTTTCTGAACATTTTGATATTATTTTGCTGCCACTCCGTGATATCGAGCGCCGATGCATAGTCACCTTTCGTTCCAAGTACAAGAGAAAGACCGAAGACAGTATTGGTCATCTTCAAAAAGCAGTTTATAAGTGACTTCGACAGATACGGTTCCGCTTCGCTGTATTGTTGCCTGAAAAAAGCTAAGCCAAGCCCGATATCATCATTAAATATCCCGTATTGATTATGCTGCTTAAGTATTTCCAGGGATCTGTCATACTCGCCGAGAAGCTCGTAGGAACTTGCGATTCCACCGTAAATGCTCTGTTCCCCGACCTCGGGATCCTTGTTCTGGGGCAGGAGTGTCAGTGCCCTTTCAAAGAGCTCAAGAGATCTGCGCACCTCTTTTTCATGCTTCCCGCCTACGCCGAAAACCTGGTAAACAACCGCGCAGGCATAAACGGTCTCAAAAGAATTGGGGTACTTTTGCAGAGCTTTTTCTACCTCCGTAATTGCCCTGGGGTCCCTTGTCTTGCAATACTCCGCAAGTCTCTTCACAATAGTTTCTTCGCGGTTGTCCCGGACCTTGTATCCCAGAAGGACATCCACCGAAATATCAAAGAAGTCGGCAAGCTCCATGACCATCGAAAGCTCCGGCGTTGAAAGCCCGGTCTCCCACTTATGCACGGCTCCGGTCGTAACACCCATAGCCTCCGCCAGTTGTTCCTGCGTCAGCTTCTTCTCCTTTCTGAACGCCCTGATGTTCTCAGCAATATTCGGTTCCATAGGCCCTCCAAAAAAACAGTCTGTTCTCTTTATGGCTTAATGATACACCATATTTTTTGAAAATGGAATACACTGATGATACCATTCGTATAATATTTTTTATACCGTTAGTATATGTTTTTGGAATAGAAAATCCGGCATGTAATACCACGCCGGCTGAAAAAACTCCGCCGGGGCTTTGCTTAAAGCTTTCCGGCGGAGCCGTATATACTGCTTAATATGTGAATTTATAGCTTCCCGTATGACCGTTTGTAGTAAGTCTTACCGTTACTTTGCCGTCAGCCGGAACGTCAAACTCCTCATTTCCCGAAACGGTTTTTGTGAGGATCGTTTCCTTGGTGCTCCTGTTCACGATCTCAATGTTAAGCTCGCCTGAACTCGTTTTTATCTCGCAGTGGAGCTTTGTTGCATCCTTTGACGGAGTGAGCCCGTGACTGAATTTCCCGGATATCTTCGCATAGCTTGCTTCATACTTATGAAACGTGGAACTTCCCACAAAACCGATACGGATTCCGGAATTCGTTTCGAGGTTCCCCGTTGCCTTAAGGACTATAATTACTATCAGTATAACAGCCATTAAAGGCACTGCAACGATCATAAAAACATTCTTCTTCATCTTTCATTCCTCCAGTTTATTGTCTTTTTTAAGCTTCGCTATCTTTACCCATGCGATGATAACAGGCAGGAAACACAAGCCGGAAAGTACGCCTAATACCGCCGTCGGCACCGGCGCCGGGAATAACAGGATAAGCAGCAGAAGCATTATAAACGTCATAAAATACCAGGGATAGCTGAGCCGCCTGTAATAATCGGCAAGGTCTTCCTTTTCCGTATGCAGCTCAAACGGCTTCCCGTCGTTCTCTTTTTCAACTATCAGCAGCTCCCTGTTGAAGGTGGTCCTGTTGGTGGAGAAGAAGCCGCCCTTTTCGGCCCACGGCCTGATCGTGATCTTCGCAAGGGACCAGTCCAGGTTGATGTTCTTATAGAAAACCCTGTATCCCATACCTTCAAGAAACGCCTTGTAATCGTTCTCAGACTCAAAGGACTTGTCACCCACGTACTCGACTGTGTAGCAATAAGCATCCGGCGCGCATTCTTCAAACTCATAGGTGAGTTTTCCGGTCTTTACGAGCCTGTAACCCTTATGAGCCATGGCATTCAGCCAGTTCTCCTGACTTTTCATAAAGCCTGCAAAATACCTGATCTTTTTTATGCTCATACCGCACCTCCGATGATCCCTGCAGCAATGTCCGTAAGCTCCTTAAGACGCTCAAGTTCCTTTTTCGCTATCTCTTTTCCCGCAGCTGTGATCACATACTCCTTTGTCCTGCCGCTGCTGTCTCCGTAAGGCTTTATCCATCCTTTTTCCGTAAGGGTGCTGATGGCGCCGTACAGGGACCCTGCCCCGAGCACAAGCCTTCCGCCTGTCTTTTCCTCAATAAACTGCATGATGGCGTAGCCGTGCTTTGGTTCGTAGAGCGATAGCAGGATGAAGAAGGTTACTTCCGTCAAGGCTCCGCCTTTAACATTATCCTTCATATTGCTCCTTTCACACCGTTTTACCGGCTTTAACTGTATGTACCGCATGTATGGATAAGCACGCGGAACAGAATTACGCTTAGTGGTATATCACTAACCGTAATATATCACTAAGCGTAATAGTTGTCAACATATTTTTTTGAAAAAACTTTTAAAAGCCCTGTTTACCGCTATTCTCTTGTCTTTGCGCCCATGGACTTAAGCTCCTGTTTGCGCACATACATCATCTGGTCCGCTCTCTCGAAGGCATCGTGAACGCGTGTATCCTTTTCCCCGAGCAGCGAGTATCCGAGAGAAACGACTACTTCGTTTTTCGTGAGGTTTTCCTCAACCCTGCGGTTAAACTCCGCAATGGTCTCCTCCCTTGTTTCATAGCCTCGTCCCTGCAGAAGAACGGCAAACTCGTCGCCGCCTATCCTGAATACGGAACCATGCTTGAACACTTCGCATATCAAAGCGCTGGCGTCTTTTATCAGCTTGTCGCCCGCAGCATGGCCGAAATTATCGTTTACGTACTTAAGGCCGTTGATATCGCATACAAGAACCGCAAGTTCAGCAAGTTCCCCGTCCTTTATCATCCTGTCAAGCCCTGCCTCTGTATCCGCATAGGCATGCTTGTTTCGGATGCCCGTAAGAGCATCTGTATTTGCCATGCTCTTAAAGGCATTGGTGTTTTCCTGTTCTGCCTCGATCCTCTTCTTCGCGATGATCCTGATCTCAAGTAGCAGTATGCCCGCAAATATCAGCATTGCGGCCAGAATATAGATTATCTGGGCCCTGCTTGACGAAAGGTTCCTCTGGCTTATTCCGAGGATCCGGTCCTGTATTACACTTTCGCGGATGAGCACGACCATTTCCCAGCCGGTCCCTTCGATAGGTACAAAACACAGTGTCTCGCCGGCTCCGTCAGCGGTAAAAGAAAGGCTGCCCTGTACTTCCTTCATGAAACCGTCATGAAACTTGTCCCATTCTTCCCCGGATATATATTTTTTTACGGTGTCAAGAATGTTATGTGTCGAAACAACCGGTCCAAGCTCGGTTCCCGACAGGTTCTCGCCATTCTTCGAATATATTGCGAAGGAAGTTCTTCCCTGGTCGTCAAATGCGAGCAGATCGACGATATCCTTGATATCGATCTGAACAAAGACCGCTTTAAAGCGCTTTCCCATTATCTTCAAGTTCTCTGTGGGGATCGCCAGGCACAGCTGCTTTGACGATCCGTAAAGATATACCGTGCTTATCACTTTATCCTTAAGAACATCGGCCGAAAGGAATTCATGTCTGGTCCCGCCGGTATAGGTCGTATACTGCGTATATACCAGGTTGTCCTCATCAACAAGAGCATACCGGCTAAGAGACATCAGCGACTTGATCTTTCCGATGGTATGCCTCAGTTCATCCTGATCCTTAATCTCTTCATCCTCATAAAAGCCCAGTGATTTCTCAAGGAGTTCAAAGTTGTTTTTTATAAGGTTCATGATGGTCTTCGCACGGCGGTCGGCCATGGCATCGAGATAGAAGGAGCTGACCGAATACACGGCATCCTCTGTAGCACGGATGGTCCGTCTTGACGATACGACTGTCAGGATAACGACCGTCAGCATGATGATAAAAGTCCCTATAGCTGCAGTAAGGACAAATGTTTTATTTGTGATCCTTATTTTTTTCACCCTATATCACCATAAAGCAGCTCAAAGATGAACGCTGCGTCTTCCTGATAGATTATCGTAGTGATCTCCACCGTCTTCTCCGGGAACAGTTCTCCGGGCAGATTACCGTCGGCGATCTTTACGGCAACCTGAAGAGTATCGAATCCGATAGAGTAACAATCCTGAACGCCGAGACAATAGATCACTCCGTCGGCCAGATAACGCAGGGCCTCCTTGTCGTGATCCATCCCGACTATCACCGCATCGCTCTTTGCTTCGGTTATTGCTCTTGCGGCCCCCACGGGGTTACTCATATTGCAGCATATGATACCGTCAAGGTCGGGATTGTTCATTAAGATCGTTTTAGTCAAGTCATAAGCCAGATCTACCGAATCCATGTCATATTCGGTAGCAACTATGGTCATATCCTTGTATTTTGCTATAACATCCTTTGCGCCGTTTGCCCTGTCCTCATGGCAAGGAGCGCCGACGCTTCCTACAAGGATCGCAACCTTGCCCTTGTAATCGAGCTTTTTGCAGAGTGCCTCTGTCAGCTCGGCACCATCCTCATAATTATGGGTATTGCCCACATATGCGATCCTTTTGCAGTCGTCCGCCGCATCAGAGCTGGAAAAGGTCATGACTTTCCGGCCGGATGCTATCATTTCGTCAAGAAGCGGCGATATTACATCTTCATCCGCCACATCCACGCCTATGACATCATAATCCTCTTTCTGTGCAGCAAGAAGCCTTTCCTTCTGATCCGCTGCCGAAGCCTGCAAAGGTGCCATATACTCGTAGGTTACGACCACGCCTTTCTCAAGGAACTGCCGCTGGGCGTCCTCCATTCCGAGAGCAACCGCGTCCCACCAGGAATGGACGGTTTTGTATGTAAAATAAAAATTATAATGGTCACGCTTTGGTACATATCCGTCCAGATTATGATGAAAATTTACAGCTTCCCTTGCATCATCTGTGTTGGGGGCAGGAGCTCCGCTCAGAATAGGTTCGTTTTTACCCGGGCCGCCCTTATCCGTGCAACCGGGAATCAGTATCCCGGACAAGACCAGCAACGCGCAGGACAATACCGTTGCCGCTGCCCGAATATGCTTTTTTTCTTTCCCCTGACTCATACAGGTTCCTCACCTTCTTTTTCATACGTATTGCACTAAAGCTCATGCTCTGTATATAAACTGTTTTACTACTTTACGGGTATCAAGTCAACAGCTTATGCAAACCTCCGTTTCACCAAGGCAGCTCTTAAGCTTCCGTTATCCATGTGCATAAATGTGATATTTCCCGCAGCCTCAACAGTTACGGGGATCTTTGCGTTCTCGGCGATATTGCCTTTGGCATCAAGCACAGCAACCTCGATCCGGCCGCAGGATACGGTACCACACGGTGCCTCCCGGAAGGTATCCCGTTCCGCTTGAATTATCCTTTGAAAAAGGCCTGCTTACCGCCCAGTCATGCGGCAGTGTCACTTCTTCCCAGTTCGAATCGTCAAGATGCGTGTCCCTCCCTTTTACGCAGATCGCACCTGCAGCGCTATGTCTTAGGTGCCTACTTTTCCAGCATCCTGATCAGCTTTTCCTTCACGCCTTTCGAGTAAGGATGCTCTCTTAGCGACAGATTGAACTTTGTGGAGCCGATAAGCACGGACTGCGGGTGCGTAAACTCCATAAAGCCCCATTTACCGTGGTATGCACCCATCCCCGAGTGTCCGGTTCCGTTAAAAGGCACGCCCTTTACCATCATGTGAAGGCAGACCTCGTTTATGCAGCCGCCTCCAAACTGCATGCGCTGCATAGTCTTCTTCGCCCACGGGATGTCCTTTGTGAAGATGTACAGCGACAGTCCGTGTTCTCTCTCCTCTATTGTCCTGAGTATGCTTTCGATATCCGCATCATCAAAAGGCACCACAGGCAGGAGCGGACAGAAAAGCTCCTTTTGTACTATCTCCTCATCGATCTTCACGGGGTAGATGACAGTTGGGGCATATTTGCAGGTCTCGCTGTCTCCCGTCCCTCCAAAAACGATACGGTCCCTGTAGGGTTCGGCGGTCTTAACGCATTTGTCGTAGGCAGCTTTATTTATAAGGTGCGGATACTCCGGGTTATGTGCCGGATCGCCGCCTATCTGGCTTGCAAAGGCCTTTTTCAGCTCTTCAAGGAATTCGCTGGCAACTTCCTTTGCGACGGCTATCTGGTTAATATTTATGCATATCTGCCCGGAATTGAGGATCTTGAAGAATGCTATCTTTCTTGCAGCATCCTTTAAGTCCGCATCCTTTCTTACTATGCACCAGTTACCCGTTTCCCCGCCAAGTTCAAGAGCCGTAGGCGTAAGGTTCTTTGCTGCTTCCGACAAAACATGAACGCCAACCTTCGGAGAACCGGTATAGAATATCTTGTCAAAGCGCTCCGCAAGGCACATATCCGCAACATCATGACCGCCGTCTATCACTGCAACAAACTCTTCGGGAAATGTTTCGGAAAGGATCTCTTTAAGCACTGCCGTACACCTTGCCGATTTCGAGCTGGCCTTGATAACAGCGGTATTTCCGCCGGCTATGGCAGGGACCAGAACCCCGAGGGACAAAAATACAGGGAAGTTGAAAGGGCTTATTATAAGCGAAACGCCGTAAGGCATCTTGTAAACCTTCGTAAGGATGCTTGGAAAGCAGTGCAGCCCGCTGAAATGCGTTTCCGGGCGCGCCCAGCGGCGAAGCCCCCTTATGGCCTCATTTATCTCCATGAGAGTGCTCCCTATATCGCAGAAATACGCTTCCATGGGCGCTCTTCCAAGGTCCTCGCAAAGAGCATCCTCAAGCTTCTGCCTGTTGGTGAGCACTGCCTGTTTCAGCCTTTTTAGCTGCTCTATCCTGAATTTCACGGGCAAAGTCGCTCCGCTCCTGAAATATGCGCGCTGCGTTTCAACTATCCTGTGTATTCTTTCACTGTCCATAAAAAATCCTCCTTGTCGGTCGCCCTCAAAGCTATGCTTGTTCTTCATAGAGATTTACCAATCTGCATCCGATTTTTTAAGTCTTCCAAATACTTATCTTTTAATATTACCATACTATTCTCCCTTTGAAAATTCGTGGCCATTTGTCCATTAATTTTAATTTATCTGTATGAAGCTGTTATGTCAATCTATCTTTGAAAATTTATGGGTTTTATGCCGTTTTTATTAAATTTAAAGCGCATAAAAATACAATTTACGCTTTAAAATGCGCTTTAAGTTGCGCAAAAAGCTCCCAACGGAATCTCATCCATTGAGAGCCTTTATTATCACGGGAGTGTTATCACACTGCCTTTACTTGCCTTTTTCGCTTGCAATCTCTCCCACCATATATTTGGCATAATCCTTTGCAAGATCCGTATCATAAGATATATTCCTATCCCCTGCATATTCTATCAGAGCATCTTGTATCAGACTATGATATCTTTCATGAACATTCTTCAATGCCCATTCGCCGCCCTCTTTCTTGGAAAGGACAAGCCCGTGTGCAGCTTTTACTGTGACTATAACCAGCACATGGATCATCGTGCACACAAGGGCTTTAAGGAGTGTTGCTCCGAACTGGAGGCAATGTTCCTGTAACTAATAACAGTGTCGCTTGA
>JAEEGQ010000123.1 GCA_016280395.1 Lachnospiraceae bacterium | reverse complement strand
GTCCGGATTTGTCTCCATGATGTCAGCCATGAAATCCCACCACTTGCGGTTGATCGCGGTGTCTGCGCCCTTTGCCCAGAGCTCCTCATCCTCTATCTCGATATAGCCGAAAAGAGTGAGTGTTTCCTTGTCCAGAAAGATCGTATAGTTCTTTCCGCCGTGCTCATGGATCATGTCCTTCATCTCCGGCCACAGGAGATTGTGGCGTCTCTCGTACTCCGCTTCCTGTCCCGGGAACAACTTCATCTTGAATCCTTTGATCATTTTATGTACCTCCGTATTTTACCATTCTATCCTGTATACGCCGATCTTCTCGTCGTAATGAGCTTTTACACCCTGAATATAGCCCGCGATGGCATTTATCTCCATCATAAAGGCGCCGTTCTGCCCGATGAAAGGCTGGCCACCCATGAGGTTCTCTTCACCGTCGGCTATGAGATGTGTGTGTCCTGTCTTTGCCACCACAGTATGTCCGCCCGACTTTAAAACAAGCGTTCCGTTGTCATACTCCACAGAAAGCACGTCGGGTCTGGCCTTTGCCATGCTCGTAAATATCGGGATCACAGGACTGAAAACACTCTCGTGTTCAACAATGCTCAGCACTCCGAAAGTATTGGGCTCCTGTCCGTTGACAAGGACCTTGCAGGTCACTTTGTCCGATTTCTTATATTTTACCTCATCAGCCTCCGGAATGGAAGAAAAAACATATTCCGTCTTCGGTATTTTTTTAACTGAGCCGCGTTCGAGTCTTTGTGGTCTGTGCGCGGAAAGTGCTGAAATATCGCAGGGTACGGCAGTTATCTCAACAGAAGCGGAAGGAAGCCCTTCTGCTTTTGCAGTAAGGATGACTTTGCCCGGCTTACATGTCGATCTAACGAATACACGGTTCACACCACACTCCGCAAACACATGATCCTCATGGATGACAGAGTCGTTCCTGCCCTGTCCGTTAAACCGTCCGCTGTTATATCCCCCAAGGAAAACGGCGTTTCCCAAGATCGAAAAATCTATCCTTTTGTCACTCAACGGACAGACCCTGTCATTCGCGTCAACAACGGCCACGTCGATGTATGCCACATCACTGCCGTCGGAAAGGAATCCCAGCTCACCAGTATGAACCGAAAGCCTTATCCCGGCCTCAGGCCCCACAGTCTCTATCCTGTCACTCACGGTCACGCCGTCATAAGCTTTTCCTACCGCTTCAACACCCCCCTGCTCTGTGATATCGATATCAGGAAATGCAAAGACAAAAGCAGCTTCGGGTCTGTCACAGAAACCTACAGATCTTCCATTCACAAAAAGCTCCACGCTTTTTATCCTGTAGCTGCCGATAACATAAACCGTCTTGCCGTGCGGGTCTCTGCGCTCAAATCTGCCTGTATACG
Source organism: Lachnospiraceae bacterium (assembly GCA_016280395.1). GTDB lineage: Bacteria > Bacillota > Clostridia > Lachnospirales > Lachnospiraceae > SZUA-448. The sequence goes on along the minus strand of JAEEGQ010000123.1, from coordinate 4,978 downwards.
CATAGCTTTCCCCGTCATACTCCTTCAGTTCGTACCTGTAATTATAGGGAGTATCCGCCGGATAATTCCAGTGCCCCAGGATGCGTACACACGGCACATCCGACTGCATGCAGGAAAACACATCAAAGTTCTGCTTTTTGATACGGACCGGGTCAACTCTTCCGCTCATCCTGCAGTTTTCGCTTCCCGACTGTCGCGTGTGCTGAGCTGAATCTGTCCAGCAGAGAGCCGCTGCCGCGGAATAAAGGTTTTTCCCTGAGGCTCCGCCCATCCTGTCATTGAAAAATTCACTGTAGCCACGAGCCGCTGCGATCGCAAACTCTTCAGCATTAAGATCATATGAATCAAAGCCCTTCTGCTTTCTTCCGCCGGGGCCGAGCCACTTGTTTCTGTAGTCATAAAAGGGCGGTGTGTAGTCATCCCAGACACGTCTCGGGCTTTCCTCCCTTAAGTATTCGGTCTCGGTCACAGGCATACGCTCTGACTGGAATCTCGCCGCATGGCGGTTCAGCATGGTCCCGACGTATTCCGCTTCCACTATCACGTCCTCGGTGTTTATCGTTCTGCATCCCATAAACCTGCCGCCGTGAGGATCCAGTTTTTCCTTTAGAAGCCTCATTTCCCTCATGTGCTCTTTGTTTATGGAATTGTTGCCTGCTTCCCAGAACACGATCGACGGACTGTTCCTGAAGTATATGATCACGTCTCTCATTGCTTCAAGGCGCTGACACCACTGTCTTCCGAAGTTCTCCCTTTCCTTGTCTCCTGCGGGCATGGTGGCTATGACACCGTATCTGTCATATGCCCTGATATCCGCGGGGCACGCGGCCACATGCATGAACCTTATATGATTGGCATTGCTCTCTCTGATGAGAAGCGCGTCATAGTCTTTTAACCAGTCAGGTGCGGTCCCGATCGCTGCCCATTCGTTTGTCGACCTTTGGGCATAGCCTGTGAGCCATGTCTTTTTATCATTTAAAAGAAAACCTTTTTCCGAGTCATATCCGGTCTTTCTGAAGCCCGTTTCAAGCTCGTATGTGTCAACAAGCTCACCGTCTGCAAAAAGCGAGATCTCGGCTTTGTAAAGATACGGATCGGAGAGTTCCCATAAGTGCGCTTTAGTAAACACACCACTGCATCTCACGACCGCTACATCTCTCTCAAATGTCTCGACCGGAGTCTCCAGCTCACTTTCTTCTTTTGCTCTGTATCCCCTGTCTGTTTTTTCATAAGCCCCGATAGGTATCACGGATAGCTCGGGCTTGCTGTATTTATCTCCCGCTGATGGCACAGCTGTCTTTTCGGAAGTCGCGGTAAAGACCTTTTTCCCTTCTCTGTCGTAAAGATTCAGCACAGTCTCGCATGTCACTGTCCTGTCGCGCTCGTTTCTCACTTCCGCTTCACAGACCACCGTAACCTTCTTCCCGTCAAATACAGGGTAGATATAGACTCCCGCAGTCCGCAGATTACTGTACAGCGGAAGTGTCAGATATGTCCTGCCCTTTATATGCAATCGCACATTTTTGGAAAGACCGCTTACCACGGGATTAAAATCATTTGAATTCCAAAAATAGTATACTCCACGATTTTCCTCGGGGACTGTATCTATATTCGTAAGAGATGTGTAGAAATGTCCCGGTATCGCTCCCGGAAGATTCGGAGTTTCCGCGCCGAGAAGATCCATATTTCTTGTGGATGTACTGTCGGTCGCAACCGCTATCACATTTTCCGAATCATCTCTTACAAGATCCGTAAGATCAAATCCAAAGGGCTGCACGCCTGATTCTATATATCCTGCAAGCGTGCCGTTCACATACAGATAGCAAGTCTGTCTTATCCCCTCAAACTCTATAAAGACCTTTCTTTCCCCGATGTTTTCTATGGCCGGGAATCTTTTTCTGAAAAATGAAAAAGTCCTTTTCTGATTGGATCCGGCGTCCTCACCCGGTTGTCTGAAAAGATCGCTGTCATTGTAAGTAAAGGGAAGTGACACATCCCGCCAGTCACTGTCGTCATAGTCGGTCTCGTAAAACTTTCTGCCGTTTTTGTCAGTGCATTTTTCTTCTGCCCTTTGCAACGGAAATTCATCGGCCAGCAGGAATTTCCAGCCGTAGTTAAAATTGTAAACCCCGTTCACCTTTGTCTCCTTGTCATGCTCTCCCAAAGATCGTTTTTCCGGCCGGCCCTACAAGTTCCTTTGCTTCCTCCATGGTGTCAGGCAGCTTGTCACGTATAAAATCCAGTGCCACGATGAGATTTAAGCATATCTGCGCTGTGAAATTCGTACTGATCCACGGGATCTCACTTAACTCCTCAAGCCCTGCGGTATTCTTCAGTGTTCCCGCTTTAAAGCCTTCCGTGTTTTCCGATGTCATGAGTGCCGCAAGAAGTGTTCCGGAAACACGCTTTGAGAGTACATCGTCCTTACGTCTTGCCGCGCTGTATGCACCGAGAGCCGCTGCAAACATCGGGAAGGTGAATTCCCTTCTTCCTACCATTCCGTCATGATAAGCGCGCTGTTCTTCCTTTGGAAGGAAATATACCCTTCCGTATTCCGCAAGCATATCGCGCCATTCATCATCGTCAAGGAGGTCTGCCATCTCCATCCAGATCTCGGGCGCTCCCATGCATATCTGAAGATGTACGCCGCCGGTCGTGCGTTCGCCGATGTACCTTAAGTGCAGAGACTTCGGATCGAATTCAAAATCAGGTCCGGAAACAAGCTTCATCGGTGCCGCCTTTATATCGTCAGAGCCTACTATGATCTTGTTTTTGTAGGTTTCGTCGTTGAAACGCTCCCACTGCATCATCCAGTTCGAGCAGAGTGACGACCAGTCGGGCCCGGAGCGCGCATGCGATGGAAAGACCATCTTGTCCTTGTCATAAAAATCGCCGAGCGGATCACGGTTCAGGAAGGTCTCCTCATTGTCCTTGAGTTCGTCAAAAATGTCTTCAAGCCTTCTGTCTCCCGTAAGGAAATAAAAGATCCTGTGGTGTCCCGCCATAGCGATACGCGCTTCCTTGCAGGGGCAGCCCCAGTGACGCACATTGTGGCGTGATCCCATTCCCTTGTATTTCCCGATATGGTAAACATCCACCTCCGATGTGTGTCTTGACAGTTTTTCCGCAAGCCTGTATACATCCGCGCGGCCTGTCCGGATAAAAAAGAGCCACAGCCAGAGAGTCGGCACGAGCTCGGTGTTGTCCCACGCATATCCGCCCACATCGTAACGCCATACATGACGCGCGGGATCGTAGGTGTGCATGAAGTCACCGTAATTGAACATGCCGTACCACTTGCGCTGTTCCACTTCGTTCTCATAAAACTTAAAGGCTTTGTCAAGCTGGTCCTCTATCCATTTTCCGACTTCCGTGGAAGTGTCGGGAAGAGACCAGTAGCCGAACGCGCCCATCTCATGATAAAATTCAGGTGAACCCACATAGACCGCGGGATCGTTGTATTTATCGGCATATGCAGTGAGCACACTGTCCTGAACGATCATATCATCGAAAAACTCCAGGCAGAACTCGTTCGTGCACGCCACGCCGTAAGGATCCGCTCCCTTGTAATCATAGCCTTCATAGCAGATGCTGTTGTAACCGCGTCTTGCGTAGTGCCTGAAATCCATTACAGGCGCTGACGGGCTCCAGAGCCATACGCTGCAGACTGCCTCATCCTCGGAAAGTCCCGACACCGTATAACCGCTCGGATATTTTTCCCAAAAATCCCTGATGCCCACACAGACACAGCCGCTTTCCGATCCGAAGCAGAGCGCGCCTTTTGTGCGGTTCCCGTGAAAACTGTCAATGTAGCATAAGTCGTCACCCGCAAGCTTTTTACGGACGGCAAAATGATCCGCGCTGTCCTGGCAAACATCATATGTATCCCAGTAAGGCGTGGCCTCAAGTATCTTCTCCATGTCAACGAGATCCTGGCCTTCGGGCCTTAAGATCTCTCCTCTTACCTGAGCATCCGCAAATCCCTTTGGCACTCTCGGTTTCCAACTGCAGAGCGTTATCATGCCCTCATGGAACACTCCGTTGTCGGTGGTGAGTTTGATGTGCCTGTTGTAAAGCGGACCGCTCATCGGCTTTTTAAAACTGATGCCGAGACCTTTCAGGAAATCCCTGTTCTCGTCACCGTCGTAAACAAAAGTATGTGTGAACTGCAATGTTTCACACATATACTGCACCTTCATCCTGATGATGAACGGCAGTTTTCTGTTTCCGTCCCTGTCCGCATGAGATCCTGTAAACTTGAAAATATACTGTAAGCTTCCCGCTTCCTCGATTTCAACGTGATCCGAGACACCCTCGTAGGTGTGGTCAAAACGTGCTTTGTAGCCCTGTGTTTCAAAAGGTTCTTCGAGCGTGAGCACCGGAACCGCGTCACGCGCGGTGATGCGGCCGTTCTTTTCGATGCTTTTAAAAATGTGTTTGCCGTCTTTTTCGATGGTCACGGTGACGCATCCGTTGTATACGGTAAACTCCCTGTCTGTTTCTGTGACCCTGATCCCGTCACTGAAAGCGTCCGGACCGCTGCCTTCGAAAACGGTGATCTCAGCTTCCCTTCCCATAAGAGCGGCATCTGCTGTATGCGCGGTCCACTTTACACTCCCGTCGGGCCAGTAAGCGGTGACTCTTGACTGGACCGGGATCGACTGTCCCTCAGAGTTTTTCAGTAAAAACGAAGAATCACTGCGGCATTCTCCTTTTTTCCAGATGCAGCCGAAGGAAGCATAGCCCTCCCCGCTGGTCAGCTTATACAGTTTCATATCATTTCTCCTTATTTGCCCACGAACGGAGTTTGTGGGGTTAGTCGTCAATCTCTTCGGTATGTCTTGCGGATCTTCCTCTCCAGAAGCGGAGATCGTTGTGCCTTACAGGTATGTCGCCCGTAAACATGATATTAAGCTCTGCGACCTGAAGATACTGCGGATCTTCTCTTTCTTCCCTGAACCACCCTTCGCGCTCTTTC
>JAEEGQ010000122.1 GCA_016280395.1 Lachnospiraceae bacterium | reverse complement strand
TAAAGCAGCACTTATCAAATGCATAGACCGCTGCAACAACCTCACCACGATGTCCTGGGGCTTAAGCCGCGACAGGATCTACCGGATGATAAAAGAAACCGAGGAATACTTCCCCCGGCTACTGAAGGTAATAAAGGCTGAAGCTGATTACAATAATGCCGCATGGCTGCTCCAATACCAGATGGAGAGCATGCTGGATATCTACAAAAGGCTTATGTGACCGGCTCACTCTACCTCTATACGCGCAAACACTTCTGCCAGATCCTCACGGAACACCACATCGGCGTAGGCATCGAACTTTGTCGGGGAGGCGTTGACTATTATCATGTACTCTCCGATGAAGGAATCGATAAGTGCCTGTATATGCGGCAGAGCAAGTGAGGTCCCACAGATAACAAGGCAATCCGCGTTGCCTATCATTTGGTATGCCTTATCCATGGCCCCTGAAGGGAGCATCTCGCCATACAGCACGATATCCGGTCTTACTACCCCACCACACCTGCAGCGGGGTACTTCTTTCATGTTCATTACAAAATCAACGGGGAACTCCTTGCCGCACTTGGCGCAGTGGCACTTGTCCGCAGTACCATGGAGTTTTACGATATTCTTTGTTCCCGCGGCTTCGTGCAGACCGTCGATATTCTGTGTGATAACCCCAAGGGCCTTCCCTTTTTCTTCCAGCTCTGCCATCTTTTTATGAACGACATTCGGTTCATACTTGCGGGTATCCAGGTTCTTGCGGTAAAAGTCAAAGAATACCTGTGTATTATCACGCAGGCAGTCATCACTGAGCAGATACTCGGGCTGATAATGTATAAACTCAGGATCCGGCTTGCTGTACAATCCGTTCTTGCCTCTGAAGTCAGGTATCCCGCTGGCCGTCGAGACTCCTGCCCCACCAAAAAACACAATGGCATTGCAATCCTTAAATATCTCGTTCACTCGCGCTATGCGATCTTCAAACGGAGAATTCTCCGCAAGCTGTTTAAATGTAATCTCAGGCATTTTCCCACCTCTTACAAAGACTGTTTGTCCTAAAAAAACTATCTTCCTGCTCCCGCGAAATCTCCCAGTTCAAGGATCTTACCACATGAGCACCTTACTTCCAATGCGACTCCCATTCCGGACGGAGAAAACGAGTACGTGAACTGCTCTAATACTTCTCCCCGAAAACAGTTTTTGTGCTGCTCGCGGAAATGCCTCACTTTTTCCAGATCGGCTCCGGATATCTCAAAAGTTATCTTCTCTTGCGTCTCAATATACAGTTCTCCGGCTTTTCGCGGCATAGGAACGTCCTCCTATCTTTCAACGAATTCCTCAGTTAAACACATCACATTTTTTATATACTCTATGTTCCTGATAACATCCGCGCTTTCGAGCGAATGATTGCATCCCGGATATGTCCAAAGTTCTATTCTGTTTTCATCTGCCAGTTTTTTGACATTGCTCAGATCCGACCAGGGGTCTGCTTCACCGATAAAAGCAATGGCATTTCTTAACCCGAAGGAAAAAGTCGCTTCAACAGGCGTATACCATATCTGTCGGGCATTCAGATCATGTGCCGCCGCATACTTTGCTGCAATAACCGTTCCGATGCTCTTCCCGATGAACAGGATATCCTCATACTCAGCAAAAGGGACTCCTTCCAGCTGCTCTTCTGCCTGTACATATGCCATATCCGCCGCTGCTTTCATCTTGGCTGCATCCCCTCTTACCTTTTCCGGCAGGTCATGGTACTCGATATCGATGATCTCATAGCCTTTGCCCTGAACCAGCTTAGAAGAATAGTACAGGAGCGGCTTGTCTTTGTGATATCCCATGCCGGGAAAGATAACTGCTAATCTCTTTGTTTCCATATCAGACCTTTCATCCATTGAAAATTTTCCGTGACCGTTTCTCCACACCACCTGGTACCTTCTCCATTACCCCAGAACCCTTTTAAACACTTCGTAGTTGGTGTTTCCACCGGGCGGGCAGTAGACTGCGAATTCAATCTGTTCAAACACCTTCGGGAACTCCTGCAGCGCAGCCTTATAAGCTCTTGCAACAACTTCCGGATCGTTCCTGAACGCACCGCATCCGAATGCTCCCAAAACAAGGATATCGGCTCCTTTTTCAGCCGCACAGGTCAGCATGTGGATCGCTCTTTTAACGTGATATCCAAACAGTTCTGCATTGCTCATGTATGTTCCGCCATTAACCAGCGGAGCATGCTGATTTGACTTGTCACGCAGGTCCGGCGCTGCGATAGTGATAACATCCACCTTCACCCAATCCTCTTTGGGCATTCGCTTTGGAAGATCCTCATCAGTCTTGCATACGATCACACCTTCCGTATAGATCAGCGAGTCCGTGGCTCTCGGTGTATGCAGGTCGTTGTGATGCTTATAAAATGAGTCCCTCAACGTTCTTCTATACAGAAGCGGATACAGCGTTGATGTCCTGCAAAGGCTTTCCTCCTGTGCGCTGCTCCCTTTTGCAACACCGCCGCCGGCATGAAAAGCATTCGCGAAATTCATTACAGCGATCTTTGCTCCGGGGTTATCCTTATGCAGCCGCATAGCCGCCTGATAGCTTCTGTCACCGGTTACGGTTATCCTGGTATTCTTTGTCTTGGCCGCATTAAAATCGGGATAGTCATCTTCATAGAAAACTGTTGTATTCTGTTTTGCCGCAGCTACAGAGTCAGAAAGATCCGGATCATTGTTAATCCAGTTCAAAGTGTCCTCAAACACAGCTACTCTTTCTGTTGGTGTTGACATAAGCAATCCTCCCTTATCCGGCAGTCGTCTCTGCAATCTCATCATATATATCTGATCTCTATCTTTTCTCCGCTCTCGAGTCTCACGGCGCTCTTGAAGGCCAATGGATACAGGAACGATTTTACTTCTCCGGAATCGAACTGTACAGTAAACCTGCCGTTAAATCCCTGATGGCTGACATTATCATACTGGACTGCGATCACAACACCGCGGCCGTACTTACCCGTAGCGACACATTCGCCCCTTACAAGTTCATATTTACTAACCGGAGTTCCTGCAGCCGTTTTCTCTGCCTTTCCAAAGATCTGTTTTACAGCTGCCTTCTTCGCTTTACTCTGCGTGGTGCTCTCGCGCTGTTTCTTCTCTCCAAAAGGTGTCTTAAGCTCTCTTATAAACCTCGACCCCTGATCCGCAGCCTCAAAGATGTTCAGCTCGTTTTTCGCCCTGGTCATACCGACATAAAAAAGGCGGCGCTCTTCTTCAAAGTCCTTTTTATCCTGTTCTGCCGACGAAACGTTACTGTTATTCTCTCTGGGGAAGACACCGTTACATACATCCATAAGGTATACGCGGTCATATTCAAGGCCTTTCGATGAATGGATCGTTGACAGGATGAAAGGACAATCATAGTCCGGCTCGCTGTTCTTCAACATGTCCTGAAGGTACTCCAGCCTTGACAGAAAGCTTATTATCGATGCTTCTTCGTAGGCCAGCTGCTTTAGTATGAACAGCTTGTTAGTGTCCATATTGTTGCGTTCGAGGTATTCGCCGTAACCGCAGGGATTCTCGATCCTGAAGAGTGCCTTTGAGGGAGCTTCGCTCAGCATACTGTTCAGATTGGTCTGCAGGGCCTTACATTTCCCTGTCAGCATTCCGCGGTACCCTTCAACAGCAAACACCGCTTCGAGCACGGATATATTCCTATCTTTGCTCATCCTGCACATCTCTTCCGCCTGCTTCTTTTTCAGGAACGTGTTGCATTTAAAGTATATGCGCATGAACAGGTCGGTATCTCTCGGGTCAAGTGCGAACTTAAGGATATTGACGACGTCGGTGACCACTCTGCTCGTGAAAAAGGCCATGTCCACGCTCTTGATCCGATACGGTATACCTTGCCTGTCAAGGCGGTCTATAAGCGGCAGGGCGCACTCGTTGTCTCGGTAAAGGACCGCTGTCTCGGTCCTGCAGTCAGCCGCTACTTTTGTGAGATACCCATACTGGTTCGATCTTGCCTTTACACTGATATAGTTGATGTCAGAGCCGGCTCCCCGGACAGCCACCATGCTTTTGTCATGCCGCTCCTTGTTGTGCTTGATAAAGGCATCAGCAGCGGCTACGATCTTTGCGTTAGAACGGTAATTCTGATCCATGACCAAAACGCGGGCGTTCGGATGATTCCTCTCGAAGTTTAGCAGTGCTTCAGGATAAGCAGCCCTGAAACCATAAATACTCTGATCTTCGTCTCCTACCATGAACAGGTTCCCGTCTGCTCCGGAGATAAGGTCGATTATCATATGCTGGATCTTTGAGGTATCCTGTGCTTCATCGACGCAAACGTATTTGTATTTCTCTTTATATGCCCGCAAGAGCTCCGGGCTGCTCTTAAGCATGCGGTATGCATAGACCATCTGGTCATCATAATCCATCAGATGGTTTGTTTTAAGATGATCATTATAGTCCTTATAGACCTTTAGCAGTTCGATCCCTATCTCTTTACCAAACTCTTCTATCTCATCATCAGCAAGGAGCATGTTCTTGCAATACGCGATCGCCACTCCCACATTCTTGATATCTGTTTCCGTAGGGTATTCGGACATGTACTTTTGAAGAATACCCGCCAGTATCTTTCCTACGCTCGTTTCGTCCGATAAGAGCTTGAACGGTTCTTTTCCGATCATTTTGCCATAGCGGAAGATGACCTTT
>JAEEGQ010000121.1 GCA_016280395.1 Lachnospiraceae bacterium | reverse complement strand
GCGACGATTTGTTATTATGCTCGTTGAAACGCGAAACGATCGCAGACGAAATGAAGGTTCTTGATATCATTCATAATATAGTGGACGAAGATGTTTTAGAATACTACTTTGGCTATTATCAGGATCGAAAGAATGCCGCAAGTCAAATAGGGCTATATACCAAAGAGGCGTTTGAGATAGGCGTTCCTGAATTAGACGAAAAATGGTGGCGCAGGGAAGGGTACGAAGAACGTATGGAAGAATTTGAAAAACAGCTTGCTGCCATAAAAAAATATAGGATCTCACCAGAAATCAATCTAGCAGAATTATCAAGTTCTTTATGGAAGGGGGAATTCTAATGAAGTGGACTGAGATTGAACGTAAAGGCTGTTCCCGGCAGAGGGGAGAAGCGTTTATATCTGTAGGCCGCAACAAGCTTACCGTCTCGGCCGGAGCAGCTGCGCTCATACCCGATAGCTTCGAGTATCAATATGCTACTATATCCGAAGCATTTGAGGGAAACAACCGCTATATTGGGATCCGCCTGCTGAAGGAGCGTTCAAAGAATTCCCTTACGATCCGCAGGAGAAAATCAAATGAAAAAGTCATACAGGGTATGGAGATCTCCGACAGGGAATTGCTCTCGCGGGCCTTTGGTAGTGCCATAGCGCAGAGAGACGGAACAACACGGTTTGAAGTCACAAGAGACCTGACCGCTTCTAATATCCTTATGGTCAAGCTGAGTCAGAGCGAAAAGAAGGCCGCAAAACAGGGGGCCTTCAACATGAAGAAGTTATATCACTAGGCACTCCTACAACCTCCAAGTGCCGTATCAAAGCCCGACTTATGTTAGCCGGGCTTTTTGCTATATAAAACAGAAGATGCTCTATTATCATTTATTTGTGCGCTTGCAGAGGATAGGAAGATAATGGTGAGTTAGGATGTAAATGTGCCGAAAATGCGCGGGTTCATAAAAAGAGAAACATTACAGAGAGCTTGACAAAATGAGGGGGGGGTATAATGAGATATTGGGCAGAGACTTGTAATACTGGGTGTACTGGCCTGGTTTATCCAATCTACTGCTGAAAAATATTGAAAAGAGAGGCGTGGAGTATGAAAAGGTTTTTTGTTGCTTTAGTTTGTTGTTTACTGTTTATTACGTTGGGAAGCTCAGTCTCAGCAAGAGCAGAGATGGAATCGGAAGTATCCGATAAAGCTGTTGAGATAGCATCCAACAAGCTTGTTGAAGATGTATTGAATGATGATTCTGAAGTCAAATGGTACAAATATAAAGTGGCGGAAACGGGGTCTCAGCAGTTTTTCTTTAAGTCTTCAGGCATCGGACGGAATAATCGGTTTTCTTTTCGCGTTTATTATAGTGATGAAGATGGTGTTTTACAGGAGATATATAGGGATGCTTTAGGTGATGGTGCCGAAGGACACCTGACAAGGGAGTATTCTTTTGAAGAAGGAACAGTTTTATATATCCGTATAGCAAATGGTTGGGATGCAAAGGGTTATACTTATTCTCTGTCCGTTAATACTTCTACGGAGGCATTGAAGAATTGTGTATGGGCAGAGAAGGATGCTAATTCAGAGAAAGCCGCAAATCCTTTATCCAGTGCGAACCGTATATGTAGTATTTTAAATACCGAAAAAGATCAGGACTGGTACAAGTATGAAGTAAAGAATAACAAGCCATTTTCATTTTATTTTAAGTCAACCGGAATCGGAAGAAGCAATCGATTTAAGGTCGCTGTGTACTATGAAGATAAAGATGGAGTTTTTCAGCAAGTAATAAATGACGTTATAGGAGACGGAGCAGACGGACATACAACTAAAGAGCTTTCATTTGATAAAGGAACGAAAGTGTATGTGTTAGTTGCAAATGGCTACGATGCCAATGGATATAGATATATCCTTGCAGTTAATGACACTATAGATCATTCTTCGGAAGCAAAAATAGCTAAGGTTGAAGAGCCTATTTCGATTCTGGCAGGAACAAATGTAGTAGTGGGTAAAGCCGAGCCCGGTGCGACTGTAAGTGTTAAATATGGCAAGAAAACATACAAAGCGGTTGCTGATGATAACGGCTATTATCGAGTTAAGACAGCAAAATTGTCTAGCGGAAAGACTGCTCAGATCTGGCAAACAGTAGGCAAAAAGTCATCGGACAAGGTTAAAGTTAAGGTAGTGAAAACATATTAATCACGAGATATTGCAGGGGTTGAAAAACCCCTGCATTGTATATTAGGGGAGATATTGAAAAGACACCCAAGAGTATTAGAAAAGAAAGAAGATATCGAAAAATAGTAGCATTGTATTGCTATCTGCGTTAAGGAGATCGAGCATGTTAAAACGATTTTTGTTGTATGTATTACTACTGGCCGCATGCCTGTTGGGGGGATGTACAAGCTGCGCCAGAAAAACGACGGGAATGGAAACCGAGACAAAAAAGAATCTTAATAATGTCATCGAGACTGACGGCCAGAAACAGGTGACGCAAGCGCCGAGTAACGATGCAAAGACAGTTACGAAAACAAAAGGGTTTTCTGATATAACCGTCTTTGAAACTATAGGGAAAGTAAATGTAATCAGAGATGAGAAGACGCTTACCGCGGCTAAAGACATGAAGCTTCGCTTTGCGGATCAAGTTGATGTCCTTGCGGAAGGGTTTGTAAGAATATGCTTGGATGATGATATCTTTGCGCATATGGAGTCTAAAACTAAGGCGTCTATAGTTGAAAAGGCGAACCAACACATTGCAATAGAAATGACAGAAGGTGAATTGGTTCTTGAAGTCCAAAGAAAACTCTCGGACGATGAAAAGCTGGAAATAATAACACCTAATACCAATATGGGAATAAGGGGAACGGTGGTTGCGGTTAAATGTATTCCTTACAAGGAGGGCATTGTAAAAACATATTGCTATGTACTCGAGGGCTCCGCAGTGGTTACTCTCCCCGATGATACCATGATAGAACTGCAAGCCGGATCTGGATGGGTAGTAACAACCGATGATTCGGGAAGTATCATTGAAAGCAAAGAAGCAGACGCCACCTTTTTTGAGTTCAAAGATATTGAGTTGGAGGACCTTAAAGGAGCAGAGAGCGCGGATCTTGTTCTGAACCGTGATGGTGGAATATTTGATGATCAAGGAAACAAGCTACTGGAATGGGGTGAATTACCAATTCAATGTTCATCTGACGGTAGAATATATTCTGAATACTACAATATCAATGAGGCGGGATATAAAGTAAGCAAACTAGGATCTCAACTGCAGTCTTTAGGCATGACTGGATTAACGCTTGTTATCCCGGAAGGCATTACAGAAATCGGAAACGGTATTTTCTGTGGAGTGAATCAGATAAAAAATGTCGAACTCCCTGATTCTGTTACCGTTATTGGAGAAGGGGCGTTTAAGAATCAGGATGTTGAGTTTATACGGATGAACTATGCTGGCGTGAATCAAAAACCAGAGCGTTGCAAATACAAATTATATACAATAGACGAGGCGGGATTCAATAGTGGTATAGAAACAATCAACATACCGAATGGTGTTACATCTATTGAACGTTCGGCTTTCCAGGGATGTATTAGCTTACGGACGATCGACATTCCAGAAAGCGTAAAAAAGATTGGGCAAGCCGCTTTTTTAGGCTGCAGAAGTCTAGAAAAAGTTGCCATCCCGGAAGGTGTTGAGTACATTGAAGGTTCCACTTTTTATCTTTGCGATAATCTCAAAGAAGTCCAATTACCTGAGACAGTCTATAAAATCGGATCTTTCGCTTTTGGCTCATGTACCAAACTTGAAGAGATCAATATAAATCATCCAGTAGTCTTCTGGGAAGATTCAGGCAGTGAGGTATCAGCTGAAATTATGAATGTTCAATATGGTGCATTTTCTGAAACAGATTCACTGAATGCCGATATAAAGGCGCATATTAATGGTGACAGGAATGATAGGATGAACTTAAATTATCTAATCTTTTCGAACGGTGATGCAGGCTGAGCAGTGATTCGAGGGGCGATAAAACGCCCCTCTTTTTTAAAGCAAGAGCCGGCTCTTGCGTGATTCAATGATTACGTAAAATAAGCGGAATAGAAGGCCATCACAGAATGCCCTGCGCCATTATTCTCATGGCGAGCTTAAAGCCCTTCCTGAACGCCTGCTCAGAAGCGACAGCGAACATAATGGTCAGCTCATTCAAGTATTTGTCGAAGAGTTCCTTCTGCTCGGGGGAGAGAGTTTCTAAAATTCTTTTTTCCAGGTCGTTTACACTTCTGTTTTCTGCATATAATTCCTGGGTTAACTCGGTTGGGATTATATCATGAATATCACTGTGCCATAGTTTACCTATAATGCTTTCTTGTTGTGTTCGTTCGATCATATCCATCTTCCTCCAATTCTAGAATGGTCAGATAGTTTTGCTTAGGCCGGCTGATGCTCATTTTCCGTAGACAGGGGTTACAGTATATCATGCGGAAAAGAGGACCGGAACGGAGCATATCCTATAGATATTCAACATGATTAGATAGAAGGAAATGAGGAAGAAATATCTATATAAAAGCGGACGATTACAGATCCTTGAAAATGTCTCCGTCCATGCCGATGATCATATCGATATCTAGCGAAGCGTTCATCTTGGAGAAGCCGGTAACGCGGGACAGTATTAGTTTCCGCTCTATAGTATCGATCTTCTTGATCTTCTCGGTGGAGGTAACATAGCTTCCGCCTGCTTTCTTATTGTCAGGAACAAAGTAGGTTATGGACACCGCCGGATGGGTGCCTTTTGAGAGCTCATCTGTAAGAACGGCAAGTTTGCGGTCAATGGTTACCCGCGTCTGTTCGTCGATATCTATCAGGTTCTGGGTGAGCCGCGCTTCTTCATCGACCATATCACCGTATCCTGTCAGTGCCGCAAAAGGAGAGAACTGGGCAGCACGGTCATGGAGCGACATCTGGGCGTGCTTTGTCGATGTATGCCTGGGCATATCTATAATGTCTGCATATTTAGTTCTGGAATCAGAGCTGTTGTCTGCCATAGTCATATCGTTTCCCTGTAATCCTTTCTGAATGCGGTCAGTCTCCGGAGCTGTGGCCGCCGATCTGTTTGTTCCTCTGACGGGTAGTAGCACCGTCCTGCAGGTTCATGCCCTTAAGCAGCGCGTTCTTTCCGAACTTCTCGTGCAGCTGAAGGGCGGCTTTCTGAAGGCGCTTCTCTTTGTCGTCAGCTGCGCTCTCAGCAGCCTTTTCACGCTCTAGCGCCTCATAGTCTGTAAAAAGATCCATCTGGATGGGGCCCTCGGGTGGTATCTCGTCTTCCCGGATCAGATCACATGCTACAACATTGACCCGTCTTACAAGCAGGTCCGTATCCGTGATCCTGTCATAGAGCTCGGTCATCGCATCCATTATCCTGCGGGTAGAGCTTGTCCATCGGTCTATGTTTGCTGTCCCGTGGGCGTAGTAGGGAACAGTCCGTCCATATCGGTCCGTCATGACCTTTCCGGTAAAAGGTTTTCCCGTGGTTGTCACCTTGTAGGTGGGGCTGAGTGTTATGGTCCCTTTGCTGACCTCTTCAAGGCTTGATATATCATATCCGAGAGTAAGTTCGAGCCGTTTGGTCACGAGTCCTTTCCTTACGAGGTCGAGAACAAGGAGCTCGGTCATTTCCTTAACGATTATCTTAGCCTTTTCAGCGCTGTAGGGTTCGGTAAGTACCTGACCTGACGATATGCTGTTGGTCTCGGGCTTGTATGCCTTGATATCGGCAATCCCCACCGGTTCCCAGCCCCATGCGTGGTCGATCAGCAGTTCCGCGTTGATCCCGAGGGCAGAGTAGAGCGCATCTTCGTCGAGTACGCTCTGACGCGCGATATCACCCATCGTATGTATCCCGAGAGTTGAAAGGCGTTTAGCAATGCCTGCGCCGACACGCCAGAAGTCTGTGAGAGGAGTATGACACCATAACTGTTCACGGTAGCTCTTTTCATTAAGCTCCGCGATCCTGACACCCTGTTCATCTGCGGGTACGTGTTTCGCTACGATATCCATGGCGACCTTAGCCAGATACAGGTTTGTTCCGATGCCTGCAGTAGCTGTGATGCCGGTCTCTTTTAAGACATCCCGGATCATGGACATGGCCAGGTCATGGGCGGTTGACGAATAGGTATTGAGATAGTCCGTAACGTCAATGAAGCATTCGTCTATGGAGTAGACGTGGATATCCTCCTCACTGACATACTTAAGATATATGGAATAGATCTTCGTGCTGATCTCCTCGTACAGTTTCATGCGCGGGGGTGCGATTATATACTCGAGCTCCAGCGAAGGATCGGCATCAAGGGCCAGAGCATCCGATGAGGATGCTCGGAACGAGAGGCCTAGCCTTTTTGCTGCCCTGAAGCGCTCGGCGTTGACTTCTTTTACTTTCTGTACCACTTCGAAAAGTCGGGGTCTGCCCGGTATCCCATACGTTTTAAGGCTCGGGGATACTGCCAGACAGATGGTCTTTTCCGTGCGTGACGGGTCAGCTACCACAAGATTTGTCGTGAGAGGATCGAGTCCGCGGGAGACCAGCTCGCAGCTGGCATAAAAGGACTTCAGATCTATCGAAATATATAAGCGTTCTTTCATGCACGGGATCCTTTCATTATTTTTGCTTGTAAAGACGTAGCTGATACGCGGTGTGACGCGGAAGGACAATTCTCTAGTATTGAAAGGACAGCTTGGGTAAAGCTGTCCTTGTTAAGGGGTGTTACATGACAAGAATGGGAATTCTTGTAGTAACCATTTATTTATCCGCGGAAATGCGTTGATTCCAAGCAGCCAGAGCACCGAATTCTGTGTCGTACTCAGCGATAGTAGCCAGACACTTCGTGCAATATATATGATAAACCGTCTTTACCTGTGTTCCGTCAACAACGAGCCTGTTCGAGAGCTTTGCCTTGCCGCCGCAGAACGGGCATTCCTTTAATGTTCCGTCTTTCATATCTTTATTACCTCAGCTGCGCATGATTATTGTTTTCCCGGCCGGTCTGTATCTTTGAGCCACCGATGGAAGTCTCGGCCTCTTCTTTTGTGGTAAAGAGCCGTGATTCCCTGACTCTCGTGCCGCCTTCCCTGTTGATAAAGCGGAGCGTATAGAAACCGCCGGAGGCGCTTAATACTTCTGCCTCCCGCACAAAGCTGTTTGAGACGGTCACGAAGACACGATCACCTTTATTGAACTTGCTCATCTTTTGCCTCTTCTGTATGCAGCTCGTCCTCCATGCCCATTTTCCGTGTCAGATCGCCGAGGCTCTTTTCGTACTGGGCGCGTGTGATGGCACCGGTTGTGAGGAACTGGTCGAGGGTTTCTTTCTGCCTGTAATACAGATCCCTTTTCTGCTCGTTAGTCATCTTAAAGTATTTCCTCTTTAGCCTCAGAGTATTCTTCGGGCTTAAATGCACAAAGCGTTACCTCGATATCATAATCGGGATAGTCTGAGACGAACCTTTGATAAGCCCTGCGGCATTGTTTTGCCGATTCCGCGCACTTACGGGGAAGGTTCCCGCCGAATATTCCGGAGCTGATCAGGGGGAATGCGATACTGTGATATCCGTTTTCCTTCATCACTACCAGCGAGGTGTAATACGCATCGAACAGCTCTTTGAATGCCTTGGGGGTGTTGTTAAAGTCAGGACCGACGGCATGGATTATAGCTTTGGCATTGGTCAGGTCAAATGAAGGAGTGATGACTGCGTTCCCGTCATTGAGCGGAGTAGGGTACTTACTGCATGCCTTTGCGAGTTTGTCGGGACCGGCACTTTCAAATATCTGTCCGCATACACCAGCTCCGTGTGCAAGGTACCGGTTCGCTGCATTTACAATAACGTCTGCGGCCTGACGCACGCAGGATCCCTGGATGAGTTCTAGCTTCGACATGATAGGTACCTCCGATGACTTTTTGCAACACTATTATACACCTAAAAAGATCTTGTCACTATTGTTTTTAAGGTCTTTCGGCACGCGACCTGTTTTCTGGTGCAATAAGGAGATATCAGGCGGCGTAAAGCGGTGTCGATTACACAAAAAGCAGGGCTGCAATAAGACACAATGCCTTAATTGCAGCCCCGTTGTTCTTCTTTTATCTCATCTCAACTGCTTCTGCGTCCTCTTCGTCTGAGAAAGCTGACTTTATCAGCATCACGACTGAAACGATCAGGAGAATCGGGAATGCGAACCGGATAAGTCCGAACACTACCAGACCGATCAGCACGACAGGAAGGATGATAATGCCGAAAAACACCTTTGTCAGTCCCCAAGCCATTCTGAAAGCAAATCCAATCATCTTAAAGAAAAAAGCAATCATGAATATTGTAAATAATGTGATCATCAGAATGTCCTCCTCTCTTTTGATAGAACCATTATACATCCGCAAAAACATTTCTTACATCGGTATAGGAGCGGATTAGGAAGGTCTAATCTGTGTTTTGAATCAAAAAGTAACTTCCACCCAGTAGAATTTACTTTTTGACAAAACATTCGAAAAGAAGAATGCCTGTTCGATACTTAGGTGTTCGTATTGGACAGCATTTCGTTTATAGTTAGGGTACAGCTGTAAATGAAAAACTAAATGTTAGCTCAGAAACAGATGATAAACGGGTAATCATTACTTCATGGCAAGTAAACGAAAGGAGCAAAAATGTACGGAGCGATTTTAGGAGATATGATAGGGGCACCCTATGAATTTGACAGAGGCGATAAGACAAAGGACTTTATACTGTTTAATCCCAGAAAGTGGATAAGGTATACCGATGATACCGTTATGACACTGGCTATAGCCAAAGCGATCATGCAGGTAGGTGTAGATGCCGGAGAACTCGTGCTTAAGAGAGAATTTGTACGCTGTATGCAGGACCTTGGCAGAAGATATGCCCAGGGTGAGTATGGCGGGAGATTCGCTGAATGGCTACGGTCTCTGGATCCCAGACCGTATGGAAGTTACGGAAACGGATCGGCCATGAGGGTTTCAGCAATAGGATGGGTGTTTGATGCCATTGAGAGAACAAGGGAAGTTGCCAGATACTCCGCAGAGGTATCTCACGACCATCCTGAAGGGATCAAAGGTGCAGAATCGGTTGCGTCAGCAATATTCCTTGCTCGGACCGGAGCCGGCAAAGCGGAGATTCGGGAATATGTAAGTAAAAACTTTGGATATGATCTTTCCCACACTTGTGATGAGATACGCCCTACATATCATCATGTTGAAAGCTGTCAGGAAACTGTTCCGCAGGCGTTTGCAGCATTCTTTGAAGGAACCGATTTCGAAGATGTAATTCGGACTGCTGTATCCCTCGGCGGAGACTGCGATACGTTGACCGCCATAGCCGGAAGTATTGCCGAAGCCTTCTACGGTGTTCCGGAAGAGTTTAAGAAAGAAGCAGAGTCAAGGCTTGATGGTGAGCTGCTCGACATTCTGAAAGACTTTGAGAGTGCGGGATTCTACTCTCAAAAGAGGAAATCTAAGAGGACAAGCGTAGAGATTGATATTGCAGAAATCTATGACATCAAAACCGCAGCAGGGAAGCTGAGGAAATATGCAGGTGCAGTGCCTGTTATTGATGAGTTTGAAGAATTGTGTGATAAGCTGATCGAAAAACACGATAACTTGATCTGACGGAAGGGGGCAGCCCTTGCCCCAGTTATAGAAGGAGGAAGGCTAATGAGACGTTTTTGGTATTGGCTACACTTCAGGAAAAGGAAAGCAGAAAAGCGCTGCAGGCAGTGCTGCCTGACATGCAGGTTTTATAAGGAGTGCCGGGGAGATAGTTAGATACAGAAAGGGGAAAGAGGCGCCCTCCCCTTCCTACGACATGTACATAAAATATATTTCACAAAAAACTATTGACATGCAAAGCAGAAGATGCTATATTGTAACCGTGACAAGTACATAAAATATATTTCACCATTTGCCAGTGAACTATAAACTGTATTGAATATTGTTTAGGAAGGAGTTATAATATGAGTATCGATCTGTTGAAAATGAAGATGGTTTTTACAAGTGAAGACATGAACCGTATAGTTGAGAACGAAGACGGATTTGTTGTAGACCTGCACGGCAAGCACCGGCATGAAGCAAAAGTTTTTATAAACAACATCATTCTCTTGACCAATCATCCTTTTAATATGGTCCTTATTCATGGTTATAACAATGGAACGGTATTAAAGCAGATGATATATGAAGAAACCATCAATCCCAGGATCGTATCCAAAAGAGGATCTGCTTATAATATGGGACAGACACTCCTCAGAGTAGCTTGAAGGGAGACAAAGAATGCTAAAATTGGAAGAATATGCTGATGTTACAGTAGGTCAGATAATGACGAGGGTAACTGAGAATAGTGAAGCAGAGCAGAATATTGTAAAGGTATTGAATCCAAAAGCCATTAACGCCGGATGCATTGATGAAGATGCCATAACGGAGGCAAATGTTGTCAAGAAAATTGATAATAGTAAGTTTACCCGGGTGGGAGACATTGTTGTAAAACTATCAACTCCATACGAAGGAGTGCTGATAGATAGTAAGCATGAGGGACTGCTGGTTTCATCGTTCTGCGCGATCATTAGGCTCAATGGCAATAGAGGGATATCCAAAGACTTCCTTTGCGCAGTGCTTAATTCTGATTATGCAAGAGAGCAGATACAGAAAAAAGTTGCCGGCACAAATAATCCCATGGTTAAGATCACAGATCTTAGGTCTATTCTTTTGCCGAATGTCAGCGAAGAGGATATGAAACTGCTTGGAGAAGAGTATCGATTGAGTTGTCGAAAACGCTTCCTTCTTAATAAACTTGAGGAAGGCGAACGAGCGTTAATGAATGCAAGGTTAATGAATTGTCTGCATAAGGAGAATACAAACGATGGAGAGATATAATCGCTTATATAGCTGGGTTAACAGCGTAAGAGGAAGTATAGATGTTTCATTGGCCACAAAACTGTCTTATTATGTGCTTCTTCTTAAATATGTGGAATTGAGGCAGCTTGATTGTTACAAGGAACTATACTCTGTTTCTTATCTTCCGGTATTGTTCGGGGAAAAAATCAACGTGGAACAGCTAATCGATTATTTCCGCGATATTGAAAATGAGCTGCGGATACCCGATGGGATAATATCACAAGGTTTTGAGAATATTACCAAGAGAGGATCCAGTCTGAGAACAATGAAGGAGTCCTTGAACCTGGTTGACTCATTGAAGATTGATAATGAAGAACAGCTGGAAGACGTCTTGGAAGAAATAATGGGGCTGGAGTTTAGTTCCTATGGCAAAAGTGCAAGTGAAGTTATAACTAGCAGTGATTTGGCCAAACTGGAAGGCAGGTTACTTAAAGCCCCTTCAGACGCAACAATATACGATGGTTATTGCGGCTATGCAACATCAATTATGGAGGCATCTGAAAAAGACTCGCAACTTGTAATTCGAGACATAAACATGGGTGTTCTTGCAATTGGTGTCATAAATCTGATCATTCACGGAAGAACAATTGAAAGTGTGCTCTGCGGCGACTCCAATTTCGATACTGAAAGACATTATCAGTATGTTATAAGTGAACCTCCGATTAATGTCCCTAGGGATGAAGGGTATCTTGAGCACTTGAGCAATATGCATCCTCCGATATTTAACAGAAGGACTGTTGAAATTGAAAGGTCAATTAACGCTATCGCTGATGGCGGTCGGGGCGTGATCCTTGTACCGATGAGTTTCCTGTCAAGCGGTGGAACCATTGGTGATTTCAGGAAAAACTTGTTAGAGCAAGGAATGATAGAATCAGTAGTGCAGCTTCCGCCGGGGGCAATTAGTGCAGTTTCCGTATCTACCGCTTTAGTTTTGATCGACAAGGCTAAACATAATAATAGTGTTTTGTTCATTGATACTGCTGATTATTGGGTTAAGCGCCATATCGGATGTACGTTAGATACGGAGGGACTGAGCGCAATCTTAGATATTGACGGAAAACGGGCTGAAATATCAGGAGTCTCCGCAGTTGTTTCGCTTTCAGAAATCGCAGAAAATGATTACAACCTTACTCCGAGATTTTATACTGCACCGGATTTGTCGGGCAATTATCAGGCAATCGATACCAGACGGTTGCTTATGGATGTTAATAAGCTTGAATATGACCTGCGGACGGTATGCAAAGACCTAAACTACCTTCGCCAGGAAAAGTAACATAGTATAAAACTAAGCATCTATATATATTAAAGGAGAACTACTAAAATGAACGATATTAAAAACATGCTCTGGGAAGATACTCCGGTTGATGTTACATCTGAAGCGAACTTTATTTGGAGTATTGCTAATAAACTCCGCGGTTCATATATGCCTGATAAATACGGCGATGTGATTATCCCAATGGTAATAATCCGCCGCTTCGAGTGTACGCTTTCGGCTACGAAGAAAGCGGTAGTTGATATGTTCAGGCAAAATCCCGGATATCCGTATAAGGCGATGTGCAGGATCTCAGGCTATCAGTTCTATAATACGAGTGAATTTACTCTTAAGG
Source organism: Lachnospiraceae bacterium (assembly GCA_016280395.1). Classification (GTDB taxonomy): domain Bacteria; phylum Bacillota; class Clostridia; order Lachnospirales; family Lachnospiraceae; genus SZUA-448. The sequence continues at coordinate 25,976 of JAEEGQ010000121.1, read as the reverse complement.
AACTGTGCAATGATGCGGATCATATCGCCTCGAATTTTAAATCATATATTGCCGGCTTTTCTGATAATGTGCAGGGCATCTTAAACGATTTGGAGATCAAGACACACATCGACAAGATGGACAAAGACGGATGCCTGTATAATGTTATTAAGGCGTTTTCAGAACTGGATCTGGATCCGGGCACCTACGACAGCATAAAGATGGGGTATATCTTTGAAAACCTGATTGGACGTTTTTATCAGAATGTAGATGCCGGACAGTTCTATACCGGACGCGATATTATAAAACTGCTTGTATCCCTCCTTATTGCCGAGGGCTGCGATGATATCTTTGATGATAAAAAGATCATTACCGTATGCGATCAGGCTTGCGGTACCGGAGGAATGCTCTCAACAGCGTTTTCATATATCAAGCACTACAATCCTTCCGCTGACGTAAGATTGTTCGGACAGGAAGTAATGCCTCAGACCTATGCCATAGGTCTTGCAGAGATGCTGATAAAGGGGCAGAACGCAGAAAACTTCCGTCATGCTGACACATTAAAGGAAGATTGTTTCCCTGACGTGAAAATGAGATTTCTCATTGAAAACCCTCCCTTTGGAACACCTTGGTCGGGCGCAGATGCCAAAGCCGGACAGGAAGATGCTGTAAGGAAGGAGAATGCGAAGGGAATGTCGGGGCGTTATGGCGCAGGACTTCCGTCGGGTGGAGACTCGCAGCTCCTCTTTATACAGTCAGCCGTTGCAAAAATGGATGATAAGTTTGGCCGTGCAGCCATCATCGAGAATGGTTCTCCCTTATTTACCGGAGGAACAGCTTCAGGGGAGTCGCAGATCCGCCGCTGGCTCCTCGAAAGCGATCTTATCGAGGCGATCATCGCAATGCCTACGGACCTGTTTTACAATACGGGAATCGCAACATACGTATGGCTCCTTTCCAAGAATAAAAGACCTGAGCGCAAGGGCAAGATTCAGCTTATAGATGCAACACAGATATTCCACAAACTGCGCAAGCCCCTGGGCAATAAGAAAAATGAGTTCTATCCTGAAGACCGTGCCGAGATCACCAAGCTTTACGCCAACTTTGAAGAAAACGAACTTTGTAAGATATATCTGAACACTGAGTTCATTTACAGAGAATATACTGTGATGCAGCCCCTGCAGCGCAGTTATGGTTTTACCGAGGAACGTATCCAGAATATGCTCCAGTCTGGTGCATTAAAGAGCTTATGGGACGATGCCAAGGTTGCGGAGCTCGAGGAAAAAGGAACAACTGCAAATGCAAAAGAGCAGAAAGCTCTGGCAGACTTTTATGCGTCCAAACCGAGATATGATGCAATAGTAGGACTGCTTGAAGAATCAATCTCAGATAAGAAATGGTTAAGCTATGACTCCTTCTTACCTGAACTTGCTACTATTCTTTCTGCAACAGAAGTCGATAAAAAACTTCTCGACAAGATTGCTGATGGACTTTCGGCTATGGATAAGGAAGCCGAGATCCAGAGAGTAAAGACTGGCAAGGACAAAGGCGAAATCATTTATGATAAGGATACCAAGGACACCGAGATCGTTCGCTGGGATGAGGATATAGAAGACTATATGGCCCGCGAAGTCCTTCCTCACGTTCCGGATGCAAAATGGTTTTGGGAAGAGAATCTGGCCGCAAAGAAACCTGTGATTAAGACGGGGGCAGAAATACCGTTTACAAGATATTTTTATAAGTATCAGCAGCCAACACCGAGTGAAGAGCTGAAAACACGATTCATTGAACTGGAAACGTCAGTGTCCGAACGAATCAAGAAACTGTTCGGAGCGGTTTGAAATGCACAGCGCAATGAAAGATATTGGAATTGAATGGGTTAGACAGAGGTCGTATGATATGAGAGAAAACTATGATACAAAAATCCCGTGGATTGGAAGTATTCCTAGAGGGTGGAATTTTACACAGTTGGGGCGGATATGCTCTATGATAACGGATGGAACACACCAAACACCTAATTATATCGAGAATGGGTATCCCTTTATTTCTATTAAGGACATATCATCGGGCAAAATTGATTTTTCTGATGTGAAATATATATCCGAGGAAGAACATAAAGTCTTATATACTCACGCTCCTGTAAAGCGCGGAGATATACTCTTTACAAGAATAGGGACGCTTGGTGTATTTGTGGAAGTCGATACTGATATTGTGTTCGATTTCTTCGTAAGCGTCGGAATGCTACGCCTAAAAAAAGGTGTTATTAATCAACATTTTTTGCTTCATTACTTGAATTCACCTGCTGTTGGAAACTATATTCAAGCAATCAAGGCTGGCTTCGGAACAGCAGCGCCCAAGTATAATTTAACAGATGTAAATCACACCTGGATAATCTTACCGCCTTCAGCGAAGCAAGAGAAAATCGCAGATTTCCTTGATGCCAAATGCTCTGAAATCGATGTTCTTTCCGCAGATATCCAATCTGAAATAGATACTCTGGAAGCATATAAGCGGTCAGTTATCACCGAAGTCGTAACAAAGGGGTTAGATAAGAATGCTCCGATGAAGGATAGCGGCATAGAATGGGTAGGGGCGATTCCACGCGCTTGGGAAATACATCCTGTTTATGCATATTTTAGTGAGAGAAAGAACAGGAATTATGCACTTCAGGAGAAAAACCTGTTATCCATTAGTTACGGGAAAATAATCCGAAAGGATATAGATACGACAGGGGGATTATTGCCTGCAAGCTTTAGTACATATAATATTATAGAGGCGGGCGATATTATTATCCGTCCAACAGATTTACAAAACGATAAGCGCAGTTTGCGCACTGGATTGGCCACCGAGAAAGGAATAATTACTTCGGCATATATTGATCTGGCACCGAAAGTAAAAATCAATTCATCTTATTTTCATTATTTATTACATTCTTATGATGTACAAAAAGTTTTCTATAACATGGGCAATGGAGTAAGACAAGGATTAAATTACAGCGAATTTTCAAAACTGCTGGTTTTTGCTCCGTCCTATAAAGAACAGAATGAGATAGTTGATTATTTGAACGCAATGTGTAAGGAAACTGAGGCCATCATTACATGCAAAAAAGAACAACTAGAACTTCTTGCAGATTATAAGAAATCCGTAATCTATGAGTACGTTACAGGCAAGAAAGAGGTAGTCTGATATGGTTATGGCTGAATATAACGCAGTCAGAGATATGAATTACAATGAATACTGTGATTACCTTCAGAACAAGTACGGCATTGGCCGATCAGACTACATGACCAAGACGTTCCAGAAAAAACGTGATGTAACCCGAACAACCGAGGGTCTCTATGTACATCATAAGCAGGAAGACCGGGTAGCAGAGCTAGGTAATACTGTGGTCGCGAAAAATTGGCCGTTCGAATGGCAGCAAAAAGAAAATCTTGTGTATTGCGATTTGTTGGAACACCTATGGCTCCATGTTCTTATATGCAAATACCCGTCGCCCGAGAAGACTCCCGATGAAATAGTTGGAATCGGCGGTATTCTTTGGTTTATTGTCCCGGAACTGAATGATCTGTATTCTGGCTGGAAGACAAAACAGACTTGGCAGCTGAATTGTCATAACCGGGTTAAGAATGATAAAGATGTCTATTATGAGATAATAAAGGTACTTATCTCATTTTTAAAGGATAATGAGGAGTATTCGGTTCTAATTGATAAGCTGTTTTCAAGCCTCGGGGAAGATGGGACATGGGATAAAAGTAAAAATAGCAAAATCTTTAAAGATATCTTAGCCATGATCAAAGCCGCAGGATGGGAATAATTACGGTGCAGGAAATATCATATTACATTATATTGGGGGAACGAACATATGAATCAGGTTCTGTCTGAAAAAGAATATCAAAAGTTCATCTTGGAAAGATTAAAAGAGAATGGATACGAAGTGTGGCCGGCTACACATTTTGATCGGCTCTTTGCCGTAAACCGCGAGGAACTGTTCAGATTCCTTAACTCTACGCAGCCGGAGACCATGGTAGCCCTTAATAAGGTCTACAAATCTGAGACCGATGACACAATCGTTGCAGCGATCAATGCCGAAGAAACAAAGGCAAGGGGTAGCCGACTTGAAGTTCTCAAAAAGGGTATCGAGATTTCTAATTACCATCTTGACCTGCTCTATACAAAGCCGGCAACCTCATTTAATAAAGAGCTTAATGCCTTATATGAGAAAAACATATTCTCTGTCTCCGAAGAAGTGTGGGCGTCTGACAATGAGAGAGTTGATCTTGTTATCTTCTTAAATGGTCTGGCTATTATGACCTTTGAGCTTAAAGCAAACACCGCAGGACAAAATTATCACGATGCGATATACCAGTATCGCACTGAAAGAGATCCTAAAACACGTCTTTTCCGTTTCAAGGCAGGAGCGCTTGTCAACTTTGCCATGGATCTTGAGCAGGCATATATGACAACAAGGCTCGAAGGCGCATCCACATTCTTTCTTCCCTTCAATATGGGTAATGGCGAGGGCATAAATGCCGGTGCTGGCAACCCTGTATTAGAGGATGAGTATAGCGTTCATTATATGTGGGACAACATCCTTAAGAAGGATTCCGTGATCGAAATCCTGACAAAATTCATGTTCATCGAACTTAAGGAAGATAAAGACGAGACGACAGGGAAAACGAAAACAACAGAGACTGTCATATTCCCACGCTATCATCAGCTTGATGTCCTCAGAAAACTCCTTGATGACGTAAAGATCAACCATACATCGCAGAATTATCTGTTACAGCACTCCGCAGGCTCAGGCAAGACAAATGAGATCGCATGGCTGGCACACAGACTTGCGTCGCTCCACGATGATGACAACAAGATCATCTTTGATAACATCATCATCTGTACCGACCGTGTGGTTGTTGACAGACAGCTTCAGCAAGCAGTTCTTGCTCTGGATCATAAGTCGGGCTTCATAAGAGTAATGGATGATAAGTGCACATCAGCAGATCTTGGTGTTGCTCTGACAGGTAATACAAAAGTCATCGTTACTACGATTCAGAAGTTCCCTTATGTTGCGGATACCGTCTCAGGCCTTTCAGATAAAACGTTTGCTGTTATCATAGATGAAGCGCATTCGTCTACCGCCGGAAAGAATATGGCAGCCGTAACCCACGTACTTAGCGAAGGTGAACTCCATGATGAACCTGCCGACATGGAAGATATCATCATGGACGAGATAGCAAGGAACGGAAAGCAGAAGAATGTTTCCATGTTTGCCTTCACGGCTACACCGAAGCCCACAACGCTTCAGCTGTTCGGGCGCATGAACAAAAAGGGTCAGAGAGAAGCATTCCATATCTATTCCATGAAACAGGCAATCGAGGAAGGCTTTATCCTGGATGTTTTACAGAACTATATTACATACGACACGTATTACCGTCTGAACAAAGAGATAGAAGAGGATCCTGTATTCCAGACAAATGCCGCCAAAAGGCAGATCGCAAGGTTTGTAGATCTTCACGAGACAAATATCGCGCAGAGGATAGAAGTTATCATTGAACACTTCAGAACATCTGTTATGAAGGAACTCGGCGGCCATGCCAAGGCAATGGTGGTAACTGCATCAAGAGAAGCAGCGGTAAAATACAGGCAGGCTTTTGAGGATTATGTTAATCGCAAAGGATATGATAATATCCGTGCGCTGGTCGCTTTCTCAGGTAAGGTAACAGTTGATGGGAAAGACTATACTGAACCGGGAATGAACGGTTTTGCCGAAAACCATCTTACAGCAGAGTTCGACAAAGACGAGTATCAGGTCCTTCTTGTTGCGGATAAGTATCAGACAGGGTTTGATCAGAAGAAGCTCTGCGCGATGTATATCCTGAAAAAACTTCATGGTGTTTCTACTGTTCAGACGCTTTCAAGGCTTAACCGAATCTGTCCGCCTTATGAAAAGCAGACGTTCATTCTCGACTTTGCGAATGATTACGAAGACATAAAGCATGATTTTGCAAAGTATTATACAACGACATTGTTATCCAACTCGATCACATCCGCATCAGTATATGATATTGAAGCGAAGCTTGATGGATACTATGTTCTGGATCCGATGGACATCGAGCGGTACAATACCCTGCTGCATAAAGAGGACAAGACTGCGGCAGATAAGAAATCAATGGAATTCCTGCTTCAGAAGACGAAGCACACCATTGACAGCGGAAGGACACCTGAAGAAAGAGACGAGATTGTTCTTACTGTGCGCCACTTTATCCGGTTCTATGAGTTCCTTCTTCAGGCAACATGCTTTGAAGATGTGGAGCTGCACAAAAAGTACCATTTCCTTAGTGCTCTGAATGCCTATCTTAAGATGAACAGCCACGGTGGTGGGTTTAATATAAACGGCCTGATCCAGGCATCGGGTTTTGCGCAGAAGAAGACGAAGGAGCATAAGGGAGAGAAAGTTAATCCCAATCCGATCGTGAAACTCCCTGTAGCAGAGCAGATAGTCCTCACGCCGATCAAGCAGGAGAGGCTTTCTGCGATAATAGCAGAAATAAATAGCAAGACCGGAAAGAGCTATGACAACGACGTTGCAGTGAAGGCAATGCTACAGATCAGGGACCTTCTGATGAAATCAGATGAGCTTAAGGCTAGCGCCAAGAACAATACTGAAAAAGATTTTGAATTTGCCTTCTTTGATGTGATCGATGATGCTTTGATCGAAGGGTTAAACCAGAACCAGGATTTCTTCTCGCTACTTCTGCAAAATGATGAGATCAAGAAAGAAGTCCTCGGAATCTTTACAGATGAAATATATAAGAGCTTGAGATCGTAATACATGTTACTAAAGATGTTTGTAGAAACGAGAGAGGACAATGACCTATGGCGCAGGGAGTAATCTATATTCTTACCAATCCTTCATTTCCGGATTATGTGAAGATTGGCTTTGCAAAAGATCTGGAAAAACGGATGGCGCAGCTGAACAGGAGTGAAGCGATACCTTATGCTTTCCGCGCATATGCCGTGTATGAAGTCAACTCGGCGCTGACCGACACCGTTCTGCATCAGCTCATAGACAGGCTGGATCCGTCGCTTCGTTCCATTGAGACTTTTGACGGACGAGAGCGGAGACGGGAATTCTATGCCATGAAGGCTGAAGATGCATACGCGCTGTTGGAATGCATTGCCAAGATTTCGGGAACACAGGACCGCCTGAAGAAGATGACACCGGAGGGTCATGAGATCCTTGACGAAGAAACCGCAGCGGAAGTGGCGCGCGAAGCCAGACGAGGTCCGTTCAAATTCTCGGAGGTGGGTATCCCGTTCGGGGAAAAGATCCAGTTCATAAATGATACAGCACAAGAAGCTATAGTTCTTGATGACCGGCACGTGACTTACAAAGGAGTTACTTCTTCGCTGTCAGCATTGGCTCAGCAACTGCTGGAAAGTGAGTATCAGGTACAAGGCCCGGCGTTCTTTTTGTACGAAGGTGAAAAGCTCAGCGATCGAAGGGATCGAATCGAAAGAGAGCGGATAAAAGGGTAACTTACAGTAGTGGAGGCGAGAGCGTATGAATGTGGAGAAAAAGAATGTATATGGAGCAATTGCTGGTGCGATGGCTTTTTTGGCCAGTCTCCTTCCGTGCTTTAAATTTGGAGAGGACGTGCTTATCCGACTGATTGAGACAGAAAACGGTGTAGTCTTTATGGGACTCGCCATCATCGGAGTTATAGCAGCCTTATGTGGGAAAGACCTCATCACAAGCCTGGCGGGGTGCTTGCTAATCGGATTTTATTATGAAAAGTTTTCACGATTAAAAGAAGTGGACACATTTATATGGGGAGATCAGGTAATCAAACTGGTCACTAAAGAATACGGGTATTATGTTTTTATTATTTCATCTGTCGGTATGATTCTTACAGGGCTGGTTGGCTTTATCAAGAAAAGGAAGGATAGCGGTGAAGGTTTTTAAAACGCGTATTACGATCGGGTCACGAGATCGTTTATCAGATGAAAAGCATTTACCATGAAACAAAGGCTCTCTATAGTATTGATGATGAAAGTGATCCGGAAGGGATTGAATTCATCTTGTTGGAAAAACTTAAAAATGTAAGGATTGATTTCTAGACACGGAGCAAATTATGTGGATCATCATAGTAGTTCTTCTCATCATATTGGCAATATACCTCTATAAAAAAAATAACAACCAGACAGAAGAACTCCAAAGCAGGCATGTCAGATATGATAATCCTGTAACACCGGTGGCACGAACAGTCAGGACAGAAACTCCCGCGGTAAAGCCTGTCAGAGAAGAAACACCTGAAGAGAAGGCATGGCGGGAACTGGAAGAGGCCAGGATAAATCTGCAAAAAGCCATGGCGGATTTTGATGATGAAGCTATTGCGTCTATTGAAAATTCGATGAATGCTATAGCAGAAGCTGTAGATGGCCTTAGCGCGGATGAGTGCGATGATGAAGAGTATTACGAAGAGGAGGAAGAATACGAAGACTTTTTCGAGGATGATGAGCCGGAACATGAGGAGAAGAGGAAAAGTCAGCCGCAAAGAGCAGTAAAACTCTCCCCTGAGGAAGAACAAAAGAGATCAGAACAGCAATTAAGAGAAGAAATAAGGCAGAACGCCAATAAAACTAAGTGGGATAAAGGAGATGTGATCGGGCGATATGCTTTGAATGAGGGTTCATATATACTGCTTTCCAATAAGTTTAGGCAGAAGGCTGAACTCGCCTTTTTGGAAAAGGACAAAGCCGGTAATACCCCGATGCCCAGGCGGGCATATCTTGCCATATACCCGAAATTGACGGACTTGTTTTATCACAACATCGATATTGCACGCATAAAGCAGGGAAATCTTTTCTACTTTGACAAAGAGATTAACTTGTTCGGTCTTATCGTGAAACGAACTATTAAGCCGTTTATGTTTTATAACCCCGGAGAACTGCTGTTTAATGAAAACGGGATCGAGATAAGACTTCTGCATTACTACCCGAAGAGGCAGTATTATAACCTCCGGCATGGGACGGAGACCATAGAGGAGCAGGGGTTCCTGACAATCCAAGGAGTCTTCTATTGGTATGGAGTCCATATCGGGTGGCAAAGCAATGACCGTATATATAACTTTAAGAACAAGGACATAGATAAAAAAATCGAACGGAGCGGGGAGAACTGCTTACTAGGACCACAACAGCAAGCATTGTTCCGGTCAGTATATTTGGAACTTCATCCGCAGACCGGTTCTAACGTTGATTTGGTTATGTGTGCGATTCCGTCTGATAAGGAATTCGCAGGGTATTACCTGTATTCGGTTAAGGACGAAAAGATTAGTCCCCGTTCACAGAGGGTATTAACAGAAAAAGAGTTTCAGAAAAGAAAGAACTATATCTAGGGGTTTTATATGAAATCAAACTTTGCTTTCTTAAAAGAATATTGGCCTGATATGGCACAGATAGGAGAGACCGCGGAGGAATATCTCTATTCTGATCCGAACGCGTGCATTTACAAGCTTGGAATGCTTGCAGAACGTATTACTTCGGAGATGTTTACGATTGAGAAAATAGTTATGCCTGAAGACGACACGCAGGTTAATAAGCTGAGGGTGTTAAAGCGAGAGGGCATTCTTCCTGCCAATATCGATAATATTCTCTATGCCCTTAGGAAAGCACGAAATGAGGCTGTTCATGCAGGCGCGGGTGATACAGCCAAAGCAGAGACACTGCTTAGAATGACTCATAGCCTTTGCAGTTGGTTCATGGAGGTCTATGGTGACTGGAACTTCCAAAGCGAACCTTTTGTTATGCCCACTGATAAGTCTAAACAGCCGGACTATGCTGAAATCCTTAAATCCCACGAGGAAAAGATTGAAGAATTGATGGCGCAGGTAGAGGAGATAATAACCGTTGCTGCTGCTAAGAGCAAGGAAGACCGCGCGAAACACGCTGAAACTGTATCCGAGCAGATAGAGTTATCCGGACCTGAAGAAGAATACCTTATTGCCGAACAGGTAAGGCTGGAAGTGGACGCACTGCCTGTAGTAAACTTTGCCCTTCAACAGAACGGGGTCCCTGTGATCAAGGGAATTACTATAGTAAACCAGTCAGATCAGTCATTAAACGACCTTGACCTTCATATCTCATCACAGCCCGATATGTGTCTGGAAGTTGATAAACATATCGAGTGTGTTCCGATGAATTCGTCCTTTAGTGTAAAAGACATTAAGCTTGAACTCAACGGAGACTTTCTTGCACAGCTTACTGAACGTATTTCCGGCTTCCTGAAGGTTTCTCTAGTGAGCGATGGAAATCTGCTAAGTTCTGAGACTGTACCGATCAGTGTACTTGCATATGATGAGTGGCACGGTTCTATCATATATCCTGAGATAATTTCCGCATTTGTTACACCGAATCACCCGGAAATAACGAAGATCGTAGCAAGGACTGCTGAATTACTTGGACAGTGGACAGGCGACCCTTCGCTTGATGCATACCAGAGCAAGGACGTTAACAGGGTTTTAAAGCAGGCGGCAGCGGTATATAGTGCACTTCATGAAGAAAATATAGTTTATGCTGTAGCACCGGCAAGCTTTGAGCGTGTAGGTCAGAGGGTTCGCTTGTGTGACGCCGTAATGCAGCAGAAGATGGGAACCTGCCTAGACCTGAGTCTGCTCTATGCATCCTGTCTGGAGGCGATAGGACTTAACCCGATTCTGATCTTACAGAAAGGGCATATGTTTGCGGGCTTATGGCTGGAAGAAACTTCATTCTCGGAATCCATTCAGGATGATGCTTCTCTTGTTACCAAGCGCCTTGCTGAGGGCATCAATGAGATAGCTGTTGTAGAGTGTACTGCGTTCGTTGACGGAAGGGATGTTTCTTTTGACAATGCCAGAAGGTCAGCGGAAGAAAAAATGAACAATTTCGAGGCTCTCGAATATATCATCGATGTAAAGCGTGCAAGGCTGAGCGGAGTACGACCTATCCCCATGCGTATAATGACAGCAGACGGCTGGAGGGTAGTGCGTGAAAATAAGGATGACAGCGACGGTAGAAATGTACCTAAAAGTGTCCTTGGTGCGATTAATACAGATGATGTGACTCAGACGCCTGCAACACGAAAACTCAGGTGGGAGAGGAAACTGCTTGATATCGGCCTTCGCAACACCTTGATCAATCTCAGGCTGACAAAGAGTGTGATCCCGATACTGGCATCTTCTTTAGACGAACTGGAAGATTCATTATCGGGCGGTAGTGATTTTTCTGTGCTTGCCAGACCTATTGACTGGCAATTCTCGGATGCTGTCAGTTTTGATAACATTCATGAACTGGGGCCTTACGAACAGCTGATATCCTCAGAATTCCACAATAAACGTCTTCGCGCCATCTATACTGAGAACGAACTTGAGGACGCGATTAAGAACGTCTATCGTTCGGCTAAAACATCCCTTGAAGAAAACGGCGCAAATACCCTTTTCCTGGCACTGGGTATTCTTAAGTGGTATGAGAACCCGAAAAGCACAAAGCCCAGATACGCCCCGCTGGTGCTTCTGCCTGTCGAGATGGTACGTAAGTCAGTAGCACAAGGGTATGTTATCAGGCTAAGGGACGAAGAGCCGCAAATGAACATTACTATGCTTGAAAAGATCAAGCAGGATTTTGGTATTGTGGTTGATGGTCTGGACCCCCTTCCTTTGGACGATCATGGTGTCGATGTACGTAAAGTATTTACAATTCTCAGAAAAGCTGTGATGGAGCAGAAGAACTGGGATATCCTTGAGTCTGCATATCTTGGTATCTTCTCGTTCTCCCAGTTTGTCATGTGGAATGACATCCGAAACCGTTCAGAGGATCTTGAAAAGAATAAAATAGTTAAAAGTCTGATGGAAGGCAGGCTTTGTTGGGATGCGGAAGCAATGGAGATAGGGGATACTGTATCTGAGGATGATGTGTTCCTGCCTATCGCAGCCGATGCGTCACAGCTCTTTGCCATAAAAGAGGCAGGCAAGGGAAATACCTTTGTACTCCATGGACCGCCCGGGACCGGTAAATCACAGACAATAACAGCGATGATTGCTAACGCACTCGCACAGGGAGAGACGGTTCTTTTTGTTGCGGAAAAGATGGCCGCTCTTGAAGTCGTACAAAAAAGACTTGAGAATATCGGTATAGGGCCGTTCTGCCTGGAACTTCATTCCAATAAGTCCAAGAAGAAAGATGTTCTTGAACAATTACAGCAGGCTGCTGATGTTGTAAAGAAACAAACGCAGGAGAAGTATTTGCAGCGTGTGGAGCAGATAAAGAAGCTCAGGAAAGATCTGGACTGCTATGCGGTTGCCATTCACCAGAGACGGCCATGCGGCATGAGTCTTTATGAGCTGATCAATGAGTATGAGGCCAATAAGATATCGCGTGAACTCACGCAGTTTGACCACGAACTCATCAAGGCTATGGACAGTAAGACCTTTGAGGACCAGACTATTCTGGTTGAAAGGCTTGTTGCTGCCGCTAAAGCAGTCGGGCATCCTTATAATCATCCGCTGTCACCTATCAGGTGCAAAGAGTACTCACAACAGTTTAGGATCCTTATACCACAGGCAACCGAAAAATATAGGGAACAATTGCTTGACCTTAAATCAAAGGCGGACGCATTCTGTGATGCTGTACCGCTTTCCTGCAGTACAAAAACCGGCATAGAACGCTCTGCCGAAGTGGCAAAACAGATGCTCATGTGGTATGAGTTTCCGCAGTCATGGACAAAGATAACGAGCTTCGAGTCATTTGCGGATGACGTAAAAGCATTGTCGGAACAGGGAAAGATCGCAGGTAAACATAAAAAAGAGTTACAACAGAATTGGCGTGATGAGTTCTTTGATCTCGACGGTCAGGCACTCATGGACGAATACCAGACAGCGGTCTCAAAATGGGCTCTTGCAAAGGCTCTTGGCATAGGTTCGCTCGCTAAGAAACTTGCCCTCTACGCAAAGAACGGAGGAAAGGTATCCAAAGCAGACCTCCCGAACCAGCTGTTCAGCCTGATCAAGTATCAGAAGGCGAAGGCGTCCATGAAAGAAGGGCTGATATCTGTAAAGAGCAATCTCGAAGGATATTATAACGGGGAAGAAACTGACTGGGAACTTCTTGGGGGCATGATAGATAATGCAGCCAAGAGCCAGAAAGTGATCGAAAAACTCACCGGCACTGATGAGTTAAGAAAGAACTTCTGCGGTGATCCCGGTATCCGAGATATCGTGCAGAACTTCTATGATGCAGTTGCGGCAACTGTTGAGCCCAAAAAAGCATTCGATAATCTCCTGGATATATCACAGAACGACCGTACCGAATGGATCGGAGGTCAGCTAAGCTTATTAAAGAGCATAAACGAGCACTATGACGATATCCGTGAATGGATTATGTGGAAAGGTATTGAAGCAGATGCCCTAAAGATAGGTCTGAAGCCGGTTATCGAGGCATATGAGACCGGAATGCCGCATGAGGAAATCGTTAAAGCATATCGGCGTGAGATCACAAAGGAACTTGCGATGGATGTTATCGATAATGACCCGCTGTTAAGTTCATTTGCCGGTCCGGTATTTAATGAAAAAGTAGAACAGTTCAGAAAGATGGATGCGGAGCTCACGGACCTGACCAGGAAAGAGATATTCTGCAGGCTTGCGGCCAATGTGCCAAACTTCTCTCGGGAAACGGCACAGAGCTCGGAGCTTAATATCCTTCTTCGTGCGATAAAGAGCGGAGGCCGTGGGTTAAGTATTAGAAAACTGTTTGAGCAGATACCCAACATTCTGCCGAGGCTTTGTCCTTGTATGCTCATGAGCCCCATTTCTGCAGCGCAGTATCTCGATCCAAAAAGAGAGCCGTTTGACCTGGTAATCTTTGATGAGGCATCCCAGATCCCTACTTGTAAGGCGGTGGGTGCTCTCGCACGAGGGAAGAACGCAGTTGTAGTCGGTGATCCCAAACAGATGCCCCCTACATCGTTTTTTGAGACCAATGCGGTGGATGAGGAACATATTGAGACGGAAGACCTTGAGAGCATACTTGATGACTGCCTTGCCCTTAACATGCCGCAGACTCATCTTTTATGGCATTACAGGAGCCGCCATGAGAGTCTGATAGCGTTCAGTAACCATCAGTTCTACGATAACAGGCTCTACACATTCCCGTCTGTTAATGACAGGGAGAACAAGGTAAATATCGTATATCTTGACGGCACGTTTGAACGCGGAAAGTCGCGCACTAACAGGGAAGAAGCAAAAGCAGTCGTTGCTGAACTCATAAAGCGCTGCCACGATGAGCAGCTTTCGTCACAAAGTATAGGTGTCGTAACATTTAACGTCAGCCAGCAGAACCTTATAGACGATCTGCTTACTGATGCCTGCAAGAACGATCCAAAGCTCGAAGAATGGGCATATAACTCTGCAGAACCGCTGTTTATCAAGAATCTTGAAAATGTTCAGGGTGATGAAAGGGATGTCATTCTCTTCTCGGTAGGCTATGGTCCGGACCAAAGCGGAAAGGTATCAATGAACTTTGGTCCGCTTAACCGCGAAGGTGGGTGGAGACGACTTAACGTTGCGGTATCTCGTGCACGATGCGAGATGAAGGTATTCTCATCACTTCGTCCTGAACAGATAAATCTTTCAAGAACAAGTGCGGAAGGAGTAGCTGCACTTAAAGCATTCTTAGAGTATGCGGCCGGACAGCCGCTGACCGAGGACGAAAATACAGTAAAGGTGTATAAGGAAGACTGCACGGGTATCATAGATTCCATATGCAATACGCTTAAAGAAAACGGTTATGATACTGACCGTATGGTTGGACATTCTGAATATAAGATTGATATCGGAATAGTAGATCCTGAGAACAAGGATCAGTATCGGTGCGGAATACTTCTTGATGGTAATTCCTACAGCACTGCCAAGACCACCCGTGACCGTGAGGTAGCACAGAAGTCGGTTCTTAAAGGCTTGGGGTGGACCGTCCTCCGTGTATGGGTTATGGACTGGTGGGATAATCCGGCAAAAGAGATGAATCGGATTCTTTCATTCCTGCGCGATGGAAACGACCCTGATGATTCACATAATGATAAGGAAGCGGATGAAGCAGCCGATGATACAGAAAAAGAAGAGACTTCTACTGATGGGTTTACCAGGATTGAGTCGCTGGGTTCAGTAGCCGGAGGCGGTGCAAGGACGGTTGCGAAAGCAAAAACATATGAGGCAATCGACTTGCCTCAGACGGAGTTGTTCGAACAATCCGATTTCTATGGAACACACTATTATGATAAGCGCATCAGTGAGAACATCCAGCTTCTCATAGAAAAAGAGGCTCCGATTACCTACAGCCTTCTTGTAAAAAGGATAGCACAGAGCTTCGGTTTTGCCAGGAGCGGTGTCCGCATCCAGAAAAAGATCGATGAGATTCTTCGCAAGATGAACCTGAAGACCTGTGTCTGGAAGGAGCAGACATATTACTGGAAAAATGATCAGGCACCTGATGAATATGCAGGTATGCGATATAACGGAGAGGGTCTTGCTTACAGGGATATACGCGAGGTCCCCATACAGGAAATAACAAACGCAATCTGCTATGTTCTATTTGATCAGATAAGTCTCTCAGAAGAAGATTTGGCAAGGGAGGCTGCAAAGCTCTTAGGATATACAAGGATGGGAAGCAATGTTATCCCTGCAGTTAAGTCAGCGATCAAATATGCGAAATTCCTCTATCTTATAGAGCAGGACGCTAAAGGCAGCCTAGTTCTGACTACAGAGGGTAAGGAACGTGCTCAGGACGCTACCGGACATGTTCAGCTTGAAACTGTCGAGCAGAATGAGAAATCTTCTTCTGCTTCAAGCGGAAAAAAGCTCACGTGGGATGATTTTGAAGAGAACTATTATGACTGGGCTGATGGCACCATCAGTGCAAAGATAGGGCAGCTTACAAGTATCGGTGATGTGGATGACGTCATATCTGTGATTGAGAATTTCGATGCTGATAGGAACAAGACAAAACTGATCAAGAAGGCAATATCGCTTGGTTGTAAGTTTTCGGTTGAGCATCTTCTTCAACTTTCAGAGACTACTGATGAAGGATTCAATCTGGTAATGAACAGTATTGGACAGGACGAATGGGCGAATACCCAAAAGGTAGTTGAGACCGTCAGAGATTTCTGTGGTGATGAAAAGGCAGATAAGATCATAATGACGGCTATTGACAATGGAGCGAGAGTTACACTTAAAGATCTCGGAGAAATGAGCGGTTGCATCGATGATGAGACTGCAAGAAACATAATTTATCTTATCCCGCCTTACCTATATTCGTCAGATGCAGTTGTCAGTTGTGCGGAAGAGATAGAAGATGAGGATTTGATCACAGCAATGATAAAACGTGCTATGAGCAATGGCTGCGTCTTTACAAAAGACCAAAAAGAAGCGTTGGAGGCATATGTAGATAGCGACGCCTTTCACTTGTGGTAAAGAAGCATGTTCAGAAAGCCATAAAATATTATGACAGGGGGAATCTTGTGATGGATTATAAGTTTCCTAAAACCGAATTGTTAGGTCGGTCCAGCAGTGTGGATGTATTAAAGAACCGGGATCTGGCCTTTATTGAGAAGAAGATATTGGAAACCCTTAAGTTATGGGATATCTCTGCATCGATAGAGGAAACCAGGGTAACTCCACTGGCGATTTGTTACGACTTTAAGCCGAAGGCTGGTACGACCTCAGTAAAAAACTTCCCAAAGATTAAAACGGATTTGGAAGTCCGGATCGGGGCAGATGTGGAAATAATAACGAACCGAGATGTTATTACAATAACGGTCCTTCCTGAGAAACGGCAGTTTATCAGGTTAAGAAACCTTATTGAATCGGACGAATTCAAGAATGCGCAATCCCCTATGACGGTAGCTGTAGGAATGGATTATGCAGGACATATTCTGACCGTTGATATTGCAGAGCTACCGCATATGTTGATCGCCGGAACGACAGGGTCGGGGAAAACGATATTTCTGAACGATATTATTCTAAGCATCCTTTATAAGGCAAGACCCGAGCAAGTCCAGATGATACTGGTAGATCCCAAAAAAGTCGACCTTATTTCTTATTCAGGTCTTCCGCATTTACTTTCACCGGTGGTTTACGATGCGGCACATCTGGTACCTACACTCGATTATGTTGTTTCCGAGGCACAAAAACGGTTAAACCTGTTTGCGTCATGTGGGGTAAAGAATATAGAGGATTATAACAAATCGCACGATGCAAATCCTCTCCCGAGAATACTTGTTATTATTGATGAGTATTCTGAATTCATGGATGACTACAGATTGGATTTCGAGGCTATCATAGATTCAATATGTTCAAATGGTCGAATTGTCGGGATTCATATGGTCATTGCCACACAGAGGCCGACAGCGAAGGTAATGACAGCGGGTATAAAAAGCAATTTCTTGTGCAGGGCTTCCTTTGCTGTTGTTGATTCAAAGACCTCCATGGCGATATTTGATACTGCGGAGGCCAATAAGCTTTGTGGATCCGGTGATATGCTTTTCGCAATAACGACCGGAGCAGGTACACGACATGCACAGGCGCCGCTTGTAACAGAGTCAGAGAAAACGGATGTAATTGTTTCAATACGAGATGAAAACAAAAATCAGAGACTTTATTGAGAAACAGAATTGGATCTTTGCCAAGACATATTCCCATAAAGCTCCTCACGAGTATGTGGTCAGAAACAATATAGTCGGAACTGACGAGGAGTTTTTGGAGATTGTGGACTATATACTGGAAAATGGGATAACAATGTATTTCTGGAACCATCCCAACAAGTATATTTTTCTTGACGGAAGGCAGTACTGGGTTATGAGAGAAGGCAAAGATGATCCCACGACTATATTAAACAGATGTGACCTGAATGATTATAAGATTTCGATTCAGTGGAAAGGCAGTATTAGAGAAGATAGCTATCATATAAAGGGCAATTTAATTAACCAGGAGACATACAATGACAATTCAAGAGACAATAGCATACTATAAGCAGAACAGTGAAAAGTGTTGGGAGTCAGAGAAATACAAATGGATAGCAGTAAAACACTATAAAGACAACTGGAATATTGATGCGGAAGATTTCGGAGGCATGGTTGAAGAAGCATTTAGCCTTTCAAGCAACCTTCTGGCCGGAGGCATGTATTATGCGTACAAGATGGTCTGTGCCTTCGCGCATTTTGCTCCTGAAAAGATGCGGGACCTGTTCAAACGCCTTTACAATGAAAACCTTCCCTTGTCGGAACGTTTTCAGCCGTTTAGGGCAGGCTGCGAAGAAATCCGCGCGGAATTTCAGAAGAGCGTGCCTGAACACAGCAAGGCATTTAGCCATTATCAGGATTTACGTGCCATGTGTGTATATCTGTCTTTTGAATACCCCGAGAAGTACTTTTTGTTCAAGTATAAGATGTATGTCGGGTACAGGAAGCTGGTGAATTATGAAGAGCTTAGTCAGGAGACTGATTCTGAAGTCTGTAAGTATGATAACTTCGCGCGGATGTGTCAGTCAGTCGTTGAAGAGATCAATAAGGATGAAGAGCTTAAGAAAATACAGCACTCTTTGGTAGAAAGTGATCTTCAGTGCTATAGCGATCCCGCTTATCATTTCCTTGCACAGACCATTGTTTATGTTAACTCGGAGATCATGGACGAGAAAGCAAAAGAAAAGGAAGCTGTAGCCGACGGAGATGTTGAAGTTACCCGGTATTGGATATACTCCCCCGGCGAAGGTGCTAATAGATGGAAAGAATGTCTGTCCCAAGGCATCATGTTCCTGGGCTGGGATGAGATAGGTGATTTTTCTGCGTATGGCAGCAAGGATGAAATGAAGCAGGCCATGAAGGAGAGTATAGATCCAACAAGATCCTTTACTAATGCAGTTCATGCCACATGGCAGTTTGTTCATGACATGAAGCCGGGAGACATTGTCTTTGCCAAAAAAGGAATGCTTAAGCTCGTAGGCCGTGGAGTAGTTGAATCCGACTATATTTTTGACCCTGAAAGAAAAGAGTACCGCAGTATCCGAAAAGTGAACTGGACACACAAAGGAGAGTGGGACCATCCCGGGAAAGCCGTTACCAAGACTCTTACGGACATTACACCTTATACGGATTACGTTAATACACTTAATGCGCTATTCGAAGGCGATGAAATGGATGAGGACGATGAGCAGGAGATCGTGTTCCCCGTTTACGAGGCCGAAGACTTCTTAAAAGATGTCTATATGGATGAAGACAGCTACAACACACTCGTCGGGCTTGTCAGAAGCAAGAAGAACGTTATACTTCAGGGTGCACCCGGAGTAGGAAAAACATATGCCGCAAAACGGCTGGCTTACTCGATGATGGGAGAAAAGAACCCTAATCGCGTTGTAATGGTTCAGTTCCACCAGAGTTATTCTTACGAAGACTTCATCATGGGGTTCCGACCTTCTGAAAAGGGTTTTGAGTTAAAATACGGGGTATTTTATAACTTCTGCAAGAGAGCTGAGATCGATAGCGAAAACGAGTATTTCTTCATTATAGACGAGATAAACCGTGGAAATATGAGCAAGATATTTGGCGAACTGTTTATGCTCGTAGAGAGTGACAAGCGCGGCGTGGAGCTGCAGCTCTTATATTCTGACGAAAAGTTCTCCGTACCAAGGAATGTTTATATTATTGGAATGATGAATACGGCTGATCGCAGCCTTGCCATGCTTGATTATGCTCTTCGCAGGCGATTTGCTTTTTATGAACTCAAACCGGGCTTTGGCAGCGCCGGGTTCCGCGCATATCGAAGCGGACTTGGCAGCGAAAAGTTTGACCGGTTGATAAGCTGTGTGGAAGGCCTGAACGTGGCTATAGCGCGGGATGCGTCCCTTGGAGAGGGGTTCTGTATCGGTCATAGTTATTTCTGCGGATTAAAGGCTGTGACGGATCAGGCATTATCAAATATCGTCGAATATGAGATCATCCCGCTTTTGAAGGAATACTGGTTTGATGAGCCTGTAAATGTTAAAAACTGGTCAGATTCATTAAGGAGCGCGATAAAGTGATACCTATCCGGAACATATATTATATGCTTGCATATGCCTTTCAGACACTTAACGAGCAAGGCTATAAGAATGTCTCGACTGAGCACTTCGAGAATGTGGGCGATCTGTGTGCCGCCATACTTATCAAGGGCGTCTCACTGCAGCTTAAACGTGGGCTTGGACGTGAGTATATTCAGGACAAGGAACCCTTGTCTGCACTGCGCGGGCGGATCAATATATCGGAATCCATAAAGACCAGGAGCATCCTGAAGCGTCAGATGATCTGTACATATGACGAATTCTCGGAAAACTCGTATATGAACCGGATCATTAAAACCACGATGGAGTTATTGCTTCGCGCGGATATTGATAAGGCCAGGAAGAAGGAGATCAGAAAGCTTCTGGTGTTCTTTGGGAATGTGGATACATTGGATATACATGTTATAAACTGGAAGATCCAGTATAACCGAAACAATCAGACCTACAGGATGCTTATAAATATATGCTTTCTCGTGATAAAAGGTCTGCTGCAGACCACATCGGAAGGTACTGTACGGTTAATGGATTTTCTTGATGAGCAGAGGATGTCCCACCTGTATGAGAAATTCTTACTGGAATACTATCGCAAGGAATATCCCCAGATAAATGCGAACGCATTGCAGATACCGTGGGCGCTTGATGATGACGCAAAAGACATGCTCCCGGTGATGCAGACAGATATAACCCTGGAGTATAAAAGGCAGGTCCTGATCATAGACGCGAAGTATTACGGCCGCTCCCTGCAGCAACAGTTTGACAGCTATTCAATACATTCCAATAACCTTTATCAGATCTTTACTTACGTAAAGAATAAAGAGGTTGAGGTAGCAAATAAGGATGGAGACAGCGTAGCGGGCATGCTCCTTTATGCGAAAACGGATGAAGAACATTATCCTGAGAATGTTTATCGCATGAGCGGTAATACTATTGAGGTCAGGACGCTCGACTTAAACAAGGACTTTAATGAAATCAAAGAACAGCTGGATGATATCGCAAATAAGTATCTGGGGCTAACGGTGGATAAAGAAGATTCGCTTTTGACTTAGGACTTTTTTGTGGTAATACTACAGGATTCGCCGGACCATGCTTAAGCGGAAGGACGGCGGCTTATAAAAACATAGGAGAAGAGTAATGAGATTGTTACATACGTCAGACTGGCATCTTGGTATGACCTTTAGGGGTGGGATAACCTTCAATGCAGACCAGAGATTTGTAATTGGCAAGATATGTGACATTGCTGTTGAGGAAAAGGTTGATGGGATCCTTCTTGCAGGCGATGTCTTTGACAGAAGTGTGGCTTCCGCAGAAGCTCTGCGTGCATATGATGAGATTATAACCCATATCTGCGCGGACCTGGGGATCCCGGTGTATCTTATTGCCGGAAACCATGATGGCGCGGAAAGACTTGCTCCCTGCAGCGAATTGCTGAAAAAGAGCGGGTTATACGTATCATCCGTTATCAAAAAGACTCCGCAGGTAGTAAATGCGGGAGATGTAGACATATATCTGCTCCCGTGGTTCTCAACGGATAAAGTAAAGTCAATCTTCCCGGAATATGAAGAAGAGATAAACACTATGGAAGATGCCTATAAGGTAGTTCTGGACAGCTACCGCGCATGCTTCATACCCGGACATAAGAATATCCTTGTCGCGCATTCGTATATTGTTGATGCGGAAACGTCAACGAGCGACCATGCAGCTGAAGTAGGCACTGCAACCATGGTCGGTTCGTATGTTTTTGAGGGCTTTGACTATGTCGCACTGGGACATCTGCATGGGCCGCAGCAGATCAATGAGCATATCCGATACAGCGGGACACCGATGGCATATTCGTTCGGCAAGGAAGAAAAGCAGGAGAAGAGCGTGACCATCATCGATACCGATAACCTTGAGGCAGGACCGAAGATCATACCCATCCCGCAGCTTCACAAGCGCACTACCTTAACAGGTACTTTTGATGAACTGATGGCTGCTGGTTTTGCTGATGATATCGTAAACGGATACGTCCGCCTTGTAGTGACAGATAAATATGTCGGTCTCGACTCCATGGCATCTTTTAGGGAGCGGTATCCGAACCTGCTGGAAATGACCGGCAAGAGCATGGAATACGAAGACGCAAAGATAACCATGACGATCGATGAGCTGCAGGATGCCGACCAGAGTCCGGAAAAGATATTTGAGCGGTACTGCACAGACATAATGAACGAAGCTCCAAGCCGCCATCTTAAAGATCTGTTTACAGCCGCGATGAATGAGTACGCTAAGGAGGTGTCTGAAGAATGAGACCTATAAAAGTGGAATTTCAGGCATTTGGCCCTTATGCGAACCACGAAGTGGTTGATTTTGAAGCCGTATCGAAACAGGGGCTTTTCCTTATATGCGGCAAAACGGGTATAGGAAAGACAATGATACTTGATGCCATGACGTTTGCCCTTTACGGAAAGAGCAGCGGACATGGCAGGGATGACTTTGAGTCCATGCGCTGTACCAAGGCGAACTTTAATACCAATACGTTCGTAAGGTTCATCTTCGAGAATAATGGTGAAGTCTATTACTTTGAGAGAAGACTGGTAAGGAAGAGAACCAACCTGTCCCCGGAGTACAATCTTATGAGAAAGAATGACGACGGGGCATGGGATGTACTTCTTGAGAATGCCAAGGAGAAGGTCCTGAATGCAAGGGCAGAAGAGATCATCGGTTTAGACTACGACCAGTTCAGGCAGGTTATGATACTCCCGCAGGGACAGTTTGAAAAGCTCCTGACGTCCGATTCGGCAGAGAAGGAAAAGATCCTTGCGACGATATTCGGTGAAGATAAGTGGAAATCGATCGCGGAGGTCTTCTTTCAGAATGCGGATAAGAGGAAAAGGCAGGTGGCCGAGAAAAAGGCCGCGATAAAGAACAGCCTGCAGGAAGATGGTTTTAACAACGTAGCGGAACTGGAACTAGATATCGAGACCAAGCAGCGTAGGTTAGAAGCACTTGAATCGGAGCAGGCAAAAAACGACTACGATAAGATCATAGAAGAGCAACAGAATAACCTTGTGACAGTCAATAGGTTCAAGGACCTGCATGACGCCGAAAAACGTGTTGCCGAGTTGAACGGACAGAGAGAGGAACGTACAGGCTGGAGCCTTCAGTTAAAGGATGCAGATCGCGCAGAAGCGATCCGGTCACTTCTTGTAGGGTTTGATAATGCTTCGCAGGCATATGATGCCAGATGTAAAGAGCTTGAAGCTAAAAAGAAAGACGAAGAGACCAAAAAGGAAGAGGCAGGGAATGCGGCAGAGCAGCTGAAGAAGCACATCGGAAAAGAACCTGATATCGATAAAAAGAAGGAACTTAAAGCACATTACGAGGCGATAAAGCCAGATTACGAGGGGCTTTCAGATACGGAAGCCAAGCTGAAGGCCAAAAAGAAAGAGGCGGAGGGAAAGGCCACAGAAGCTAAGAAGGCTTTGACGGTTTATGATAATGCAACAAAGAAGATAGCAGCGCTTCAGGGCGAGTATAATGCTCTGTTAAGTGAACATAAGGAGCTACTTGGACGGTATCTTGCAGGTATAACCGGAGAGCTGGCCAGTCAGCTCGTAGATGGAATGGCATGCCCGGTATGTGGAAGCACGGAACATCCAAAGAAGGCATGCCTTGCAGAAAACAGCGTCAATAAAGACACTGTTGAAGCGAAGAAGAGTGAAAGCGATGAAAAATATGTGGACCTGACTGAAGCCATTAAGGATCAGCAGAAAAAGAAGGAGGCTCTTGATGGCAGGAACAAAGAGCAGGAGATCCTTAATGCTGAGGCTGTCGGGCTTGAGGCGAAAGTCTCCGAGATGCGGAAAAAACTGGTTGCCGGCATCAGCACTATAACTGAGCTTACTGCCGAGATCAAAAAGCTGGATAAAGAGATCAAGGATTATTCTGACACCAAGACAAAATATCAGGAAGCTGCACAGAAGGCAAGAGACAGTTATACCGAAGCAAGGTCACTTGTTGCCTCCGCCCAGAAGGAAGTATCCTCTGCAAAAAAGGATTTTGACACAGCGCAGGCGTCATTGGAGAAAGGACTGGAAAAATCCGGTTTTGCCACAGAAGAAGAAGCAAAAGCGCTCATGCTCGATGCGGATGAGAGGAAAGCCCTGACTTCGAAGATCTCCACGTTTGACGCAGAATTAATGAAAGAGAGCAAAGACCTGGAGAAATACAGGAAAGAGCTTGCTAAAAAGGACGAGCCGGACAAGGAAAAGTGCGAGCAGGCAATTCAGGGTGCTATCGACGCAAAAACGGAATATGCTAAGAAGCATGAGACACTCAAAAACGAGATAACCAGGTTAACGAAGAAGTGTAAAAGACTGGAAGCAGACAGCTCGGGTATTGAGCAGGAAGAGGCGCAGGCAGAAGAGGATTATATCTTTGCAAAGAAGCTAAGAGGCGATTCGGGCATCAGTCTTCAAAGATACGTGCTTGGTATTATGTTCTCGTCCGTTGTTGCGGCTGCAAACCGAATGCTCGAGATGGTACATGGCGGAAGATACCGCCTGTTTAGGTCTGATGATAAAAACCAGGGAAACAAGACCGGACTGGAGTTAAAGGTGTTTGATAAAAACAGCGAGGACCATGAAGGCCGTTTTGTAAATACCCTTTCCGGCGGAGAAAAATTCCTGACATCACTGGCTCTTTCCATAGGTCTTTCGACAGTCGCTCAAAAAAGCGGCATAAAGATCGAAGCGCTGTTTATTGATGAGGGCTTCGGATCGCTTGATGAGGACTCGATCGTTGATGCAATGAATGTACTTAACAGCATCCAGAAAGCGAACGGAATGGTAGGCATCATTTCCCATGTTCAGATCCTTCAGGAGAGGATACCGACAAAGCTGAAGGTTGAGGATACACCTGAGGGCAGGCATATAGTACAGACTATCGGGTAATGCTGAAGAAAAACAATACTCTCTGCTTTAGGCGTTTCCGCAGCCTTAAGAGCATGTACTAGCAGTTAAAAGGTATTGTGAACGTGTAGAAATTGGAGAGTAACTATGATAGATGCTTTCTATAACAGTGCAGCAGAATTCTGTAAATATCTAAACGAGACTGTGATCACGACGGATGAGACAAAGCGTCTCTTAGAAAAACTCATGCTGTTATATTTGGACGCTTTACACCTTCCGGATGTGGAACCTGATTCAGTCGAAAGTGGGACTGATATAGCGATTCAAGCCATAAACCCGAGGATCGAAATCCCCTGTGACTACCGGGATGTGTTCGATCCTTATACCGACCATGACGTGATTTCCTGCAGTCTTTATGATGACCTGACAGATATTTGTAAGGATCTCCTTAAAGGCATCAGCGAGTACGATGTGGGGCATATAAACAACGCGGTTTTTGAGTGGAAACTGCTTTTTAAAGCTCATTGGGGCGAGCATGCCATGGGGGCGGTAAGGGCACTGAGTTCGTTGATGATGGGATAACAGATGATGACAGAGGAAGTTTTTTTACAAAAATACACGCGGCATCTGAATGACAACCAGATAAAAGCCATCAAAACAGTTGATGGCCCGGTCCTTCTCTTGGCTGTGCCGGGAAGCGGCAAGACAACAGTTCTCGTCAACCGCCTCGGATATATGATGTATGTCAAAGGGATATCTCCTGATAACATCCTTACACTCACTTATACCGTGGCTGCTACGCATGACATGTCGAAGCGTTTTGATACTATTTTTGGAGAGGAACAGGCAGAGCGTCCTGAGTTCCGTACCATAAACGGAATATGCGCAAAGGTCATCTTCCGCTATGGCAAAATGATCGGAAAAGAACCGTTCAAGCTCTTATCGGACGAAACGAGCGTAGGAAAGATACTGGCGGGTATTCTTCAAAAGTACATG
>JAEEGQ010000120.1 GCA_016280395.1 Lachnospiraceae bacterium | reverse complement strand
GAAGAAGAAAGCGACGCTAACGTTGAAAACGCGCCTATCGTACGACTTGTAAAGAGCGTTATCGAACAGGGCGTAAGAAGAAGGGCCAGCGATATTCACATCGAGCCTACCGTAAGCCGCATCCGCGTACGTTACAGAGTGGACGGCGTACTGCAGGACGCAGAGACAAGCTACCCACTTTCCACACTTCCCGCTATCATCACACGTATCAAGATCATCGGCGGAATGGACATTTCCGAAAAACGTAAGCCGCAGGACGGCCGTATCACACAGGTGGTCGACCGTGTGGAATATGACATCCGTGTTTCCGTCCTTCCCACGGTATTTGGCGAGAAAGTCGTAATGCGACTCACCGCCAAGATGAACCTCACAAGAGAAAAGAAACAGCTTGGCTTCAGCGATGAAGAACTCAAGCGCTTTGATAATATCTTTGCAAACCCGAACGGCATCATCCTTGTTACGGGACCTACAGGATCCGGAAAATCGACCACGCTGTACACGGCGCTTTCCGAACTCAACACCGACGACGTGAACATCATCACAGTTGAGGACCCCGTCGAAGCAAACATCGACGGCATCAATCAGGTACAGGTAAATCCCAAGGCCGACCTCACATTTGCATCGGCGCTCCGTTCCATTCTCCGTCAGGACCCCGATATCATCATGATCGGTGAGATCCGAGACAAGGAGACCGCAAGCATCGCCGTTACCGCATCCATCACAGGTCACCTTGTCGTAAGTACACTCCATACAAATTCTGCGGCCGCAAGCCTTACAAGACTTGAGAACATGGGAATAGAAAGTTACCTCCTCGCGGATTCCACGGTCGGCGTCATCGCACAGAGACTTGCAAGAAGGCTTTGCACCTGCAAAAAGAAAAAGAAAGCGGACGCAAGAGAAAAGAAACTCCTCGGCATCCCCGTTGATCAGGACATTGAGATCTACGAGCCCGGCCGTTGCAACGTCTGCAACGAAACCGGTTACCTCGGCCGAATCGGTGTTTATGAGATAATGCCCATATCGAACAAGATTAGGACCATCATCACAAATCATGGTTCGACGGACGACATAGAAAAGACGGCTATTGAAGAAGGCATGAGCACACTCAAGATGAGCTGCGCGAAACTCGTTAAAGAAGGAATAACAAGCATCTCAGAGATGAGACGTATCGTATACTCCAACGAGGACGAAGAGGAATAAAAGTAGTATAAACCGGACAGATCATAAGTATTCATCTTGGAGGAGACATGGGAGAAATTGATGATCTGCTGATAAAAGCAGGAGAGCTCCACGCATCCGACCTTCACATCACGGTCGGTGTGCCGCCGAAGGTAAGGATATACGGCGACTTAAAAAACATAGACGACTCACTTCCTTCCCTGAAGCCGGACGATGTGAAAAGGCTCGTGCTCTCGGTGGTGCCCGAAAAGCTCATTCCGGAGTTTGAAAAAGAGGGCGAGGTCGACTTTTCGTATTCGATCCCGAGAGTGGGACGTTACAGAGTGAACGCCTACAACCAGCGCGGCAGCATGGCTTGCACCGTGAGACTCATAAGCGAGGAGATACCCACTCCGCAGAGTCTCGGCGTTCCGCAGTCCGTGGTGGATCTCATACACAAAAAGAGAGGACTCGTGATAGTGACAGGTCCTACGGGATCGGGAAAATCCACGACGCTCGCGAGCCTCATCCAGATGATAAACCAGCAATACGAATACAACATCATCACGCTTGAGGACCCCATAGAGTACCTCCACAAGCACAACAAGTGCATTGTTAACCAGCGCGAGATAGGAACCGATACACAAAGCTACACAAAAGCGCTCCGTGCGGCGCTCCGTGAAGACCCCGACGTTATCCTTGTCGGCGAGATGCGAGACCTTGACACCATTTCCATCGCGATCACCGCGGCGGAGACCGGACACCTTGTATTCTCCACGCTTCACACAATAGGAGCGGCCTGCACCATCGATCGTATCATCGATGTGTTCCCGCCTTATCAACAAAACCAGATAAGATCGCAGCTTGCGCTGGTGCTTGAGGGCGTTATATCGCAGCAGCTCATCCCGATGACACAGGGAAGAGGCAGAAAAGCGGCGTTTGAGGTAATGCTTGGAACGCCCGCGATAAGGAACCTCATCAGAGAAGGCAAGACGCACATGATCACCGGCATCATCCAGACCAGCAAGAAAATGGGTATGAAGACCATGGACGAAGCAATCTACGAACTTTTCATAAACCGCTTGATCGACAAAGACCAGGCGCTCGGCTATGCGCAGGATATGTCCGCGCTGTCGGCAAGGATGTTTCTTCAGTAGTCATCATCACTTGCTTTGAGGCGAATTTATGAGCCGAAGAGTGATGATAAATCACGGAGGGATTATGGATTTCTCATACGTTGCCATCAACAAAGAAGGAAAACAGGTCAAAGGCAGCATAAAAGCGAATAACGATACCGATGCAAGGGCGCAACTTAAAAAAGAGGGCCTGAAGCCTATCACAGTAAAAAGTCAGAGCGTTCTTACAAAGGATATCGATCTGGGAATCGAAACAAAGGTAAAAACACGAGACCTTTCCGTATTCTGCAGACAGTTTTCTAGTATCCTCGGTGCAGGCGTTACGGTTGTAGACGGACTTAGGATGCTTGCGGATCAGACGGAAAACAAGACCTTGAAGAAGGCGCTGAATCTCACCCGAGAGTCGGTACAGCAGGGACTTTCACTTGCGGAGGCAATGAAGAGAAGCCCGAAAGTATTCGACGAGATGTTTGTCAACATGATCGATGCCGGAGAACAATCAGGTTCACTTGAGGTTTGTATCGACCGACTTGGAAAACAGTATGAAAAGACCGCAAAGCTTACCGGACAGGTAAAGAGTGCATTAATATACCCTATTGCAGTTCTTGTTATCGCACTTGGAGTTACGTTGTTTATGTCGATCAAAGTAATTCCGGAATTTGGCACCATGTTCGCCTCAATGGGAACTGAATTGCCTTTACCTACTAAGATCGTCATGGCATTCTCGGATTTTATAATGAGCAAATGGTGGCTGCTGATCATCATAGTAGTTGGACTTATCGTAGTTCTTAAACTGTTTGGAACAACGACCGCAGGAAAAAAGGTTTACGGTAAAATGGCCATTCACGCTCCTATCTTTGGCGACTTGAGCATTAAGAGTAATTCTGCAAGATTTTCAAGAACTATGTCAACGCTTGTAAGTTCCGGCATGGGAATAACCACAGCGCTTGAGATAACCGGAAAGGCAATGAGTAATATCTGGTATAAACTGGCACTTCAAAAGGCAAAGAGCGAAGTGGAACAGGGAATGCCACTTTCGGTACCAATCAGACAGGAAGAAGAAATTTTCCCCCCTATGGTCCATAACATGCTAGCAATCGGTGAGGAGACCGGTAATGTGGAGCACATGCTTGACAAGGTTGCAGATTATTACGAGGAAGAAACCGAGGTAAAGACAAAGAACCTTACAGAACTCATGCAACCTATAATGATAGTAATACTTGGCGGAATCATTGGATTGATGGTACTCGCGATGTACTCTCCGATGATCGGTATGTACGGAGATATGGGTAATCTTTGATCTGTATCCCTGCGCGGGAGGTGTGGGAACGCCTGCTGAAAGGGATTTAGATAAATAAACTTTTCTTTATAAGGAGAACAATATGAACAAGAAGATGAACAACAAAGGCTTTTCACTTGTAGAACTTATCGTTGTAGTACTTATCATGGCTATCATCGGTGTAGCGCTTGCTCCTCAGGTAATCAAGTGGGTTAACAATTCAAGAGTTTCTTCTGATATTCAGACAGTAGCTACTCTTAAGACAAATGTTCAGGTTGCCCTTGCTAATGAGAAGGCATATGCAGCTGTAGGGGACGATGAAATTGTGATTACACTGAATAATGGCTCTAATGCAACTATTACGCTTGATGGCACAGCTCTTTCTGGTGATAGTAATGATTTTGCAAAGAAATTCTGGGAAGTATGTGGTTCTGAAGCGACATTTAAGGCAACACATTGCAAACAAACCGGTCCCGTAACCATCAAATATAAGTCAGGGAATTTCACTGTAACTGGCGTTGATGAGGATGATATTGACGATTAATAACATATCATGCCACACATCCTACTCTACATTTTAATATTTCTCTATGGCATCATAGTAGGCAGCTTCCTCAACGTCGTGATACTTCGTGTCCCGTTGAATGAAAGCATTGTAACGAAAAGATCACATTGTACCAGTTGCAGCCACGTGCTGCACTGGTACGATCTGTTCCCACTCTTTTCTTATATCTTTCTGAGAGGCCGCTGCCGCTACTGCGGAGCAAAGATCTCTGCGCAATATCCAATCATCGAGGCATCAAACGGGCTCTTGTGGGTCCTG
>JAEEGQ010000011.1 GCA_016280395.1 Lachnospiraceae bacterium | reverse complement strand
TGCTGCGGCCCACATCTCGGCACCGGGGTATCTCGGGTCGATATCGGCCGCAAGAGCACGTCCTGTGTCCTTTCCGGTGTGAACACCCCAGATGATCTCGGCGGTTGCGGCATCATGCAGCTCTATCTGGTATTCAACGCCCGCTACCTCGTGACAGCCGAATACTTCAAGCTTTCCGTCACCGTTGAAATCGGAGACATGCATTGCGTCGCCGTGGCAAAGGCCTGTGAGGTTCAGTACGGAACCGTCGTTGTCTATAACGAGCGCACCGTAGATTATCTCGTCGAAACCGTCGCCGTCAACGTCGTTGACAGCAAGCTGGTGGTTGCCCTGACCTGCGTAAGGCGTGCCTCTCGGAGTGTCGAAATACCAGGCAAGAGTGAGCTTTTTGTCAATAAGCTTCCACGCCGTAAGAGTTGTTCGGGCGTAATATCCGCGGCAGAAGATAGCGGCGGGGGCGCCGTCATCTATGTAGGCTGTGCCCGCAAGGAAGCGGTCACTGCGGTTTCCGTAGTTGTCGCCCCAGGAATTCATGTCTACATTGCCCTTTGAATCAAGAGGGCCGCGCTCGGGAACATAGGGAACGGAATCGATGATCTCGCCTGTCTTGCCGTTGAATACGGTGAGATATTCCTTTCCGAGGAACACCTTGCCCGTACCTTCGCCGGTCTGTCTGTAGTCATATTCCTGCTGCTTTTTTGTGAGATGTGGATCAAGCTGTGCCATGCTTACTTCGCCGACATGTCCGGTCTCTTCAAGCTTTGCGTTGTAGGCTGTTGTTCCGACACCTGTCTGGCAGATCATCTCCGCAATGCCGTCGCCGTCGTAATCCCAGACCTGGAACTGCGTGTAATGCGCACCGCTGCGGACATTGATGCCAAGATCGACACGCCACATCAGAGTAGCGGTGCAGGTATTAAAGTCGAGGTCATAACCGTCGATGTAGAGCGTTCCGGTCCAGCCGTCCTGCGAGTTGTCCTTTGCATCATCCGGATACCACTTTACGATAAGCTCAAGATCGCCGTCACCGTCAAGGTCGCCGACAGACATATCGTTTGCTTCGTGCTTTGCGTGATGGTTGTTGGGAAGATAAGTGTCCGGAGGACACTGGAGAGTGAATTCATGATAATCGGCAGAGGCCGCTACGGCGGTCTCTTCCTTTGCGGTGCCGTTTTCCGTGTAACTCAGTGTATATACGGAACCGTCAGCCTTTGCGTTTTTGTCGAGGTAATTTGTAAGAAAGCCTTTGTAGATCTCCGTACCGTTTTTCTTTAAGGTAAAGGCCTCGTTTGCCGCGCCGAAGCTCCTCCAGGAAAGAAGCACGCCTTCTTTGGTGGAAATGGCGATAAGAGCTCGTGTAGCAAGTGTTTCGGGCTTGCAGAACGTTCCTTTCGGAACATCAAAGGTTGTTGTATACTGACTGTCATGCACCACGCCGACTATGGGAGTAGGTGTGGGAGTCTCTGTGGGAGTCGATGTGGGTGTGGGCGTCCCGGGCTCCGCTGTAGGAGCGCTCTCCGTAGGAGTGGGAGTTGCGGTAGGTACCGCCGTCGTGGGCTTTTCACCGCAGGCACAAAGGGATGCGAGAAGAGCCGCGGTAAGGATCAATGCGATAAATCTCTTTTTCATTTTGTAAAACTCCGGGTAATTAATAGTTTTCAGCCGGTATTGCAACCGGTCATTCTGTAAGTTCAAATACCTTAAGGCTAGAATATTCCGCGATCATCGGCGCAAGCTGCCTGAAACCTATCCTGCCGCCCGAAAGCAGCGGTCCGTAGGTTTCGCCGTCATCCTCAAAAGTAAAGACAGGCAGGTCGTTGATCAGGAATTCAACTTTATCCGGCCGCTTGATCACAGTCATGTGATAGGGTTCAAAGCATTCGGAAGCATCGGGAATAGGGTCCGCGCCCTGTGTAACAAGATGGAAACCGTAGCTCTTTCGCAGGTTGCAGGTGTGAAAAGCACGTTCATCCGCTTCCTTGCGGCGAAAATACGATACATGGAACGCGCTGATATCGCCGTGATGGTAAAGAGGGTACTCGCCTGTGCGCTTCTGAAGCGACGGATCGAAAAGATCCTCACCGTTCCTGCCCTTTGCGGAGAAAAACAGGATGGCAAGCCCGGGCTCTTTTATAGGCTTAAAATCCCAGGTTATCTTAATGTTGTCCGGGAAGACAACGTCGCACCAGTACACGTAATTTGCCTTCTGGCCGGCCTCTGCGGAAATGGCATTCTCCATCCGCATTTTTCCTTCCGGGAATGTAATCTTCGCGCTTCCTTCAAGGACAAAACCTTTGACGTCATCCTCGCAGGAGAGCGGGTTTTCGTAAATAAGTCTCTCCATCTGTAAACCTCATTTTGGCGGCAAACCGCCGTCCTTTATGCTACATAAGCTGTTTTATGCCCTGAACTCGATCGAGCGGCTCTTTGCGCCTTCGCTGCCGTCGGCAAATACAGCAACAACGTAGATCTCGTAAACGTCCGAACCCGGGATGGTGAAGGGCAGGACAGGAGAGTTTGCCTTTTCCTCAGCGGTAACCTCACGCAGCGGGAAGAACTGGAAGTCCACGGAACCCTTGCGGTAAACACGGTATTTAACGGCATCCTTGACATCATTGAAGATGAGAAGGAAGCTTGCGATGTTGTTCTCGACATGGAGCTCCTGCATCGCGAAATTCTGAGGTGTGGTCGAATCCGGAACCACAGGATCCATGCACAGCTTCGGCTTTTCTATCTCGAATTCCGTGTTGATGAAACCGCGGATGGGATCAAACTCGGGGTTGTCCGATTCCTTGATCGCCTTTGCGACAAGACCCGCATAGATAGTCGCGCCGTATTCCTGAAGATGGGTGTTGTCCGAAACGCCGTTTGCATAGGCACTGTCGGGATATGCACCGGGTGCTGCCCAAAGATAGATGAGCTTTGATTCCTCGGGACCGATCTCGTTAAGGTAAGCAACGGAAAGGTTGCAAAGATCGATAACAGGGACATTTTCTTCTTTGCCGAGAGCGATCATGACATCGGCATATTTACCGAAAGATGCAACAAATACGCCGCCTTCGCGTCCGTCACAGTTCCTGCGGGCTATGGGTGTTACAAGGACCGGAACGACCTGTCTTGCGCGGCAGGAACGGATGTATTTTTTAAGCCACCATGCGAAATCCGCTGGCGCAACGTAACGGTTCGGACGGACTGCTGTCGCATCATTATGCCCCCACTGGATAAAAGCGAAATCGCCGGGAGCGGTGCGGGCAAGGAGCCTGTCCCATTTGCCCTCGTTGATGAAGGAACGGGAACTTCTTGCACCTATCGAGCGGTTTTCGATATTGCAGTGAGGCGTCTCGTATATGTGATTCTGCGGATACATAAGATCCGGAGACATCTGTTCTTCCGTAAGATTGCCGTCATTAAAGAAACGGTAGAAAACCTGGCCCCAGCCGGCCTGAGGATAGTGGAACTTGTCGTAGGACTGGACCGTGGAATCGGACGCCAAAAACAGTGTAGGCTTGTCTTTTGGCGCTTTTGCGGGAAGATACTCAAAGGAGATGTCGTTTACAATAAGCCTGAGCTCGGGAGCGTCTTCTTTAGCCTTTTTATCCGTGGGAACGAAGACCTGAAGCAGAGTTTCCTCTTCAACAGAGCAGAGCTCAAAGGTAAGGAGCGCGTTTTTCTGCAGAGGAGAAAGGACTTCGCCGTTTATCTTTAAGATGTCGTTTGCAAGACAGCTTATCTTAAGCTCCTCAGAAGTGGGGTTGGACACGTCAAGAGTGAACTTTACGTCCTTTACCCCTGTTGCAAACTTAAATGCGGGACCTTCAACATAGGCATAGATACCAAAGCCCGTGTTTTCGGTCTCGGTCCACATGCGTGTTTTGAAGGGCTCGCCCGGTAAAAAATCGGATTCGAGAGCTTCGGACACTGTGCGTTTTCTTTCGTAGTAAACCCCGTTTGACCAGCCGTCGGCCTCATTCGGATAGGACACGAAAACCGGTTTTGCTTTTCCACTGAACATATATATTCTCCATCCTTTTTTGTACATTTGGATAGATTTAGCATAACACCGCAAAAACACAATGAAAAGAGCGAAATCGGGAAAAAATGATTTGATACTTTCGCCCGCGCATGATAATTTTACCCGGAAAGCCGCGAGTTTACTGACTTGTGTAATGATCATCGGTGTAATCCGCGAAAAAGGGAAGGGTAAGAACGCAATGGGATCAAACTCATAAGTTGCAATAAATAATCCTTTACTATATAATAGTGGCTGCGGCGGTAACTGTGTCCGCTGTAAGTATAAAAAATCGCATGTTCATTTGACAGGGCGACTTCCGGAGTGAGATATGGCACAGAAAATGATGGATTTTGACGGGCCTCTCGTCAGATTCACTGAAAAAGCCTTCAATTTGATATTCTTAAATCTTTTAACGATACTCTGCTGCATCCCCGTCGTTACTTTTGGGGCTTCTTTTGCTGCGATGAACACGGTCGTGATAAAGATGTCCAGGGACGAAGAGGGGTACGTTGCAAAGGAGTTTTTCAAAGCCTTTAAGGCCAACCTTAAGATCGGGATCAAGACTTCCGTGGCGATCCTTTTGTTCCTTGCTTTTGTCGGTGCGGATTTTTACGCAATAAGCCTGCTTGATGTGTGGTTTGCGGATGTGGCAAAAGTCCTTCTCCTGTTTTTCGGGATAATGTTCCTTATAGCTGTGACCTTCCTGTTTCCGATAATGTCGAAGTTTGAGGCGGGTTTTGTCGATACAGTAAAGAATTCCTTCAAATTTGCGGTATCACACCCGTTAAAGACATTTCTTCTGTTCATTATCAATATTGTACTCTGGGTGATCGTATATTTCCTGATCTTCCTTGCACCGCTTTTGTTCATGTACGGCTTTTCCCTGCCGGGTTACATAGGGACTTCCGTGTACAGGAAAGACTTCGAGAAGATGGAGGAGGATTATTATGCTCGACAGGATGTTTGATCTTGAAGGACCTGTGGCGCAGTTCCTTTTTCGCGTAAAAGACCTGATCGTGCTGAACGTCCTTACACTCATCTGCTGTATTCCGGTGTTTACGATAGGACCCGCACTCAAGGCCCTTGCGTTTACCTCACTCAAGATGGTAAGAGATGAGGACGGGAATGTTATCTCTACCTATTTTAAGAACTTTAAGCTGAACTTTAAGCAGACGGTGCTGTTCGGCCTTGTATGCCTTTTGCTGCTGTTTATATGCGCCGGTGATATCTATGCGCTGGTTGTCTTTTGGAAGACGTTTCCGCCCTTGCTGATCTTTGCGTCAATAGCTGTGCTTTTTGCCGTGTTTTCAGTGCTTGTCTATGCGGTTCCGATGCAGGGGAGGTTCTTAAATCCCATTCCCGTTACCTTCAAAAACGCTTTCTGGGCAGCGATCTATAAAATAGGAAAGACCGTTATCATGGTGTTAAGCTGGCTGTTCCTTCCCGCTCTCGACCTGTTCGTGTCGGGAAATTTCTGGCCGCTCCTCCTGTTCATTGGGCTTTCGCTGCCGGCATATATCAATGCTTTGCTGTACGAGCCGCTTTTCAGGAGCATGGAAAACAAGATCCTTGGAGTAAATGCGGAAACCGAAGAAACGGAGGAATCTGAGGAAACAGAGGAACCTGAGGAAACAGAGAAGTCTGAGGAAGCAGACGGGGACAAGCCCTGAATCAATCCGAGGTCCTCTTGTGGTACTGCTTTTTGTATGCATCGGGTGTGATGCCGTATTCCTTTTTAAATATGTTCTGAAAATATGAGCGGCTCTGGTAGCCAAGCTGTCTGCAGAGCTCGGTAACGCTGAGATCAGGATTCGAACGCAGCATCCCTGTTGCAAGTTCGAATCTTTTCTTTTTTATATAGTCGGTAAAATTCATGTCGTACTGTTCCTTGAAAAGCCTTGAGATATACTCGCCGGTAAGGCCAAAATGCCCTGAAAGAGAGGAAAGGGAGACGGTACTTATGTTGCCGTTTATGAATTCAAGCATATCTTCTATATGCTGCTGCTTCTTTTTTGAAACGGGAGTGGGAGTGAAGTCGGAGACGTATTCGTCAAGAGCCCTTGCCACCTCGCGGATGAATCCGAGACCGCCGTTATAACGCACAAGAAGGTCCGGCAGGAGCATTGAGGTTATATCTGTTGA
The DNA here is from genome assembly GCA_016280395.1 of Lachnospiraceae bacterium. GTDB lineage: Bacteria > Bacillota > Clostridia > Lachnospirales > Lachnospiraceae > SZUA-448. The sequence continues at coordinate 32,645 of JAEEGQ010000011.1, read as the reverse complement.
AAAAGAGTTCTCAAGAAAGAAGAGAGTCACCGAGGAGCGGATCCTCGAAAGTATATCGTTATGAATGCTGATATTCAGGGCATTTTCCTCGTTGTATGCGGCAGTGTAGTGGTATTCCGCCGAAGCAAGAGCTCCCTTGTATTCGTCGAAATTCCTTGAACGAAGGAGCTCTGCAAGACGGTCGGGCTTCGGAAAAGACGGAACCTGTCTGCTTTCTTCACAAAGGTGCAGGTAGCTTGAAGGAATGGCGCGGTTTTTCCCGAGCACCAGGCCATAATCGGTATTTTCAAGGATGAAAAGTGTTTCAAGGATAAGCGGCTCCGCACCGGTAAAGCCTTCGGAGTAGAAAACACAGATATGGTCTGCGGGATCGAGGTTGTACAATACCTGCTTGAACTGTCCCACAAACGCCCTGACACTGAAGGAGGAGCTGTCGTAATTGATAAAGCATATTATCTGGTCAAGCTCTCCGAAAATATGATAATTCACATAGGAAGCTTCAAGAAAATTTCTGCAGACCTTTAATCGTTCCTCAAGTCCGGAACGCTCTCTCTTTTTTGAAAATCCGATTTTTTCTTCAATAACGATGGAAAAAAAAGAGTCCTCTTTTGCGTCATCTATAAAATTGTACAAATAACGGGTATCCATAACGTTCTCCTTTCTTTTACTGTAGTAATATCATAAAATCAAACTAAAATCAATAATTCACACATAAAAAATTCAAAGATAATAAAATGAGAATTGGTGTAATTCAAAATTAAGCACAAAAATCAAAAAAAAGGAATTGTGCATATTACACAAATGGGGTAGGGTAGAATACGTAAAACGAGAAAAATATTTCAGTTTTTTCTAAAATGATTTACATATGTTGTGTATCGATTGGAGGAGACCATGCGAAACCGAAACGGAAGAGAGATCAAGAAAACAATTTCTCTTTTACTTGTCCTATTTCTTATAACAGGTGTCTTTTCACCTGTAGCAGCCCTGGCCGAGACCGGAGCAAAGCTCAAAGATAAATACGTCGGTTTCGAAGGCATTCCCGTTGAGTGGAAATACGGAGCCGGCGAAGGCGTTGTAGATTACGCCGACATGAAGAAAGAGCATGCGGATGCTGCAAATGCAACAGAGAGCATCGATGTAGACCTGTCTTCCGTCAAGGATATCAAGGGTAAAGCTCAGACCGAAGAGTTTGAAGGTAGGACCGCGATCTGCTCTGATATTGAAAAGGAATTTATCGAGTTCGATATAACTGTTTCCCAGAATGCCTTCTACAGGATTGAAATTGATTACTATCTTGATAAGCTTTCCTCCGAGACAGCAAAGAGAGCACTTTATGTAGATGGCAAATATCCCTTCACCGAAGCCGGCGATATCGTGTTCGACCGTTTCTATAAGGATGAAGGCGAGCCCATCTTAAACAGCGTAGGCGATGAGACGAGACCCAAGCAGATAGCTATAGACGGCTGGAGAACAGCGGGTCTTAACGATACATCGGGTATTACTTCCGAAGAATTCAATGTATATCTTGAAGCAGGCAGACATACCGTTAAGGTTGTTGCTTTAAAGGGCAAGATGTACATCTCCGGCATCAGGGTATGTGAGCCGAAGAACATAAGGCCTTATGCCGAGGTTGCTGCGGAGTATGCCGCTAAAGGATATAAAGCTGCAAGCGTTGAAACAGTTAATTTCCAGGCAGAACTTACAGCTATAGAAAAGAACGATCCCACCTTAAGACGTGAGAATGACGGCGACCCCTTCGTGGTACCGAAGTCCGATACTTCCAGAAAGCTGAACGTAATGGGCGGCTACCGCTGGAGAAAAGGCAACCAGAGCATCACATGGGAGTTTGAAGTTCCGGAAGACGGTCTCTATAAGATCGGGATGTATTCCAAACAGCAGTGGAACGACGGCCTTCCTACCTTCAGGCAGATAGCCATCGACGGAGAAGTTCCCTTCAGCGAGCTGATGGAGTATAAGTTCGATTTTGACCCGAAATGGAAACTTAATACCCTTTCCGATAAAGACGGCAAGGCATTTGAGTTCTACCTTACAAAAGGCGTTCATCGCCTTACAATGACAGTAAAGCTCGGAGCTCTGGGAGTTATCCTTACCTCGATCAAGGATGATATCACGATCCTGTCGGATATGCTCCTTGACATCAACCTCCTTGCAGGCAGCAGTCCCGACCCTAACTATGATTACAAGTTCTTCGAAAAGATCCCGGGTTTGAAGGAAAAACTCGAGTTTCTTGTGGAGAGCATGCAAAACAAGTATGAATACATAAAAGGGATGTCAGAAAAGACACCGGCTATCGCCAACAACTTCCTGACCATCAAAGCCCAGATATCGACGATGCTGAAGGATCCCTTCAGTATAGCAAGAAAGATGGGCGAGCTCACAACGTCCCAGAAAAACCTTTCCGACTGGTACCTGTCACTCCAGAGCGAACCTCTTGTTATCGACAGTTTCTATGTGGGAAGCCCTTCCGAGACATGGAAGAGCAAGAGCTCAAACTTCTTCCAGAGGCTCTGGGTAACCATCAAGCAGTTCCTTGTATCCTTCTCGAAGGATTACGATAATGTCGGCGGCGTGCTGGACGAGGATGTTGTGGTAACGGACACCATCACTGTCTGGATCGCAAGAGGAACAGAGTGGGCCGAGATCATAAAGGAAATGGCAGATGAGGATTTCACACCTCACACCGGCATCGCGATCAAGGTAAACGTGCTTCCCGGTTCACAGCTTGCAGCCGGTAACGTTAACGCGCTGATGCTTTCCATCACATCCGGAAAAGCTCCGGATGTAGCTCTTGGTGTAGATGCCACATCACCTGTAGAATTTGCCATCCGTGACCAGGTTTACGACCTTTCAAAGATGGAAGGGTTTGACGAAGTAAAGAGCCGCTTTGTAGAGGCGGTGCTTACACCTTACGAATATCAGGGCGGCGTTTTCGCGGTTCCCGAGACCATGAACTTCAACGTTCTTTTCTACAGAAAGGACATCCTTGAGAAGTTTGGCATAGACCTTCCGAATACCTGGTCCGATATGTACGATTACGTACTCCCCGCACTTTACCAGCAGGGACTTCAGTTCTACTTCGGACGTGACTTCACGGAATTCCTCTTCCAGAACGGCGGGGCTTTCTACAAGGATAACGGACTTAAGTCAGCACTCGACACCCCCGAAGCTTACCAGGCCTTCAAGGAATACACCGAGCTCTTTACAAACTATGGTGTTCCCGAGACCGCAAACTTCTACCAGTACTTCCGTTCGGGTATCATGCCTATCGGTGTAGGCGACTTTAATATGTATATGCAGCTTTCGGTTGCCGCTCCCGAGATTGCAGGAAAATGGGGCATCATCCCTCTGCCGGGACACATTGATGCAAACGGTCAGATCGACAGGACTGCAGGCGGTATCACGGGCCAGGGCGACATCATCATGAAGCAGTCCACAAAGCCCAAGCAGAGCTGGGAGTTCCTGAAGTGGTGGACAAGAGAAGATACTCAGTCCCGTTTCGCTAAGGAAGTTGAGGCCATGATCGGCGCAGAAGGCCGCTGGAATACTGCAAACAAAGAAGCGTTCTTAAGCCTTTCCTGGAAGGACGAGGATCTTGCAGCCATTCAGGAAGAGTGGAGATGGGCAAGAGAAACACCTGTGGTACTTGGCGGTTACATGACAACAAGACACTTAACAAACGCATGGACAAGCGTTGTAATAAGCGGTATGGACATCCGCGAAGCTCTTGAAAGGGCAGTAAAGGACATCAACCGCGAACTTAAGATGAAACAGGAAGAATACGGAGTAATCTCAAATGACTAACGTTAAAGCAATAGAAAAACCGAATACGGCGCAAAACGGCGACCGCATGGCGCAATTTAAGCGCTTTTGGCGTAAAAACTGGATAGGTTACGTTTTTCTTGCTCCGTTCCTTATCCTGTTCACGATCTTTATCGTGGCTCCGGTAATAACGGCCATAGGCCTTAGTTTTACCGACTACAACATGATGCAGACACCTCATTTTGTCGGGTTCAACAACTACAAGCTGCTGTTCCTTGACGACAAAGTCTTCATCACGGCGATATCGAACACCCTTACATTTGCGATAATAACCGGACCGGCAGGCTACCTGCTCTCATTCTTTGCGGCATGGGTCATCAACCAGCTGAAAGCTAAGAGGTTCTTCGCACTGGCATTCTACGCACCTTCGATCACATCGGGTGTTGCAATGTCAACGGTCTGGATGGTAGCTTTTTCCGGCGACCGTCTGGGTTACATCAACGATTTCCTGTTGAACCACGGATTCATTGATGAGCCTATCCTTTGGAATACAGACCCCAAGTACATTATGTTCGTCGTAATGTTCATCCAGCTGTGGATGAGTATGGGTAACGGCTTCCTGGTATTCCTTGCGGGCTTACAGAACGTGGACCGCTCTATGTATGAAGCCGGCGCCATCGACGGTGTTAAGAACAAGTTCCAGGAACTCTGGTACATAACCCTCCCCGCAATGAAGCCCCAGCTTCTGTTTGGTGCCATCAACTCCATTACCGGTGCTTTCGCGGTATTCGATATCGCGGTAGCCGTTGCCGGTATGCCTTCTCCGAACTACGCTGCACACACCATTGTGGCTCACCTTTACGACTATGCATTCATCCGCTTCCAGATGGGTTATGCATCTGCAGTTGCAGTTGTACTTTTCCTCATAACCTTCATCCTCGGCAGGATCGTTATGAGAGTGCTGTCGTCAAGGGACGAATAAGGGGGTGCGGAAATGTTAAAGATAAGATGGTTCCACGGACAATGGCTGCACATCACGTTCTCCAAAGTCCTGTTATATGTTGTAATGCTGGCGCTTGTCGCATTTACGATGCTTCCGCTGGTATACGTTGTGGTAACGGCATTCAAACCGCTTGATGAGCTGTTTGTTTACCCGCCGCAGTTCTTTGTAAGAAGACCTACGATGAAGAACTTCTCGGACCTTGTCATAACGCTCGGAAGTTCAACTGTGCCGTTTACAAGATACGCCTTTAACAGTATCGTCATCACGATCTGCATCGTGTTCCTTACGGTTTGCGTATCCGCCCTTGCCGCATATTCACTTGTAAAGTTTAAGCCCAAGGGAGGCAAGCTCGTATTTGACCTCATCCTTGTAGCCCTCATGTTCTCGGCACACGTTACAAAGATCCCGAGCTACATGATCGTAAACAAGCTCGGACTTATCAATACTTACTGGGCACTGATATTGCCGAACATCGCGGTAGCGTACAACTGCTTCCTTATGCGGCAGTTCATCCAGCAGTACCCTGACGAGCTCATCGAAGCAGCCCGCATCGACGGTGCAGGAGAGCTCAAGATCTTCATAAAGATGGTTATGCCCGCACTTGCGCCGGCCTGGTCAACACTTATCGTGTTCTCCTTTGTAAGCAACTGGAACGACTACTTCTCGCCCCTTATCTACATCACCAGCCAGGCGATGAAGACCCTTCCCCTTGCACTCCAGACCATCGGCGGCGGTGCTGCCGGAATGTCTATAGGACGTGCGGGAGCGGTTGCCGCATCCACATTGCTTATGACAGCGCCGACAGTTATCATATTCACGATAATGCAGGGCAAAGTTATGGAAACAATGCAGTATTCCGGTATTAAAGGCTAAGGCAGCATGGAGGAGAGATGAAAAAGATCAAGAAAATAACTGTATTGCTGCTTGCCGCGCTGCTGATCTTTGTTACCGGGTCGCAGACGGTACAGGCTGCGCAGTCCGAAAGCTATGTTACGGGTGATAACAACTACCGTCAGCCCGTTCCGGAATGTTATGTCATAAAGGACAGGATCAACAACCTTCGCGGTTTTACTGCCGGTATAACCTTTAGCAAACCCACAGACCTCTTTATCGACAACGAAGACAATATCTACATTGTCGATACGGGCAACAAGAGGATAGTAAAGCTCGATTCCGAGTACAACGCCGTAGCGGTGTTCAAAGGACCCGACAAAGCCTTTAAGAGTCCGCAGGGCATCTTCGTTGATGATGATGGCGATATGTACGTTTCGGATACCGAAGCCCACAGGATCGTCCACATGGACAAAGAGGGCAAATTTGTTGAGGAATTCTTAAATCCCGAGAGCGAGCTCGGAACCGGCGATGTCTTCACACCCACGAAGCTTATCGTAACAAAGACCGGTTACATCTACGTTGTCAAGGGCGAAAACATAATGGCCATCGACGGAAACAACCAGTTCCGCGGTTTCTACGGCCAGACGAACATAGGTTACGACCTTGGCGAAGCGCTTTTCAGGATGTTCGCATCGGAACAGCAGAAAGCACTCCATATCAAGAGGCTTGCAGCTTCCTACATCAACATCGATTACGGTAAGGACGGCATGATCTATGCCACCAGCATGGAGCGTGAAGAGGGCGAGATAAAGAAGCTTAACTCCATCGGAACAAACATCTTCCGTAAATATAAGACAGTCGGTAACCAGATGCGTAATCCCATCGAGGATTTCATCAACAACAAGCTGCTCAAGGCAGTCGTTGCAGGTCAGAGCTTCAGGTTCGGTGAGTATTTCGATGATTACGGCAAGTACATCGAGCCGGTATTTACCGACATCTGTGTTGACGCAAACGGCATCGTGACCGTTGTAGAGCAGATAACGGGTCATGTTTACCAGTACGACCAGGACGGCAGGATGCTTGTTGCATTCGGCGGATCCGGCGTAAAGCAGAGCACCTTCTCAAGACCCTCCTCGATAGCGGTCGACAGCAAAGGATGCCTATACATCCTCGACCAGACGGATGCCTGCATAAAGGTATTCGAGCCCACCGAGTTCATTAAGAACGTTCATGCCGCAACATCGGCATACAATAACGGCGATTATCAGAGATCCTACGAACTCTGGAAAAAAGTACTTGCCACGGACGAAAACTACTCGCTTGCCCATGTCGGTATCACAAAGGCATATTACAAGCAGGGCAGGTTCAAAGAGGCAATGGAGGAAGCCAAGATCGTAAACGACCGTGATTCCTACACAATGGCCTTTGATGAGTACAAATACCAGGTGCTCCGCGACAACTTCTTCCCGATAATCGCACTTGCTGTAGCGATAATAGTTGCAGTGCTCCTGTTCATCTTCTGGTTCCACAAGCGCGGAAAGAAGAACTACTGGAGATTTATCGAGGACAAGAGCAAGAAGATGAGCATACTGTCCGGTATCTCGTATTCCTTCTACGCCCTGTTCCATCCGATCGATGCAATGGAAGGAGCAAAGCATAACAGAGACCGTCTGAACTGGCTTGTTCCGATAATAATCTTTGCAACGGCCTTTGTTGTAAAGATCGCATATCTGTATGTTGTGCATTTCCCGCTTGCTTCCATTGAGCGTGAGAACATCAACCCGATGTTCGAACTTGTGAAACTGCTTATCGTTCCCGTTTCGTGGATACCTGCTTCCTTCATGGCAACAAGTATCTCGGGCGGTGAAAGTAAGGTAAGAGAGATAACATTTGCAAGCGCCATCTCGATGACACCTTTCATTGTCATCAACCTGCCGCTGATGTTCATCTCAAATATACTTTCGAAAACCCAGAAAAACTGGTACGGCGTCTTCTCGACGCTTGCATGGGTAGGTATGGTACTTATGTTCTTCTTCGCAATGAAGATACTGAACACCTACTCCTTCGGAAAAACAATCGCGATGATGCTGGTATCCGCATTCCTGATGCTTGTCATGTGGCTGGTGCTCCTGCTCTGCTACGTGCTCACAGGCCGCATGATCCAGTTTGTGATCTCGCTTGTTGAAGAGTTCAGGCTCAACTTCCTGTAAAAAGACAATGAATGAAAGGAGAAAGGAAAAATGGTTAAGATTAAGGAATTCCTTAAAGAACGCATCGGAACCATTATTTTCTTAACGATCGTCGCTGTCTTGGTAATAGTAGGTATAGTGAGCATAAACAAAGCAAGACAGAAAGCGATCACATATAACGACACATACGAAGCTCCCGAAGCAACTGCAAATCTTCTGGATGAAGGAGAATATGTTTCGATCTTCAAAAACGATAAACTGGAGCTCTTCTACAATGATGTAAAGGGAGCCATTCAGGTAAAGGACCTTGAGAACGGAATCCTCTGGAAGAGCATTGTCGACGAAGAGGTATATTCAAAAGTCAACAAACAGAGTAAACTCTGGACCCAGATCATGAACTCCGCGGTCTACATAAAGTACAACAACCTCAAGAAAAAGGATTCGGCGGTTGTCGAGGCCTATGCCGCAAAGGACTGCGGTTATCTTGAGAGCGAGTACCTTCCGAACGGTGTTGCCGTTACCTATGGGTTCCTTAAAGCCGGTATCTATGTTACCATTGAGTACACGATAGAAGATGATGAGCTCGTTGTAAGAGTTCCTTACGAGAAGATAAGAGAGGAATTCAGGTTTGCCGTTTCCGCGATCTCGGTCCTCCCCTGGCTTGGAGCCTGCACGGGTGAAAATCCGGGTTACCTCTTCTATCCGGACGGATCCGGTGCCGTTTCAACCTTTGAAAAGGTTTCGGAACGTACATCCAACCCTTTGCTTGCAAGGTTCTACTCCTATACGAACCAGTCGGTATCTATAGCAAACCTTATCAATGCGGACAATTATAACCGCTACACGGCCTCAATGCCGGTATGCGGCATAAAGAACGGTGACAACGCAGTCTTTTCCTACGCCACAAAGGGTGCCGAAAACTCTTTTGTTTCCGTATACACCTCCGGTGTTACGGTTCCTGTGAACCGTATGAATATCGACCTTCAGATGAGAAACATATATACGGTCGATATGTATTCGATCTCCACAGGTACGGATACAAAGGCAACAGGCGGTATCATGCAGCGTGTTGACAAAAAGCTCATCCCCGAGGACAAAGAAGTAAGGTTCCGTTTCCTTTCGGGTGATAAGGCTAATTACAGCGGAATGGCTGAGGTTTACAGGAACTACCTCCTTGAGAACGGCCTCATAAAGAAGAGCCCCGATACAACATCCGCAAAGCTTGCCCTTACGCTCCTTATGGGAACAAAAAAAGAAGGCATAGTATTTGACGAATATATTCCCATGACAACCTATTCGCAGGTTGTCGAGATCCTTGAAAAATTTAAGGAAGACGGGATAGAAGATATTAATGTTGTCCTTGAAGGATGGCAGAAGAACCCCGAGAAGTACCAGAACTGGGGGCCTGACGGCCACCTTGGCGGCACAGCCGGATTGAAGCAGGTTTCCGACTACGCGGCAAAGAACTTAAAGCTCAATGTTTTCCTTCAGAACCCGCTTGTAGTTGCAACATCCGAAACACCGGGACTTGATCAGGAAGATGATGTTGCTTTTAACGGCCTTTTGAACGAGATAGCATTAGAAAACCTTGACGGTGTGGTCACTTTCCTTCGTAATCCGCTCGCATTGACAAAGAAGAATGACGAACTTCTTAAAAAACTTTCGAAATACAATGGGATCGGGCTTGCTTATTCAGATGTCGGAAAGATGGTATTCCCGGACTTTAACGTAAAGAACAGCTTTACAAAAGCAGAGAATGTAGCACAGATATTAAAGGCTCTGTCCGAGACCGAAGCAGACAATAAGAAGATCGCCGTGAACGGTTCTAACCAGTACATCCTTTCAAAGAGCGATTATCTCTACAATGTCAGGGAAGACTGCTACGGACTTGCGATTACCGATTATGCCGTTCCTTTCCAGCAAATGGTATTTTCCGGTCTTGTGCCTTATGCTTCGGAAAACGCCGGAAACCTTTCATACGATCTTCAGACACAGAAGCTCCAGTGGGTTGAATTTGGCTCGTTGCCTTATTTCTACCTTACAAAGGAATCGGCACTCAACCTTCGCGGAAGCGATAACGACCTTATCTTCTCATCAACCTTTGAAGATTGGGAACAGGTTGTTGTTTCTACTGTTAAAGAGTTTTCCGATCGCCTTTCCGCAGTTTCCGGAAGACAGATCGTAAAGCATGAGGTCCTTGGCGATAAGCTCAAACGCCTCACTTACGATAACGGCATCATGGTCTATGTCAACTACGACGTAAAAGAAGCCGTATATGAGGGCGTAAAGATACCTGCTAAGGAATACCTTGTGATTGGAGGTGGCAACTGATGGCAGCCGAAGCAAAGAAAAAAAGAAAAGGACTGTCACTGAGGACCAGGACCTCCTTAAAGGGTTATGTATTCGTCGCGCCGTTTATCATCGGCATGCTGGCCTTCTTTATCTACCCGATAATCTTTTCCTTAAGATTTACGGTAGCAGATGATTACCTTATCGTAGGTATGAAGCCCATCGGATATACATTCCGCTGGTTTAAGAAGGCATTCGTAGAGGATCTTGAGTTTGTACCGACCTTTATAAGTACTGTCAGGTACACGCTTACAAGTTTCCCGCTGACGGTAATCCTTTCCCTGATCATAGCAATATTGCTCAACAGGGACATCAAGGGAAGAGGACTTTTCCGTGTTATCTTCTTCATACCTTTCCTTCTCGGAAGCGGTGAGATAATGCGGCAGGTGCTTAACCAGGGCGTTGACCGTTCCGTTCTAAACATTATGGACGGCAAGATAATCCCTTACAATGTTTTGAGTTATTTCGGTGCCGATATAGTAGATCTTGTACAGACAGTCTTCGGACGCCTTGTAACGGTACTGTGGCGAAGCGGTGTTCAGATACTGCTGTTCCTTGCCGGGTTGCAGAGCATATCGCCTTCGCTGTATGAAGCGGCAAGGATCGACGGTGCAACGGAATGGGAGCTTTTCTGGAAGGTTACTATCCCGATGATCTCCCCCATGATGCTCTTGAACCTTGTTTACACCATAGTTGATTCCTTCACGAGCCTTGACAACGAGCTGCTCCAGTACATCAAGACGGCAGGCTTCAACAACGCCGAATTCCAGTACTCGTCGGCTCTCGGATGGATATACTTTGCATTCATAGGGCTGCTCGTCGGTATCATATTTGCGATAATGAAGAAGTACATGCATACATCAGAAGTAGAGGAGGTAAGAAGACGTGAGCGCAAACGCAGGATCTTTACAATCGAAAAAGCCGGCAAACGCTACTTTGGCTAGATGGAAGCGCAACTTCGGACTCTTCATACGAAAGAATGCAAACGCTACCGGTGTTAAAAAGGTGCTGTTAAGGATATTCATGTATCTGCTCATATTTGGTCTGGCTTTTGTGTTTGTCTATCCGTTCCTTTACATGGTCACAAGGTCGCTTATGACAAATGCTGACCTGAACAGCTCAACTGTTCACTGGCTGCCCACAACACTAAAGTTCGAGAACTTCCAGATCGCACTCGACCTCATGAAGATCAAGGTTTACGCAAGGAACTCGCTGATAGTCACGGTACTTGCATGCTTCGGACATGTAATGTCCTGCTCTTTCATAGGCTACGGTTTTGCAAGATACAATTTCCCGGGCAAAAAGTTCCTGTTCATGATCGTTATCCTGGCATTCATCGTGCCCACACAGACGATCATCACGCCTCTTTATCTTACCTATAACAAGATAAACTGGCTGAACACCTATTTCCCGCTCATTGTTCCGACATACTTTGGGTTTGGCCTTCGCGGCGCGCTCTACATCTTCCTTTTCAGGCAGTTCTTCCTGACTGTACCGAGAAGCCTTGAAGAAGCGGCACGCATCGACGGCTGCGGATTCTTCAGAACCTACTGGAAGATTGTATTTCCGCTTGCGCGCGCAACTCTTGTTGTTGCACTTGTGCTCTCGGTAGTATGGCACTGGAATGACGCATACGAACCCACTATTTACGTACAGAGCCCCGGCAAACAGTTCCTGCCTCCGAGGATCAAGCTTATCATCGAAGCCGCAAACGCCCTGCCCGATCAGCAGCAGGAAATGTTAAGACAGCTCGGTCTTGATGACGGTGAAGATACTCTTAACAACGCGGTCGTTATGGCCGGCGCAACGATCATCAGTGCCCCCGTGCTCCTGTTCTTCGCCTTTGCGCAGAGACAGTTCATGCAGGGTATCGAAAGATCGGGTATAACTGGCGAATGATGCCTGCAAGCATTATCAGCCGGTTACGAGCCTGTTATTACACGGGTGAATGATTCGCCATCCAAAACTTATCATGTATTTTTCGTTACGGGCTAAATGAGGAGGTCCGTATCGTAAAAATAAAAAAAACATTTTATTAAAGGGAGGAAACAAAAAATGAGAAATCTTAAAAAGGTTCTCGCAGTGCTTTTAGCATTGGCAATGGTAGCAAGTCTTGCCGCTTGCGGTAAAAACACAACAACAGCTACCAACACACCTTCGCCCACACAGGGAGGCAGCACCGTAAAGGATACCCCTACTCCTGTGCCCGCTACACCTACCCCTACCCCTACTCCTTTACACATCTCGGTAAGTCTTCCGTCAGATGTAGAGCATGTAGCAGTAGCAGGTGAAAACGACAACGAGATGAAGTACTACGAAAAACTCGTAAAAGAGATCAACGAGTACACCAACATGGACATTGAGTGGCAGTGGACCGCACAGGCTGTTTACTATGATGATGAGCACCTTGGTCTTGGCCTTAAGTCCGGTAACCTCGCAGACGTTGCTGTAGTAGGTAAGAACGCAGAATTCCTTAAGGCTGCCGAGCAGGGATCCTTCTGGGATCTTGCTCCTTACATCGATGCTTATCCCAACCTTAAGACCATCAGCGATGCACAGCGCGCAGAGGCTTCTTACAACGGCAAGATGTACTGCCTGCCTCGCTCAAGAAACATCGCAAGAGCAGGTTTCGGTTATCGTCATGACTGGCTTGAAAAGAAGAACCTTGCAGAGCCTACCACATGGGATGCTTTCAAGGAAATGCTCCGTGTATTCTCAACAGAAGATCCCGATGGTGACGGTGAAGACAACACCTTCGGTCTTGCACTTGACTCTTGGGCAGGCACATGGGACAACATCCTCTTCGCATGGCTCGGCGTTCCCAACCAGTGGGGCCTTACAGCAGACGGCAACCTTATCTATAAGGTTGAGACAGAAGAGTGGAAGAACGCTCTTAAAGAGATCCATGAGCTTTATGATCTCGGTTACATCAACAACGGTAAAAAGGGTATTGACGACTTCACAGCATACGGCGCAGGCGCAGCAAGAAAGCAGCTTCTCCAGACCAGCAAGTGCGGTGCCCTTATCCAGTGCCTTGACGATATCCGTAAGGCAGAATACTCCTTCAACAGCGCAGAAGTTGGTATCTCCACTATCGAGGAACCCGCTCTTGACCTTATGAGCTACATCGAGTATAAGGACTACGGCAAGAGAGTATATCCTTGGGGCGGCGCAGGCAGCAACTTCATTGCAGTTTCCAAGACAAACATTAAGACAGAAGAGCAGTTAAAGCAGGTTCTTAACTTCCTTGACAAGATGAACGACGGCAAGATGCTCAACCTCATCGAGTACGGCTGGGAAGGCGAGACCTACGAGCTTGACGCAGACGGTTATGTATCACTTTACGATGCTGACAAGCTCAGTGAAAAAGGTGTTGGCTCCGCTAACTACAGATTTGGTTTCAACCAGGTTCCCATCTACTTCACAGCAGAAGAGAACGCACGTCCTGTTACCACAGCAACATCCACCGATCCTATCCGTGTTGATGAGAACGAGTGCTACGAAGACGGTAAGAAATACCTTGTTCCCAACTATGGTATCTCCTATACTTCCGATAAGTATCTCGAAGTTGGTGCTGATCTTGATAAGATCGTTGCCGATGCAGAGCTTAAGTTCATTACCGGCGAGATCGACGAGAACGGCCTTAACGAAGCTATCGCAGCTTGGAAGAGCGGCGGCGGTGACATCGTTACAAAGGAAATGAACGACCTTTATCATGCAAACCAGAAGAAATGATCTTCCGGCAATTAAAACAGTGAGTCATTGATCACTACAGGCAGCATGCATACTTGTTGCGTGCTGCCTGTTTTTTGAAGAATGAGGTAAAAATCTATGAAGATATTTGTAAAAGATATTTCCAAAGATCACATTACACTCTCCTGGGACAAGGTGCCCGGAGCCGACAACTACCTGCTTTTCTGGTCTGACAGCGACAGTCCGACAATGGTCTACAGCTGCAGGTATTCCGGAAACGATACCGAATATACACTGAACAAGTCCACACATGTTCCGCACTGGTTCTATGTGGCAGCCTATAAAAACGACAAAAAACTCGATACGAGCAAAAAGCTCAAGACCGAGGTTACATATACATTAAAGCCGCAGCTTGAGAAGCTCTCAAGAGGCCTTGTTGCGATAAACACCGGAGAGGGCATATTTGTGTCCTGGAGGATGTTTGTGAACGAAGTAAAGGGCGCCGAAAAAGAACGCGTCACAGGCACGGATTTCGAACTTTACAGGAACGGCGCAAAGATAGCGCTTGTTACCGATTCCACCAACTATCTCGATAAGGACGGAAAGGAAGGCGATTCCTATTCCGTTGCGCCCGTATCGGACGGCATTGAGGGCGAAAGGTCCGAAAGCGTCGAGGTTGTAAAGGGCGGGAAGAACTATCTCGAGATACCGCTTAAGGTCCCCGCAGGCGGAGTTACACCCGCAGGCCAGGAGTACACCTATTCAGCCAACGACATGAGCATCGGCGATATCGACGGCGACGGCGAATTTGAGTATTTCGTAAAATGGGATCCGTCCAATTCACATGATGTTTCGCATCGCGGTTACACAGGAAACTGCTATATCGACTGCTACAAACTTTCAGGAAAGCTCCTGTGGCGCCTCGATATGGGCAGGAATATCCGCGCAGGCGCGCATTATACGCAGTTTATGGTATTTGACTTTGACGGCGACGGCAAGGCAGAGATGTCCGTAAAGACCGCACCCGGCACAAAGATGACCGTTTACGGTGATAACGGCGAAATAGTTTCCGAAAAGTATATCACCATCCCCGAAAGAGACGTAAAAGCCGGCATCACGCATGATGACAACTATGTATGCTCTGCAGAGGATTACTATAACTATACCGTAAAGCGCTTCATGAACTGGCAGGATCACGAGGAAGTAAAGAACGGGCACTGGCCGAAGACTCTTGAAGAGTGCTTCGAGATCCCCGCAAAATACAGCTATCCGCTTTCGGAAAGCGACGCAAAAGAGCTTGCGGACTTCTTTATGGATGTTTACGCTCCCGCAAAGAGCGACAAGAACAAGCTTCGCGAGTTTGAAGGCTTTATCTACGAGGGCCCAGAATATCTTACCATGTTCTCCGGTGACGGCAGGGAGCTTGAAACGATAGACTTCCCTGTTCCCCGCGGCGACGACGGCATGATGTGGGGCGATTACGCGTGGAAGCGCATAGAACCCTGCAACCGTGTGGACCGTTTCCAGTCAGCTGTAGGCTACCTTGACGGGGAGCGCCCGTTCCTTCTTGTCTGCCGCGGCTACTACACCCGCGCGACTATTACGGCTTACCGCTTTGTAAACGGCCACCATGAGCAGTATTTCAAGGTGGACTCGGGCCACGTGCTTATGGATAATCCCTTCAACCACCACAGCGCCGTTGACGGCACAGACCCCGTTTACGGCTGCATTACGGGCCAGGGTGACCACAGCATGTCCGTTGCGGATATCGACGGCGACGGCTGCGAAGAGATAATCTATGGTGCCTGCGCCATTGACCACGACGGTTCCGTGCTCTATTCCTCAAAGGACAAGATGCCCGACGGCAGGCTTGTAAAGCTCGGACACGGCGATTCGATGCATGTTGCACGCATTAACCCCGACAGGCCCGGCTTTGAAATCTTCAATGTGTTCGAAGGTGCTTCAAGCGTGCCCTACGGCTACGCCCTTCGCGATGCGGAGACCGGAAGGGTCTTCTTTGGCGAAAGGGCCGACAGGGACCTTGGACGCTGCATGATTGGCGATGTTGTACCCGGCGTGCGCGGTCTTCAGGTCTGGGTAGGAAAGATGCAGGACTGCCTCGGAAATGTGCTTGACGCAAAGCTCCTTGGCACGAATGCAAGCATAAAATGGGCAGCAGACCTTACAACACAGGTAACCGACGGCGTTGATTATGTCGGAGGAAAGCATATCGGGACGGTAGGAGACAACACACACGGTGTGATGCTCGCTCCCGAGGGCTGTGCCACAAACAACGGAACAAAGGGCAATCCTGCGCTGATAGCGGACATCTTCGGTGATTTCAGGGAAGAACTGCTGCTCCGCACAGAGGACAGTTCCGCGATCCGTATTTATATCAATACCGAGATCACTACGCATAAGCTCTTTACACTCCTTCACGATCCGATGTACCGCTGCGGAGTGGCATGGCAGAACAACTGCTACAACCAGCCCTGCTACACATCCTTCTATTACGCTTCGGACATGGATTTCAGGGATGTCCTGCCCGGTATTACCGACACGAAAAAAAGTTGATGAAGGAACATATGGTTTTGTGCTATAATAGAATGAAAACATCTTCTAAAGATCTGAACGAGGGATCACATGGCCAAAACCGGAAAAAAACTTAAAAAGAGAACTTTCAGGCATTCGGTACTGCTCAACATTACGATGTTCTTTTCTGTATTTGCCATCCTGACCGCCGTCTATATACTTATAGCCGGCGGCGTGGAGAGGCGGAAACAGGCAAGGAACACAGCGGAACAGAAGATAGTCCGTCTTGCTTCGCAGATCGATACGGTACTCGGCAACATAGAGAACTTCTATACCGTTGCTTTGGAGAGCGCGGATATTGCCGCTGCGTTAAAGAATCCGGATTATTACCGTAATTCCGAGACCGTACGCGAATTCCAGAATATCCTGGGCGGCGCCGGCATCTACGACAATATCATATTCGAGTATTATCTGGCTGACATTAAAGCAGGGATCGTTGTTTCGGACGAAGGCATGTTCCCTAAAAATGAGTTTCCGATGTTTTCGACTGCCGGGGAGATACTTTCAAGAAGCGGCAAGAGCAGATATTGGAGCTATGCCGGGAACGGTGTGGCCGAGTATATCCGGAAGCTGCCTTTGGGAAGCACTGTACCGACTGCGGTCTTTGTGGCTAACATCAATACTAATACCATAAAGAACGCTGTCCCGGATGTTTTTTCCGGTCCGGAGATCGCAATAATCCTTGACGAAAACGGAAGGATAGTCACAAGCAGCCTTCAGGCCTCGGAAAATGAGAGGCTCGAGAAGATCGTAAGTACCGACAGGAACAAGAATATCATAAAGATAAAGGGCCTTGGGAAATATATAGCCCGTTTTGAAAAAAGCAAGAACACAGACCTTGAATACATAATCTTAAGCCCCCAGAACAGGCTTCCCGGCTTTGCGGATTCGGCTTCCTTCATAGGAGCGATCGTCCTTGTGCTCGTCGCATCGATGCTTTTCTTCCTGACCTTTTATGCCGTGTTCCGCCCTGTCTCCGAGCTCTTTAAGAAGGTGGGAGCCGCATCCTCCGATATGGAGGGGCAGAACGAGCTTGAGTACATAGAAAAGCACTTCCATAACCTTTCCGCCGATAAGGACGCACTGAAGGAAACGGTAGGAAGGCAGCAGGACAGTATTCAGCAGATGTTCGAGCTGCACCTCTTAAACGACGGTATCCGTTCAAATGATGAATGGGACGACTATTTCGAGGCGCTCAACCTTCCGAAATACGAGTGCTTTGCGACTACCGTTGCAGTGCTTGACGTAAGATATGATTCGCACATCCAGACATCGCTTGACGAGGATGCCCTGTGCCTGCAGCTTATCGAAGATATGCCGGAGGACATCCGCAAATACCTTTGGATGCCGCCTGTTTACAACTCCTGCACGATCTTTTCGCTCATCGGTTCCGATGATGAGGACGACCTGTTAAAGAAGGTTGGCGAATATTACGAAAAGATGCAGAAATACTGTAAAGACACCATAGGTCTTTACATCCTCATGGGCGTGAGCGGAACCCATAAGAACCATAAATCCATCCGCCTTGCCTACAGGGAGAGCGCGATGGCTCTCATGTACAACGAAGACGCAACGGAGGACTACCAGGAAAAAGAGCGTATCGTTGTAGAAAACGGTGTGGATACATCAAGGAGCTTAAGGTTCTACGTCGACAAGATGTTCGGACGCGACGACAGGCCTACGGAGAGCTATAACACCAAATACGAAAATGACGTTTACCTTGCGATGAAGGAAGGCGATACTCAGCGTGCCTACAAGTGTACGGACCGTTTCGCAGAATTCCTGCTCGTTGTAAAGACTACAGATGACGCACTCCACTACATCCTGCGCTACGCTGATCAGATAGTGATGACGGCGTTGGAGTCGAATATCGCGCTTAACGAGATATTCCCTTCAGGCATGCGCTTTACCTACAGGGAGCTTATCTCGGAGCTTGAGCCGAGGCGTATACGCGTTTATCTCAAGCAGTATTTCATCGACCCCGTCATAAGATGCATGAACGAGCATATGCAGGACAGGTCGAACCAGGTAATGAAGATGATAGACGATCTGCTTGACGAAACACACGGAAACATCCTGCTTTCCGAATGTGCGGACCGTCTCGGATTAAACCAGAACTACATCTGGAAGGTCTTAAAGAAGGAGCGCGGCAAGGGCTTTACGGAATACGCCGAAAAGCGCAAGACCGACGAAGCCAAGAAGCTGTTGCTCGAGAAGGATCTTTCGGTTCAGGAGATAGCCGTAACGCTCGGTTACGCCAATGCCCAGAACTTTATCAGGTTCTTCAGTAAGGCCACCGGTATCACACCGGGTAAATACAGGAAAATGTATTGATTTGATAAAATTGCGGTTCTATCCGCAAAAAGGACAGAGGACGAATGATATCACTTTCGGGTAAATGGAGGGTTAAAACTGAAAACGGCGCCGAAAACGATATTGTCCTTCCGGGGACACTAAACGCAAACGGTCTCGGATATCCGGCAGCAAAAGACACCGAATGGGTATCCGGCCTGTTCAACCCGTTCTGGTATGAGCGCGAAGAATATAAAAGCGGATTAAACGGGGAGTTTCATGTTCCCTTCCTTTCACAGCCCCGCTCTGTTTATTCGGGGGAGGCATCCTACAGTCATGATTTTTTTGTCAACAGCGACGGAGAATATTATCTGTTCATTGAGGTGTCGAAATGGCGCCTTACCGCTTTTATCGATGATGTCTGCATAGGCTCTGACGAAAGCCTTTGCGCACCCTTTTTGTTCGGCCCTTTTTGCATGACAAAGGGCGTGCATGAGATAAAGATCACAGTCGATAACTCTTACATACATCCGTATCGTCCCGATTCTCACGGTATCTCGGATTGCCTTTGCGCAAACTGGAACGGCATGGCGGGACGCATCGACATTTTAAATCCTAAGGAATTGCAGTCTCTTAAAGACGAAAGAGCAACATATATGATCGCGCATCCGAGTGCCGTTGAAGTATCAGGAAACAATGTGATCGTAAACGGTAAAGCCGTATACCTTCGCGGGACGCACTTCGGAGGCGGCTTTTACGATACGCTTTATCCCGCTACAGACAACGCGTACTGGGACAGGATAATGAAGACCGTAAAAGGCTACGGCTTCAATTTCATCCGTTTCCACTCGTTCTGCCCGCCCGAAGCGGCTTTTGTCGCAGCGGACAACGCAGATATTTTTCTGCAGGTCGAATGCGGCATGTGGAATGTTTTTAACCCCGGAGATGACAAAGGGTTTGAGATCCTTTTGCGCGAAACAAGAAAGATACTTGAAAACTTCGGACATCACTCGTCCTTTATAATGCTCTCCGCTACAAACGAGCCTTCGGGAAGCTGGTATAAACCACTTCGAGAGTGGGTTTCGAAAGCAAAGGAGATCAACAGGGAGCTCGGCTTTGAAGGCCGGAGGCTCTTTACGGCGCAGTCCGGCTGGTTCTACGATACAGAACCGTCAAAGACCGAGGGTACGGATTATCTGTATTTTCACCGTTCCGCATTCGGCCCGATACACGGCGGTATGATCAGGAACCGCTGGGGATGGGGCGGAAAGGACTATTCCCCTTCCGTGGAAGGGGCAAGGCTTCCCGTGATTTCCCATGAGATGGGACAGTGGTGCGCTTATCCGGACCTTGATGTTGTGGAAAAGTTCACGGGCGCGGTGCGCGGCGGCAATTACGAGATCTTTAAGGATCTTGCCGTTAAGAATGACGTTTACAGATACAACAAAGACTTTGTTTACTGCTCCGGAAGGAACCAGGTAAGGTTCCTTAAAGAGGAATTTGAAGCGAATTTCAGGACCCCTGAGATAACAGGCTTCGAATATCTCGACCTGCATGATTACACGGGACAGGGAACTGCCGTTGTCGGAGTGCTCGACCCGTTCTTTGACAGCAAATGTTATGTGACTCCATGGGAATTTCGGACCTTTAACTCCGACATCGTTATCCTTCCGAGGATACCGAAATATGTCTTCAAAGCCGGAGAAAAGCTTTCCGTACCTGTCGAGATATGCAATTACAGCGGCAAAGAAATGATAAATGCCGTACTGGAATGGGAAGTGACAGGTATTCCGGATGACGGCGGGAAGGACGACATTGCACGTCCCGCTCCCGGGAAAAAGGATGTGCTTGCAGTCGGAAAGATAGATATTTCAAGGCTTCCCGAAGGCAGGAACACTGTGGTCGGGACCATAGATCTTACTTTTGAGAATATTACAAAGAGTCAAAAACTTAGCCTTACGGCTAAATTATTAAACGGATACGGCGAGAAAGTTTCGTCGAACGGCTATGCTTTTACTGTTTTTGTAAAGGACGAAAAGAACATCCCGCAGGTTCGGGAAACCAAAGAAGCTCCTAATAAAAACGACATCGTTTCAACATACGGAAACGTAAAACTTGTAAGAACCCTTCCGGAGGCACTTAAGAGGCTTGAAAACGGTGAGACCGTACTCTTTATGCCTTACCTTTCGGACCTTGATTTTGACTGCCCGCTGCTTTCTTTCAGGAGCATATTCTGGAACGCGCAGATGGGACCGACCTGGTCAAGGCAGCTTGGACTTGTGATAGACAAGGATTCGGCTCTGTTTAAGTATTTTCCGACCGAAAAGTCCGGCGGCTGGGAATGGGAAGAGATCTCGGAGCGCGCAAGGACCTTCAATCTTCCCGCAAAGTACAGGACTATCGTGCGGGCCATAGACGACTGGAACCGCAACTTCCCGCTTTCCTTCATCTTCGAAGGCAGGGTCCTTAACGGAAAGCTGCTTTTCTGTGCGGCAGACCTTGAGGGAAGCTTTGAGGAGCGTCCTGCGGCCTACACATTGAAGAATGCGCTGATAAGATACGCTGCGTCGGGAGATTTTGCTCCCTGGCAGGTGATAGATGTCAAAGACCTTAAAAAACATATCAGGCCTATGTATAAGGGTGCGGATATCATAAAGAGCGTTACAGTCAACGGTGAGATACCGGAGAATATAGAGCATCTTACGGGCATCAATCCAAACTGGCCGTTTAAGTACATGCCAAAGGCTTTCCCGGTTACGTTTAAGTTTGAACTTGAGCGGGCCGTTAAGGTTAAATGTCTTTATGCCCTCCCTATACAGAATGACAGGGATTTCCCGGGAGTTATCCGAGAATACGGCATCAGGGCTAACGGCAGGGAAGTAAAGGGCGAGTGGAAGAATGCCTTTTGGACGCAGTATTCCGTGCCTGTTGATGAGGTTACGGATACGCTTGAACTTACCGTTTATTCGACCTACAACATGGGTACTGCCTCAAGATGGGTTGAAAAACCGGACGGGTATTACCGTGTAACTAAGGAGGAGCCGCTGCAGATAACATGCGCGTCTCTCGGCATTGATTTTGAAGAGGCGACTGGCTCCGAACGCGGGGATTTCCGCCGCGGAGACGAGCAGTTCTGGAGGGGTGAGGCGCCGAAACGCTTCAAAGAGATAGATCTGTAAATATGATTTTTGCTTGCATATAGGTTAGTACGCAGAGTGCGGGAGACCGTAGGGTGCTTCACGGGGATATGTCGCATCGCCGGTACTTAGCGAATGCAAGCCAAGGGCGCAGCATGAGCTTAGTACCGCTGCGTTAATGCGACCTAAGGCGCGAGCCGGCCCCGGGAAGTACCCTGCGGGCTTTCGCACTCGGAAGACAGTTTCTGATAAAACGGTTTCTGATTGCAAACATAGGAGAAAAAGTATGAAATTACACAGACTGCTTGGAAAAACAGGATATACGACTTTCGGATGCATGTGGGAAAAGGGTACTGTAACCCCAATGGATACATATGTCTGCAAAAATGCGGATGGCAGCCCTGTTGCGCTGCAGTCAAGGATAACGGCGTACTGGCCCGACGGTTCGGTTAAGTGGAGCGCTCATACGGCAGACGCGGGAAAGCTTTCGGAAAATATCGAGGTGCTTCCCGTAAAGAACAGCTGCGGGACAGGCGCTTTTGAGGACCGGGACGGGAAAACGCCCGAAAACGAAAGCAACGCATGTCATGGGCAGGCCTGCATCACCGTGAACAAAACCGATTCCGCGTATCTTGTGAACAACGGCGAATACAGCATCACTGTGCCTTTTAACGGAAACGCGCTTGTAAGCACAGTTTGCGACCCCGGTTCCGGAAGGCTTGTTGCAAAAAACTTTGTTCCGCATCTTACGCTTGAAGAACCGGCGACTGTTGACGGAAACCCCGCAAGAGTTGATAAAAACTACACCGGACGCATCGACAGGGTAACTCTTGAAGATGAAGGCAGTCTTATGTGCTCCTTTAAGTTCGAAGGCACGCATATTGACAAAACAGGCACCGGGCGGCTGCGTTTTATCATCCGCATGAAGGTGTTTGCGGGCTCAAAAGAGCTGAAATTCACACATACTTTTATATACGATGGTGAGCCGGAAAGGGACTTCCTAAAAGGGCTTTCTGTCTCCTTTGAGATGCCTGCCGCAGGCGAGCCCTACAACAGACATATCAAATTCCTGCCGGATCACGGTGTTTTCCATGAGTCTGTTATGACGCTCATTAGCTGGAGACCACGCGTTCCGGAAGGCCTGCACGCAAAGCAGATGGCAGGAGAGCTCTTAAAGCCCGAAGGCGAAGCGCTTGCCGCACTTAACAAGATAAAGGAAGATATCCCCTTTTGGGATACGTACGATCTCTGTCAGGACAGCGACTCGCATTTTGCGATCCGAAAAAAGCTTTACGGCGACCACCTCTGTTACATAGATTCACTGCACGGGAACAGGGCTAAGGGCGCAGCTTTTGCGGGAACGGAGTGCGGGGGCGCGCTTGTAGCCATCCGCGATTTCTGGGAAAAGTACCCGTCCGGGTTTAATATTTCCGGGCTTAACTCGGATACCGTGAAGATCGACATCGAGCTCTGGTCACCCTCTGCAAGGCCTTTTGATTTCAGGCATTATGCGGATCGCGGATATAATCAGGTCTGCTACGAAGGGTACGATTACAAAGGAGCGGACCCCTACGGTATCGCCTGCACGAACGAGTTCAATGTGATGTTTACGGACACTCACTGCGTTTCGGATGCGGAAATAACGCAATTTGCATCTGACTGCAATACAACAACGCTCTATGTCGGCGATCCGGAATATTACCATGAACTCCGTGCTTTTGGTTTCTGGTCCCTTGTAAAGAAAGAGACGGATCTGCAGAAAAAGCTTGAAACAGACCTTGACAAGTCCTTTGAATTCTATAAAAATGAGGTTGAGCAGCGCAAGTGGTACGGCATGTTCAACTACGGTGATTTCATGCATACCTACGACGAAGACCGCCACAACTGGCGCTATGATGTCGGCGGCTACGCATGGGACAATACGGAGCTTGTTCCGACGCTCTGGCTCTGGTACTACTTTATGCGTACCGGCAGGGCGGACGTCTTCACGCTTGCGGAAAAGCTTACACGCCACACCTCCGAGGTGGATGTTTACCACATCGGCAAATACAAGGGCATGGGCTCGCGCCACAACGTTATCCACTGGGGCTGCCCGTGCAAGGAAGCCCGCATAGCAATGGCGGGACATCACCGCTTCTACTATTATCTTACGGGCGACAGGCGTCTCGAGGATATCTTCGATGAATTAAAAGACAACGAAGAGACATTCCTGAACCGCGATCCTCTCGGCGATTTCTATCCGAAAGAGGAGATGGTAGAGCCAAGCCACGCAAGAAGCGGCCCCGACTGGTCATCCCTTTGTTCCAACTGGATGACAGAGTGGGAGCGCAAGAACGATACAAGATACCGCGACAAGATACTTGTCGGCACAAAGGATATAGAGAATGCGCCGCTTAAGCTTATTTCCGGGCCGGATTTCGAATTCAACCCGAAAACGCTGCATCTGCGCTACATAGGCGAGCGTACGACGGGCGGCACCCACCTGCAGATCTGCATGGGCGCACCGTCGATCTGGATGGAGATGGCAGAGCTGCTTGACGACGAGGAATGGCGGCAGATGCTTGCGGAATACGGCCGGTTCTACTTCCTGCCGGACGACGAAAAGCAGAAGGAGTCAAACGGGCTTATAGGCAAGCGCCAGTTCACCATTCCCATGTTTGCAACGGGCATAGGCGCATACGGCGCAAAGAAGCTGAACGATCCCGTCCTTGCGGACAGGGTTGTGCAGTGCCTTCTCGGAAGGCCTTACCGCGAGGTGGATGTTGACGACTACACGCCAAAGATCGTCCGTGACGCCGGTAACTGCGAGGAATTAAAGGAAATCCCGTGGATATCAACAAATCACGTGGCACAATACGGACTCAATGCTATAATGCTAATGGAGTTTTTGGATAGGAGCTGAATCTTATGAAATACTATCTTGCAGTGGATATCGGCGCTTCGAGCGGAAGGCATATCCTGGCGCATATCGAAAACGGAAAAATGGTCCTTGAAGAGGTGCACCGCTTCCCGAACGGGATGAAAGAGGAAAACGGCCACAGATATTGGGACACAAAGGAGCTTTTCAAAGAGATAAAGGCCGGCATGAAAAAGTGCAAAGACCTTGGCAAGGTTCCGGAAAGCATGGGAATAGACACCTGGGGCGTTGATTACGCGCTGCTGGATGCTGCCGGAAATCTTACGGCCCCTGTTTACGGCTACAGGGACAGCCGCACGGAAAGCGCGATGGCGGAGGTTTACAAGACCTACCCCGAGGAAGCGCTCTACGGCCGCACAGGCATACAGAAGCAGCCCTTCAACACGGTTTACCAGTTGATGGCCGCAAAACTGCAGGAGCCCGAAAACCTTGAAAAAGCGGAAACACTGCTTCTCATCCCTGATTATTTCAATTTCCTGCTCACGGGAAAGCGCCTTACGGAGTACACAAACGCGTCAACCACGCAGCTTTTGAACCCCGGGACCTGTGACTGGGATTTTGAGATGATAGAAAAGCTCGGGTACCCGAAGAAGATATTCACAAAGATAGCGCTTCCCGGCACAAAGCTCGGGGAATTAAGACCTGAGGTTGCGGATGAAGTCGGTTTTAACTGCACTG
This sequence comes from Lachnospiraceae bacterium, assembly GCA_016280395.1. Taxonomy (GTDB): domain Bacteria; phylum Bacillota; class Clostridia; order Lachnospirales; family Lachnospiraceae; genus SZUA-448. Next base: position 7,181 of record JAEEGQ010000011.1, on the reverse strand, counting down.
TAGTCCTTCCGGCTACGCATGATACGGGTTCCGCCGTTGTTGCGGTTCCGACCCAGAGCGACGAAGCACTCTACATAAGCTCCGGCACCTGGTCGCTCATGGGCACCGAGCTTTTGCAGGCAAATGCCTCGGAAGAGAGCAGAAAGCGCAATCTTACGAACGAAGGCGGCTTCGACCACCGCTTCAGATATCTTAAGAACATAATGGGACTCTGGATGATCAATTCCGCAAAAGCGGAGACGGCTCCGGATTTAAGCTACGGAGAGCTTTGCGAGCAGGCATCCAAAGAGACGATAAGCTCGATAGTTCCCGCAAACGACAGCAGGTTCTTAGCCCCCGGGAGTATGTCTGAGGAAGTGCAGAAGGCATGCAAAGAGTCCGGTCAGGAAGTTCCTGAGACACCTGCACAGATCGCGGCTGTAATCTACAATTCCCTTGCAAAGTGCTACGCAGACACGCTGCATGAGATAGAGAGCATCACCGGAAAGCACTACGACTCCGTTTCGATAATAGGCGGCGGATCGAACGCGGATTACTTAAACCGCATCACCGCAAAAGCCTGCGGGCGCACTGTTTACGCAGGGCCCTCCGAGGCAACTGCCATCGGAAACCTGTGCGTGCAGATGATGGCAGACGGCGTTGTAGACGGCCTTAAAGCCGCAAGAAAACTGGTATTTGACTCGTTTGATGTAAAAGAGTACAAAGCATAAATACAGGAAATACTGACAGTTCAATTAATAATACAGGGGCATCCCCAAAAACAGAAGAGGAGAAAAAACATGAGTTATCAGGAAGCAAAAGAAAAATACGCAAAGCTCGGTATTGATACCGACAAGGCCATTGAAACCTTAAAGAAAGTGCCTGTGGCACTGCACTGCTGGCAGCTTGACGATGTCAAGGGCTTCGACCAGGACGGCCCGCTTACAGGAGGCATCCAGACAACCGGAAACTACCCCGGCAAGGCCATGACACCCGAGCAGCTTTTTGCCGACTACGAGAAGGTTTTCGAGCTTACGCCCGGAACAAAGAAGATAAATGTGCACGCATCCTATGCTATTTTTGAAAACGGTGAGTATGCAGACCGTGACGCATTAGAGCCCAGGCATTTCAAAAAGTGGGTAGAGCTTGCAAAGAAGCACGGCTGCGGCCTTGACTTCAACCCTACCTTCTTCTCGAGCCCTCATGTTAAGGACGGTCTTACCCTTACAAGCCCTGACGAGGAGACAAGAAAGTTCTGGATCCGCCACGGCCAGGCCTGCATCCGCATTTCCGAGTATTTTGCGAAAGAGACCGGCATCCCCTGCGTTATGAACATCTGGATCGGAGACGGCTACAAGGATGTTCCCGCAGACCGCATGGGCCCGAGAATGCGTTATAAAGATTCCATTGAACAGATACTTTCCGTACCTTACGACAGGAACCTTGTTAAACCCTGCGTAGAATCCAAGGTTTTCGGCATCGGCGTTGAAGCTTACACCGCAGGCTCCGCAGAGTTCACTTTAAGCTTTGCGGCTACACACGAAGGTGTTATGCCTCTTATGGACAACGGTCATTATCATCCCACGGAAGTTGTTTCCGACAAGATCCCTGCGCTCATGTGCTTCTATCCTGAGTTCGCATTGCATATCACCCGTCCTATCCGCTGGGATTCGGACCATGTAGTGCTTTTTGATGACGAGACTCGCGAGATGGCAAAGGAGATCGTTCGCTGCGGCGGCCTTTCAAGAGTTCACATGGCTCTTGACTATTTCGATGCCTCCATCAACCGCATCTCCGCCCTTGCAACCGGCTTCAGGAGCTGGGAAAAGGCGCTTCTTGAGGCACTCTGCATGCCTCACGAAATGTTAAAGGAGCTTCAGGACAAGAATGAGCTCGGTAAGAAGATGGTAATGCAGGAAGCTGTAAAACTCCTGCCCCTTGGCGAGATATGGGACGAGTACCTCAGAAGAGAAGGTGTAGTTGACGATTACGGCTTCTATGATGAGATTGAAAAATATGAAAAGGACGTACTGCTGAAAAGATAAGGTTTTCGCGTGATCCCGGCTTTTAACGGAATTGTGGAAAACGGTCTTTCAGAAGGAGGATTGACATGAAGTTTTTAGATGCTGAATTTGTAAAAGGTTTTATCAGAATGGCCAACGACGGCTGGGAGCAGGGCTGGCATGAAAGAAACGGCGGCAACCTCTCTTACCGCGTGAAAAAAGAAGAGGTTGAGAGTGTAAAGGAAAATTTCAAGCCCCTTGAGTGGAAGCCTATCGGGACAAGCGTTCCGGCGCTTGCGGGCGAATACTTTCTTGTGACGGGCTCGGGAAAATTCTTCAGGAACACCATTATCGATCCCGAGGATTCCATGGCTATGATAGAGCTTGACGAGAAGGGAGAGAACTACCGCATCGTCTGGGGACTTGTAAACGGCGGAAGGCCCACATCCGAGCTTCCGAGCCACCTTATGAACCATGAGGTGAAATTCAAGATCAACCCCAAGTACCGCGTTATCTACCACGCGCATACAACGAACATCATCGCCCTCACATTCGTGCTGCCGCTTACCGATGAGGTCTTCACAAGAGAGCTCTGGGAGATGGCTACCGAGTGCCCTGTTGTCTTCCCTGACGGCGTGGGTGTTGTTCCGTGGATGGTGCCCGGCGGGCGCGACATCGCGGTGGCGACAAGCGAACTGATGAAGAAGTACGACCTTGCCGTATGGGCGCACCACGGCATGTTTGCAGCCGGCGAGGATTTCGACATCACCTTCGGACTCATGCATACAGCGGAAAAATCGGCGGAGATCCTTGTAAAAGTCCTCTCCATGAGGCCCGACAAGCTGCAGACCATCACCGTGCAGAACTTTAAGGATCTGGCAAGGGACTTCAATGTGACATTGCCCGAAAGATTCCTGTATGAGAAGTGATCGGGGCAAAAAACTAACGAATAAACCAAAAATCAGTATAAATGAGAGATATTCAGGAGGCTATAATGGCAGGATTTGAGTACAATCGGGAGCAGATTGAAAAGGTAGTGGATAAGATCGTTGAGCGCACAATGCGCATGGATCTTACATGGGACTGGCCCTGCGGTGTTGCGTACTACGGCATCAGCAAGGCATATGAGGTAACAAAGAATGAGAAATACCTGAAGCTGATGAAGGACCGCATCGACTTTTATATCGAGCTTGGGCTGCCGTCTGTCTGGACCGTTAACACATGCGCTATGGGCCATTGCCTCATCACGCTTTATGAGGCCACAAACGACCAGAAATACTGGGATATCCTTATGACAAAGATCGAGTATCTGCGCAAAGAAGCATTGCGTTTCGGCGATAATGTGCTCCAGCACACTGTTTCCGCAAACAACGACTTCCCCGAGCAGTGCTGGGCAGACACCCTGTTCATGGCGGCATTCCTCATGCTCCGCGTCGGCGTAAAGCTTAAGGACGCAGATCTTATAGAAGATGCTCTGAACCAGTATTACTGGCACATCCAGTACCTTCAGAACGAGGATACGGGCCTCTGGTACCACGGCTACAACAACATCACAAAGGATCATATGTCGGGCTTCTACTGGGGCAGGGCAAACTGCTGGGCAGCCTACACAATGAGCCAGGTGGGGCTTATTCTTCCGGAAGCTTACCTGTATCCGAAATTCCTTGAGATCGTTGGGTCTCTTAACGAGCAGCTTGCTGCACTTAAAGAATGCCAGACGGAGAACGGCCTCTGGAGAACGATCCTTGATGATGAGGAGTCCTACGAGGAAATCTCGGCATCCGCAGGCATCGCAGCCGCAATGCTTGCAAAGGGCAACCCGCTCCACACGCCGTATATCAACAAATCCATCAAGGGTCTGCTTGAAAACGTGAGCGAGGACGGCCGCGTCATGAACGTTTCCGGCGGCACCGCGGTAATGAAGGACCGTGAGGGCTACATGGGCATCAGCAAGAAGTGGATCCAGGGCTGGGGCCAGGGCATGGCACTTGCCTTCTTCGCAGGCCTGCTTGACACCGCAAACCACAGAAATGACGGGGCACTTTGATGAAATACGAATTTACCGAGGGTACGTCTGATGCGCGTACCCTCTATGAGGTTAATAACGGGGAAAATGCAGAGCCGGAGCTGAACTGCGGCTTCATCACGGATGAAAACGCAGATGCGGAGCCGCTTTTGCGCATCCCCGAGATAAACAGCGGTTTTTTGAAGAACGACAGATGCGGCGGGCAAAAGCTGATAAAACTCAAGTATACCCCCTGCGGCGCAAAGACCGAATACGCAGGCGACGGCTTGATTCCGCTGCTTTTTAAGGCGGATGTGCCTGAATACGGCAATTATCATGTTAAGGTTGTGATCTACGCCGAAGAGGAAACAGAAGGCCTGCTTTTCCTTGGAAGAAGGCGCCTTGCCTTAAAGCGGAGATTTGTTAAGGGCAGCTTTTTTGCGGGAGAATATGCCGTAAATGTGCTTCCTGTGATCCCCCGCGGCCACACCGAAGTCTTCGGGGACAAAACGGTGGATGTTGCGCTTGTGGGCAAAGGCCTTGTGTTAAAGAGCGTCGAGATAAAGAAGGCGGATATCCCCTGCATCTACATTGCGGGCGACTCCACACTTACAGACCAGAGCGCGGTTTACCCTTACGACCCTGCATTGAGCTACAGCGGCTGGGGGCAGATGCTCTCTTACTTTGTCGGAAGCCGCATTGCTGTCTCGAACCATGCGCACTCCGGTCTTACCACGGAGAGCATGCGCAACGAAGGGCATTATGACATTATCCTTGAGAATATCAAGCCCGGTGATTATTGTCTGTTCCAGTTCGGGCACAACGACCAGAAGCTTGAGTCGTTAAAGGCCTATGAAGGGTATACCGCAAATCTCAAACGTTATATTGATGAGATAAAGGGGAAAGGCGCAACTCCGGTCATTGTTTCGCCGCTTGCGCGCAACACCTGGAAGGGCGACGGAACCTACAACGACCTGCTATGCGAGTACGCAGCCGCCTGCGAGAAGATCGCAAAGGAAAATGCTGTTCCGTATGTTGATCTTCACGCAAGGAGCATGGATTTTGTGACCTCAAACGGCAGAGAAGCCGCAAGGGCCTATTATTTCCCTTCGGATTACACCCACAGCAACGATTACGGCGCATATCTCTTTGCGGGATTTGTGTATGAAGGGCTTGCTAAATGCGGCATAGTGGAGGCGGATACCTTTGAAGAGTGGAAAGCACCGGAAGAGGTGCCGGTAATAAAGCTTCCGGAAGAAACTCTTGCTGCAGAAGAAGGAGCGGGAGAAAACGCGGAAAACACCGGAGACGCAGGGAAAGCGGCCTCAGGCGTCACTCCCGCGGAAGACCTGTTTGCGGGCCTCGAAAGGCCTGATGACATTCTTACCAGGGCGGAAGCCTTTGAAATGGTCATAAAGACCGTGAAATTCTTCCCTACGAACGTATACAATGACATGTTTGAGGATGTTGTGGGGCATGAGACCTACGCCGGCAGCATAGAATGCGCGCTGCAGAACGGCATAATCCCCGAAAGGTGGATGAAGGAAAAACGCATTTACCCCGAAAAACCGGTGAATCTCAGCGAATTCCTTGAGATATTAAAGCTTGGTTACTTAAGCCGCAGGCCCGACGGAAAAGTGCTTGAAAGCCTGGAAACTTACGGCCTGAAAGATGAAGACACCGTAAAGAGGGGCGCAGCAGCGGACATCTGCAGACAGGTGAAGGTGTGAACCATTTTTGTTGTCAGTGGGGACGGTTCTCTCTGACAACATTGTCACTTAGAACCGTCCCCGGTGACATATACAATAAAGTGATACGACAATACAGAAATATAAGCGTGAGGAGACAGATCATGTTAGAACGGACCGGTTCATTTACTCTGCCGGGCGAGGCAGGGTATGAAAAATTGACACTTGAGCTTGCGAAGCGCTGGGGCGCGGATGTTATCCGCGACAGCGACGGAACGGTGCTCTCGGACGAGATCACGAAGGCAGGGTATGGGATATATTCCACCATCTGCATCATCCGCGATCACAACGAATGGGCAAAGAAAAACCCGGACAAGCTCCAGCAGAGCTTCCTTATGTCCGACCCTGTGACGGCGGAGGGCGACACGGTGGAGATAACCCCTCTGGACGGCTATTTTACCGAGCAGTTCAGGGTGAACACATCCGCAGATTCCCTTAAATACTGGCAGGTTTTTGACCGCACCGCGGGGCGGGAGGTTGCAAGGCGCGACTGGAATTTCTGCGAAAAATGCGGCAAAGTGAAGGTGAAGAACGCAGTTCCCTTCCACACATACACGGTGAACTTCCTTGTGTACCGCATCTGGGAAGAGATCTCCATGTATAACCATGTGACGAACAACTGGACAAAAGAGCACCTGATGCCCATCGACCCGAGGACGAAAGAGTGCCGCGAGTACATGACGAACTGGTTCATCAACTGGTGCGAGACTCACCCCGATACCACGGTAGTGCGCTTTACATCACTGTTCTACAACTTCGTCTGGATCTGGGGCAGCGACGAGCGCAACCGCAACCGCTACTCCGACTGGGGTTCCTACGACTTTACCGTGAGCCCGAAGGCACTTGACGATTTTGCCGCAAAGTACGGCTACAGGCTCACTTCCGAGGATTTCGTCAACAAGGGCAGGCTTCACGTGACCCATATGCCGCCTTCGAAGAAACAGCTTGACTATATGCGCTTCACAAACGAATTTGTTGTGGATTACGGCAAGGAGCTTGTGGAGATAGCCCACAGATACGGCAAGAAAGCGTATGTCTTCTATGATGATTCCTGGATCGGCGTTGAACCCTACAGCGACCTGTTCGGCGAGTTCGGGTTCGACGGCCTTATTAAATGCGTATTCTCCGGCTTTGAGGTAAGGCTTTGCGCAGGCGCAAAGGTGCCCACACATGAGCTGAGGCTTCACCCGTACCTGTTCCCTGTGGGACTCGGCGGTGCGCCTACCTTCTCACCGGGCGGCGACCCTGCTCTCGATGCCAAGAAATACTGGATAAGCGTAAGACGCGCGCTGCTGCGCCAGCCCGTGGACAGGCTGGGCCTTGGCGGCTACCTGCATCTTACGGAAGGTTACCCGGATTTCGTTGATACCATCGCAGACATCATGGATGAATTCCGCAGGATAAAGGCGATGCACGCAGACGGCGGCGTTTACACGCTTCCCGTGA
>JAEEGQ010000119.1 GCA_016280395.1 Lachnospiraceae bacterium | reverse complement strand
GCGGGGAAGTTCCCCGCTTTTTTCATATCATATGCTGTGAGGTAATCCCCTTGAAGGAATTAAGCATTTTCATAGATGAGTCCGGCGATTTCGGAGAGTATGAGGCACATTCCCCGTATTACATAATCACCATGGTCTTCCATGATCAAAGCAACGACATCCAGCCGGCCATAAGCAAACTTAATACCGAACTTTCATATCTGGGACTTGATAACATTTGTATACATACCGGTCCTATCATCCGCATGGAAGAAATCTACAAAGACATGGAGCTTCTTGAAAGAAGACGAATCTTCAATAAAATGATCGCTTTTATAAGACAGATTGATGTCAAATACCACTGTTTCTTTATTGAGAAGCGAAAAATTGACGATGTCGTTGAAGCAACCGGTCTGTTATCAAAGCAGATTTCACAGTTTATCAAAGAACATTATGAAGAATTTCTCACCTTTGATGATGTAAAAATATACTACGACAACGGTCAGGTTGAGGTAAGCAAGATCCTCTCATCTGTTTTTAATGCGTTGCTCCCTAACCCGGTATTCCGCAAGGTTATGCCAAAAGACTATAAACTCTTCCAGGTTGCGGATCTCCTGTGTTCATTAAAGCTTGTAAGTTTGAAAATGGAGAACAACATATTCTCCAAATCTGAAAGAAATTTCTTCGGCAGTCTCCGGGATTTGAAGAAAAACTATTTGAAACCTTTGCAAAAGAAGGAGTGGATATAGATTCTCATCCACCCTTTTTACTTGTCAAAAGGAATTTCCACCTGTTCCGGCTCATCCATAAAACCCTCCTCCGGCGACTTTGCATCCGTTGTCCGTTTCCAGAATCTTGCGCTACCATATTTACCGCAACTTTGGATTCCCGCAGCCTCCCAGCCACACAGTTGAACGACCCTCCAAATTTGGAGGGTCGTATTTGAAAAATGGAAAGTCCAGTGGTTTCTGTGTCCACTGTTGGGTCCGTGCAAGCAAGTAACGACGGTTTTATGCTTTGTAGTTTTTCTACGGTGTCAATAAGCATTACAAACTCCTTATTACACTTTGCTTTCTTCCAATTCCTTTAAGGAAATTACTCGGGAGATCTGGCTTCTAACGTTACCATTGTATTCGCTCTCGGCGAAAACTGCTCCACACTCCTTGTTTATAACGTCAGACCTCTTAAACTTAACAACGGATCCAGTCTGACCCACTCCAAGTGCCTGTACTGTCTCAGCAACCTTCCACATTGCCGCAGGCGTGATAGCGGTAAAGACTTTGGACTGGAACCCTTTGTGAGCACCTTCGCAGACTTCGAAAGTCCATTCGAACATCGGATTTCCACTCTTGGATACATTCTGCGTGACGTCCACGCATTTTACGCGGTATGAACCGTCAGGAATTTTAAAATTGTCCTGTACGTCGGTAAGATCGACCTCGAAATTCTCAGACGGTGATCCTGTCATAGGTGCGCCAGGCATCGGCGGATTAACGGGTGTCATTGCATTTCCTGGCATAAACGGGTTGTTGTTTGGCATTTATTTGCCCTCCTTGTTGAACAACCCTCCAAATTTGGAGGGTCGTATTTGCAGTATATCTTGTACTTCAAATACGACCTTCTTCAAGATATTGATCGCTTTGATATCGCTGCACCATGTTCATAAGTTCATTATAGCATGATGTGGCAGTTCGTACTAACGGTTTTTTCTTGTTCATCCGGAGCGCCGGTCAGATAAGTAGATTGCAAGGATTCTCATTCTGTTATTCATTCCATGCTTTCATTTGAGATCACTGTTGGCAAAACAAGTCCTTCTTCTGATTCATGCATCAGTATTCGCTTATAGCTCTCGGACATAAGTTTACTGCCGTTTTCCCGTGTGCTGGGAGTTGATGGCGTTAAGGCGGCGTTCTTCCTCACGCATGGCTTCCGTGGCGCGGTCTAAGAGCCTGCCCTTGAAATCTTCACCCTTCTCGAAGGGGAGTGTGGCATAGCCGACAAGGACGGAGAGCTTGGTCCCGGAGCTGAAAGAGGTGCGGTTTGAAAGGTCTTCGAAGGCGGATTTCAGCTTCCTGACATCAACCATAGTGCTTTCGATTATCACGGCAAATTCGTCACCGCCGAAGTGGAAACGGTTGCCGTATGCCTTGAAGGCCTTGTCGAGATTACGGCCCATAAGCCGAAGCGCATTGTCGCCTGCGGTGTGTCCGAGGCTCTCCACAAGGTTTTTGTGATTATAGAGATCGAAGAGGAACAGCGTAACGGGTTCACCGTCCGTAAGCCTTTCGCCCATGCCTGTGAACTGTTCGTCAAAAGCTGCGCGGTTGCTTAAGCCCGTGATGACGTTGTTGTAGGCAAGGTGCTTGTAAACCTCGAGATTATGCCGTTCTTTGATAAGGGAAAGCTGCCTCGAGAGTATCAGGAGGAACAGCGAGATTATGAAGCCGATAAAACCGATACCGAAGAACAGGCCGTCATAACCCTGGGAAGGTGCAATGAAGAAGCATATGAAGCCGCCTGTCGCAGCCACGAACAGAATGAAGATGCCGCTTAGCAGGAATCTGGTCTCGAGCGTCTTTTTCGGCTCCATGAACGCGAAAACGCAGGAAAGCACGACCACGCATATCATGTAGATGTGTGTGATCGGCAGGATGTCCAGCGGGTCTGCGGTGTTTGTCACAAACAGGAGGACATTGATTATCGGGATGCACCAGCCCACGATCTGCAGCTGGTAGAAGATATTCTTGCGGCTTGTGAACATCTGCTCGCAGTAGCCTGCGTAGGGGATGGTGAACGACGAAAGCGCCAGGAACGAAACAAGGCTCGAGGCCTCGTTTGCGCTCGTGAAGAACTGTGGCAGATCGGAACTGAACAGAAGCCAGGTCGCAACAAGGAGGTCGAGCAGTATGAAATTGCTGAAGAGCCTGACGTTGACGCCGGATTTCTCGTAGATCTGGTTGAGCAGGAGTATGAAGGACGTAAGGCCGAGTGTGAGCATTACGGTGATGACGATAAGCCTTATAAGGTTCTTGTTCAGGACGAAAAGCTTGATCTCGCCTTCCCGGCCGATTATGATCGGGGAAATGTCCATGCTTACCGAATAATACGGTGTGAGGACCAGCTTAAGGGGCTGCCCGGCCATGCTTTCGTCAACAGGGATGATGACGCGGATGTTGCCGAGCATGTGTCCGTAGGGAAGGGGCTGCGATGTGCCGTAGGAACCGATGAGCCTGCCGTTTACAAAGACTTCGCATTTGCTGTAGAGGGAAAGGAAGCAGATCGACCAGCCGCTTTTGACGTCATTCGGGAGAAGCGTCGTGATGGAGATGGGGTCGTTCTGTTTGCCCTTCATGTTGATCGGAAGCTCGTCGAAGGAATAGCGCTTGCTGTCGATGGTGTATGACGAGCGGATCACGTCGGTAACGGGATTTATCTCGGTTTTTTCGTATTTTCCCGCAACAAAACTAATGATGATCGAGGCAAAGATCATCAGGCTGGCAACAGATTCTATGATTATGAGTGGTAATCGCTTTTTCATGATACTACAGATTTTACCACAATTCTGGCCAAAAATAAAGAGTAATTATCGCACTTTTGTCCACCGCTCCTTGACAAACGTCTGACGAAAACAATGTTTGCTTTACAAAATACGAATTTTGCGGTAAAATTTAATAGGTTACGGACATTACGGAGGTATTTTTATGCTGGAAGTAATATTTAAGAATTTTCTGAGCTTTGACTTTATAATATTTATATTGGCAGTTGTGAACGGTGTGATCCTCGTGCAGACGATTCGCTTCTCGAGGAAGCTTTATGATGCGCTCAACCCTTACTGCTGGATACCGGGCGGCGAAGCTTCGCTTGCGGAGATACAGGGCAAGTTTGCCCGCAGGAACCGTGTGGACAGCGAGTCGGACATCATAAGGCTCCGCAGGCGCATGAACGCATTTTACATCATTTACGAAAACCTGACGGCGATATTCCCGCTGCTTGGCCTGCTTGGCACAGTCGTTGCCCTGATCCCGCTTGTAAACAGCATGGGTGAGGTTCCGACAGGCCTGTTCTTCAGTGCTCTGACGTCGACCATGTGGGGCATCATCTTTGCTATCGCTTTTAAGGTCGCAAACGGATATGTTGCTTCCGGCATCGAGGATAACGAGAAGAATATCGATATTTACCTGCAGAGGAATACGGACAAGCTGCTTCGCGAGAGGGCGATCGCCACAAGCGCGGAGTATGAGCCCGAAAAGCCTGCGGAGACCGAAACTGCGAAGGAGCAGGCAGAGGGTACGGATGCCGGGGCGGACAGCAGTTCGGATAGTACGAGGAATGAGAAAGAAGCGGGTGCTTTACCCGGGACAGCAGACGCTGCCAGGGAAACGGCTGCGGATACCGGTGTTACGGGTGCAGACAGTGCAGCCCCGGAGACTGCGGGTGCAGACAGTGCAGTCACAGATGCAACAGCTGCGGATAAGACAGATGCAGACGCAACAGCAACAGCTGTTACAGATGCAACGGAGGTTACGGAAATAACGGAAGGCGCGCAGGCCGGAAATACTGTTGAAAAGCCTGCCGAGCATGACCCTTACGCGTATGAACCGGTGAGAGAAAACAAACGACCCGACCCTTCGGAACTAGCGCCGGAGTTCTTTGGCGCGCCACAGAATAAGGAGAATGCCGATGAAAAAGCATGAGATGGTGCTTGATTTCACCTCTCTGCTTGACGTCATCCTTATAATCCTGTTCCTTGTGCTATGCTCTATGAACGGCAAAGCCCAAAAGGACGCGGAGGAGATCGAAGATCTGAAGAAGCAGAATGCGGCATATGAAACACAGGCCGCCGAGCAGGGAGAAAAGATATCGGCACTGGAAAAAGAGAATACGGAGCTGGAGGATAAGCTGAAGCAGGCTCAGCAGGAACTGGCCGACCTGAAGAAGCAATACGCTGAAGCTGTTACTGATCGGGATTATTATAAGACTCAGGCGGAAAATGCGCAGAACAATCTCGCAAAGTACATGGAAATAGGTGGGATGAGCAGTACCGATCTCGTAGCATACCAACGTTTTAAGGAAAACAGTGCGGTGTTCGAGATTTCGCTGGTCACTTTGGATCCCAAGGATTATTCAAGGGGTAACAGGCTTACGGTGTACAAAAACAATGCGCAGATTGGTTCAGCATTGATTATTCCAACCGATAAAGATCCTCAATCTGAAGAAGAAACAATTAAAAAGATAAAAGATTGGGTAAATAAGATTTTTAGCGGGCAGGTTGCTTCCCTTTCGAGCAAAGAGGTTTTTATTGTGTTCAAGTATGACAATGGGCAGATATATCTCAGAACTCCCCAGGTTGTAAAAAATGCAGTTGAGCATATTGACACACTGAAAAATATTAAATATGATTTCGTTGTAAGCAATAAATAAAGACTTATAAGCAGAGGAGATTATCTATGAGAAAGAGCAAGTACCCGCAAGTTCCGATGCCGGGCGAGGAACCGAAAGACAAGAGACACCACAAACCCGGTCACCATGACGGCCCCGATGACAAGAAAAAAAAGAAAAAGAGAAAACATCACCTCATTCGCATTATCATTCTTTTAGTTCTGCTGATCGGAATACTGCTTGGTATTCTTATTGACAGGGGTATCCTTTTTCCCGGCGGACAAGGCTGGATCGGCAACGGACTGGAGTCGTTGAAAAATGTCGGAAGAAGCGGTCAGGAACCCACAGCCGGACCTATAGATATCAATGGGACTGTTACACCAAATCCTACACGCGTTCCGACACAGGCGGTAAATCAGGATGCTCCGAAGGTTTACCTTGTGATAAAAAACAGCACTATCCTGATGAATGATGTGGAAGTGACAGCAGAACAGCTTATAGCCCAGTTAAGTACAGAAACGTATAGCATCAGCAAGATCTATCTGATCGATGACCTTGCAACAAAGGGCGTATACGAAAACGTGCAGACGATACTTAACAATCTTGGCAGAACGTATCAGGTAGGCACAGATCAGTAGGTGATAGAATTATGTTTGACCAACTAACCCGCGGTGACATCCGGAAAATGCAGGAAGAGATCGATCACCGCAAGCTCGTTATGAGGCCCCAGATACTTGAGGCGCTGAAGGAAGCGAAGGCGCAGGGGGACCTGAGCGAGAATTTTGAGTATTACGCTGCAAAGCGTGAGCGAAACATGAATGACAGCCGTATAAGATATCTTGAGAAGATGATCAAGACGGCAGTGATAATCGAGGATACCTCGGCAGAAGACGAGGTTGGCCTTAATAACACCGTAACGGTGCGGTTTGAGGATGACGGCTCGGAGGATACGTTCAAGCTTGTCACATCGGTCCGCGTGCATACGCTGAACGGTGTCATCAACAAGGATTCGCCGCTTGGCGCCGCCGTTATGGGGCACAAGAAAGGCGATCGTGTGGAAGTTCACGTGAACGACAAGGTCAGTTATTTTGTGACGATAACAAAGATCGAAAAGACAACTGACGAAAACGAGGAATTACAGCGGTTTTAAGACATTTAACAGCGGCCCGGCCCGGTTGCGAGAGCAACGCCCGGAGCCGCTGTTTTTGCAATGCGCGCCCACACCGACACACCAAATGAGTCACCGGGAAACGACCCCGCTGACTCAAAAAACGAAAACCTTGACGGCTCACAAAATGTTTACATTCGGGATTGAATGTGCTATCATAATAGGATAGAGCCCAATATGATAGGGATCGTATGCGGTTTACATGAGGAGGAAGGCGGGCGACCGCCACGTAAAGAATGAGTCAAAGATCGGAACAATCCAAAGCTCTGCTGATGCTTGTTGATGATGATGCGCCTTCGCGCATGATCTTAAAGCACATTTTTGCTTCGAAGTACGACACGGTTGAGGCTGTAAACGGGAAGCTCGCGCTTGAGCTTATCAATCGCGGGATCAAGCCGGATCTGGTGATACTTGATCTTAACATGCCGGAGATCGATGGCTATGATGTGCTCGACGAGCTGCATCAGAGCGAGGAATTCAAACATATCCCCATTATCATAGCTACCGCAGACGGAGATTACGCTGCGCGCCGCAAGGCGTTCTTCCTTGGCGCGATAGATGTCATCACCAAACCTTTTATGCCCGAGAGCATAATGTACAGGGTCGATAACATCCTTACGTCCATTTCCGCCACCAAAGCTATCACAGAGTCTATTATCCTCGACGAGCTGCTGCACCCGGGCGCGCTTGATGTTTCGGGTATCTGGGGCAGACAGCGCTTTCTCGACGAGGTTTCAAGGTTTTTGTCCGAGAACCCGGAGGGCAAGTATGTGCTTGCGCGCTGGGATATCGACCATTTCAAGCTTTTCAACGACAATTTCGGTATCGCGGAGGGCGACAGGCTCCTGCGCGCCATCGGTATCCGCTACACCATGACGGCAGAGCAGGCGGATGCGAATGCGCCCATCTTTTACGCACACTGGGGCGCGGATCATTTTGTTGCCTTGTATGACAGGAAGAACTTCAATCCCGACAAGGTGTACAGCTATACTCTTCTGCAGCTCAATTCCTGCTTTGACGATTTTGATTTTTCCATCAGCTACGGCTTTTTTGATATAACGGATCCGTCCCTTTCCGTTTCGGTCATGTGCGACCGCGCGGGACTGGCACTCAGCAGCATCAAGGACCGTTACGACAAGCACTATGAGTGGTATACGGGCGAGATGAGGGACCGTATCGTTGAGGAGCTCGAGATAACGTCTTCCATGAAGCGCGCCCTTGAACAGGGTGAGTTTATCCCGTTCTTCCAGCCTCAGTACAACTACGATACCGGCGAGATGATAGGCGCGGAAGCGCTTGTACGCTGGAACGATCCGCAAAAGGGCATTGTGAGCCCGGGGACCTTTATACCGCTTTTCGAGAAAAACGGGTTTATCAGCGAAGTTGA
Organism: Lachnospiraceae bacterium; assembly: GCA_016280395.1. Classification (GTDB taxonomy): domain Bacteria; phylum Bacillota; class Clostridia; order Lachnospirales; family Lachnospiraceae; genus SZUA-448. Next base: position 28,744 of record JAEEGQ010000119.1, on the reverse strand, counting down.
CTACTGCATGTGGGATTCCACATGCGCCTATATCAAACAGTGGCTTGACAAGGGGCTGGAGGTACCGCCTATCTCTGTCAATATCTCGCGCCGCGATTTCTATGACAAGGGCCTTACACAAAAGCTCGTCGGACTTATAGAAAAATACGGTCTTTCGCCCAAGAGCCTGCGTCTTGAGATGACCGAATCCGCATATATGGACAACCCGGACCAGCTCCTCATGATCCTTGCGGAGCTTAAACAGCGCGGTTTTTACGTTGAAATGGACGATTTCGGGTCGGGCTATTCGTCACTGAATACGTTAAAAGACGTGCCGGTGGATCTTCTGAAGCTGGACATGAATTTTGTCACGGAGTCCGCCAATAACGCGCGCGGCGGCAGTATATTGAGCTCTGTCGTACATATGGCGCACGGCATTAATCTCCCCGTGCTCGCCGAGGGTATCGAGACACGCCAGCAGGCGGATTTCTTAAAGACCATCAACTGTCTGTACATGCAGGGGTACCTTTTCTCAAAGCCAATGCCGGCATCGGATTTCGAGAACCTGCTGATGCAGAGGGGTATTGCCGCGCCCGAACGGGAGATATTCAAGAAGACGATCGATGAGTCTGTGGATTTCCTTGATGCTTCAACACAGTCGACGCTTCTTTTCAATACATTCCTCGGCGGATCGGCCATCCTGGAGTTTGAAAACAGGAATATGACGATATTGCGCTCTAACGACCGCTTTTTTGAAGAACTGCGCATGTCGAGGGACGATTTTATCAAGATGAACGGCAACTTCATGCAGTATATCGAGACGAAGAGCCGCAAAGCCCTGGTAAACGCAGTGGAGCTTGCCATCGAGACAGGCGAGGAAACAGCCTGCACCGTGCATTTTATCGCGGTTTTCCATAATAACAGGGAGGAGTGGCTGCAGGCCAGGTTCAGGAACCTTGCAAGCAAGTTCAACAGCCATATCGTCTATGTTTCAATTTCAAATATCACTGCCGAGGCCATTCTTGACAAGGCGCTGAAGAAGGAGAGGATAGCGCTCGAGAACATCCTGCACTTTGCGCCCGGAGGCCTTGCGGAGTTTATTGCCTCCGAATCCAACCTTACTCGTATCTACACAAGCGAGACGGCTCAGGAGATACTCGGATATTCGATCGATGCGGGTGCCGAGGAGGACTTTATCACGCAGCTTAGCCAGATACATCCCGACGACAGGGATGCAGTGCGCAAGTCGCTTACCGAGAGTATTGAGAGGGGAGCGCCGTTCTCCGTTGAATTCCGCGTTATCTTAAAGACAGGCGGGGTCCGCTGGGTAAACCTTTCCGCAAACCCTGCAAGGATAGAGAACGAGCTGCATTACTTCGGTATCTACACGGACATCTCGCGGCATAAGGCTGTCGAGATAGCGGCAAAATCCAATATCGATGATAATGCCATCGGAACAGAGGGCGTGGATTCCCTCAATACCCATGTGCTGCACCAGTATCTTGCGACAACGCGGGATTATGTATACATTAAGGACACCAACTCCAATTATGTGGCCGTTTCCGAAAGCTTTGCAAAGTTGACGGGACACAGATCCTATGCGGATCTGCTTGGAAAGACGGACCATGATGTTTACGGCGACAACGATATCGCAGTCCGGATCGCCGAGACCGACCTCGAAGTGATCTCTACCGGCGAGAACAAACTCGGACAGACCGAGTCCTATTCCGAAATGGGCGGAGAACATGCCGTGCTCGTCAGGACGAACCGTTTCGCCATCAGGAACGTTAAGGGCGAGATAGTCGGAATGCTGTGCGTCGGCACGGATGTTACAACGCAGCATACCATTGAAGAATACAAGCAATCCCTTGAATCCTCGGGAAGACATCTGTACCGCTATGTGGTAAAGGGCAGGGCCTTCGTTGATTCCGAGAGGAACGGTTCATCAAGTGCGCCGATGACGATAAAGAACGGGCCGGGCAATGCGGTTGAAGCCGGGGTTGTCGCAAAGGAAGATGTTGAGAGATGGCTTGGGCTGTTTGACAGGGTCGATGCCGGTGAACGCGCAGGCACCGCTGATATCAGATTCCGCGAGGAAGACGGCACCTTCAACTGGTACCGCGTAAGCTTCAAGAGTATACCGGACAAGAGCGGAAAGCCTTCTTCGGCGATAATGACGTACCATGATGTTGAGAAATACCACAGGGCGGATTTCGAGAACGAGATTGCAAGGACCTGCGTTTACAGCTCCGTAACGGCTCTTTACCCGTCCTTTGTGGTATCGAACCTTACAAAAAACAGGACGCGTCCGCTGATACACATGCTGCCGGGAGCACCCGGTGTGCGCGAGGAAAAATCCTATGATGAGGCCGTAGAGCAGATCGCTTCGGCGTGCCTTGGAAACGGCGGCGCCGCTGTGCGCGAAGCCTTCAGCCGGGATAATCTCATTAAGGCCTTTGAGTCCGGAAAACGCATCGTTACGACCGTAGCCGATATGAAATTTGACGACGGCTCCGTACACGCCATGGAGCTTGTGGCCGTACATGTGCAGGATCCTCCCGTTCCGGGCGAGGTATTTTCTGCGGGCTTGTTAAGAGAACTGTGATAAGGGAACGGTATGAACTTTAAGAATCTGCTCGGACATCTGCATACGGTCGGGAAACACAGGAGACTTGTAAGAAAGTACTGCTTTAAGCTGGGGCTTTACAGACAGGGGCTTACCCATGATCTTTCGAAGTATTCCCCTACGGAGTTTTTGCCGGGTATAAAATACTATACCGGGAAAAAGAGCCCGAACGGCGGAGAACGCGAGGAAAAGGGCTTCAGCACGGCGTGGATGCATCATAAAGGCCGTAACCGCCATCATATCGAGTACTGGACCGATTATGTCGGGCCGGACAAAGAAATGGTGGGCGTGCCAATGCCGGTGAAGTACTTCTGCGAGATGTTCTGTGACCGTGTTGCGGCAAGCCGGATATATAACGGTGATGCGTATACGGATGCCATGCCTCTTGAGTATTACTACAGATCCAAGGAATACAGGCTGATGCATCCTTCCACAAAGGAACTGCTTGAAAAACTGCTGATAATGCTGCGTGACAGAGGCGAGGAAGCCACTTTTGCGTACATTCGCAGGCATATACTGAAAAAGAGATGAAACAAAACCGCCCCGCGAAGCCGCATGTGCTTTCGGGGCGGTTTAATATTGCGATTTCTCTTGACATTTTTGCTGCTTTTTGGTTAAAATAGATAGAACTTTAAACATAAGAGGGTAAAGAAATGTACGAAAAAGTATCAACCGATATGAATTTCAAAGATCGTGAGCGTGAGGTGCTCGAGTTCTGGAAAGAGAACGACATCTTCCGCAAATCCATAAAACAGAGGGAAGGCTGCCCTACTTACACCTTCTATGACGGGCCGCCCACGGCTAACGGAAAGCCGCATATCGGTCACGTTCTTACGCGTGTCATCAAGGATATGATCCCGCGTTACAGGACCATGAAAGGCTACATGGTTCCCCGTAAGGCAGGCTGGGATACCCACGGCCTTCCTGTAGAGCTTGAGGTGGAGAAGCTCCTCGGCATCGACGGAAAGGACCAGATCGAAGCTTACGGCCTCGATCCCTTCATAACAAAGTGTAAGGAATCCGTATGGAAATACAAAGGGATGTGGGAGGATTTCTCCGGTACGGTCGGCTTCTGGGCCGATATGGACAACCCTTATGTTACATATCATGACGATTATATCGAGTCCGAGTGGTGGGCTCTTAAAGAGATATGGGACAAGAAGCTCCTCTACAAGGGCTTCAAGATCGTTCCCTACTGTCCCCGCTGCGGCACCCCGCTTTCTTCACACGAGGTCGCACAGGGCTATAAGACATTAAAAGAGCGCACAGCTGTTGTCCGCTTCAAGATAAAGGGCGAGGATGCGTATTTCCTTGCATGGACAACGACTCCCTGGACCCTTGCTTCAAACATCGCGCTCTGCGTGAACCCCGAAGAGACCTACGCCCGCGTAAAGGCGGCCGACGGCTATACCTACGTTATGGCAAAGGCGCTGCTTGACACTGTTCTTTCAGCTATCGAGCGCCCCGAAGGCACCCCTGCCTACGAGATCCTTTCGGAATGCACGGGTAAAGACCTTGAATACAAGGAATACGAGCCACTGTACCAATGTGCTGCGGATGTTGTTGAAAAGCAGCACAAGAAGGCGTTCTTCGTATATTGCGACGATTATGTAACGATGCAGGACGGTACCGGTATCGTACATATCGCTCCTGCGTTCGGTGAAGACGACGCAAGAGTCGGCAGGAAGTATGATGCTCCTTTTGTGCAGATGGTAGACGATCACGGCGTTATGAAGCCCGAGACACCTTTTGCGGGCATGCGCTGCAAGCCTACCCAGAAGGAGATAGATGCGGGCGCGATCAGCTGCGATCCCGAAGTGTTAAAGGAACTTTCCGCAAGGAAGCTTCTTTTCTCCGCTCCGAAGGTCGAGCACGATTATCCGCACTGCTGGCGCTGCAGCACACCCCTGCTCTATTACGCAAGGGAATCCTGGTTCATTAAGATGACCGCCGTTCGTGACGAGCTTGTGGCAAACAACAAGACCGTTAACTGGATCCCGCCGTCAATAGGCGAGGGACGTTTCGGAAACTGGCTTGAGAACATTCAGGACTGGGGCATCTCCCGTAACAGATACTGGGGAACTCCCCTTAATATCTGGGAGTGCGAGGGCTGCGGCCATCAGGAAGCAATCGGCTCACGCGAACAGCTCGAGAAGCTTAGCGGCAACCCCGAGGCAAAGACAGTGGAGCTCCACCGCCCGTATATCGATGCGATAACCTGCACCTGCCCCGAATGCGGCAAGGTGATGAAGCGCGTTCCGGAGGTTATAGACTGCTGGTTCGACTCGGGCGCAATGCCTTTCGCGCAGCACCACTATCCTTTCGAGAACCAAGAGCTGTTTGAAAAGCAGTTCCCCGCAGCATTTATCTCGGAGGCCGTTGACCAGACGAGAGGCTGGTTCTACTCGCTTATGGCAGAAAGCACGCTGCTCTTTAACAAGGCGCCTTACGAGAATGTCATCGTTCTTGGCCTTGTGCTTGACGAAAACGGCGAGAAGATGAGTAAATCCAAGGGGAATGCGGTAGATCCTTTCGAAGCCCTTAACGAATACGGCGCAGATGCGATCCGCTGGTATTTCTACATCAACAGCGCACCCTGGCTTCCGAACCGTTTCCACGGCAAGGCCGTTCAGGAAGGACAGCGCAAGTTCATGGGAACCCTATGGAACACCTACGCATTCTTCACGCTTTACGCCAACATCGACAATTTTGATGCGACAAAATATACACTTGAATATGACAAGCTCCCCGTAATGGACAAGTGGCTCCTTTCAAAGCTCAACACGCTTGTAAAGACCGTTGACGAGAACCTTAACGATTATAAGATCCCCGAGACGGCCCGCGCTTTAAGCGATTTTGTTGACGAAATGAGCAACTGGTATGTACGCCGCGGACGCGAGCGCTTCTGGGCAAAGGGCATGGAGCAGGACAAGATCAACGCTTACATGACGCTTTATACAGCGCTTGTTACCGTTGCAAAGGCCGCAGCGCCCATGGTTCCGTTCATGGCAGAGAGTATCTACAGGAATCTTGTGTGCAGCATAGACAAGAATGCGCCGGAAAGCGTGCATCTGTGCGATTTCCCCGAGTATCATGCAGAGTTTGTCGATGCGGAGCTTGAAGCCAACATGGAGGAGGTTCTCGATATCGTAGTGCTTGGACGCGCCTGCAGAAATGCTTCGAACATCAAGCAGCGCCAGCCCGTATCCTCAATGTATGTCAAGGCAGACAAAACGCTTTCGGAGTTCTATGTAAAGATCATAGAGGACGAGCTTAATGTCAAGAAGGTAGAGTTTGCGGAGGATATGCGCAACCTTACCACATATTCCTTCAAGCCTGTGTTAAAGACCCTCGGAAAGCGCTTCGGAAAGCAGATAGGCGCATTGAAGGAGCTTCTTGCAGGGATCGACGGCAATGCCGCCATGGATGAAGTTAACGCAACAGGCGCCCTTAAGGTGACGCTCGACGGGGTTACCGAGTCCATCGACAAGGAAGACCTTCTTATCGAGACAGCCCAGAAGGAAGGCTTTGTTTCGGATTCCGATTACGGCATCACCGTTGCGATAGACTTAAACCTTACTCCGGAGCTTATCGAAGAGGGCTATGTCCGCGAGATCATCAGTAAAGTCCAGACCATGCGTAAGGATGCAGATTTCGAGGTAACAGACCACATCACCGTTTACGTTTCCGACAACAAGACTATCGAGGATATCGTTAAACGCAACGAATCCGAGATCGGCCGCATCGTGCTTGCAAACGGCTTTGAATATGCAAAGGGCGATGCCTCTGTTTCGGGTAAGGAATGGAACCTTAACGGTGAAGATGTATTCCTTGGAGTAAAGAAGGTTTGATACTTGTATTTATCCGACGCTTTTGGTATTATTATTCAGTAAATACATAGCGGATCACAGATCCGTATGGGAGGAAGCTTATGAAGAAATGTAGTAAATGCGGTGCAGAGTTCCCTAACGATGCTGCTTTCTGCACAAACTGCGGCGCTCCGCTTGAAGAAGCGGCAAATACGCAGCAGGCAGAGCCCGTTAAGGCAGAACCTGCAAATGAACCCACACCTGCAACAGAGCCTGCTCAGGCAGCAGCCGGACAGCCCAAGAAGCCCAACGCTTTCCTTGAAAGATTAAAGGGGCTTACAGGTAAATCAAAGATCATCCTCGGCGCATGCTGCGCAGTGGTACTTATCGCGATAATTGCGATAATCTGTGCCATCGCAGGCGGGAAAAAGGGCAAGAAGGTAGAGCTTGGCGCGATCGATATGGTTTACGACGGAGCCGCTGATGCATATTATGTGTATAACGGCTATGGAAAATCCAAAAAGATCGGTTCCGGCGACATGAAGTTAAACGAAGCCGTCACAACCTATAATGGTGTTGTGAAAGTCGTTGTGGATAACGATAAGAACTCTTATGTACTGACTATCAAGGGCCTTCAGAAGTTTGCAGAGGACGGAACGGGATTTGTGATCTCCGCAAGCGGCAATGCCGTTGCATATGCAAAGCTCAACGATGACAACGAGTACGAGCTTTATGTTTACAATGTAAAATCCAAAAAGACGGAAAAAGTTGCAAAGAATGTCCGTTCGGGATTCGTTATCTCAAACAACGGCAAACATATCTGCTATGTCGAAAATACCGATGACAGGGCTGCGTTCTGTGCAAAGAACCTCAAGAACAAAGTAAGCCTCGGTAAAGGATCGACACCCATCGCTGTTTCGGACAACGGCAGATTCATCTACTTCTTTGACAGAAAGGATGATGAGTATAATTTCTGCTTAAAGAAAGGCAATTCCGAGAAGACCGTTATCCAGAAGAACATACAGACAAACCTGTTTATGTTTAACAGGGATTTCACACAGGTAATCTTCTCAGACGGTGAAAAGGCATTCCTTGCGATCAAAGGCAACAAGACAGCAACCATCGGCAAAGGTTCGATCAGCTATGCAATGTTTGACTGCCCGTTCAACAGAGTAGGTTCGTCAAACAACATTTCTGCAATGTACTTTAATGTCAGGACATTAAAGGGCGGAATCGTTAAGGTCGGCTCGACAAACTGGTATATCAAGAGCAACAAGGAAGCCGTAAAGGTACTCAACGAGGAAAATATCCGCGGTTCCTACTATTCGTTTGACGGCAGATCGATTCTGTACGAAAAAGGTGATGCAATATATCTTATCCCGAATGTAAAGAATCCCGAAAGAGTAAAGACTGTATGCAATACAGAAGATTATGATGTTGTGGACATATATCCTTCCACAGATCTTAAGAGCTTCTACTTCGTAACGGATGATGATGAACTTTACTTTGTAAAGGGTTCGTCGAAGCCTAAGAAGATCGCTGATGACGCAGATGTCGAAGAGTATGATTACATAACGAACACCCTTTATTATTTCAAGGATCATACTAACGGCGATCCGGATGTGCTTTATGGCACCAAGAACGGCTCAAAGAACAGAAAGGTGCTTAAAGAATGCGTAGACGTCGATGATACCAGCGGCGGCTATAACGTAGCCTACAAGGTAAACGCAAAGGATGACGATTTCGTAGATCTCTATGTTCTGAGCGGTTACAGGGCTAAAAACCTGAAGGTAAAGACCGAAGAATGATCAGTTTTTAAGGCAAAGGGGCCCGGGAAAGCCCAATGCTAATTAGTTAAGACTGTTCCAATATCTTGACTACCGTAATCGGCATTGAAATCCCGAAACTCTATTCAGTTAAGGGCGATAAAAACAAACAAAGATCTATCAGCAGAGAAATCTGTTTGGTAGGTCTTTTTATTTTGCTATATCAGAGCGTAGTTTTAGAGTCGGATTTATTCAGCCGACCTAAAATAAGGATTATTCAGTTGTGGAAATTTAAGCGACACGATATACGAACCATACTGCTGATTTGGGTTTCATATTACGCTTATCTGCACGTCCACTTACGACGGGTCTTGTATAGCCTAATAATTCGGCATATATCCTGTCGGGCGGTTCGTGGGCGTGTAACCTGAAATACTTTCTTACAATCGTTACAGCGTCCTTGAATGACAGAACATACTTGTATTTCTTTTGCACTGATTGCGGTACAGATACAGCGTTTATCGTTCTACTGACTACATTGAACATGATAAGATGTGCAATAAGTTCCATTTCTACGAAATCATCTTTACGGCTGTGGAACTGTACTGCTCCGAGAGCGTATTTCAGCTCACGGAAAGAGGTTTCTATGTCCCATCTGATGTGATATAGCTCTTTCATTTTCTTTGCAGGGAACTCAAATCTGTTAAGGTTTGTAATCAGGACTTCCCAAACCTGCTTGCCCGATTCGGGTTCATTTATCTGAAATTTCACCACACGGCACTTTATCTTCTCGAACTGCTTGAAATCCCAACGCTGATATCTTGTGTTCGGAGACAGATATTTCTTATGGATATTCTTCGGAGCATTTATCAGATGGATATTTTCGGTATCCTTGTTCTTAATGTAATATCTATTGGATGTGGTTACCATGAATTCCATATCGACATCGCACTCTTTATCGGGCAGGTTTGCGATTTCTTTAATTCCGCCGTCGCCTACTTTAGTACGAATAACATAGTACCCGTTACCATTAAGACGGTTACAATGTTCAATCATATTGAATCCATCATAACCTCTGTCCATCATCACAATATACGGATGCTTAGGATTTAATCGTTTATACATCTCGATAGCAGCAGTTCGTTCATCAGCCTGTGATTTTGTTTGAATAACAATATCTTGAAATATCCGATCTGTAATGTTAAAGAGTATATTCCCATGTAACTGACTGAACGGTTTTAATGGTTCTCCATCGTTACGCGGCCTTCCTGTAGGGATCTTACAAGCATATTTAGACTTACTCTGATACGGCAAATTAAAATCAGAGCCATCAGTAGCGTATAGCTCGTACTTTCCATTATACAGATTACGCTTGTACAGAGTGTTATTATACATGTTAAGCAAATGTATAAACAACTCTGGTGTCAGCTTCGCTTTCTGCTGTTCGTAGGCAGAGGCGGTCATACGTATATCCATATCGGGGAATGCATGTATCATCTCTGTGTTGAGAGACTGACCTTCCATGTTTAGGGTAACTTTAATAGTCGTAGCCGCATTGAGTTTGCGATTACGTGTAAAATCACCTGCTGACTTAGTGTAATCAGAAATGTGAGAAGCTGTATCATCGACAATATCTTCAAGGATCATCAATGGCGTTCGCTCGTCATTCAATAAAAAACCTCCTTAAGTATTGCTTAAGGAGAGTGCGTAAAGTTGAACTGGCTCGAAACACAAAAATCACCAAGAAATAAGTTATTTTATACTTGACTCGCCACCCAAATTGTTTTACAATGGTCACAGATAGAGGGCGCTCTCCATAAGCGTCTTTAGCATCAGAAGACCTGGTCCGTCAACTGATGCTTTTCTTTTTGCTTTTTCTCACCTTGTAGTATATCATAATAACGTGATATATTGATGATGTTTTTGATCGTAATAGTATCCAAGGATTATACACCAGGTGTATATTTTTTGTTACATTCTTCTAAAAAAACTACAAGAGAACCCGATATGAAGACTTTATCAGACAGAAAACTACTTGAACAGATCGGTAAGACAATCCGAAGAAATCGCCGTCAAAAAAAATACTCGCAAGAAAACCTCTCGAAAGCACTTAATACATCTCAGGCTGCGGTGTGTCGATATGAAAAAGGACAAACAAATCTTCCGGTACTCACTCTCAAACACATCGCAGAAGAGTGCTCTTTTGATATAGTGGACTTTTTTATTGAAATTGAACGTCCGAGTGCCATATATAAGCGTATTGTGAGTCAAAGCGGGCTTATGCCGGAAATACCAGATAAAGCAGATGCTGAGTTTGATAAATTGTTGTGTAAGCCAGAGAACATAGGCCCAATGAAGGTTTTATATCATATTTCAGAAATAGCGAAGTCAATTGGGAAGTCAATAGACATAGATTTGAGTATGATTGCACGAGAAAGCATAATGAAGCAGGCAAAGGAATCACAGTTACTACGACTTAAAGCATATTTTGAACTATTTAATAATACAAAGAAAAGCCGCTCCCCTGAATGAGAAGCGACTTTGTTTTTGCACTTATTTACTTGTAATCCGAAGAATCTCTAAAATAGGGACATCTGCTCGTAGCTTTTTTCACTAGCAAATTCAACAGCGGCATCAGATGTTCCGAGCATTAAAGCGCCAAACTTCTGTACAGCGAGTTCATTTCCGGCACTTTTCAGTAAGCATCCAATGCGTTTATTGTCTCTATGAGCATACTGTAATGTGTGCATTGTTCCACCTTTAGCATCGCTAAAGATACTGATAATCTTATCGGACAGCAGCACTTGAACATGATCACGCTCTATAAACTTTCTTTTGTCCGGTCGATCTGTAGTTTACAATTATGTATCATTGGTATATACTAATTATATCATTGATACACAAAAAAGGAGAACATACGTATGTCACCAACATCAAAAATTACTGCTAACGGAATAGAAATCGGGATAATTGAGAATAAGGAGTTAGGAACTTTTCTGTGCTTAACAGATATTGCCAGGTATCGAAATTTAGAAGACCCGGCTGGGGTAATAGCCAATTGGTTGAGAATACGTAATACCGTTGATTTTCTCGGATTATGGGAGCAATTTCATAATTTCAATTTTAAACTCCTCGAATTCGAGGAGTTTAAAAATCAAACGGGTGATAACGCTTTTACATTATCACCTCAAAAATGGATAACAAAAACAAATGCAATAGGTATTATTTCTAAAGCTGGACGATACGGCGGTGGCACGTATGCTCACTCAGATATTGCCTTCGAATTCGCTTCATGGTTATCCCCAGAATTTAAGTTATACATAATTAAAGATTATCAACGGCTAAAAAAAGAAGAAGCCGAGCGTAAAGCAATAGGATGGGATGAAAAGCGAGCGTTATCTAAACTTAATTATCACATACATACTGATGCGGTTCAACGATATTTAATTACAGATGAATTAACAGATGAAGAAAAGAACTATAAATTTGCAGATGAAGCTGATTTGCTTAATGTAGCACTTTTCGGAAAGAAAGCAAGAGATTGGAGAAGAGAACATCCAGAGGAAGCTAAAAGGAATGAGAATATCAGGGATTACGCATCTGCCGAGGAACTGATAATACTTATCAACCTTGAAAATTTCAACGCAGAATGGATTGCGCAAGGATTATCTGAACAACAGAGATTCCAAAAATTACGAACCGAAGCGTTTAGGCAAATGGAGATACTTCAAAAACACGCAGTTAAAGCTAAATTGAGAGATATAAATCCTAAACTGCTGAAAGGCGGTGAACCGGATGATAATTAGGGAATTACGGAATATTACTGGATTATCACAGTCAGAATTTGCAAAAAAATTTCATATTCCTGTTGGAACATTAGCTCATTGGGAACAAGAAATAAGAAAACCGCCTGAATATGTGGTATACATGATATCAAGAATAGTTTATAACGAAAGGAAGGAATATAATAAACAAAGTACATTATGACGGTTTTGTATGAAATGCTCATGGTATGAGCAAGGTTGGAGCAACCGAACAGGCAATCAGACAGTATATGGATAAGGTCAACAAGGCTATGAAGTCTGTGAAGTAAAAAAATAAAGCACCCTTTTCTCAACAATGAGAATTGGGTGCTTTTTGATTTGAGTCTTCAGATGCTTAACTTAATAGCATTGCGGGAAAGCCGGGTCCCTTTTTTCAACGTCAAAGCTGGCAGGCCCGTGTCCGTCTGTTTTTTTTTGGCAATCGACTTAATCGTTTAAGTGCGGAATAATACAGATAATCCATAAATGACTTGAAAATAAAAATCCCTATTGATATACTGATTAAAGATGCAGCAGTTTGCACCTGCGCGGTATCGTAATGCGCAGTTTTCCGGTGCGGACGGCTGAAAACGAAAAGAGAGGCGAAAGACACCATGGTTATCAACAAAGAAGACTTTAAGTATCAGGTTACCGTCAAGTTAAAGAAGATGTTCCGCAAGGATGTTTCATCCGCGGACAAGCAGCAGCTTTTCCAGGCTGTGGCACTGACAGTTAAGGACTACATAATGGACGCATGGCTTGCATCTGCCAAGGAATTCAAAGAGAAGAACGTAAAATGCGTTTATTATATGTCGATGGAGTTCCTTATGGGACGCGCGCTCGGAAACAATATAATCAACCTGTGTGCACAGAAGGAGATCAAGGAAGGTCTTGCGGAACTTGGCATAGATCTTACCGACATTGAGGAGCAGGAGCCCGATGCAGCGCTCGGTAACGGCGGTCTTGGCCGCCTTGCCGCATGCTTCCTCGATTCACTCGCATCCCTCGGTTACCCGGCTTACGGCTGCGGTATCCGCTACAAATACGGCATGTTTGAGCAGAAGATCGAAAACGGCTTCCAGCTTGAGGTTCCGGACAACTGGCTTAAATACGGCAATCCTTTCGAAATGAAGCGCCCCGAGCATTCAAAGGAAGTACGTTTCGGCGGCTATGTACGCATGGTCAAGGGTTCCGACGGAAGAGAACATTTCGTTACCGAGGATTATCAGTCGGTAATGGCTGTTCCGTATGATATCCCCGTTGTGGGCTACGGCAACAATATCGTGAATACGCTGCGTATCTGGGATGCTGAGGCTGTTCAGAATTTCAGCCTTGATTCCTTTGACAAGGGCGACTACTACAAGGCTGTTGAACAGCAGAACCTTGCAAACACCATCTGTGAGGTGCTTTACCCGAACGACAACCACTACGCCGGCAAGGAACTCCGCTTAAAGCAGCAGTATTTCTTTATTTCCGCAAGCCTTCAGCGCGCTGTTGAGCAGTATCTTGAAAATAATGACGACATCCATAAGCTCCACGAGAAATTTGTCTTCCAGATGAACGACACACACCCGACTGTTGCGGTTCCCGAGCTTATGCGTATCCTTATGGACGATTACGGCCTTTCATGGGGCGAGGCATGGGACATCACCTCAAAGTCCGTTGCCTACACGAACCACACCATCATGGCGGAAGCGCTCGAAAAGTGGCCCATCGACCTCTTCCAGAGGCTCCTGCCCCGTGTTTACCAGATCGTTGAAGAGATCAACAGACGCTTTGTGCGCGAGGTGGAGCAGAGGTTCCCGGGCGACGAGGACCGTATCGCGAGAATGGCGATCCTTTACGACGGTCAGGTGCGCATGGCGAACATGGCCATCGTAGCGGGCTTCTCAGTAAACGGCGTTGCAAGGCTCCATACCGAGATCTTAAAACACGAGCAGCTCAAGGACTTCTACGAGATGTGGCCCGAGAAGTTCAACAACAAGACAAACGGCATCACGCAGCGCCGCTTCCTGCTTCACGGCAATCCGCTCCTTGCGGACTGGGTAACGAAGAAGGTTGGTGACGAGTGGATAACCGATCTTACAAAGATCGAGGGCATCGCGCCTTTAGCCGAGGATCCGAAGGCCCGCGAAGAATATATGCAGATCAAGTTCAAGAACAAACAGCGTCTTGCAGCCTACATTAAGGAGCACAACGGCATCGACGTTGACCCGAACTCGATCTTTGACGTACAGGTAAAGCGTCTCCACGAGTACAAGAGACAGCTCTTGAACATCCTGCACATCATGTACCTTTACAACAAGATCAAGGCCGATCCGTCCTATGAATTCTATCCGAGGACCTTTATCTTCGGTGCAAAGGCTTCTGCCGGCTACAGAAGGGCAAAAGCCATCATCAAGCTTATCAACAGCGTTGCTGACGTTGTGAACAACGATCCTTCGATAAACGGCAAGATCAAGATCGTATTCATCGAGAATTACAGGGTATCGAACGCAGAGATAATCTTTGCTGCGGCAGATGTTTCCGAGCAGATCTCGACAGCGAGCAAGGAAGCTTCCGGTACCGGCAACATGAAGTTCATGCTTAACGGCGCAGTGACCATCGGTACAATGGATGGCGCAAATGTTGAGATAGTTGAGGAAGTAGGCCTTGAGAACGCGTTTATCTTCGGCCTCTCATCTGACGAAGTCATCCGCCTTGAGCACGACGGCTCCTACAATCCGATGGATATCGTAAAGAGCGATAAAGAGATCGCGGATGTGCTTGAGCAGCTTATCGACGGCACATACTCGCCTCATGATATGGACATTTTCAAGGAGATATACACATCCCTCACACAGTCCAACGGTTACGACCGCGCCGACGTTTACTTTATCCTTAAGGATTTCCGCTCCTATGCGGAGGCCCAGGAAAGAGTCGGTAAGGCATACGAGGACAGGGACGCATGGGCACGTATGGCGATGCTCAATACCGCAAAGAGCGGCAAGTTCAGCAGCGACCGCACCATCGAGGAGTATGTAAAGGATATCTGGCATCTTGAGAAGCAGAAGGTAAGATGCTGATCAAGGCTTAAGAATATCAACATTTTCACGGCTTTGACATTATTATCATTCGGCGTTTGCCGGGAAGGACATTCATGTCGGTTTTTGAAAAAAACAGGATCGCAGATCCCACTTATTTTGCTGTAAACAGGGAAAACGCTCATTCAAACCACAGCTTTTTCCGTAACGAACAGGAGCTGAAGAAGGGGAATACAACCTTCTTCCACTCTCTTTCGGGTGTCTGGAAGTTCTTCTACGCGAAGAACTTCTCGGAGATACCGGACGGGTTCCAGGGACCGCGTTTTGACTGCTCGGGCTGGGCTAACATAAATGTACCGGGACACCTGCAGTTCCAGGGCTATGACCTGCCCAAATATGTGAATACACAGTATCCGTGGGACGGGCATGAGTGCATCTATCCCGGTCAGATACCGGTAAACTACAACCCCGTAGGGTGCTATGTAACGACTTTCCGTGTACCCGTGCTCATGCAGGACGAGCGCAAGTACCTTTTGTTCGAGGGCGTTGAGAGCGGTCTTGCCGTATGGGTAAACGGCCAGTTTGTGGGTTATTCCACAGACACCTTCACACCTTCGGAGTTCGATATCACCGATTATGTCAAAAAGGGCGAGAACAAGCTTGCTGTGGAAGTGTTCAGATGGACTTCGGGCTCGTGGCTCGAGGATCAGGATTTCTGGCGCTTATCCGGTATCTTCCGCGACGTTTATCTTTATTCGCTCCCGAAGATCCACATTGATGACATGTTCATCAAGACCATCCCCGATGAGGAATACAGGGATTTCGACCTCGAGATCAATCTTCAGATCGCGATCTCGAGCCCGGTTGCGGACGAAATGCGCGCCGGCAACAAGCTTCAGATAAAGGGCGAGCTCTTCAACATGAAGGAGGGCGTAAAGACGGGCTCTGCGATTGACACATTCGTTATTCCGGTAACCGAGACCGACGGTCATGTCACGGTCACACGCCATTACGAGAAGCCGAGGACCTGGAGCGCAGAGCATCCCGAGCTTTACATGCTCGAGCTTCGCGTTTACGACGAATATGTTAAGCTGGTTGAGATAATCAGGCAGCGCGTGGGCTTCAGGGCCTTCGAGATGAAGAACGGTCTTATGAAGCTTAACGGCAAGCGTATCGTGTTCAAGGGCGTCAACCGTCACGAGTTTTCCTGCGACAGGGGCCGTGCCATCACAAAGGACGACATGGTCATCGACATCTGGAACATGAAGCGCCACAACATCAACGCGATCCGTACCTCACATTATCCGAACAATACATATCTCTACGATCTTTGCGATGAATACGGCATTTATGTCATCGACGAGACAAACATGGAGACCCACGGAACGTGGGCATATAAGGCTGAAAACTGGAAGAACGAGCATGCGATACCGGAAGACAGGCCCGAGTGGCATGACGCGGTGATCGACAGGGCTAATTCCATGTTCCAGCGCGACAAGAACCACCCGTGCATACTTATATGGTCCTGCGGCAACGAGTCTTCGGGCGGAAAGAACATCTTTGAGATGTCAGAGTTTTTCCGCAAGAACGACAATACGCGCCTTGTGCATTATGAGGGCATTTTCAATGAGCGCCGCTTCAACGACACTTCGGACATGGAAAGCCAGATGTACACCCCGGCAGCGGGCATCGAGAAGTTCCTGAGCGAGCATCCCGACAAGCCGTTCATCTGCTGCGAGTATTCGCATGCGATGGGCAATTCCTGCGGAAACCTGTTCAAGTACACGGAGCTTACGCGCAAGGAACCGCGCTACCAGGGCGGTTTCATCTGGGATTACATAGACCAGGCCATCACGGCGCGCAACCGCTACGGTCAGGAATTCCTTGCTTACGGCGGTGATTTTGACGACAGGCCCAATGACGGCAATTTCTGCGGCAACGGCATTGTTTACGCGGACCGCACCAATTCGCCGAAGATACAGGAAGTTAAGCAGCTTTACAGCGACTTTGTGATCGAGCCCGGAGTAAGCTCTGTGACGATCACCAATGAATCGCTCTTTACCGACGCTTCCGAGCTGCTCTGGAAGGTTCACGTTGACAAAGACGGCATCTGCATCGAGAAGGCTGAGTTTGAGGTTAAGCTTGCACCGGGACACCGCAAGGAGTTCCCGCTTCCCGTTGCGACACAGACTGATGCGGGCGAGTATATCGTTACGGTTACCGCTTGCATCAAGACCGAAAAGAAATATGCCCTTGTGGGCCACGAGCTTGCCTTTGGACAGCATGTTTACAAGGTGGGCAGGACTCCCAAGGTCACCATTCCAAAAGCCAAAATCAAGGCGTTTAAGGTGGAGGACTGCCGTTATAATATCGGCGTAAAGGGAGAGGACTTCCATGTGATCTTTGGAAGGGACAAAGGCCTTATCTCCTACAATTACAAGCAGCATGAGCTGCTGTCGGAGCCTGTGAGACCCAACTTCTGGCATGCCCCTACGGATAACGAGCGCGGGTCGAGGACGCCTTTTACAACGTCCCAGTGGCATACCGCAAGCGCATACCAGCTGATCGAGTTTTTGGGCGTTACAAAGAACGACACGGACGTTACCGTGGAATATAAGTATCATCTTGCCACAACACCGGCTTCGGAGGTGAAGGTAACCTATAAGGTAACCCCTGACGGCATGGTGAGGGTAAAAGAAGAGTATGAAGCAGCAGAAGGCCTGCCGGAGCTTCCGGAATACGGCATGATGCTCAAGCTCCCCTGCGAATACAGGCATATCGCATGGTACGGCAACGGCCCCGAGGAAAACTACAGCGACCGCAAGAAGGGCGCAAGGCTCGGCCTCTTCTTTAATGATGTGGAGGACAACTTCTCGACATATCTTAAGCCTCAGGAATGCGGCAACAAGACAGATGTCCGCTACGCAGAGGTTTCCGCCGACAATGGCATCGCCATCCGCTTTGAAGGCGCTCCGATCATGGAATTCTCAGCACTTCCGTGGACTCCGGACGAGATGGAGAACGCAATGCATGCCTACGAGCTTCCGCCCGTGCACCATACCATAGTCAGACCCGCCCTGCTCCGTGCAGGCGTTGGCGGCGACGACTCCTGGGGCGCAAAGACACATCCCGAATTCAGGATCCCGAACAAGAGCTACTGTTTTGAATTTGGGTTTAAGGGCGTGTGAGGCGAGTCTGATAAGCAATTGAATGAGTAATTGCCCTGTGGCAGGTTCCTTACGGAGGCTGTCACAGGGCTTTTTTGTGGGGGGCGCAAGAAAATGATCGAATGAAAAAAACCGGCATCCGCCACTTGCGGATGTCGGTTTCTTTACTTTTTTTCACATGTACATCTGTACCAGTGGGTATTCATCCGTGATACGGGCTTTGTTGAGGAGCTCGAAGTTGCCGTCGGGGGCCTTCTTGCACTGCAGGGCGCAGGTGGCGTCGTAGGCCTTTTCTGCGGTTTTTGGACCGGCAGGGAAGGCATTTGTGGTTCCGGGGAGGTAGATGCGGGACGGGCCGATCAGGAGCTTGCAGGAGTGGTCGGCATAGAAGCCGTCTCCTTCTACGTATGCGTCGTGCTCCATGAGGATGCGTTCAGCAAGGAATTCCGGAGTGCAGGTGGTGCTGTCGAGCACAAGGTTGTAGTTCGAAAAGTCGAAGTAGTTGATGTTGTAGATCTCACGGTAGCGGGCGTCCTCGGTAGAGGCGCGCGCGATCAGCTGGGACTTGGCGTCTGCAAGGTCTTTGTATTTTTCAACGTCTCCGCGGTTGTCGTTGAAAACGCGGCGCGCCGCTTCGTTGATGTCTACGGAGAGGAAGACCTTGAAGGATTTTTCGGCAAAGTGCCAGGCAAGACGGGAGTCGAAGCAGATCTTGGCGTCAGCTTCTTCGCGCGAGATGCGGGCTGTTCTTTCGTCGATCATGTGGTCGTACGAAGGGTCGGAACACATGCGCTGGTTCATTTCGAGCACTGTAAGACCGAGCTCTTCTGCGATCTTGCGCTGTACCTTTCCTGTTGAATAGATCTCAAAGCCGTATTCGCTTTCAAGAATGCGGCAGATAGTGGATTTTCCGCTTCCCAGATTCCCTGTTAACGTAATATGCATGAATTACCTCCAAAAACGGTTCTTTGCTGTGTGCCTTAAGCAGCCTGAATATACGCTTATTTCCTGTAATAAGTATTCAGGAATTCCTCTTCCGGAACAGGCTTTGAGAACAGGTAGCCCTGTCCGTTCGTGCAGCCGATGCTCTTTAAGAACCTGCTCTGCTCCTCGGTCTCGATGCCTTCGCAGATAACCTGCATCTTAAGCTCTTTTGCAAGCTGGATGATGCTCTTTATGATGACCTGCTCACGCGACGTCATTACGTTGTTGTGCAGGAAGTCCTTGTCGAGCTTTAAGATGTCGAAAGGCAGCTCTCTTAAGACGTTGAGCGACGACATACCTGATCCGAAGTCATCCATCGCAAGGTGACAGCCGATGGCACGAATGTCGTTGAGGATGCGGAGCTGGTAAGTGTTCTGCGCGTTGAGCGCGCTTTCCGTGATCTCGACTTCTATGAGCGAAGGCGAGACGGAGTATTTGCGAAGCGTCGATTCTATCTGTGCAGGAAGTGCGGTATTGTTCAGGTGGAGTCTTGAGAAGTTGACCGAAACGGGCTTGACCTCAAGACCCTCATCGAGGCATTTTCGCATAGTTGCACATACTCTGTCAAGCATATAATAATCGAGATTCAAAATAAATCCGTTTTCTTCAAATACGGGTATGAACTTATCCGGAGGAATGATCCTGTCGCCGCGCTTCCAGCGGACAAGCGCTTCAGAGCCGATGGTCACACCGGTCTCAAGGTTGACCTTAGGCTGGTAGAACACAAGGAATTCCTTATTCTTTAAGGCTTCCTCCATGCTGTCCTCGATATCCTTCTGCTCGAGCAGGTTTTCATGCATGGACTCGTCGTAGAACATAAAACTGGTATTGAGGTAATCGGTAATGTTCTGGTTGGCGATGTTTGCCCTGTCCACTGCAAGGATCGCGCTGTCGCCGGTCTCTGCAAGATAAACGCCGAGCGTGAGCACGAAACGGTAATATTCGCCGTTGGACTGGGCGATGTGCTTGGAGTCGTTAATGATCCGGCCAAGCTTGTTCTGGAGTTCTGTACCGCTCTCATAAGGATACATGGCGACAAAACGGTCGCCTGTGATGCGGGAGAGCAGGGAGTTTACGCCGCCGACACGGCGAAGGATCTCCGAAAGGCAAAGAAGGATCGAATCGCCGACGGTATAGCCGTAGGTGTCGTTGATAAGCTTGAACTGCTGGATATCCGCATAAATAAAGGCGTACTGCTTTCCTGAGGCAGCTTTGAGCAGTTCGTCCGCGCGCTGCAGGAAGGCGGTAAAGTTGTAGGAGCCGGTAAGGGAATCCATCTGGGAGACGAAATCGAGCGTTTCCTGCGAACGGAGCTGAACAAGGTAACTTCCGATCAGCTTTGCGAGGATGGTAAGCGAATCGACTTCGTCGCGGGACCATTCATGGGGTTCCTTTACCGCGGCATTTATTACGTAGATATAATCGTTCTGGTAGCGGATGCCGAACTGGAGCAGCGCACGCTCTTCCGACAGGTACGGATCCTTCATGATATCGACGCCGACGCTGCACATGTTATGGATATCATCGCACATGAAAGCATCGGAGGACTCGCCCTCGTAGCCGAGGAAAAGCGTTGATTTGTCGTATTCCGTGCTCGCAACGGAGCCGGGCAGCCTGTCGCTGTTCTCGGAAACCCATTCGTGAAGGAGCTTGGAGCGCGTGCCCTCTTTGTATTCCCTGAACTCGATTATCTCAAGATGGTCGAGCTTGTAGTAAATACCGATTATGGAGAGCATAAGCCCGATCGAGAGGCTTAAGTCGCGCGAATCGAAAAGGATGTCTATGGCATTTGAAAGGATCGTGCTGTCGACGCTCTGGTGCTCCTGTGTCGAAACACTCGGAAGCTTGAGCTTTATGTTGTTCTTGTTTCGTGTTGCTTCCGGGATCTGCTTCATTCCGGTGTGGTAGATGCTGTAGCGGCCCTTGCCCTTTTCTTTTGCGTCATACAGCGCCATATCCGCTTTGTTGAAGAGCTGCGGGTATGTCATGTCGTCAACGGGGAACAGCGAAACGCCGATACTGCAGGAGATCGAGTGCTTCTGGGTAATGACGTTCTGCGCGGATTCAAGAACCGACTGGCATAGCTCGACCACATAGGACATTGACGGGATATTGTGCACGAAAGCGATGAATTCGTCGCCGCCGAAACGCCCGAGGATCGTGCCGGAAGGGAATATCTTTCGAAGTCTTGCCGCGATGTCAACAAGGAGCGCATCCGCAAAGGCATAGCCGAAATTCGAGTTGATCATCGAGAAGTCGTCGATATCGATGAGCATAAGAGCCATGATCTCGGCATCTTCGTTGTTTGCGATGCTTGCTTCGACAAGCTCTTCAAATTTCGCATAGCTGTAAAGCTTGGTAAGAGTGTCGCGGGAAGCGGCCTCACGCAGCTTTTCGGTCTCGAGCTTGTCTTTGTTTATGTCCAATGCCTGACCGATAACGCTTGTGGGGTAATGATCTTCGTTAAAGACCTTTGTGCCGGAGAAACGGTACCAGCAGTATTCGCCGTCGGGATTCTTTACACGGATCTCTGCCGAAACGTCGGGCTCGTCGGTAACGAGGTCGTCACAGAACTGATAGAAAGGCCACTGGTCTTCGATGTAGATCTTGCCGGAGGAGATCATCTCCTTACGGTGCTTGCCGGAAACGTCAAAGATGGGTTCGCGCACGGAATTTGCGTCGTCCCAGACCATTGTGTCGGATTCGAGGAAATACTCCCAGATGAAGTTGTTTTTATTGGTAAGTGCGGTTTTGTAGCGGCGCTGTACCATTTCAATATGCTCGGTGTTGCGCTTGTTGGCTATCATCGCGTAGATCTGTTCGAAGATGACCCATGTAACGAGCAGGACGAAAAGCGTAAGCTCCGCAAAGAAGAAGCCGCCCGCAAGATAGCTGATGGAGGCGATGCCGTCATCAACACGGTTGGATTCATAGAGCAGGACTATATCGAAGTTCTTGAATTCGGTTTTCTTGAAATAAACATAGTAGCTGATGCCCGCAACGGGATCGTAGCAGCGGGAAAGGGCCTCAATGCCCGTATTTATGGCACTTTCAACTGCGGAGAACGGTTCGCTGTCGGTAAAGGTGAAGGCGTTGAGATAATCGGTGATGCTCATCGCGGCGGCACCGGAGGAGGGCTTTGCAAAGAGCGCACCGGGGACGTCAAGCATTTGGCCTTTTGTTTCTGCTTTTTTGGAGACCATGCTGACAAGGACACCGTCAAGATCGGATGCGACATTAAGCCCGCTGTAATCGTCTCCGCCGCTGTAATTGCGGTCAAGATAATTTTTAGTGAGCTTGTACGCTTCTTCAACGGTCTTCTGCGCATGTTCCCTCTTAATAGAATCGGAACGCGCGACAAAGACCTGATACTGATAGAAGAACACGGCGGCAATGCCGAGTATCAGAGCGATTATGACAAATTTTTTGTTCACGGGATGGCTTTTCATCACTGTAACCCCAAAATATAATTCTCCGATTAGATTATACAAAAAAATCAAGAAATCCGCAACAAAATTCCAAAAGTTCACGCAATTATTATTGATTACAAATTGTCATACTGTTAATATATACTCACGAGCTTAAAATACGGTGCAAAGACCGTGGAAATTAAGCGGTTACAAATGAATCCGGGTTAGGAGGAAACAAAGAAAACATGATCAAAGAAAAAACCATAAGGAGAGTCATTGTCGCAGCCATAATCGTTGTCGCAGCCATAATCATACTCTCCGGCTCTTTTTATACTATAAGAGAGCAGGAACAGGCCGTTGTAACGACCTTCGGCAATCCGCAGGCGGTCACTGAGCCCGGCCTGCATTTCAAGATACCTTTTGTCCAGGAGGTGACCAAGGTCAATACCACCATCCAGGGCATCTCCATCGGTTATGAGATGGGAACGAACAGATCCCTTGAGGATGAATCGCTGATGATCACGTCGGATTTTAACTTCGTTAATGTGGACTTCTTCCTTGAATACAAAGTGGTCGATCCGATCAAGGCGCTCTATGCGTCGAGCGAGCCGGCATTTATCCTGAAGAATATCGCTCTTTCGTGCATCCGTTCGACGATCGGTCTTTACGATGTGGACAGCGTGATCACCACGGGTAAGAACGAGATACAGAGCGTTATAAGGGAAGCGATAATGCAGAGGCTTGAGGCACATAACATCGGTCTTCAGCTTGTGAACATCACTATCCAGGACGCAGAGCCGCCGACAGCGGACGTTATCGAGGCCTTCAAGGCAGTCGAGACCGCAAAGCAGGGCAAGGAAACGGCTATCAACAATGCCCAGAAATACAGAAACGAACAGCTTCCTGCTGCAGAAGCCAAGATCGACCGTATCTTAAAGACCGCAGAAGCGCAGAAGCAGGCGAGGATCAATGAGGCAACGGGTCAGGCAGCGCGTTTTGAGGAACTCTTCAAGGAATACATCAAGTATCCTACGGTTACGAAACAGCGTATGTTTTTTGAGGCCATGAGCGACCTGCTCCCCGATCTTACAGTAGTCATCGACAATTCCGAAACCGGTGTTTCAAAGGTGCTCCCTCTTGAGAGCTTTACCGGTCCGGAGAACTGAAAACGGGATTCTACAGTCTTAACGTCTGACCAAAGGAGAATATAATGGACGGATTTAATAACTTTTTTAACAGAAACGGACAGGGGCAGAAAAAGCCGGAAAGGATCACGCAGCCGAAGTTTGGCCGGTATATCCTTGTCGCAGTCATTGCGATAATTGCGTTTATCGTGATAGACGGCTGCTATGTTATCACTTATGAAAACCAGTACACACTGGTAAAGCAGTTCGGAAAGGTTGAAAAGATCGTTTCCGACGCGGGTATCAGCATGAAGGTGCCGTTTATACAGACTACGGACACTCTTCCGAAATCGATCCAGATCTACGATCTTGCAGCATCCGATGTCATAACCGAGGACAAAAAGTCGATGGTAGCGGACTGCTATGTGCTCTGGAGGATCAAAGAACCGAAGCTTTTTGTACAGACACTTAACTCTATCACAAATGCGGAAAGCCGTATAAATACTACGGTTTACAATGCCATAAAGGCCGTGATAAGCAGTATGGAACAGAACGCTGTGATATCGGGCCGTGACGGCGCGCTTTCAAATGCCATCATGAACCAGATAGGAAATACGATGGACCAGTACGGTATCGACCTGCTTTCGGTTGAGACGAAGCACCTGGATCTGCCGAATGATAATAAGAGAGCGGTTTATGACCGTATGATCTCGGAGCGTAACAACAAGGCTGCTACTTTTACGGCGGAAGGTGATTCGGAGGCTACAAAGATCCGCACACAGACGGATTACGAGATCACAATCAGTGTTTCGGAGGCCGAAGCAAAGGCAGAGAAGATCATCGCCGAGGGCGAGGCTGAGTACATGAACCTGCTTTCGAAGGCTTATTCGGATGAGTCGAGGAGCGATTTCTACACCTTCGTTATCTCGCTTGACGCAGCGAAGGAATCCCTTAAGGGCAGCGGCAAAAAGACGCTTATCCTTGATTCGGATTCGCCTATCGCGCAGATCTTCGAAACCGGGAAGAAAACAGAGAGCAAAATCGAGAACAAGGAAGCTGAATAAACACGTGCATGAATATGAAAAGGATGCAGCCGGCTGAGGCTGCATCTTTTTTACTGTTTCCGGTCGCACATCCCGTGACCGCAGGGTGTCCTGCAGGGCCGGCTCGCGCCTTAGGTAGCGCTGCGTAGCGGAGATCCTGCGCCGAAGAGCGGCGCAGGAGCGCTAAACTCATGCTGCGCTTTCAGCTTGCATTCGTTAAGCGCCGACGGCGCTACATATCCCTGCAGGGCACCCTGCGGCCCCGGGATGTACTCTGGGAAGCCATTGAATAAAAAAGGATGCAGCCACAGCCGGCTGCATCCTTTTCAATGCTTCTGTTATTGATCTCAGTGTTTCGGAACGAGCTTGTCTTTGCCGCCCATGTAAGGACGAAGGACTTCGGGGATACGAACGGTCCCGTCTGCCTGCAGGTTGTTCTCGAGGAATGCGATGAGCATACGGGGCGGAGCAACGCAGGTGTTGTTAAGCGTGTGTGCAAAGTACTTGTTTCCGTCCTTGCCCTGAACGCGGATCTTTAAGCGGCGGGCCTGCGCATCCGAAAGGTTCGAACAGCTGCCGACTTCAAAATACTTCTTCTGGCGGGGTGACCATGCCTCGACGTCAACGGATTTGACCTTAAGGTCTGCAAGGTCTCCGGAGCAGCATTCAAGTGTACGAACGGGAATATCCATGGAACGGAAGAGATCGACGGTGTTCTGCCACAGCTTATTGAACCACATGGGGCTGTCTTCGGGCTTGCAGACAACGATCATTTCCTGCTTTTCAAACTGATGGATGCGGTAAACGCCGCGCTCCTCTATGCCGTGCGCACCCTTTTCCTTGCGGAAGCAGGGCGAATAGCTTGTAAGCGTGCGGGGAAGAGTCTCCTCGGGAAGGATCTGGTCTATGAACTTGCCGATCATCGAATGTTCGCTCGTGCCGATGAGATAAAGGTCTTCGCCTTCGATCTTGTACATCATCGCATCCATCTCGGCAAAGCTCATAACGCCTGTTACAACGTTGCTGCGGATCATGAAGGGCGGTACACAGTAGGTGAAGCCGCGGTCGATCATGAAGTCTCTTGCATAAGAGATAACGGCGCTGTGAAGGCGCGCGATGTCGCCCATAAGGTAGTAGAAGCCGTTGCCTGCCACACGTCCTGCTGATTCGAGGTCGATACCGTCGAAACGCTCCATTATGTCTGTATGGTAAGGGATCTCGAAATCGGGAACAACGGGCTCGCCAAAGCGCTCTACCTCTACATTTTCGCTGTCATCCTTTCCGATGGGAACGGAAGGGTCGATGATGTTGGGGATCGTCATCATTATCTTTTTGATGCGCTCCTGAAGCTCGGTCTCCTTTGCTTCAAGCTCCGGAAGACGGGCTGCATCTGCTGCAAGCTGTTCTTTCAAGGCCATTGCCTCGTCCTTTTTGCCCTGGCCCATAAGGGCGCCTATCTGCTTGGAAACGGTGTTCCTGCGGGCACGGATGCCGTCGGCTTCCGTCTGTGTTGCGCTTGCTTCTTTTGCAAGCTCGCAGACTTCATCTACAAGGGGAAGCTTTTCGTCCTGGAACTTGTTGCGGATGTTCTGTTTTACAAGCTCGGGGTTTTCTCTGACAAATCTTAAATCTAACATTGGATTTCCTCCTACTGATCGCTTTCGTTTTTATTATCATCATCAGAAACAGTGTTGTTCTGTGTGTATTCGGGGCCGTAAACCGGACCGGGAGCTGCCGGGGCCGCGGGTATTACGCGGGAAGACGCGCCGGAATAAACCGGGGCAATGGTGGGACGCTTAAGCATATAGAGCAGTCCGAACACTATCGGGATACAAACAAGGCCTATGAGCAACAAAAGGAGCGTGTTCTCGAACAGGCTTTCCGGAAGCATCACAACAAGGAAGCTTGAGCCGTTTATTGCGGCGTGGAAGAGTATGCTCGCATAAATGTTGTTAAGCCTGAAGGCAACGTATCCGAGGGCAAGTCCGAGCAGGAAGGCATAGACGCTCTGGACGGGCTGCAGGTGGTAGATACCGAAGTACAGAGCCTGCAGGAAGTTAACAAGCAGGAAATTGCGCCAGCTGCGGATCGTTGTACGGAACGTGAGCCCGCGGAAAATGAGTTCTTCGGCAAAAGGCGCGAGGAACACGACGGAGAGCAGCGTAACTACAGGACCGCCGGAGGAGAGACCCTCCATGGTCTGCGAGTAACTGTTTGAGATCTTCGGCATGAGAGGCAGGATGAGCGTCAGCAGTATTGAAATGCCAAGCTGCGTGAAGATGCCCGCGAGGATTATGATCCCGATATTCCTTGCCGGAAGCGCCGATTTCGTGCTGTTCATGGTCTTTGAGACCGGATGCGTGAAAAACCAGATCCCGAATACGACTGCCAGCACGAGCATGGTCGAAAGCGTAACAAGCCCCATGAACAATTCGTCTGTAAGAAGCCTTTGTGAAACGAGGGCTGACAGCGTTTCTGCGTCGAGGTTCGGGTATTCGGCAATGACTTCGGCCGTCTTTGTAAAAGAGCCGAAGAACATGGCAATGCCTCCCACGCTTATCTGTATGCCGAGTGCAACAAGCATCGGGATGAGTGATTTTAAGAATACTATAAAATTATTTTCCTGTTTTTGCTGGTCCAATGTGACTCCTTTTTCATCAACGGATGATGTTCTTGTTGATATCGAGAAACATTCTATCACAGAGCGGAGCTTTTTCCAATACTAACTTTTAATAAGAAATAAAAAAAAGGCAGGGGATGGCCTGCACAATAGAAATCCCGCAGGATAGAGACGGCCCGGGAAAATCGATCGTGATGTAAAGAGGCTTTACATTTTCCGCGTAATCTGCTATTTATACAGTATAGGAAGCATGGGCGGACTGTGTGCTGATGTACAGGATCGATCGCCCTGCAAAAGGAGGTTTGTTATGTTTTTTTTGATATTGTTATTGATAGTGGGAGTACTTGGTGCCGTGACCGTTTATCTGGTGGCTCCGGCAGCGTCGACGGCTGAGCAGCGCGCTCCGTTCGTGAACGGGAAGTTTGCACACAGAGGGCTGCATACACAGGATAAGTCGGTTCCCGAAAACTCTCTTACCGCTTTTGACCATGCCTGCAGCCACGGATACGGGATCGAGCTGGATATCCAGCTTTCAAAGGACGGACAGATAGTGGTATTCCATGACGATACACTCGACCGCGTCTGCGGTGTACAGGGGCGTGTTGACGATTATACATTTGAGGAGCTGCAGGAGTTCAGGCTTTGCGGAACAGAAGAGAAAATCCCGCTCTTTTCCGATGTCCTTGCCTGTGTAAACGGGAGGACACCGCTTATAGTGGAACTCAAGGACGGACCGCGCAACAATGAGCTCTGCGAAAAGGCACTGGTAATGCTGCGCGGATATAAGGGAAAGTTCTGCATAGAGAGCTTCCAGCCCTTTATCGTGGGGTGGTTCAAAAAGAATGCACCGGACATCTTCCGCGGCCAGCTTTCTTCGTATACGAAGGATCTTAACCATGGCAAAGTTACGCCTGCCACATGGTGCCTTGCAAACATGCTTGTCAATGTGATCTCGAGGCCGCAGTTTATGGCGTACAATGTTACCTGTAAATCTCCTCTTGCAAAGCTTTGCAGGTGGCTTGGCGCGGTTACGGTAGTCTGGACGGTAAGACCTTCCAATGATGTTGAAGCTATAACAAGAAACAATGATTGCGTAATATTTGAATTTTATGAACCATAAGACAAGAAATGAAATGAAACAATGACATGAAACACCCCGGTATTGACAGATATTTACCGGGGTGTTACAATTCAGTCAAGGTGGAGTGTTAATTTTCTAACGGTGGGGGTTTCTTATGGGAAAACAAGTGCAATTGTTCAATGGCAAAAGAATTTTACTATTTGTTCTTGGCATTTTGGTATTGCTTTGCGCAGGTGTATTGATTTTCCATCTTCTTAAGAAAGAGAAATATGATGTTTCGCATACTTCTCTTGATGAGCAAGTCACGCT
>JAEEGQ010000118.1 GCA_016280395.1 Lachnospiraceae bacterium | reverse complement strand
GGCATGGTCCTCGCTGGGATCGCGCTGGATCTCGACATTGCATCGTGTTCCGTCGGAGAAAATACACAAAGTGTCAAGCCTCACGGATCTTCCATACAGATTTCTCAGGCTGCTCTGTACAAGCGAATCCTGTACAACTATCCTTTCGTCCTGCAGGATTACCCTTATAAGCTCCTCCACAGCTTCCCTGCAATGCCCGAAAACCTCGAAGAACATGTCATCTATGAGCCTTAATTGCTTAATACGTTCGATCTTTTCCTCGTTTGTCAATTGTTACTGCTCCTTGATTATAACCTGCTGTTTGCCGGAAGTAAAGTGTTTTTGCCTGAAAGGCGGGCATTGTAAAGGTCGGCAATGTAAAGGCCGGCTTTAAAGCCGCCCCCCGTTAAAAAGTCCGGCAAAGCTTTGCAAGGAGCATATCTTCCATACGGGATTTTGTCAACTGTAAATTCTTGTTTTTGTTAATATTCACCATATTTTTACACACAAAGCAGACATTTTAACCAAATTTTTCGCTTGAAAAATTGTCAAATCTTCACAATAAATCGACCTGTTTTTCTCCGTGCCAACATAACGAGTCACCGGAGGCGTTTCTCTTTAACTCACAAGCGATACCTCACTGGCAGACAGAATGAGTCACCGGCAAACACTCCCGGTGACTCACTCTGTTCCTTGTCTGTTGAAATAAAAAAGCCAGGACATAACGTCCCGGCCATAAAATGCTAAACCAGCGCCGCTTCCTTTTCAAGCTCCTTGAGCTTCTGCTTGAACTCGGGTATTGTTATACCAAGAAATATCGCAGGAATCGTATCTTCACTCGAGTCCATATTCCTTCAACAGCTTCTCCATAAGCGTCTTATCACACAAAGCCGCCTCAAATTCCTTGATCCTGTTATCGTGTTTTACCCTGGCAAACAAGCTGGCAACAAGGTCTACACCTTCTTCTCTTCCTTCTTCTCTTCCCAACCGTCTCTGCTTCTCACTCTCAAGTTCCAGCACTTTTCCGCCCATAACTTCACCGATCCTTTCTCTGGCGTCTTCTTCATCAGCCAGGATGTAGTCGTTTATCATCATCATCAACCTCGTCAGATCAACAAAATAATGCATCCTGTCGCCCGAATACTCCTTGAGCATCCTGTCGCGCAGCCCTGCAAATTCTGTCACGAGCTCCTGCACCTGCTCTTTGTGCATTGCCCCTCTCCTGATCATCGGTTCAAACCTCAGAATATAAAACGGCAGCATAATCATCAGTTTCTTCCGGAATATCTGTTCTTCATCATACTCGAACACCCTGATGATCCTCGGTTCATACTCGTAAACAATGCCCTTTTCATCGCGTATCGTAACTTTCCGCGGACTAGCTTTTCCATCGTCACTGCGCAGATACACCACGCATGATCTCGGAAGCCTAAGCGTGATCGCGTCTTCATCCCCTTCCGGATTCTCGATCGCTATGGCAATATCGTACTCCAGCATACGCAGAACCATCATTTTATCCTTAGTACTCTGGCACTCGACATGATACAATGTATCCCCGATCTGCAGCAACGCGTCCGTAACCAGCTTCTTTCGTCCCAGAAAATGCTCATTCTGCGGTTTTTCGCTTTTCACATCCGGTGGATAATCCGTCCCAAATGCCTCATTTATCAGCGGAATGAGCAGCTCAGGCATCCGCTCGCAGATGGTCTTAAAAACATCATCAAATACTGTACTTTTACGTCGCAATCCTGTCCTCCATGATAAGCAGAAGCAAGGATCCTTTCCTGCTATATTATACAGCCGGAACCCCCTTTAGTCAATCCTGCATCCGTGTTTTTACTGTCCTGCTATATAATAGCGTACTTGCCGTTTATTTACAATATTGCTATGTGCTGTTTTTTCATGTCCGGTTTCGTGCAAAATGCCGGGTATCCTATCCTTGATTTTCCCTCGCAACGCATACATTTCACCTGCATTTTGGGAATGTAAACCATCTTTTTTCTTTTTATTCTACACAGCTAACCTCATCGAACAGCCTTCTTAACACATTTCTCTCAACGATTCACCGGGGTCGTTTCTCTCCGACTCATCTTTCACTGCTGTTCATACCGTCTGCCTCAAGATGCCACGGATTCACCGGGGTCGTTTCTCTCTTACTCATTTTCAAGTGTTCCCCCGTCTGCCCCGGGATACCTCGTGTGTCACCGATGTCATTTCTCGCTGACTCATTTTTCAGGGTTGTTCATGCCGTCTGCCCCGAGATGCCCCGCAGCACGGCCACGAGCGAGGCTTCCGTCGGGAGTTGCAAGCTCGCGGCGACGCGTCGAGCGGTTCGCGAAGCGAACGAGGGCCATGCCCCGAGAGCGAGGAAAGCGGAGCGAAAAAGCGGCTTGCAAATGGAGCGTTAAGAAAACGCGCCTGTGACGCGTTTTTAGCGAAATCCGTTCGAGCTATGCTCGGACGGCCGAGCCGTAGTGCAAGGGGTATCTCGTGGCAGACGGGGTGAGTTAATAAAGAGTCACCGGGAAATGTCCTCGGTGACTCCGGGTATCCCGAGGCAGGCGAGTCACCTGAACCCCCCCGGTGACTCACAAGAGATATCTCGCTGGCAGACAGAATGAGTCACCGGCAAACACCCCTGGGGTCTCATTTTGCCGACTCATTTCCCGTCAAAAAAAGCACAGCCGGTTTTCCCCCGGCTGTGCCTGACATTCACTGAAACTCACATATTACTTTGCTGCCTTAACCTTGATCCAGAGCTCGGAGATCTTCTTCCTGATAACCTCATTATCATGGAACACTTCGTCCTTCGCATAGCCCTGACGCGGGATGTACGCAACATTGCCGTCAAAGAGCTCCTTCGAAGCCTTCTCGAGCACTGTCTTGTTCGGTGACGCATAGCCAACTTCCTCGGTATTCGCATACGCAACATCATCGCTCAGAAGGTAGTTGATAAACTCATGCGCAAGCTTCGGATTTGCCGCATTCGCGGGGATAACGCACGCATCCACCCAGAGGTTTGTGCCCTCATTCGGTGCAAAAAAGCTCATATCCTCGTTCTCGTCAAGGATGCACACTGCGTCGCCGCTGTAAACAACAGCAATGTCCTTCGCGCCTGTCATCATATTGTCAATAACCTCATCGCCGACAATAGCGGGCTCCATGGTCTTGCTGATATTAACAAGCCAGTCGTAAGCCGCATTCAGCTCTGCCTCGTTGTCCGAGTTCATAGAGTAGCCAAGCGCCTTTAACGCAACCATGAACGAGTCGCGCTCCGAGTCATACAGATAAATGTGCCCCTTGAATTCAGGGTTTTTAAGGATCGAGAAGCCTTCAGCCTCAACCTTCTCGGGACTTACGTTCTTGGTGTTGTAAACAATGCCGACATTTCCCCAGAAATACGGAACAGAATACTCATTGCCAGGATCGTAGGACATATCCTTGACCTGGTCAACGAGCACCGACATGTTGGGGATCAGGCTCTTGTCGATCTTCTGAAGCATTTTCTCGTTCATAAGACGCTCTATCATGTAATCAGAAGGGATCAAAAGATCATACGAGTCGCCGGCCTGAAGCTTCGTATACATCATTTCGTTCGAGTCAAAAAGCTCGACGATGACCTTCACGCCAAACTCTTTCTCGAAATTCGGAACAACGTCCTCGTCAATATACACTGTCGGCATATATACCTTCAGAGTATCCGAACCATACTTCTCGATGGCTGCTTTTTTCTTGTCGTTTGCGCCGCATCCCGCAAGCAGGCCCGCAGCAAGAACGACCGTCAGAACCAATGCAGTAAATCTTTTCATTCTTTCTTTGTCCTCCAAAAACAAAATGGTACATGTGCGTCCCCGCCATTCGGCTCCGTAAGGTTTGCCGCCGGGTTCTCGTGTTCACCGGCTGTCCGGTACCTGTAAGGTTTGCCACCGGGGCTCTCGTGTTCACCGGCTGTCCGGCTCCGCAAGGTTTGCCGCCAGGCTCTCGTGTTCACCGGCTGTCCGGTACCTGTAAGGTCCCCGCCGCCCGGCTCTTATGTCGCCCTGCGACATGCTTTCGTCCGTGACCATAAAACGCACTTTCAAGACTTTACAATAAAACCATCGAAAATGCAAGTGTTATTTTTACCACAAACCTCCACAAAAACATCCTTAAACATCCTAAAAACATCTTAACCCCCTTGCACGCCCCCGTGGCCTTCCCTTTCCTAAAGACCACCCATGGCACACCCTGCGCGCACAAGGGCCAACAATACAGCAAACAGTAAGCGGTGTTAAACCTGCTCCTAGAAATAATGCTCTATTATTTTGCCGATGCTGCGGACATCCAGACCTGTTCCGCTGCCTTCGAATGTAAGGATAAGCCTGTCCCCCGGGTATAGACCGTTTTTTATGTAGCAATCGATCTTTTTGATTGCTCCGGCAGAATACTCCATATCACTCATAAGCCCACAATGCTCCCAATATATTTCTTTCAAATTTTCGGGATGAAGTATAGTGAAATCCGGGTAAACCATTCCCATTCCTTCCAGCATAACAGGATACTCATATCTATACTCCAGATTAGCGTCAGCAAGCATATCTGCAATGATTTTCTCCGATTTGGATCTGACGCGTTCTCCGCGTTTTGTATAAATCTCCGGATTATTATCATAATAGGGCTTGCCTTCATATGTTTCGTCCTTCCACTCTTCCCTCTTTTGCTTAAGCGTCGGTTCAATAGGATGAACAAGGCATCTTCTTGATTCACACATATCCTCAAAAACCCTGTCAATCTCATCATCCCTGAATTCATCTGCTAAACCCGATAGTTGTTTCAGTCTTCGTTCTATTAATCTGCTCAATTTTATTTCATAATCCCGCTGAGCCAGAGAATTCAAAAGACGTGTTTCATCAGAATGTATATATCGTTCTTCTTTTTCGCCCATCTCATTGATCTTGTACAGTTTATACCTGTGTTTGCCTTTATACGTCTTAATATGCAGCACACCATCCGGAATATTCTTCAAAGACTTGTCGAGTTTTCGCTTTAAGGCAAACAGCATTTTCTTTTCCATTGCCAGTTTTTCCTGCAACCCCGAAATCTGAACAGAATTCATTGTCATAGACCATTTCCCCCAATAATATGGCTTATTCCAACATTTATTCCAAAAGGCACGATACTACCCAACAGACCATCTAAAAACACGGAATATACATCACATTTCCCCGAATCGCAGGGCAAGGAAGCGGTTTTCCCGCTTTTGCCCCGCGGTGGCTCCTCTGCTTCTTCCGGAGTCGCGGGGCAAAGGTGCCGTTTTCACGCTTTTGCCCCTTGGTGTCGCCTCCGCGTCTTCCGGTACCGTGGGGCATAGGTGCCATTTCCCCGCTTTTGCCCCTCGGTGCCGCCTCCGTGTCTTCCGGTGCCGTGGGGCAAAGTTGACGGTTCCCCGCTTTTGCCCCTCGGTGTCGTCTCCGCGTCTTCCGATGCCACGGGGCAAGGAAGCTGTTTTCACGCTTTTGCCCCTCGGTGTCGTCTCCACGTCTTCCGATGGCGTGGGGCATAGTTGCCATTTTCCCGCTTTTGCCCCGCGGTGTCACCTACACGTCTTCCGGAGGCGCGGGGCAAAGTTGACGTTTTCCCGCTTTTGCCCCGCGGTGTCACCTCCACGTCTTCCGGAGGCGTAGGGCAAAGTTGACGTTTTCACGCTTTTGCCCCGCGGTGTCGTCTCCACGTCTTCCGATGGCGTGGG
>JAEEGQ010000117.1 GCA_016280395.1 Lachnospiraceae bacterium | reverse complement strand
TCCGGAAGCGAATCGATGAACTTTGCCGTCCTGATCTCGTTTTCGGAGACAGGAAGGCCGTACAGATACAGGTATCTGTAGTCTCCGGGAGTTACGCGTTCAATGATCTTTGCGATCCCCCGGTCATCGGGATCGTATTGTCTTGAGACGGCTTCTTTTGCCGCAGTTTCTATGATGTCTGTCTGGTGCCTTGCAACTGCTTTCTGCCATTCGGCAGCATCGGCGCCTTTCATGTAAAGGCCGTATATTTCAAGAAAAAGCTCAAGTGCAAGGACAAAGCGCTCTTTTCTGCCGCAGAATATATGCTCATTTCCAAACACGAGCTTGTCCGCAAGAAAGGCTATGATCTGCCCTTTATCACCGTATTCTTTGACAGCACGTGCGGGATTTACAAAGGAATCCTCATAATTGCCCTCAAGCTTCCAGCTGTTTAACGCATCATTGTTTGCCTGCATTCCGGCTGCGTCAAGCTCAAAAAATGAACCGTCGTTTAATTTATCCAGTGTTTCAAACTGGAGCACAATAAGTTTTGCGGCTTCTAAAAAGAAGGATCCGTTCTCCGCGGATGACCGGATCTTTTCGATCTCCTTCCTGACAACTGCCAGGCGTTCATTAATATCTTTGTTATCTGTGAGGTTACTCATCTTCAAAACAGGCATTAAGCCTTCCTTTCATTTATTTGCAAACACATGTATTTTACAGTATCCGCAAGGTTTTGTCAAAAAATTTTCGATCCCGCGGATGCCCGAAGCTCTCACCGGCATGTCCCGGATTTCGGATTCCACGGATTATTGATAGACCTTGTGGGACTTTTGTGATAGAATACATGATAATGACAAATCGATGATATCAGATCGATCGTGAAGAGGAGGATACCTGCCGTGAGAGATCCTGCCATCCAAAGCAACCGGATGCAGTGCCTGTTCGCACTTATCAGTGCGGGCATTGTTGCTGTATGCGTCTGTGCGGGCGTGACCATGAACCTCGTGACACCCTTTGATGAAAACTTTGACCATATGGGCCTAAGGACCTTCTGCATGTTTACCGTTGATTCCAACATCCTTGCGGGTGTGTCCATGCTGCTGTGCCTTCCATATACGGTGGACGGCATCCGCACCGGGTATTATCATCTGCCCGACTGGGTCGTTGTGCTGATGCATGTTGCCGTGACGGCAGTATCGCTCACTTTTCTTGTTTCGCTGTTCATCCTCGCCCCCGTTAAGGGCTTTGTCCTGATCTTCTCAGGTTCCCGGTTTTTCCTGCACGGTGTCTGCCCGGTACTTTGCATCGTGGCATTCTGCTGTTTTATCAACAGCCACCTGATCAAGCTTTCCGAGTCGGTCCTTGCTCTGATCCCCGTACTCATCTATGCGACGGTCTATGTTGTAATGGTAGTTGTCATAGGTGAAGAACGCGGCGGCTGGAACGACTTTTACGGCTTTACCACACGCGTTCCCATCTGGGTATCCTTTGCGGTGATAATCCCGCTGACCGTCGGCATAATACTGCTGCTGCGCCTTGGGCACAACAAATGCTGTATCCGCCGCAGGCACAAGGATGCCGCACTTTACCGTGAGGCTTACAAAGGCGCCGACCTGAAGCAGGTTGTAGAGAAAATGGCTGCTTCACATAAGAGCGAGCTTAAGACTGACAGCATCGTGATCCCGCTCCAGACCATCGGCTACATGATCCAAAGCAGCGACAACGATCTCGATATCGCAGAGGGCTGCAGGCTCTATCTCGAGACTTACCTGAAATAAGACGCTCATTTTTTGTATGTCTTTGCAAAAACCGCCGTCTGGACAACAATGCAGATGACAAGCGCAGCCAATACGTAGACAAGCATCTGCGGCACTTCAAGGTTCCACTCAAAAAAGCGGGCCTTAAAGGAGAAAAGATCCCTGATCGTCTTTACAAACATTCCGCCGTCGACTCCTGCAAGCTTACTGTCCACATGTGAAAGTATCCCGTTCATAAAGATGTTTCTTGTCATGATGGTGATGTGGCTTGCGGGGAACAGGTTACAGACGGTCTGCACCGTACCCGAGAACTGCGAGATCGGGATATATGCCCCGATAACGAAGCCTGCCGCTGCGGAAAGTATGCCGAAAAAGGCTCCGCTTGCGCCGGTAGTCTTAAAGAACAATACGGGTATCATGAAAAAGGCTGTTGCAGACACAGATCCGAGAGCCACAGCCCCGTAAGCCTTTAAGACATCCTGTACTCCAAGGTGCAGATCGCCCTGCGAATTTACCAGTAAAAAGCCCGCAGTAAGGATGATCCCGGTCAGGATCATCGAGGAAAGAGCCGCTGCCGTAAAATACGAAAGGATGATCTGCCATCTCTTTATGGGCGTTGAGAGGATGTCGTAATCGATCTTCGTCTCCCTGTCCCTTACAACCGTTGTAAGGCAGTTGTAAGGCACCGTGATCATCGCCGAGCCGATGATGCCTGTAAGGAGGATGAGATTTGCGAGCATGTTAATGTCGCCGGATGTGACCGCGCCCGAAAGCCCGGGATATGCGCCGGTTACATCATTCATTGCGTCAACAAAGGTTCCCTTAAGGAAAAGCAGGTACAAGACCAGTACTATTATCGATGTTAACAGCGAGAACAGGACTGCCTGTCTGTCCTTAAAAAACACCAGAAGATTTCTTTTTGTCAAACCTATAAAGCTTCTCATATCATTCACCCATTTTCCTTCCTGTAAGTGTCAGGAACACATCATCCATGGTTCCCTTTATAACTTCGTAATCCGTTATTACGTCCCTGTTTTCGTACAAGTATTGTGTGAGTCCCGCCTCTTTTTCCGGGAAAAGTTTTACGGTGTAATGGTCGCCGTCGTAATCGGATTCCATGCCTTCAAGCACTCTTTCCTTATCCGCGCCCCTGTCCGTGTACCATATGAGCTTCGACGAAGTAAAACGGTTCTTAAGGCCAAGCGGCGTGTCCTCCGCTATTATCTTTCCCTTATCGAGCACTACGACCCTGTCCGCATCCCTTACTTCCTCCATGTAATGGGTAGTAAGAAAGATCGTCATCTTCTGCTCTTTTCTGAGATATTCGATGTAGTCCCAGACTATCTTGCGCGACATCGGATCAAGCCCCGTGGTCGGTTCGTCAAGGAACAGGATCTTCGGATCGTGCAGCAGGGCCCGTATGATATCCACCCTCCTTCTCTGGCCTCCGGAAAGCTTCTCGTACGCCCTGTTCCAGATCTCCCTTAATTCAAAGCGGTCCATGAAAGGCTCGAGCCTCTTTATGACATCCGCCTTCGAAAGCCCGTAATAGGATGCTCTCGAGAGGAGGTTTTCTTTGACGGACAGCTTGGGATCGAGCACGGAATTCTGAAAGACTATGCCTATCTTTTCTCTTATGATGTCGTCCTCTTTGCCAAGCTTATGCCCGAAAACTTCCACATCTCCTTCGCTCTTTTCAAGGATCGTGCAGAGGATGTTTATCGTTGTGGACTTCCCTGCTCCGTTCTCACCAAGGAATGCAAAGAATTCGCCTTCCTTTACATCAAAGGATATGTTGTCGACTGCAGGATGTTCCCTGTATCTTTTTGAAAGATTTTTTACGCTTACCGCATTCATGTTTTTTCCTCGCTTTTTTGTTTTTGTTCCTTACAAACGGGACTTTAACACATGATCCGTAATAAAAAAAGAGCAACCCGACCAACATGCATTTACACGTTACCAAGTTGCATCTTTTATGTTTTTTGACATGTACAAAGCCCCGGTCCCTCTGACCGTTCCGGCTTTTATTCCTCGTCCCTGAACTGCTCTATTGCAGCATTTATCTTCTTTTCGTCTGCTTTCATGAGCCACAGCGTCGATACCCATACAAAGAAATAGATAAGGATATACATTACAAGGATCGGAATGTAGTCCGCAAGGTTATCGTACCATGAAAACAGGTAGCCGCAAAGGGATACCACGCCTCCCACCAGGATGAAATGGAGCAGGTTCCTTATCAGCGTCCTTTTAACGCCTCCTTCTTCCGCCCCTAAAAGCAGCGTGGTCGGGAGCGCGCACAGAAGCCCTGTCAGCACGATGGACAGAGGCGTGTACCACGGCCAGGTAAAATCAGCCTTTCCCCGCAGGATATACTGGAAAAATGTCTGAACACCTACGCCGAACAGAATGGCAGTGGAGATCATCAGCGTCTGATTGAACAATATCTTAAGCTTCGTCATACTAGATACCCAGCCTTTCTTTAAGATCCTTTACGTAGTTCCTCGCAATTATCACGTTCTCGCCGTTTAACAGCTCCGCTGAAAGCCTTCCGTTCATCTCCGCCTTTACCATGCGGATC
Source organism: Lachnospiraceae bacterium (assembly GCA_016280395.1). Classification (GTDB taxonomy): domain Bacteria; phylum Bacillota; class Clostridia; order Lachnospirales; family Lachnospiraceae; genus SZUA-448. The sequence continues at coordinate 2,277 of JAEEGQ010000117.1, read as the reverse complement.
TTGCGGATGTTTATGATCATTGCCTTGGAAGTCCGCAAAAAGTAATTGTTCAGCAGCTCCTCGAGCTCGTATAAGCGGTATTTGGCTTCATAGCACCCTTCTTTTGTGTAAATGTATGTCCTTTTGTCCACAGACTCGATGTAATAGATCTTGTCTGTCCTAAGGATAACGTTTCTTCCTTCGCTTACAACCGGTATCACCCTGCAGTTGTTGTCAAGGATATCGATGGCGCTCTGGATGTCCTCCGTGACCTTTACCGTATTAATTACCGCGCATTCCTGATCGTATGAATCTACCGCGTTGACTTCTACCTTCACTTTGATCCCCCCTTGTGACCGGTTCGGCCTTTTTTGACTATACATAATCTTGCCGGTTTCGTCAAGATAATGAAAAAAGCCGAACGGGTGAAAGCGGTCCGTTTTAAGACCCATTTAGCTTAACCCATTCGGCTCGTTATTCAATTGTCAGATTCGGGGCGGCTCTTAAAGCTTTTCAACTCATCATTCATAGCCTTTATAGTCCGCTTCCCTTTGATATAATTTACGATCCAGATAACAAAATATGCAACCGTCATAGCGCCGGATGTTATCAGATATACAAGCGGCGGACCGAAATCCAGGATCAGCCCCATTATCACGAAGAAGACTATCACGGAGGCAAAATGAACCAGCGTGGCCTTTGCAACGCTCCAGGACTCGATGTCATAGATTATGGACCCGCCGTTCCCCACAACACCCATAAGGGCATAAAGGAGGAGCTGGACGATCAACGGAACCCGGTCGGAAACGGGATCACCGGACAATGAGGCGATGCCTACACCGACAAATACGCCTAAGATACCGCCGATACTTGCCTTAAGACAAAAACGTTCCTTTAAGTTCATTGACGGCCTCCTTTCCCGGACGAAGCATCCAATCCTGCGAGAGTGTTGCGAAGTGCCTTCACAAAGCGTCTCGATACCCATGAGCGTGAGCCGTCGTCGTATTCAATTCCTATGGTGCCAAGGACGGAGAAATCAAAACAGCTTACCTTGCGCAGATTGATTATCTCACTCTGTGAAATACGCACAAAACGGTCCGGATTCAGTGTTTCTTCCAGCTCGGAAAGCTTTCTCTTTACAAGAAACTCGCCGTCCGAGGAGTATATCCTGGTGTTGCGGTTGTCAACGACCGCTTTTATTATATCCCGCTGGAATACAGGTACGATAACATCATCTTTTAGCCCAAGGACCGGGGGATAGGCGCTCTTGTGCGCTTGTTCGATGGCATCTAAGATCCGGTCGATCTCTTCTGTTCTTTTTTCCGTATATATCTTGATCTTTGGTTCTTTGAACCTGCTGTCAAGCACAACTTCAACATTAATGGGGTCTTTCACGTTCTGCCTCGCTTATGTGTTTTGGTCATAGGGACGCAAAGAAGTGCCGGACCGCACTTCTCTGGGTATTTTACACATAAAGCCTGCCTTCTTCAAGCAAAACTGAAAATGTGGTAGAAAGAGAGGCATAAGCGGTCGTTTTTACGACATAAGCGGTTCATTAGTCAATCCCTCTTCATCCTCTGGCATCTCTTCGTTAACGCTTGCAGAACTTTTCAGCGGCTTAAACCAGCATAAATCCGGCATTCTTATATTTTTGAAAGATTCTTTTCTTTTTCAAAAAAGGCTGTGTTTAATTGCTGATATTCTTCATCCGTACATACTTCGCGACATTTAGGCATAAAAGACCTTGTAACCTCGAAACACTCTTTCATATTGTCGCAAGGGTATTCCCTGCAATCAGCACATGTTTCAATGCCTCTGTCCACACAACACTTAACAACGCGGTATCTGCACCAGTTTTCCAGCTTACAACCCGTACAGGAAATCTCTTCATTCGTCACGAGATGATCCCGATACCCAATCTTCATCCAAAGCTCTGCAGTGCGGCGGAGTTCTTCGCCTGTCTTTTCATATGGATGTCCAACATATCTGGGGCATGCAGCACAATCGTTTCCACAAGCCGCTATTATCTTTTCTATCATCCTTATCCCCTAGCCTTTATATAATTATCCGAGATAACGCTCTATCGTTCATCCCGGCAAACTTGAATTTACCAACTTCTTTGCTCTACTCAATAATGACCCTCTAACCCCGTCCCGGGGATCCATTACCCGCCTCACAAAAACAGATCTTTAAGCGTTATGATGTTTGTAAATATCCCACTATATTCATTTTTCTTCAGTCCAAAAGTAGTTACCAAAGTACTCCGAATGACCGTTTTTTTATTAACTTCTTTCATTA
>JAEEGQ010000010.1 GCA_016280395.1 Lachnospiraceae bacterium | reverse complement strand
TCATCTCATGTATAAGGAGCTGTCTGTCTATCTTTCTGATAAGCGGTGAATAATCCACCTTCTTATAGACGGCCCTAAGGTATATCATGCTGGCAAACCAGCTTACAAACTGTGAAATAACAGTAGCAGCGGCAACGCCCGCAACGCCGAATCCGAAAACGACCGTAAAGAGCAGGTCCAGTCCGATATTGAGCAGGCTTGAGACGATAAGAAAAACAAGTGACGATACACTGTCACCCAGGCCCCGCAGGATCCCGGCGTTCATGTTGTAGCCCATCTGCGCCACGGTCCCGACAAATATGATCCGGATATACATAAGCGCGTGAGGATAAGCATTTGCCGGTGTCTGCATAAGTTTTAATATCCCCGGGGATACGAGTATCCCAAAGAATGTTAATGGGATCGCCACAACGTAAAGAAAAGTTGTCGCTGTCCTTACAACTCTTCTCACCCTGTCATCATCATGCTGTCCCACTGCCTGCGAAACAAGGATCGAAACACCGGACCCGAGCCCGAGGAAAATGCAGAGCACAATTTCAACAGGCTGCGAACTGGTGCCGATAGCAGCCAGCGCAGCCTCATCGCAATAGTTACCCACTACCCATGTGTCCGCAAGTCCGTACAGCATCTGCAGGATATTTGCGAACACAACGGGTATGGCAAACCGAAGTATTAAAGGCATCATATGCCCTTTTGTCATGTCGATGTTAGTTTTCTTCATGCAGTATTATTCAATGATCACAAAGCTTCTGCCGCTGCCTGCGATAGTGATGTGGCAGCCTACGGGATATGCGGCATCGGCAGCCGGGTTCTTTGATTCGATAAGTATGCACTGTTCTCTTCCGTCGATCCTGGCAAGGACCTTTACAGCGCAGGCTGCTTTTACATGCGGATGTTCCGAAGAACCGACATCTTCGGTATATTTGCTGTGTCCGATAACCTCAGCGTCGTAATGAGGAGCGGAATACCTTGCGCCGTTGTAGGCTGCGCTCTTTTTGAGATTTGAAAGGACACCTACCACACCGAACACGCCAATTCCGAGCGGCAGCAATCCGAAAAGGCCCCCCTCGGACATAAACCCGCCGGTTACAACAAGGCTCATTACGATCCAGACAACAAGAAACACGACAGACCCAAGGCTGTTTGCAACACCGCCGTTATCGGGGTCTGCATCCGAAACGATATCAACTTTTCTCGTATCACCGTTTTTCTGAGGCTCGTCGTTATAATAATAAACATTCTGGGTATTGATATTATAGATATCCTGTCCCCCATCACTCTCGGTATAGGTCCTGCTGTGAACGACCGTCGTCCCGCAATAGGGGCAGACCTTGTAGTCCGCCTGTATCACCGCACCGCAGTTTGGGCAGTTGTCATAATAGTTTTCAGTAACGCTCCTTTTCATAAAGAGTCCCTCCGTTTGATACACGATCATTATATTAAGTATCTCCCCGGATTGTCAATGAAAGTTGCGTCAAAAGAATAAAAAAGGTATTGTATTATTAATTGCAATATGTTACAATGCACTTTGTCCGCAAAAGACATGGAGCTGTATCGAAGTGGTCATAACGGCCCTGACTCGAAATCAGGTAGCCCGCAAGGGCTCGTGGGTTCGAATCCCACCGGCTCCGTAAAACAGCAGCCGCTCAGTGAGCGGCTGTTTTCGTTTTAAACACTGTACAAACTGCGTGGATCATATTACTGCAGCAGGTTCACCATATACATTTCCACTGCAAGGGCCTCATCCATGTTGCCCTGCTTAAATGCCGTCTCATATTCTATTCCCATGCTTACAGCCTTTGCAAGCGCCTCTTTTGAAAAGCGCTTCGCCTGTCTGTAGTATTTATCCGCGGGATACTGCTTTATCTTCAGGACGGAAGCCACATCCCTGGCATTTTTGCCGTTAGACACCAGATCCTTTGTCTGCAGAAGTGAATTAAAATGCGAGGTCACCCTGTACAAAATGCCCGCCGGTCTTTCTCTTAAGGCGATCATCTGCGCATAGGCATGCATAGCCTTTTCCCTGTTTTTCTCGGCGATACCGTCGGTAAGATCGAATATCCTGCCCGATATCTGACGGACGCAGACTGTATCTATATCCTCACGGGTAACAACATCCCTGCCGAGCGTATATCCGATAAGCTTCTCCATCTCGTTCACAAGGTTCATCATATCCGAGCCTACTGTCTCGAGAAGATACTGCGCATCATTCTCCGTGATCTTAAGATCGTTCTTCTTGAGTCTTGAACCGATAAAGGTCTTAAGGTCATTTTCCGTGGGGCCGTTCATCTCCACCGCAAGCCCGTTTTCTGCAACAGCCTTGTAAAGCGCATTCCTTTTGTCCACTTCGTTTTCGGTAAAGATCAATGTGGTGGTCTCGGGGATATCCTTCACCCATCCGGCCATCTTTGCCGAAGCCTCGCCTGAAGTCTTAAAAAGCCCGCTCCCGTCTATGGTTATGAGCCTTCTGTCGGCAAAGAACGGCATGGTCTCCCCAAGGGATATGACCTCGTTCCAGTCGGTATCCTTCCCCTCGAAGCCGTTGAAGTTTATGGCGTCATCTTCCGGTATCACTGCGCTCTTAAGCCTTGCGGCGTAAGTATTGATAAGATACCGCTCGGTCCCGAACAGCAGGTACACGGTCTTAAATGTTCTGTTTTTAATATCCTCGGTAATACGTTTCATCTTGCAAGCTCCCAGTACAGGCCGCGTTTTGCCATGAGTTCCTCATGCGTGCCCTGTTCTGCGATATTTTTGTTGCTGATATACAGGATCCTGTCGGCATTCCTTATCGTCGAGAGCCTGTGAGCCACGATAAACGCGGTCCTGTCCTCAAGGAGCACATCCAGCATCTCTTTTATCATCATTTCGGTTTCCGTGTCGATAGCGCTTGTTGCCTCATCAAGGACTACGACCGAAGGGTCCTTTAAGATGATCCTTGCAAAGCTTATAAGCTGCTTTTCGCCAGCCGAAAGCCCCTCGCCGCGTTCCTCAAGCTCATGATAATACCCGCCGTCGAACTTTTCTATGAATTTGTCGCCGTGGATCTTCTTTGCGGCCTCTATGCACTCTTCGTCCGTTGCGTCAAGCTTTCCGTAGCGGATATTGTCAATGATCGTGCCCTTGAAGATAAACGGATCCTGCATGAGCACGCCCACTTCGCGGCGAAGTGACTTGAGAGTCACATCCCTTACATCGATCCCGTCGATCTTAACGCTGCCCTCCTGCACATCATAAAACCTGGTGAGCATGTTGATGACAGTTGTCTTTCCGGCTCCTGTAGGGCCGACAAGCGCGATAGTCTCGCCTTTTTTAACGTGAAGGTCGAAATGTTCGAGAATGTTTACACCGGGCTCGTAGGCAAAGGTAACATCATCAAAATCCACGCGTCCTTCAACTTTGTCAAAGGCCACAGCGTCCTCTTTATCCTTTATTGTAACAGGATAATCGATAGTGTCAAATACCTGTTCAAGGTTCGAGCTTACCTGGGCAAGATCCTGGATTATGGACGCTATCTGGCTTATAGGTCCGGAGAAATTGCTCATATAGCTGGTGAATGTGATTACCGTACCGGCTGTGATGAGCGCATCCCCGCCAAGTATCATCGAAAGCGCAACACAGTATATCGCAAGAGTCCCGAAATGCCAGAAGCTCTGCACGATAGGGTGGTTGAGCCTTGTCATGTACACGATCTTCAGCCATTGCTTAACGCTCGCCATATGCACTTCTTCGTAGGTCTTCTCGTTAAGCTCGATCCTGTTGTAGTTCTTAACGATCTGCTCGCCCATGATAGACTCGACAAGAAATGCCGTACGGTTGGAGACTTTGGCGCGGTGCGCGCCAAACTGCTTACGGATGGCGTATCTGAGCAGGAAAACGATGACCATCATGGGGATGACCGTCGCAAACACGATCCCTGTGAGCGCCGGGCTTAAAACGAGCATAAATACGGTAACGACAATGATCTTCATGATATAGATCGAGAACATCATCACATAATCCGAGAAGAACGACGACAGGCCGTTGATATACTCGGTAACACGCACTACTATCTTGCCGTCCGGTCGGTTGTCAAAATACTCGAAGGGCAGCTTCTGGAGCTGTTCAAAGATGTCCTTGCGGATGGATGCGATGATGGTGTTGCCTGTTTTGCCCATTACCCTTGTCTGCACAAAGGTCGAAAGTATCTCCACCATCGACAGGAAGACAAGGCTCACGCCCACTATCACAAGCAGCTTTATGTCCTTGTCGGGCACGACCGTATCAACGATCGTCTTTAACAGCATCGGCGGGATAAGCGAAACGACCGATGTCACGATCATAAGGACCGTCATGTAGATAAAGGTCTTTTTATGCGGAAGTACATAGCGGAGAGTACGTCCGAGCTGCTTTACATCTATCTTTCTCTGGATGACTTCATCCTGGAAATATGTATTTCTGTTAGCCATTTGAACGCGCCTCCTCTCTTGAAGCAGCCGCATCATAATCGGCTATTGAATTCTGCTGTTCGACCTGAATGTTATAAACACTCGCGAACCTGCCGTTCAGAGCCATAAGCTCCTCAAAGGTGCC
>JAEEGQ010000116.1 GCA_016280395.1 Lachnospiraceae bacterium | reverse complement strand
ATTCGGGAATGATATAATAAAGGGTGATCCGGATAAATGAGACGCGAGCGGAAACATTTATCCGGCATCTGTAAACAGCCGGGAAAGGCTGGGGAGATAACCGATGACGCAGTTTATCGTGACAGGGATGACCTGTGCTGCCTGTCAGGCCAGGGTTGAGAAAGCGGTGAAGAAGCTTCCGGACGTAAGGACCGTGAGCGTTTCATTGCTTACAAACTCGATGGGCGTTGACGGAGATGTCAGCGAAGAGGATGTAATAAAGGCTGTCGAAGAAGCGGGGTACGGCGCAAGACCGAAGGACCGCGCGGATACAAAAAATGAAAGAAAGAGCATGTCGGCAAAGCTTGAGGCAGAGGAAGAAGCCTTGAAAGACCGCGAGACCCCTGTTTTAATCAGGAGACTTGCGTGGTCTGCAGGGTTTCTTTTGGTGCTTATGTATCTTACTATGGGCCACAATATGCTTGGGTTCCCGGTTCCCGGGTTCTTAGAGCATAATCACCTTGGGCTTGCGCTTACACAGATGCTGCTCGCGATCCTGGTCATGTATATCAACAGAGCATTTTTTGTCTCCGGGACAAGGTCCCTAATTCATGGCAGTCCCAATATGGACGCGCTTGTAGCGCTTGGATCGTCGGTTTCCTTTGGCTGGTCTTTATATGTCATATATAAGATGACGGTGCTTGTTACCGGTGGGACACCAAATGCGGACCTTATGGAGATGTATCACAGCCAGCTGTATTTCGAGTCCGCAGCGATGATACCCGCTCTCATCACGGTTGGGAAGATGCTCGAATCTCTGTCGAAAGGCAGGACCACGGATGCCCTGAAGAACCTTATGAAGATGGCTCCAAAGACTGCTACAGTCGAGCGGGACGGAAAAGAACTGACAGTTGATATCGATGACGTGGGGCCGGGTGATGTGTTCATTGTAAGGCCCGGGGAAGCCATCCCCGTGGATGGAGTTATACTGGAAGGCAGCAGTGCGGTTGATGAATCGGCACTTACCGGAGAATCAGTTCCGGTGGATAAAGCGGAAGGAGACAGCGTAAGCGCCGCCACGATAAACAGGTCCGGTTTCTTTAAGGCGAGAGCAAGCCGTGTCGGCGAGGACACGACATTCTCACAGATCATACAGATGGTCAGTGATGCAGCGGCCACAAAGGCTCCGATAGCAAGGATCGCCGATAAGGTTTCGGGAATATTTGTTCCTGCAGTCATTGCCATAGCCGCGGTTGTTTTCATCATTTGGGGCATACAGGGAGCGGGAGTGACCTTTGCTCTGGAGCGGGCCATAAGTGTGCTTGTCATAAGCTGTCCATGCGCACTTGGGCTTGCAACGCCTGTGGCGATCATGGTAGGCAACGGCATGGGAGCAAAGAACGGCATACTTTTCAAGACAAGCGAATCCCTCGAATCGGCCGGGAAAGTGCAGATTGTAGCGCTGGACAAGACCGGGACGGTTACTGCGGGTAAGCCTGAGGTTACGGATGTGATACCTGCGGACGGAGTTACTAAGGAAGAGCTTGTTACGACAGCATATCTTCTTGAGGCAAGAAGCGAGCATCCTCTTGCAAAAGCCATCGTAAATTCTGTTGAAAACCCGCCGTGCCCTGCGCAGCCGTTGTCAGGCTGGAAGGCATTGCCCGGGAACGGGATCTTTGCAGAGCAGGCAGGAAAGCCCCTTTATGCGGGCTCAGGGAAGTTTATCCGGACCGTATGTAAACCTGATATACACACGGAACAGGAGGAAAAGCGGCTTTCCGAAGAGGGAAAGACTCCTCTGTTCTTTGCAAGAGACGGAAAACTCCTCGGAATGATAGCCGTTGCGGATGTTATCAAAGAGGATTCCGCAAAGGCCGTAAAAGAGCTGCGGAATATGGGCATTGAAGTAGTAATGCTTACCGGTGATAACGAGCGGACAGCCCGGGCGATAGGAAAGCAGGCGGGCGTGGACAAGGTTATCGCGGGAGTGCTTCCGGACGGTAAGGAAGCTGTTATCCGAAAGCTGCAGAAATACGGAAAAGTAGCGATGGTTGGGGACGGTATAAACGATTCACCCGCCCTTACACGCGCAGATACAGGTATAGCAATAGGCGCAGGTGCCGATGTTGCGGTGGATTCCGCAGATGTCGTTCTGATGAATTCAAAACTTACTGACGTATCGGCAGCAGTAAGGCTGAGTCGCCGGACCTTGAGGAATATCCACGAGAACCTGTTCTGGGCATTTGCTTACAATATCATCCTGATCCCCATGGCAGCGGGTCTGTACCCCGGTATCCGCATGAATCCCATGTGGGGCGCTGCGGCGATGTCGCTGTCAAGCTTTACGGTCTGCATGAATGCGCTGAGACTCAACCTGTTAAAGATACATGATCCTTCCCGCGACCGTAAGATGAGGCATCCCGTTTCGATAGATGAGATCATGGAAAACAATACAAACAAATACGAAACGGAGGAAAAGAAAATGACAAAGACACTTAAGGTAGAAGGAATGATGTGCGAGCACTGCGAGGCCCGTGTACAAAAGGCTCTTCTTGCGGTAGCCGGTGTTGAGAGCGCTGTTGCGGATCACAATGCGAATACGGCGGTTGTGACCCTGAATACCGAAGTTCCGGATGATGTGCTCCGCAAAGCTGTAGAGGACCAGGACTACAAGGTTCTTGGAGTGGAATAAGTGTACATCCCCGGGGTCTTAAAACGGGATTAAGGAGAATGTGTAAATGCCGTTTCAGATAGTTCGAAATGATATAACAGGGATGAAGGTCGATGCCATAGTGAACACGGCAAATCCCATGCCGTGCTACGGTGCCGGTCTTGATAAAGCCGTTTACGAGGCGGCAGGGGAAAAGGAACTCTTGAAAAAACGCAGGGAGATAGGTGAGATATCCCCCGGACATTCCGTGCTCACAGAAGGCTTCGGCCTGCCGGCAAGATATATCATACATACCGTCGGAACAACATGGAAGGGCGGCTGCGATAGTGAAGAAGATATTATCCGGAAATGTTACCGGAGCATCTTTGAATTGGTCTCGAAAAACAATATCGGAAGCCTTGCGATCCCGCTGCTTGCCTCCGGGTGTTACGGCTTCCCGAAGGGGATAGCGCTCAGGATAGCCCTTTCGGAAACAGAGGCCTACCTTGCGGAGCATGATACGGATATTTATCTGGTTGTCTTTGACGAGAAGTCATTCTCGCTTTCTTCTGAGCTTTATGGCGACATAGATGAATATATCAACGATAATTATGTAGAAGAAAAGACCCGGGAAGAGTACGAATACGGTCATGCACCTGAGTTAAATGAGGCCGGGCGGGAAGACGGCCGTGCGTTCGCTGCCAACAGGACCGGGTGGGAAGGCGGAGGTGCGTCTGCTGCCAACAGGGCCGGGCGGTCCGTGTTCTCTGGGCTTTTTGGCATTCCGGAAGCACCGGACCATATAAAACATGCAGGGGCAGACAATATGTCACACGTCCCGTCTTACAGGAAAAAGACGGCTGCACCCGTATGGGAAGAATCAACAGAATGCGCGGCACAAATACAGGAGCCGGTGGGGCTGCAGCCGGCAGCTAAAGCAAAAAGCCTGGATGATGTGATAAAAAATCTTGATAAGACCTTTATGGAGCTGGTCTTTTCCTTTGCGGACGCCAAAGGGTTGACTGATGTTGAAGTCCAGAAAAAGGCGAATCTTGACCGAAAGGCCTTTTCAAAGCTTAAATGCGGCACGACAAAAAATCCGAGTAAAGCTACGGCGCTTGCCCTTGCTGTGGCACTGGAACTCGATCTTGATGATACAAAGGACCTCCTTTCGAGAGCGGGATTTGCGCTTTCACCCTGCAGCAGGCAGGATCTGATCGTTCAGTACTTTATCGAGAGAAAAGTATATGATATTTATGCGATCAATATAGCGCTTTTTGAACACGGAGAGCAGTTGCTCGGATGCGCTTCCGGTTCGTAACATCCTTTCTTACACATGCGATATTTCTAAAAATGCCGGAAATCAGGCTTTTTCAAGCTGATTATCCGGTTTTTTGTTGACCGGCTGTTCTGCTTATCTTTCACACCCCGGAAAATGTCGCCCGGCAGGAGACCGGATAACCTATGAGCCGTTTTATAATGACATCCGTAACAAGCAAATACACTTGAGCACGGAGGTCATTATCATGAAAGAAAATCTTACAGAACTTGTATTTATCCTTGACAGAAGCGGTTCCATGGGAGGACTCGAGTCCGATACCATCGGCGGATTCAATGGCATGATCGCAAAACAGCAGAAGGAAGAAGGAGAAGCTTTAGTCTCTACCGTCCTTTTTGATGATGTGAGCGAGGTTATCCATGACAGGGTCCCGATAGGAAAGATCGAAAAGCTGACGGACAAGGATTATTATGTGCGCGGGTGCACAGCTCTCCTTGATGCCGTGGGCGGAGCGATCCGTCACATAAGCAATGTGCATAAATACGCACGCGAAGAGGACAGACCCGAAAAGACGCTGTTCATCATCACTACCGACGGGCTTGAAAATGCCAGCAGAGAATACTGCTTCAAGGATATAAAGCGCATGATAGGACAGCAGAAGGAAAAACATAATTGGGAATTTCTTTTTCTCGGAGCCAACATTGATGCCATCGAGGTTGCAGGGAACATGGGTATAAGCCGTGAAAGAGCGGCAAATTTCCATAGCGACAAAGAAGGCACGACGCTGAATTATGCTGTCATGGAAGAAGCCATAAGCTGTGCTCGCAAGTACACAGGCGGCTGCATGAGTGCTTTATTCGAAGACGGCGCATGGAAGGCAAAGATCGATGCCGACTTCAAAAAACGTGACATGCGTAAGGGAAAGCAGTAAATGAGCTTTTTCGGTTGGGAGGCAGATGTACTTTTGCGGTTGGGAGACAGATGTACTTTTTGGGCTGAAGTCATGAACACTCCAACACTTTTTCAATGATCATATCGGAGAGAGCATATTGTAAGGCATCTTCGGGCTTTGAGGAGGGATCGATCCATGCATCGATCCTTTCTTTTGGGAGGATCAGGGGCATGCGGTCGTGTATCCGGCGTAATTCCGAAGAAGGTTCCCTGGTCAGTATCACAAATACCGGGTAACCGTCCTCAATGCGATAGAGGCCGCATAACCAGGTCACAGTACAGCCTGCGGGCTGAATGGCGTATTTATCTCCTGTTTTTACCCTGCCGTCCGGCCCTTTAAAATGCTGCCATTCGTAGTAACAGGAGGCGGGGACGATACAACGGCGGGATTTCCAGGCATCCTTAAAAACAGGTTTGATATTTGCGGTCTCAACCCTTGCGTTGAAAAGCGTACGCCTGTTGTCGGGAGCAAGAAAGCCCCACTGCATGGGAAACGCGCTGCGGATGCCTTTTGAATTGGGGGCAATAACCGGAACGATGTCTGTCGGGCGTACTTCGCCATGGGTTATAAAGGGCTGTCCGTGAGTATCGATGAATTTTTCAATAAGTGCGGAACGGGCGACAATGTCAAACACATCCGACAATTCGGGAAGGTCTTTTTCAAGACAGTATCTGCAGCACATATTTGCTCCTTTTTGGGAATGTATTCTCAGGACCGCGGGACCGGGCTGAACAACAAGACTGTGCCATATACCGGGACAGGATAGTGCAACAAGTTTGTTCCGTATACCGGAAGTGTTATGGACGGCATATGACGGTGCCTTGAAAAAAAGTATATCACGGCAGACCCGGGTATTGATCATCATCAGCCGGTGTTCCGGACATATCTGCGGCTTTAACGCTTTCTGCTTCTTTTGAAGCGATGGCTTCGCCAAAGCCTTTCAGTGCATCAAACGGACTGAATATCTTTGCGCGTCTCGAAAGCTCCATTGGAGGGTGCTTTATGGAGAATATATCGAATTTTCCGTGTACCGGTTTTCCTTTTTCGTAAACGGTACTGTATCTGAAATTCATGCTTTATGGCCTCCGATCTGCCGGTTTCTTTCAATGGTCGTGGCACCTTCAAGCAGGTTTATCCCTTTTATGAGGGCGTTTGCCCCGTATCTTGTCCTGACCTCAAGGAGGGCGGCATGCAGCCTGCTTTCCTTGTCGAGAAGCTCGTAGTCCGTAAAAAGGTCCATTTGGTAAGTTCCGTCGTCTTTTTTTACGTCACAGGCGCAGACACCGAGTCTTCTGAACAGCAGTCTGTGGTCGCTTTTCTTTTTTATGTCATTCATGAGCATTTCCGTGACAAGCCTGGCATTGCAGGTTGCAACGGGAAATCTTACGGTCCCGTTTGAGTGGGCGGGGTGAAGGCGGCCGTACCAGTCTATTGAAAGCCTGCCGTCATAGCCGGGGCAGTATTCAAGACTTTTGTAATCATAGCTTACCCACCAGGAAAAGCAGGATGCTTTCAGGCCTTTTTTATACATGTCGCAGCACAGGACATCTGTCATTTCCTCAAAAACGACACAGGCTTCGCCGTATTTGTAAGGGCGCGGCAGGACCTGACCGTTTGAAAGGGAGTGGCTGTCGCTTTTGTAGTGCTTGATATCGTACATTGTGACGGGTTCAATGCCCCAGGCATGGTCGATAAGGATCTCGGCGTCTATTCCGAAAGCCTTGTAAAACCACTCCTCGTCCCATTGGGTTCGTTCGGCAATATCTCCCATTGTAAACATCTGATTGCGCTCGAGCCTGCCTGCTTTTCCGGAGCCGATCTGCCAGAAGTCGGTCAGAGGCCTGTGGTCCCAGAGAAGATAGCGGTAGGATTCCTCGTTCAGGGCTGCGATACGGACCCCGTCTTTGTCCGGAGGTGCTTTCTTTGCCACGATATCCATTGCGACCTTGGCAAGATAGAGGTTTGTCCCGATCCCGGCTGTTGCGGTGATCCCGGTGGTGTTAAGTACATCGCGTATCATTGTAAGCGCCATGATATGCGCGGGAGACTGTCCCGACTTTGCAGCAGCTACACGGTAAAAGTGGAGGTAGGGCGTACAGTCGACGAAACATTCGTCTATGCTGTAAACATGGATATCATCGGGGGAAACGTATTTGAGATATGTTCCGTAAATGGCAGCGGACACTTCCTCATATTTTGCCATGCGCGGAACAGCGGTGATATAACGGACGGTAGTGCGGTGGGCCTGCTCGTAGGCACGGATGGCCCGTTTGGCTTCAAAAAGCCTTGGCCTTGACGGAACACCGATGGCTTTGAGCGCCGGCGATACCGCAAGACAGATGGTCTGGTCGGACCTGCCGGCATCCGCGACAAGAAGCCTCGCTTTTAAGGGGTCAAGCCCTCTTGCGACGCACTCTACCGAGGCATAGAAGCTTTTCATGTCTATTGCAATATAGGTATGTCCGGTGTTTTCCTGCCCGGGATTATTGCTTTTCTCGTCCATGTTCAACAGCGAGCCTGCCGAATATCCTGAAACTGCTGAATTCGCCTACTTCAATGGGCTTGTACCGCGCATTTAGCGATACAAGGAAGGTGCCGGCGGGGTTTACAATGTATTTCTTGATATATGTCTTGTCATCAAGGAAGAAAAGACCGATCTCGCCGGGGTCGAGGGTATCCGTACGCTCGATCCACACAAGCTGGCCATCCCTAAGCCTGGGCTCCATGCTGTCACCATCTATGTAGACGCCAAAATCCGCCTTTGAGGGAACGGGATCGTATATCTCCATTTCCTCAAAGTTTTCGTCATCAAGCAGGTT